>JAFRQF010000007.1 GCA_017428765.1 Erysipelotrichaceae bacterium
GCATCAATGTTTTTTTCTGCCAGTATCCTTTCAAATATACGATCACCCAGCTGTTTTATTTTTGTAACAAGAAATCCACCATTTGTCTTCATAATTAAATACTCCTATATCGTAGTTTTATATTACGATATAGGAGTATTTATGTCAAGCACACATATCATAACTTCCAGTATAACGCGCTAACACATTATCTCTACAAACTTGAATTTGTACGATTAACTTCCGGTTTTATGCTCCAACGTTCATCCCGACAAACTGCCGATTTGTCTTTCTATTTCCATTTTAATAAAAAAGACTTCGGATTATATAACGGAAGTCTTTTCCATGATTACATTTTTATGAAAATGTTTACTACTTGTATACAATCAACTGGAAGTCAACAGATGAACAATTATCTGTAAAATTGACAGTATCATTCTAAAAAACAGGCATTATTAAAAGATTTTCTGCTCCATATAATTTGAATTGTAAATGGCCATTATTGCTTGAGGAGGCAGTGAAATGAAATTTCCGAAAGACTTTCTGTGGGGTGGTGCGATCGCCTGTTCGCAGGCTGACGGCGGCTTTGATGAAGGTGGCAAAGGCCTGAGCACACAGGATTGCCGGTACTTTGATTCCAATTGGGATTTTGACACGATCTATAACGTCAATGCCTATGCATCGGACATCACAAGAGAAAGGCTCAATGCGGCGATCGCCGATAAGGGAACGGAACATTATCCGTTAAGAAGAGGCATCGACTTCTATCATCGTTTCAAAGAGGATATCGCATTGTTCAAGGAACTGGGGATCAAAGTATTCCGTACCTCTTCCTGCTGGGCGAGGATCTTCCCGTACGGCGATGAGGAAAAACCGAATGAAGAGGGTCTGGCGTACTACCGGGCGATGTTCGATGAACTGAAGAAGAACGACATCAAGATCCTGCTTACGATCTGTCACTACGATATGCCGGTAGCTCTGGTAGAAAACTATGGCGGGTGGAAGAACCGGAAGACGATCGATTTCTACATGAATTATGTAAGGGCGATGGTCGATAACTTCAAAGATGTCGTCGACTACTGGATCCCGTTCAATGAGATCAATGCCGCAAGATTCGGACATTGGGACGGCATCAGCATCATCGGTGAGGAAGAAGAGAATATCAATCAGACGATCTTTGAATGTCTGCATCATCAGTTCATTGCCAATGCCAAGGCGGTGGAATACATCCATGAAACAGCCGGTACTTACAATGTCGGAAGCATGATCGCTGCGTTCACGATCTATCCGGGCACATGCAATCCGGATGATGTCATGCAGGAGATCAATGACATCCGCAATTCCAACTGGTTCTATACGGACATCATGGCCAGAGGTCATTATCCGAATTATGCATTCAGGCTTTTTGATAAGCTGAACGTGAAACTGGAGATCTCGGAAGAAGACAAGGAAATACTGAAAAACAACACTGTCGATTTCGTTTCGTTCTCTTACTATGCATCGATGATCGCCAGCGTTTCGGAAGACTTTGAGGTCACGACGGGCAATATGGCCGGTTCGGTCTATGTCAATCCGTATCTGAAGAAGAGCGACTTCGGCTGGACGATCGATCCGCAGGGCTTGAGGATCTGCATGAATCGCTTCTATGACCGTTATGAGAAACCGATCTTCATTGCCGAAAACGGCTTAGGCGCTTTTGACAAACTGGAGGATGGTACAGTCCATGATTATTATCGTATCGAGTATCTGAGGGAACATTTCAAGGCGATCGGCCAGGCAATGGATGATGGTGTTGAGTGTTTCGGTTATACGATGTGGGGCTTCATCGATATCGTTTCCTGCGGTCCATTGACGATGGATAAGCGCTATGGAGTCATTTATGTCGATCTGGACAATGACGGAAACGGAACAGGGGAAAGGATCAGAAAGGATTCGTTCCACTGGTATAAACACTTTATTGAGACACAAGGGGAGGAATTATAGGAATGAAGGATATAAAGAAATCGGCTGCCGAGATCATTGAGAACATCGGCGGCGTTGAAAACGTAAGATCATTATCACATTGCATCACCAGACTCAGATTCGTCGTAAATGACGATTCGAAGATCAATAAGGAAGCCATCGAAAATGTCGAAGGCGTCAAAGGCTATGCCGTATCCGGTGACCAGAGACAGGTCATCATCGGTGCCGATGTTGAAGATGTCTTCCGTCAGATCGAAAAGGACTACGGTTCCAAGATGAACATCGATTCCGATCTGGTCGATGCCGCAGAAGAAACAAAAGGAAATGTTTCTTTCGGTAAGAAGATCGTCGATACCCTGTCCGGCATCATCGCACCGATCATCCCAGCTTTCTGTGCCGCAGGTATGGTCAAGGTGCTCCTGGTCCTTCTTTCGACGATCGGTATCTGTACCGGTGAAGAAGGCTGGTGGACATTGCTATGGTTTGTTGGCGATGTGGCGTTCTACTTCCTGCCGATCCTGGTCGCAATCTCTGCGGCAAGAAGATTCAAAGTCGATCAGGGCCTTGCCCTCATCGTTGCCGGTGCACTGGTCTATCCTGATTATGTCAATATGGTCAATGCCGGCGAACAGCTCACGTTCTTCGGATTGAATGTTCCGATGTACGGCTATGCGTCTACGATCTTCCCGGCTTTACTGGGTGTCCTGTTATTAAGTTATGTCTACAGATTCTTCAACCGTGTCATCAAGGTCGAAGCGCTGAAGTCCATCCTGGTCCCGATGTTATCGGTCATTGTGACTTCTGTGGTCACCTTCATAGTCATCGCTCCGCTTGCCAACTGGGGTGCCAACTTACTGGCGATCGTCTTCCAGTGGCTGATGAATACGGTCGGTCCGATCGGCGGTCTTGTCATCGGTGCTTTGATGCCGGTCATGACTCTGACGGGTCTGCACCAGTCTCTGGCTCCGCTTGAGATCTTGGAGATCACGGAGTTCGGCGGTTCGCTTGTTCTGGCGATCGAATTCTGGCACAACCTGGCTGAAGCCGGTGCGGCTTTGGGAACTTCCTTCTTCACGAAAGACAAGAAGATGAAAACGATCGCTGCCGAAACGGGTCTTACGGCCTTTGTCGGTGTCAGTGAGCCGGCGCTCTATGCGGTCATGGTCAAGGAACGTGCTTCAATGCTTGCGGCAATGATCGGTAATGGTATCGGCGGATTCCTGGGTGTCCTGTTCGGGATCAAGGGCCATGCCTTTGTCTGGCCGAACATCTTCGCGATCCCTTCGTTCTTAGGAAGCAATGCCGGAAGAGATCTGACGATGCTGTTGGTCGCTGCCGTTGCAACATTCGTCTCAGCATTCCTGCTTGTTCCGGTCATGAATAAGGTCTTGAACAGAAAGGCGTAAATATGCCAACAAGGAAGGTCATTTCGGCCTTCCTTTTGAAATATAATGAAGACAAATGAAAATGATTTATTTTCCCGAACTGGATGAATTTTTTAAAGAAAACTCAAGATCGGAAGCCTGGCATCTGGAACATCCGGGACAGCTCAGCAAGCGATACGATTCCTTGCAGTATGAGATGATCAATGGCGAAAAGGTCTATCTCTTCGATTTTACCGATGACATGGTCGGCAACGATCTGCTGATCTTCAAGGAAAGCAGATTCACGATTCTGCCTGCTCACAAGCACAGATATCTTGAGCTCAATTATGTCTACAGCGGATCCTCGAAGTATACGATCAACGGAAAGAAGATCACATTGAACAAAGGGGACATCGTTCTTCTGGAACCGGACGTCATTCATGGTGCAGAGTATAAAAGCGAAGACGATATCGTGGTCAATTTTGCGATGAAAGAACGCTATTACCGCAATGTTCTGACCAAATACAACGACAACCGTCATCTTCTGTTCGATTTTCTGTTCGACTCTCTTTTGAAGAACAGGGAAAGAAACAACTACATCGTCTTTCGGAAAAGAGACAACCCGATGATTGACATGGTGATGCAGACGATCTTCTATCTGTATTTCGGTGTTAGGGAAGAGAATTACGGTTCGATCATGGAAGAATACATCCGTCTGATGTTCCTACAGCTGGTGAACGAGACATATCGTTCTAACGATACGGAGTTTTCCAGCAAGGACGATATCGTTCTGGCAACGATCATGAAAGAGATACAGGATCACTATGCTGATTGCGATCTGAAGAAGATCGCGGAACAGTTCGGCTATAATTACAATTATTTCAGCAATCTGATTAAGAAAAAGACAGGCTATACCTTCCTCGAACTCAAAAGGAACCGGCAGCTGGAAGAAGTCAAGTCGCTGCTGATCAGCACGGATAAACCGGTTGATATGATCGCGCAAGAGTGCGGCTTCACCAATCTTTCTTACTTTTATAAGGTCTTTACAAAAAACAACGGCATAACGCCGTCGGAATACAGGAAAAGAAATATTTGACCATATCAGAAAACAGACAAGGACAGCAGGAGTACCCTAAATATACATGCCAGATCATGTTTCAAAAGGCATCCATATGAAACATAGACTCTGGAGCAGAAATATATCGTATGGGTGGAGTCATACGGTACTTATGATACTGAGAAAAAATATGTTTGAGAATTTAAAAACCAAACAAATATTTATTAACTTATATTGAAAACAAAAGAGGATTTGCTGTTGACAACGTTTTCCTAATCATGCATAATATAGATGCAAAAAGGATTGTTACTCCGACTGGAGGCATCACCTTGGATATATTGTTTCTGAGATTGATGTTTTTGGTTGGAGTTTTTATTTTATGAAAATAATAAAAAAAATCAACAACAATGTCGCCTTAGCACAGGATGATGATGGCAGAAATCTTGTCGCTTTCGGCAAGGGTATCGGTTTTCCTGAGATGCCATATGAACTAAACGATTTGTCCAAGGTAGACAGGACCTTTTATGATGTCAAAAAAGAGCACATCATGATGTTTGATGAGGCGGATGAAAAGGTTATTGCAATCGCGGTCGAGATTGTTGATTATGCCAGAGCTCATATAAATAAGGACATCGGCGATTATCTCTACTATGTTCTGGTCGATCACATAAACTTTGCGATCGAAAGATATAAAAACAAAGTCTATGTGCCGATGAAACTAAGTAATGAGATCAAATTCAATTATGATGCTGAATACAAAGTCGGAGATTGGGCCTGGCATCATATAAACCAACGGTTTGGCATCAACCTGCCGAAAGATGAAAGATCGATCATTGCGATGCATATTGTCGAATCGGAAGAGAGTTCACATCACTCACAAAGAGAAGTCAGTTTTGAAGAGATCGATGACCGCGTCATTAAGATCATCTGTGAAGATCTGTCCATTGAGATCGACAGAGAAGGGTTCAATGCCTATCGCTTTGAGACGCATCTGAAATATCTGTTGCAGAGGATCGATGATCAGCCTCTGAATTCGGAAAATGTCGAGATGTTTGAAATCATGAAGGAAAAGTATCCGGATGTGTATATGTGTACAAAAGATGTCTGTGAGTATCTGAAGATGCAGACGGGTATGGAGATCAATGATGAAGAAATGCTTTATCTGATGCTTCATATCAACAGACTCACAGATCGCAACAACTAAGGTCGTAACAGCTTACGCGTGGCTGTGAAGATATAGAAAAACTAAGGAGAAAAATATGGCAAATGTAAATGCGGAAAAAGCCGCTCAGATCATCGAAGCTGTAGGCGGCAAGGACAATGTTACTAATGTTTCACACTGTATGACCAGACTCAGACTTACCTTAAAAGATGAGTCAGTGGTAAATGACGATGCAGTTAAGAGTATCGACGGTATCATTGGGACTGTTCGTGCCGGTGGTCAGTATCAGGTCATCGTCGGTCAGTCTGTACCTAAAGTATATGACGAAGTAGTCAGAATGGGTGTTGCGGCCGGTGGCTCTGTTGATGAAAATCTTGACGCTCCAAAAGAAAAACTGACTGTCAAATCAGGTTTCAAAAATGTTCTGAATTACTTATCAGGCACTATGACACAACTGATCCCGATCATGATCGCTGCGGCCATGTTCAAGACTGTCAATGTTGTATTCTGTGATCTGCTTAAAGTTTATGGGGCGGATTCCGATCTGTACAAACTGTTTGATTTCTTATATGATGCAGGCTACTACTACATGCCTATCTATATCGGTTATGCAGCTGCCAAGAAAATCGGTGCTTCACCGATGCTTGGTTTATACATGGGTGGTATCTTAGTTGCTCCGGGACTTATCAGTATCGTTACAGCCGGTGAACCGTTCAGAGTATTCGGCATCGCGATCAGACTGGTTGATTACTCTTCATCAGTTCTGCCGGTCATCGTCTGTGTAGCAATCTTATACTATATTGAAAAGTTCCTGAAGAAAGTTATTCCTGATTCATTATCAACGATCTTTGTTCCTTTCCTGACGATGTTTATCACAGTTCCAATCGCTTTATGGATCGCTGCTCCGATCGGCAAGATCATCGGTGATTATGTAGGTGCATTCCTGAACTGGATGGCTGCTCACGGAGGTTTCGTAGCTTGCGCTTTGATCGGTGGTTTGTGGGAATTCCTGGTCATGACCGGTATGCATTCCGTAATCTTGATCCCTGGTATCATGAACTTACTTGCAGGCAATCCTGATTCATGTGTCATGGTCGCCGGTGGATGTGCGACCTGGGCAGCCTTCGGTATGGCTTTAGGCGCATTCCTGAGATTGCAGGACAAGAAAGAAAAAGCATTAGCCGGTGGTTACTTCATTTCCGGATTTGTCGGTGGTGTTACTGAACCTGCTCTCTATGGTATCGGTATGAAATATACTAAGACGTTTATCTGCCTGTTCATTGGCGGCGCTCTTGCCGGATTATATGCCGGTCTGACTCATGTCACAGTCTATATGCTTGGTGCAACTAATTTCTTATCGGTATTAGGCTATGTTCAGGGAGGCACAGCTAATCTGGTCAATTCTCTGATCGCTGCGGCAATTGCCATGTTCGGCACAGCTGCATTGGTTTACTTCTTCGGTTTCGACAAGAATGAACCAGCTATTCAGAAACAGCCTAAATAAGCTATCTTAAAGGTAGTGGGATGACCGCTGCCTTTTTCTTAGGAGGTTCACAATGAAAAAAATAATCGTACGTGCCGATGATCTGGGTTTTACCGAAGGCGTCAATTACGGCATAGAAAAAGCCTGCCGTGATGGTATCATCCGTTCCGTTGGTATTATGACTAATATGCCGGCAACCAAACACGGCTATGATCTGGTAAAAGACCTGCCTTTATGTTTTGGTTTGCACACCAATATCTGTGCCGGCAAGCCTTTATCAGATCCAAAACTTATCCCTAGTATCTGTGATGAAAAGGGGAATTTGAAGAGTTCAAAAACATATCGTGCATCTTTCAAGGAAGGCATTGATTTTGTGGACTTGGATGAAGTCATCATCGAGATCGAAGCGCAGTATGAAGCCTTTGTGAAACTGACGGAAGATAAACCGCATTATTTTGAAGGCCATGCGGTTGCTTCCGAAAACTTTTTCAAAGGTCTGCAGATTGTAGCAGAAAGACATGGTTGCGATTATCTGGGTATGAACTTCAACGGTCCGACAAAGTTCCGCAGCTCCTATCTTTACAATGCGATGGATTCCATGAATCCTGATTATGATCCTTTTGAATCATTAAAGAAATATGCTTTAAAAGATTATGGAGAAAACGGCTATCTGATGTTTGTCTGCCATCCTGGTTATCTTGATCAGCCGATCCTCGATATCTCATCTATGACTTTGCCAAGACCGAAAGAAGTCGCTATGTGCATCGCCCAGGAAACCAAGGACTGGCTTGTGAAAAATGATATTCAGGTCATTACCTATGATGATCTTCCCTGATAACAATCTGAAAAAATTTATTGAAAGACAGAATTCGTATGGATTCTGTTTTTAAGCAATTACATATCAGAATTTAAGAATTTGCTGCACAAAAAACGAAACAAGATTTCTCGATAGTATTATGATAAGTAATACCCTAATGAAACATTGATAAACCATACCATTTATGTTTCAAAATACCACCCATATGATTCAATAATGTTGCAAATAAAATTATGATGCAAAAACATGAAAGAATAATAATAACTAAAAAACAATTGCATTAGAGACGTTTACAAAGATTATCATTGGAACTGCTTCAATAGATGAATTTGATATATTTGTTGAAAACTGGCTGAAACTTGGCGGTCAGCAGATTACTGATGAAGTCAACGCTTGGTATTCTTCAAGATAAAAGTGATTATTCTGATATGTGTGGGATTCATTCCCACACATTTTATTGTAACCAGCATCAAACCTCATCGATCTAATCTTTGAGGTTTTTATCTTTCACATTCCTCTCAAACCAAGAATTGAATTTCTTATAAAAATCATCGATTTCTTCTTTTTCGTCTCGGATGTCGAGGAATTCATAGAGTAGGGAAATATATTTCTCTCTGGATTCTACTATTTTTCCAAAGAGAAAAGCTTTCATTTCCTCTGACAGCATTTCGCTTCCTGGGGATTTTTCAAAGAACCGTCTAATATATTCATCACTGAACGAAGAAATATCATATCTATGGAATCCTTTTCCGTAAGTGGTTAGATATTCATTGATGTTCTCGGTATTGATTCCAGTATCATCATTTTTATTACTTTGAGAATTCAGATAGTGAGCAAGAAATTCTTTGTCCAGCAAAACAATAGGATCGATTTCAAGATAACTGCATATCTTTTCAAAAACTTCTTTGCTTTCCATACGATTGAAATTTATAGCTCTGTATATGGTGTTTTTTCCCACGTTCACAATATCAGCAAGAGCTTGCTGTGTTATTCCTTTGCTCTTTAATATCAATCTAAGCATCTGGCCGTTCAAATAGAATGATTTTTTTGTTGAGTTATAGTTTGCCATGTATAAATTATACCATTTATCACCAAATAAAGATGAAATAGTTGAAATCACCTAAACATGGTGATATATTATACATATAGAAATCACCTTGAAATGGTGAAGAATAAGGAGGAATCAATGGAAAAGATACTACGAGTGAAACAGATTGCAAAAGAACTGAACATCAGCAAGTCCACGGCCTGCAGGCTGGTAAAACAGGTCAATGAACATTATGGCATAGATCCAAAACGTATGCCGGTGGAGGGAAGCTGTCCGGAGTGGGCATTCAATGAATATTTCCAGCTGGATAAAGGAAAGGGCAGATATGCCGGCTAAGCGAAGGAAAGATGGAAGATATGAAATCGCAACATCAATTAACGGCAACCGGAAGCATTTCTATGGGCAGACAGCAGAAGAAGCCGAAGAAAAGATGTGGCGGGAGATTATTCGGTTTAAAGACGGTATTGGAGAGTATCCGTCATATTCCGATACTTTTGGAGAGATCCGGAAAAGATGGTACAAAAGCAAATCTCCAAAAACTGCGGCAACCAGAAAAATGTATGAAGTTGATTGTTTCAGAAAGATCGCTGTTCTTGACGGAAAACCAATTTCACAAATCGATGAGTGTGATATCAACGAGGTTATGAATCTACTTGCCGACAAAACAAACATAGCTGAGAAAGTTTATATGTGTCTGGATCAGATATTTAAATATGCAATGACCAAAAGGATTATCCGCTATAATCCTATGGATCTGATTCAAAGACCCAAGAACAAAACAAAAGAGAAATCCAAACGTGGCCTTACGGCAAACGAAAGAAAAGTCATTGAAAACACCGAATGGAATCATCGTCAGGAACTCCTACTAAAACTGTTCCTGGATTACGGGTTAAGGAAAGAGGAAGCTACCGCCTTACAGAAGGGAAACATCGATCTTGAGAATAATACGATCATCATCGATCATGCCAATGACTATACAAGCAATGTCCCAAGGAGAAAGAAACCGAAATCCGATGCCGGCAACCGCATCATCCCGATCCTAGATCAGGATGAAAAGTATTTTGCGGATCTGATCAAGGATTTGGATGAGGATGATTTCCTTCTGCAGATGACAAACGGAAAGTGCCTGACGGAAAACAGCTACCGCCAGCTATGGGACAGTATCCGCAGGAGGATGAAGAAGACCGCCAGGGAACTGCAACTTGAAATCCCCGATGATCTGACTTCAAGGATCTGCCGGCATGAGTATTCCATAAAGATCATGGGACTCACGGAACGGGAACAGATGTATCTGATGGGACATGAGGATATCTCGACCACAATGAAGAACTATCAGACCATCAATGTCGAACACATCAACAGAAAGGAGCTAAACAAGATAAACAGAAAGAAAAATGGATCCCCCAGTTCCGCCAAGAAGTAAGAGATCCACGTCTTCTGATAAAAGCAGTGCCTTTATCTATGCCTATTTTAGCATTTAAAGCGCCGCTTTATTGTCAACAGTCTTATGAGTGATATTAAAACCGTAGAGGAAATACTGAAAGAAGAAAGCTCGGATGATCTTTGGATCTGGGAATCCATCATCAGGGCAAGGACAATCAATATCATCTCCGGAGACGAATCATCCGGCAAATCCACGCTGGTGATCAATCTGTGCAAGGCGATCTCCGATGGAGAAGACTTTCTCGGCTTGAAAACCACAAAGCAAAGAATTCTTTATGTTTCATCCGAAATGTCAAATACCGATGTTTCAAGAGCGTTTGCGGCAATCGGATTGAATAACAAAGAAAATGTCAGTGTCATGGAACTGCATGACGAGCCTCTGGCTTTTCTGAAATATGATGTCATAAACGCCGATCTGATCATCATCGATCTGTTCATCCAGATCCTGATCAATGAAGGAAAAGATCCCAATGTCTATAAGGATGTCAATGAGCTCTACAGCAACATGCGAAGCGATTCGGCATTGAAAGACAAAACGATCATTCTGGTCCATCATCTCAACAAACTCGGTGAGATCAATGGCAGCGTCAGTATCGGTGGCGCATCGGACACAAGGATGATCCTGTCGATGCCAGAGAAAAGACAATCACCTGAAAGGGTACTGTCGATCTATGGAAAGAGCGTTGAGCAGAAAGATATTGCGATCAGCTTTGACTTTTCTTCAAGGACGATGAGTCTGTCGGAAAGCGGCAATGACAAACCGATCGATTATGAACTGGCTTATATCATCGAACAGGTCGTTGCCCGGGGAGAAGTGTCGGGAAGCTGCCAGGAAGTATCGGCAATCCTGAAACTTTCCCGGTTTGGAAGGAATCCCAATTCATTAAAGAAATATCTCAACGCGAATATCGAAACCTTGAATCAGAACGACATCGAATTGGCTTCGGAAAGATCGTCAAAGGAAAGGATCCTCCGGCTGATCCACGCAAAGAAATGACAGAATGACAGTTCAAATGGGGTACCCCCAAAACAACTGTCATACTGTCACAAGGAGGAAAAAAGTGAAAACAATCAGTTTAATGTCGGCCAAAGGCGGCTGTTCAAAAACAACTACAAGCATCAATATCGCAGTAGGGCTTTCCGAAACAGGAAAAGTCCTTCTCGTAGATCTCGATCCGCAGGGAAACTCATCCAAGCGGTTCTTCAGCAACTATCTGGAACTTGATGGGATCTGCGAGCTGTTAAGGAAAGAGAAAACCTATGATGAGTGCATCCATCATACGAAATTTCCAAACCTGGATATCATTCCATCCAAACGGAATCTGTTTGTCCTAAAGAAAGAGATGCTGTATGCCTCCCATGGTATCCAGCAGCTGAGGCTGAAGAACGTCCTGGATCCGATAAGGAAAGACTATGACTACATCATCATCGACAACCATCCGGACATCGATCTGCTGATATCCAATGCATTGATGTGCTCGGATATGGTGATCATCCCGGTGAATCCGGATGCCGACAACATCATGTTTTCGGATTCGATCGAAGGGATGAACCTGACACTGACAAACATAAAAGAAGCCATTGATGAGGGAGAGATCGCAGAGATGGACTTCAGGATCCTTCTGACGATGACGGACCGCACAAGGGCGTCACAGATCTTTGAAGACTATCTTCGTTCAGCCTATGGAGATCTTGTACTGAAAACAGATATCAACTATCAGTCCGCTCCGGTCAAAAACAAAAACAGATCCGGCTTTGTCATTGAAAAGGATGATACCAGGATCGGAAGAAACTATCAGTCGCTGGTCGATGAGATAAGGAGCTTAAGCTGATGGAAGAAAACATTACAAGAGGACTCTTTAATCCAGACTCGCTGGCTGAGGCTTCCAAAGGCAAGGTCAGAGCGATCGACACCTATCTGATCAGGGAAAACAGGCTCAATGAGATCTACTCGCAGGACGATATCGATGTCCTCAAGGAAAACATCGAAGAGTTTCAGCTTTCGCAGCCTCTGGTTGTGCGAAAGACGAAAGAAGGACTCTACATCATCCTTTCCGGCCACAGACGTTTCAAGGCCTGCAAGGCGATTTTTGAGGAAGGAAAACCTTTATATTTTTTTGATAAGGAATTCATCAATCAGATCCCCTGTGTGGTTGACAACAGGGAATACAGGAACGAGGACGATGAGTTTCTGGCGATTGTAAGTTCCAATGCGGCAAGAGTCCTTTCATCCGACGAAAGAAAGAAGATCTATCTCAAACTGAAGGAGATCTATGTCCGCAAATGTGCATCGGGAGAAAAGCCTCCCGGAAGAGAGCGGGAGACGATCGCCTCATGGATGGGTGTGACCGACCGCACTATCCAGAACTACAAGAAGCAGATGGAAGGCGGTTTAATTCAGAAGCAGAACAACAGCGGAAAGATCATGAAGAAACTTTCTGGTATTGAGCGCTACTTCACCGATCTGGAAACCGGTCTTTATTCCGAAAGCGAGATGGAGCAGTTCAGGCAAAGTGCCATCCCAGCGATCAACGCTCTGATGGCCAGACTGAACATCGATATCAGTGATCTATAGCAACGTGGAAAATTTCCACGTTTGACATTCGCGCGGTTTATAGCCACTTTGTTTACGTCCTGATACAGAAGCAGGATAAAGGAATTGTTTACAGTTTTGTAATACAATTCCGGTCTGGACAACTTGGCTCTGCCAAGTTTTGCCTTTATTCAAAGGCTTTTAGTGAATAGTGAGATCATCTGATTTTGCATTGCAAAGTGTATACAAAACCGTTTACAGAGGAATGCCTTTGTATACACCGCTTTGGCACGGTTTATTGTCGGCTTTCGTGAGGAAGGCTGCCGCAGCAACGTGGAAAATTTCCACGTTAGAAGAAAGGAGAATATGAAAAAGAAAGAAAACAGGGTGATGTCCTTCAGGTTTGAAGACCATGTCTTAAACAAGATCGATTATCTGATGCAAGAGGATAAAAAGAAACTGGAGAAGATGGGCATCAAGCCAAGGACCAGGAAGGAACTTGTAGAAGGCATCATTGATGACTATTATCTGCGCTATATCACAAAGACAAGAGATCCGGATATCCTGAAAAGGATAGACCTCATGGTTGAAGATACGGCGAACAACAGGTTTAAAGGAATTGAGGACAAGATCGATGAGTTGCTGTTTCTGGCAATCAAAAGCGATCTAGGCAAACGAGTGTTCTACAGAAGCCCAAGCGTTCTCCCTGCCCCCAAAAGCAAGCGTCAGGCGCTCAACATCATCCTTAATGAGACATCGATGTGGGATGAAGCTCTGGAAGAATACATGAGGGATAAGTCGGCAGGAAACAGAACATTGGTCCGGCAAAGGCAGATCGAATACGATGATGAAGACGATCAGGATGAAGAAATTGATGAAGACGATGAAAAAGAAGAAGTTTATAACAACAAAAACAGTTATCGCAGTTCAAGCCTGGATCCTGCTGTTGAAGAATTGATTGAAGCTATGATAAAGGAAAAAGAAAATGCCTGATCTCATCATGAAAGCAAGATACTTCAGGATCGGCCAGTCTGCCCCCAAGAATAGCTGTTTCAAGGGAACGGTTACACCTTCCTCGATCTTTGGCGGATCAAACAGCTATTTCAGTTACACGGAAAGATACAGCGATATCGAAAAGGATAAGGGCGGATCGTTACTGGACTATACCGGCAGGTATGGCTATACGATGAGTTCTGAAGGTCTTCTTGATTCTGAAGAAAAGAAGAAAGCGTTCAAGCAAAAGGGAATGGAATGTCTTTCCAAAGAAGGATCTGTTGTCTATGAGCTGATCGTATCCTTGAAAGACTTTGATACAGCCGATGATTATCATTTATCCAATCAGGAACAGTTCTCTATCGCTATCGATAAGATCATGCCTTCCTATATCCGATCACTGGATCTTGATCCGGATAATGTCTCCTGGTGGGAAGACTTCCATCCGGAAAACAGAACCAGCATCACACCGCATCCTCATATCCATCTTTTGTTCTATGAGAACGAGCCGTCCCATTCATTTGATCATCTTTATGGAAAGCTGCCGAAGAAGTCCTTGAATGATTTCAAAAGGATGTTTGCCAATGAGATGATCAAAAGACAGGACCAAAGCAAATACCGGGAACTGTTTGACGATATCAATATCTCCAAGACAAAAGTCCTGGACAGGGTAAGGCATATCGATCTTGATAGAGTGAAAACCGTAAGAGATCTCTATGCCGTTCTTCCGGATAAGGGAAGACTTCAGATCAATTCCTACCATATGGCTCCCTACAGAGAAACCATCTATAAGGTCGTTGATCGCCTTTTGGAATCAAAAGAATGCAGAAAACAATGGAACAGCTATAAAGAAGCATTACAAAGATATGATTCGATGAATTCTCACCGATACTGGTCACTTGAGACCGGAGACTATTACTGGCAAAGATCGGACCGGGGAAAAAGAGAGATCGCCAAAACAAAGAAACAGATCGCCAATCTCATCCTGCAGGGAAAGAAAGACTTTATCAGAGACAACAGCTATGACAGACTTCTTTCCAATGACAACTACAGTTCTGCCGATGGTGACAAGGGAAAGATCTATAAGGATCCTTCTATCGTCAGGGACAGATTGTCGTCAAGGAATCCGGATAGATCGATAAGGAAAGGCATCAGTGGTCTTCTGGCTAAAAGACAGAAAGAGATAGAAAAAGAAATTGACCAGTATCTTGGAAAAGACAAAGGATACGGGATGAGCTTATAACAAGATAATGAATTTTGACGACACTTTTGTAGAAAAAAGCTAAAAAGAGCTATTCTGACGACAGTTCTGACGACATTTTACGCTGCACAAAGCAGGACAGGACAGATTTTTATGTTTCACTTACTTCTTACTGTTTCTTTTGTTTATGATGATGTGAAGTTACAGAAAGCACGATAAATAAAGGCTTTTTGGCACATATGAAACAAAAAAAGTGCTTTCGCACTTATTGATCTCAATGGTGATTCCCTGGGGGCTCGAACCCCAGACCCTCTGATTAAGAGTCAGATGCTCTACCAACTGAGCTAGGGAACCGAAGAGTGGTGACAAGTACGGGATTCGAACCCGTGAATGCCGCCGTGAAAGGGCGGTGTGTTAAGCCGCTTCACCAACTTGCCACAACAATGGCGCCCGAAACAGGACTCGAACCTGTGACCTGCCGGTTAACAGCCGGACGCTCTACCGACTGAGCTATTCGGGCACATTGCTAATATATAGTAACATTGAAATTACGGTTTTTCAAGAAAAAATAAAATTATTTCTGAGAAACTGTAAAAGTAAGAGAAATTTCTGAATTGGAAGTGCAGATGGTAGAATGTTGTTGTGAATAAATTACCGGAAAAACTTACGAAATTAAGAAAGCACTACAACTATTCGCAATCCTATCTTGCGGATGTTTTGCACGTAGATGTGCTGGAATATATGAATTATGAAAACGGATCGGGCATGATCGGTTATGATCAGATGAAGAAACTGGCTTCTCTGTATCATATCGATCTGGTCGATGTTTTTAAGAATTCGGCAGATGTGCAGTTATATGAAGTCAATAAGGCCAATACCGATGAGATCAACATCGAATATTTTACGGCCAAAGAGACGATATGGGACAAGATATCGAACTTCTATCAGCAGAATAAGGTAGCTTCTTCGATCATCGTCTTTTTACTGGTCACGATACTCATCATGTTCATCATATTGCAGAACACCGTGCGGCCTTTCACCTTGACGATACAGAACATCAACCGTCTTTCGGTATCGGAGACGACGGTCGTTTACATCGATGATTATTCCGGTGTCAACGGTTCCGGAAGCAATGCCAACGGCGAACTGTCCAACCTGACTTCTTCGGCTGCCGTCAAGGTCTGCGAAGGCGAAGGCTTTACGATCATACTGAATGAGGACGGCACCTTATCGCATGCCGGTCTCATCTCCAAATATGCCGATCAGATCGATGACTGGAAGAACATCGTCGATATCGCAGTCGGTGACAACCACATCGTCGGTGTGGATTCCAATGGCCGTGTACGCTGTTCGGGCGATACCTCGGACGGGGCATGCGACCTGCCTGATCCCAGAAACGTCAAAAAGGTCTTTGCGACGGCCAACGGCACGATCACGCTGGACCAGGACGGGGTCATCACCTCGGCGGGTAGCTTCATCGGTTCGGGATCCTTGAAGAACTACTTCAATATCCGGGATGTCGCATCTTCCGAAAACATCCTGGCCATCCTTTGTGAGGATCATACGATCGATGTCTATACCAAAAATTCTCTCAACTATCTGGAAGCGGAATCCTGGACCGACATCGTCGATGTCGCCTGCGGAGATTCCTATGTCGCCGGACTGGACCGCTATGGCAAGGTCCACATCGAGATCGACAATGACGAGATCCGTTCGCAGATCGAACAGTGGTCCAACATCATCGCGATCGACGGCGCTTCCGATTATCTGATCGGTTTTGACGGCGTGAAGATCTACGGGGTAGGCAACAACGCATACCATCAGTTCGTCAAGGAAGAACTCATCAAGCAGAGGCTCGATATGGTCTCCAACGTGGAATACAGCATCGATGACAAATATGTCTCGGTGCAGTTCGATCCGGTGTCCAATGCCTCGGGCTACATCGTCTCTCTGGATGTCGGCATCGGCATCTCGAGAAGAGTCGGCGTGGCGCAGGTCGTGCGTTTCGAGACGGAGAATATGACCGACGGCAAGAACTATACGCTTTCCATCGTTTCGATCGGCGAAGGCGATTATACCGATTCGGATGCCTATAAGCTCAACTTCACGTATCTCAAACCGGAAGAGACCTATACGTTCCCGGAGGCCTCCAACCAGAAGGAAGAGGAATTCCTCGCTTACCTTGTTTCGCTGGGCGTTCCTGAAGAAAACATCAGAAAGGTCGAAGGCGGCGAAGATGACTGGTGCGCAGCGGATGAGGTGACCGTGTCTTCTTCCAACCTTGACGGAAAGACTTTCACGAAGAGCGAATTATTGAACATGGAAATAGAATATACTTATTGTAAGGTGATGGATGATGAAAAGGACTAAGATCTGGCGCGTCAAAGGTTTCGAAGGAAGCTTTTCCGATGAGGAGCTGATCGAACTCATCCGCTCGGGAGAACTCAAGCCCGACTACGCGATCACGACAAGAGAGATGAAAAAGTGGGTAAAGCTGAAAGACAGCATTTACCAGTATTATATGGAGGACAAGGAAGATGAAACTGTATAACAGCTATACATTGAAAACGGAAGAATTCAAACCGATCGAAGAAGGCAAAGTCAGCATGTACGTCTGCGGACCGACCGTCTACAACCATGCCCATATCGGCAATGCCCGTCCGATCGTCGTTTTTGATACTCTGCGCAGGACTTTTGAAGCTTTAGGTTATAAAGTGAAATTCGTTTCCAACTTCACCGATGTCGATGACAAGATCATCAACAAGGCGATCGAGGAGGGCGTCTCGGAAAACGAGATCGCCGAAAGATACATCAAGGCTTACAACGATGTCCGTGATTCTCTGAACATCGTTCCGATCGATGTCACGCCAAGAGTCACCGAGACGATGGATGAGATCATTGCCTTCATCGATGAGCTGGTCAGAAAAGGCCATGCCTATGTCGTGGACGGCGACGTCTACTTCGATGTGGAATCCGATCCGAAGTACGGCGAACTGTCTCATCAAAGACTCGAAGACCTCAATGCGGGGGCGAGAGTCGAGACCAACGATCTGAAAAAGAATCCGCAGGACTTCGCCTTATGGAAAAAGACCGACAAGGGCATCAAGTGGGATTCCCCTTGGGGCGAAGGCAGACCGGGATGGCATACCGAATGTGTCGTCATGATCGGCAAGGAGTTCAAGTCCGGCATGATCGATATCCACGGCGGCGGCAAGGACCTCAAGTTCCCGCACCATGAAAACGAAGTGGCGCAGTCCGAGTGCTGCAATGGCCACCATTTGGCCAACTACTGGATCCACAACGGCATGCTGGAGACAAAGGGCGGCAAGATGTCCAAATCCTTAGGCAATACCCAGTGGGCAAAAGACGTCATTGCGAAACACGGTCCCAACCTCGTGAGATGGTTCCTGCTGTCGGCAAGATACAGAGATTCTCTGATCTATGACGATGAGACATTCAATGCGGCAAAGACCGAACTGAATAAGATCGAGACCGCTTTGAAACAGGCGGAAGTCAAAGCACAGATCGCCGGAAAGGAAAATACCGGTGTCTATGATGAAGAGATGTATCAGCAGTTCATCGACCAGATGGCTGACGATCTCAATACGCCGAATGCCTACATGGTCATCTTTGAAACGCTCAAGAAGCTCAACCAGGCACTGCGCGTAAGAGACATCGATTTCGATGCCGTATTTAAGGAATACAACGCGATCGGAAAGATGCTGGAGATCTTAGGTATCTTCATCGAAAAGAAAGTGCTGGATGAAGAAGATAAGAGAAACTATGCCTTGTGGAACGAGGCGAAGGCCAATAAGGATTTTGAGACGGCCGATAAGTATCGTGCCGCACTGATCGAAAAAGGGATCTTGTAATGGATCTCAAAGAGTGCAGCTCCAATTCCTTAAGTTTCATCGGCGATGCGGTCTTCACACTGCATGTAAGGGAATATTTCATCGAACATCACTACCAGTCTCCGGGTGTTTTACAAAGGCTGTGCAACGGCTACAATTCCGCCAAGGGACAGACGAAAGTCTTTACGAGACTGAACGATCAGGGATTCTTTACGGAAGAAGAGCTTGAGATCTACAAGCGGGGCCGCAATGCGATCGGCCACATCCCGAAAAACGGTGACAGGCAGACCTATGAATGTGCATCGGGGCTTGAGGCGATCTGCGGGTATCTTTATCTGACGGATAAGGAAAGGCTGTCTGAATTTTTTGAAAAAGTCTTTGAAGGAGGGGTCCGTAATGAGTGATTATGTCTATGGAAAGAATTCGTTTTTTGAAGCCCTCAATGCCGGACGTATCGTAAAGGCCTATGTGCTCAATGATCAGGAGATCAGAAACAGGAAGATCCCTTACAAGATCGTCGATCGCAAAAAGCTCGATTCCATGGTCAAAGGAAATCACCAGGGCTATGTGGCGGAAGTAAAGCCGTATGAGCTTGCGGATGTAAACGACATGATCAAGGAAAAAAACGGTCTGATCGTGATGCTGGATGGTCTGGAAGACGTTCACAATCTCGGTGCGATCATAAGGACGGCGGAATGCGCCGGAGCCGATGGGGTCATCTATAAGTCGCACAATGCGGTCAAGGTCAATGAGACGGTGGCCAAGGTGGCCTGCGGAGCCCTGGAATACATGAAGGTCGCGGAAGTGACGAATCTTGTCAATACGATAAAGCAGCTGAAGAAGGCCGGCTACTGGATCGTCGGTTCGGCCGGCGAGGCGGAGCAGATGTACAACCAGATCGACTACGATATGAATGTCGTCCTTGTCATCGGTTCGGAAGGCAAAGGCATGTCAAGGCTCGTTCGGGAAGAGTGTGATTTCATGGTGAAATTACCGATGTATGGAAAGGTGACTTCGCTCAATGCGTCAGTGGCAGCCGGCATCCTTATATATAATGTACTGGGCAAGAGGAAGAAATAATCCACATTTGTGGAAAGATACTGAGAAATAAATGGGACGGATCTGAAAAAGAAAGTCCCGTTTTTTTATCCATAATTTTATTATGGAAGAAGATCTGAAACTCATCGAAGATACCAGAAGCGGCGATGACGCGGCGTTTTGCGCATTGGTGAAGAAATACCGCCGTCTGATCTACAAGATCATCTACTCCTGTCATCTGGACAACGGAGACTTCCGTTATGACGAGGAGGACCTCTATCAGGAGGGCTGCCTTTCTTTGTATAAGTGCGTGTTCACCTTTGAAGAAGAAAGGAAGGTCCGCTTTTCGACCTATGCCTATATGATCATCCGCTCGAGGATCAAAGAGATCATAAGAGCCGAATACAGAGGAAGGGAAGAAGGCGTCTATTCTCTGGAGAAGGCTTCCCAGCACGATCTGAAGGATCTTGTCTGCTGTGACCCGATAAAGTATCATCGCGAGGAACAGGTGAAGGAAGAGCTTGGCACCTTTTTCAAGAGCCTGAGCGAAGAAGACAGGCAGATCCTGACGCTGAAAGAAAAACAATACAGCTATAAGCAGATCTCAGAAAGACTGCAGATCGACCGCAAGCGCATCGACAACCGGATCCGTTATCTCAAGAAGCGGCTGAAGAAGCAGCTGTCTGAAAACTGCCTGTAAACAGGCGGTTTTTCTGAGAAAGCGGATTGACAGAAGGCTTTGTTTTGGTTAATATGAGAATGGTTATCGAGGAGATAACTTTTTAAATACCTTGAAGGAGGAATTATGAAAGATAAAAGAAAAGTAATTCTTACCTGCAGCGTTTGTCTGTCGCGTAATTATTCGACAAACAGAAACAACAACAGTGCGAAACGTATCGAGCTGATGAAGTATTGTCCGAAATGCAATAAACACACATTGCATAAAGAGACAAAATAGGAGGGAAGTATGAAGTGGTTTAATTTCAGTGCTATCTGGAAAGAGATCTCAAAGATCCGTTGGCCGAAGAGGAGCGATCTGTTCTCCAATTCTGTACAGGTACTCATCTTTACGGGTTTCTTTGCGTTATTCTTTGCTGTATGCCTTGTTGCAGTATCAGCGATCCTGAACGCTTTGGGAGTGCTCTGATATGACGGAAACAGCAAACAAAAAAGAATGGTATGTCGTCAATACCTATGCAGGTCATGAGAACCGTGTCAAAGACAATCTTGAAAAAAGACTGGAGACCATGGGCATCTCGGAAAACCTGTTCCGTATCGTCGTAGCCGAAGAGACACAGATCGAAGTCAAGAACGAAAAGTCCAAGGAAGTCGTCAAGAACATCTTCCCGGGCTATCTCTTCGTTGAGATGATCATGACGGATGAGGCATGGTATGTCGTCAGAAATACACCGGGCGTTACCGGATTTATCGGTTCTTCCGGCGGCGGTGCCAAACCGTTCCCTGTCAAACAGGATGAGATCGAAAAGATCTTAAGAAGGATCGGCCAGTCCGACAAGTCCATCGAAGTCGATTTTGCGGTCGGCGATTCCGTCAAGATCCTGTCGGGTCCTTTCTCCGGCATGGAAGGCAAAGTCGAGTCCATGAACGATCAGGCACAGGTCGCTACTGTCCTTATCATCTTGTTCGGCCGTGAGACACCGACGGACATCAATTATGTAGATCTGGCAAAAACGGATTTTTAAGGAGTGAAATATGAGGATAATATTACTTATCGTTGCAGTATTGCTTATACTTATCTCCCTGTTACAGGGCGGCAAGTCTGATGCGCTTTCCGCTTTCACGGGAAACGGTGATCTCGGTCTGTTCCAGAACGTCAAGGAACGCGGACCGGAAAAGGTCATTTCGATCATTACGATGGTGCTTGGCATTTTATTCTTCGTATTGGTCATCATCATCAGAGTTACGGAATAATATTTTAGAAATAGCGAAATGAAGATTTCGCTATTTTCATCGTTTGGAAAATGAAAGACATTGCGGTAAACAGAAAAGCCTACCATGACTTCTTCATCGAAGAGACCTATGAAGCAGGCATGGTCTTGCTGGGCTCGGAGATCAAGTCCCTTAGAAAGGGCAAGGTATCACTTAAGGAAGCTTACGTGTCTTTTGTCGACTCCGAGGCGTTCGTCAAAGGCATGCATATCGCATCATATAAGGATGCGACCTACAATGATCATGACGAGACCAGAGACAGGAAACTGCTTCTGCACAAAAAGGAGATCGACCGTCTGTTTTCCAAGTGCAGGATGCAAGGCTATACCTGTATCCCGTTGAGGATCTATCTCAAAGACGGAAGAGCCAAGATCGAGATCGCTTTGGCCAAGGGCAAGACCTTATATGACAAGCGGGAATCCGATAAGAAACGGGATATGGAACGCCAGGCAAAACAGGCCATGAGAATCTAGAAAAACGTAATATAATAGAATCGTAGAAAGAGGGAAATCCATGGAAAAATTTATCGTTGAAATCAGTGCACGTCACATTCATGTCACCAAGGAACAGGTTGCCGTCTTATTCGGTGAGGGCCATGCGCTCACAGCCAAGAAGGCATTATCACAGCCGGGTCAGTTCGCTTGTGAAGAAAAGCTGACGATCGTCGGCCCAAGAGGCGAACTCAAAGCTTCCATTTTAGGTCCGGAAAGAAAAGAAGCACAGGTCGAGCTTTCTCTGACTGATGCAAGAACGCTGGGCGTTGAAGCAAAGATCAGAGAATCCGGTGATATCGAAGGCACAGCCGGCATCAAGCTGGTCGGTCCTTGCGGCGAGATCGAACTCGAAAAGGGCGTCATCGCAGCCAAGAGACACATCCATATGACTCCTGCGGATGCGGAAAAATATGGTGTCAGCAACGGCGAGATCGTCAACGTCAAAGTTGAGACCGAAGGCAGAAGCCTCGTGTTCGGCGATACAGTCGTCAGAGTCAGAGATGATTTTGCGTTAGCTATGCACATCGATACCGATGAAGGCAATGCGGCAGGCATCAAAGGTTCTGCGATGGGAGAAATAGTGAGATAATCACTATTTTTTTCTATGATCTATACATTAGAGAACAAGACTGCGGTCTTAAAGGTCGATACCCATGCCTGTGAGATCGCCAGTTTCAAAAGAAAAGACAAAGATTTCGAATACATGTGGAACGGCGATCCCAAGTACTGGGCAAACCGCAATCCTTTACTGTTCCCGCATGTTTCCGCACCTTCCAGCAAAGTCCTGAACTTCAAGGGAGAAGACTATAAGGTCAACAACCACGGTTTCTGCCGCAAGAGCGAATTCGAATTCGTGGAACAGAAAGAAGATGAACTGCATTTCCGCCTCTGCGCAAATGAAGAGACTCTGAAAGAATACCCGTATCTGTTTGAACTTCATGTCCGCTATACCCTTAAGGAAAATGAAGTGAAGATCTCCTATGAAGTGATCAACAGGGAAGACGGCGATCTGTATTTTGGCTTCGGCCAGCATCCGGCATTCATGTGCCCGATCGATCCGAAGAAACAGTTTTCCGATTACTGCATCCGATTCGAAAAGGAAGATGTTGAAAACAAGGTCCTGCCTTTGAGCTATGAACTCTTCGAGCAGTATCCGACCTACATCGTCAACGATCCCAAGAGCAGGGAATTCGTCCTTACAGACGGAGAAAACAGCGTACGCATGAAGACCGATGAGAAATATAAGATCTTCGCGGTCTGGACGCCACATGCCCCGTTCGTCTGTCTCGAGCCGTGGGTCAACACCTTGAAGAAAGAAGATCTCGATACGCCGTTTGAAAAGCGCGATGTGATCTGCCTTGGCAAAGGCCAGACCTATGATATCGCCTACAGTTTTGCGATCGAGTAGGGAAGCATTTCACTTTCCAAAAGCGGAAGCCTCATGGATAATTGAAACAGGAGGAATATACCATGAAAGTTATCAATACAGAAGAATTCAATGAACTGATCAAGAACGGTACGGTCGTCATCGATTTCTTTGCCGACTGGTGCGGTCCTTGCAAGATGTTATCACCGGTCATCGAAGAAGTTTCCGGCGAATATACTGATATAGAATTTGCGAAAGTCAATGTCGACGACAACATGGACCTGGCTGAAAAATTCGGCATCATGTCCATCCCGCAGGTCTATATGTTCAGAAACGGTGAAGTCGTCAACAAGTTCGGCGGCTACCGCGACATCGGCGGCGTCAGAGCCTTCATCGACCAAAACAAATAATCGACTTAAAGAAAAATGATCTGTATCGGTGAATGATGCAGATCATTTTTTTTTTACATTTTTTGGCAGAAAACCCATTGATCTTCAGTCGATGGGATGAATGCCATTAACACTGATTTTCAATATATTTGCGTATAGTATAAGGATCGGCTTCACCAATAGAACATCATAATAATGATTCATGAAAGAATAATA
>JAFRQF010000008.1 GCA_017428765.1 Erysipelotrichaceae bacterium
TCTGTTTTTCTTTTCTTCTTATTTGAAGAGGATATTGTTCATGACGGACTCGAGCAGTTCCTGTCTGCCGGAACCCGGAAGTTCAGGTGCGCCGAGCTCTTCGGCATACTTTGCCAGTTCGGCAAGCGTCGTTTCGCCACTTCGAATCTTCTTGCCCAGTTCGCTGTTCCAGGAAGCATATCTCTCTTTGATGAAATCGTCGATCCTGCCGTCTTCGATCATTTCTGCAGCCTTGATCAAACCAAGAGCGAAGGTATCCATGCCTAAGATGAAAGCATAGAACATATCTTCCGGCGTATAGGAAGGACGTCTGTTCTTGGAATCGAAGTTGAAGCCGCCGGTCAGTCCGCCGTTCTTCAAAACTTCATACATGCATAAGGTCGCATCGTAGACATTGAACGGGAATTCATCGGTATCCCAGCCTAAGAGCGTATCGCCCTGGTTGGCGTCGATCGAACCTAACATGCCGTTGATCGCCGAGATGCGCAGATCATGCTGGAAGGTGTGTCCGGCCAGCGTCGCGTGGTTGGCTTCGATGTTCAGTTTGAAATCTTTGTCGAGGCCATACTGTCTTAAGAAACCGATGGCAGTTGCGGCATCGAAATCATACTGGTGCTTCATCGGCTCTTTCGGTTTCGGTTCGATATAGAAGTCACCTGTGAAACCGATGGATCTGCCGTAATCAACCGCCATATGCATCAGTCTGGCGATGTTTTCCTGTTCGAATTTCACATCGGTATTGAGCAGAGTCTCATAACCTTCTCTGCCGCCCCAGAAGACATAGCCTCTGCCGCCCAGTTTGACGGTCAGATCCAGTGCCTTCTTGATCTGAGCTGCCGCAAAGGAATAGACATCGACGGAATTGGTGGAACCGGCGCCGTTCATGAAACGCGGGTTGGAGAACATGTTGGCGGTACCCCAAAGGCACTTGATGTCGGTGCCTTCCATCTTTTTTAAGATGTAGTCGGAGATCTCATCGAGTCTTGCGTTGGTGACCTTGATGTCATCGGCTTCCGGGACCAGGTCGACATCATGGAAGCAGAAGTACTTGATGCCTAACTTCTTCATGAATTCGAAACCGGCATCGACTTTTGCCTTGGCGTGTTCCATCGTGCCTTTTTCATCTGCACCGAAAGACTTGTCGGCCGTATCTCTGCCAAACATGTCGGTGCCGCCGGCACAGAGGTTGTGCCACCAGGCCATCGCAAACGGAAGATGTTCGCTCATCTTTTTACCCATGATGACACGGTCGGCATCATAGTATTTGAAAGCCAATGGGTTGTTCGAATCTTTACCTTCAAATCTGATCTCAGGGATCCCTTTAAAAATTTCTGTCATTTTCTTCTCCTTCTTTATTATTGATGAAGCTGTCTGAACAGCTGTTTTACACTTGGATAGATCGCTTTGTATCTCTTATATCTTTCTTCATATCTTGCCGCGATATCCGCGTCCGGTCTTTCATAGCCTTTGATCTGAATGAGGGCATCCGCACATGCTTCCACGTTTTCATATTCGCCGTTTGCGCACATCGCCAGCATCGCACCGCCGTAGCCCGGACCTTCCTCGCTTGCCGGTATCGCCAGTTCGATGCCTAAGACATTGGCGATGATCCTGCGCCAGAGCTTCGATCTGGAACCGCCGCCGCAGATCTTCGATACTTCGATGTCGATGCCAAGATCCCTTGCGACTTCCAGACAGTCACGGATGGCAAATGCCACGCCTTCCAATACCGCCAGATACATATCCGTCCTGTCACTTGCCATATCCATGCCGATGAACATGCCTCTGGCATCCGTATCATTGATCGGACTTCTCTCACCCATCAGATACGGCAGGAAATAGATCTCGTTGTTTCCCAGTTTCTCATCATCGATCTTTTCCTGTAAGCCCTGGTAGTCTTTTGTCTCCAGGATGTTTTCCGCAAACCACTTGTTGCAGGACGCCGCCGACAGGATGCAGCCCATCAGATGGTATCTGCCATTGGCATGGGCGAAATTGTGAATCGCGTTGTTCTTGTTCTGTCTGAACGCATCGGAACAGATGAAGATCGTTCCGCTGGTACCTAGGGAGATATTGCAGGCACCATCCTTCAGTGTGTTAGTGCCGATGGCGGCAGCCGCATTATCACCGGCTCCGGCAACGACGATGACATCTTTATTCAATCCGAATTCTTCTGCGATCTCTTCTTTGATCGTGCCGGTCACTTCATAGCTTTCATATAATTTCGGAAGCTGATCCTCTCTCACCGAACAGATCTCCATCATCTTTTTTGACCAGCACTTGTGCTCCACATCGAGCAGCAGGGTTCCCGAGGCATCGGAATAATCACTTGAGAACACACCGGTCAGAAGATAGTTGATGTAGTCTTTCGGCAGCATGATCTTTGCGATCTTCTCGAAATTCTCTTTTTCATTTTCCCTGACCCAGAGGATCTTGGGTGCCGTGAATCCCGCAAAGGCGATATTGGCGGTCTTTTCGGCAAGTGTGCTTTCGCCGATCACTTCATTGAGATATCTTGTTTCCTTGTCGGTACGTCCGTCGTTCCATAAGATGCAGGGACGGATCACCTCGTCCTTTTCATCCAGTATGACCAGACCGTGCATCTGCCCGCCGCAGCCGATGCCCGCGATCTTCGTCCTATCCGTATCCGCGATCAGTTCCTTCAGGCCTTCTTTGATCGCTTTCCACCAGTCGGCAGGATCCTGTTCAGACCAGCCAGGAGCCGGGAAAGAAAGGGGGTATTCTTTCGACAGGCTTTTCATGATCTTTCCTTTTTCATCCACCAGCAGGAGCTTGACTGCCGATGTACCTAAGTCGATACCTATGTAATTCATATGATCTCCTCTTGTTCTTTGATTTCATCATAAAAGACGATGCGCTTTTAATGAAGGATCATCTTGTGTTTTTCACACGACGATCTTGCGATTTTTACTATAATGAAACTATGGTAGAGTACGAGGTCGTCTCTCACAGCAAGATCAAAGACATCAACGTTTTCCTCAATTCCATCCGCATGCGCTCCTTACACATGCACCACGACATGGAACTTTTGCTGGTGATCGAAGGAGAAGGACAGATCCTGATCAAAAACAAGCGATACCGCGTCTTTCAGGGCGACAGCATCCTGATCAACGCCTACGAATCCCACGAGATCCTCTCCAAAGGCGAGTCGATTACCTTCATCATCATCCAGTTCTCCAACCATTTCCTCAGAGACTACTTTTATGCGATCCGCAATGCCGTCTTTCCCGATCCGATGATCCGCGAACACTTCCCGGAAGATAAGTATTGCGAACTTGTCGAAAACATCCTTTCTTTAAGTCAGATCTACCTGAAAGAAAAAGAGCTTTATGAGCTGGAAGTCGTCAATGTCTTTTCAAAGATCTTACACAGTCTCTTCACTTACATGAATGTCGAAGAGCTTTCGGAAAGCGAATACTCCAAGCGAAAGAAAGTCAACCGCCGGATCGACCGCATCGCTGCGCAGATCGATGCCGCTTACACCGAACAGATCCGTCTTGCCGACATCGCGGAAAGCGAAGGCATCACCGTGACCCATTTGTCCCATTTCATACATGACAACTTCGGAATGAGCTTTCAGGAATATCTGAAAGAAAAGCGGCTTGGCGCTGCCGTGCGTCTGATCGCCGATCCTTCCGTCACTCTTTCCGACGTCGCCTCGGATTCCGGCTTTTCCGAACTCAAGTACATGACGGCAGCCTTCAAGGAAGTCTTCGACCTCACGCCCCAGCAATACCGGCAGATGGGCTTACAGCTTTCCACGGAAAACAAAAAAGCTTCCGCCTTTGAATACATCCATTCAAAAGAAGAAGCCCTTTCCCTGTTAAACGATATTTATGCGTCAGACCTGCTTTCTTAAGCAGATCTTCTGTCAGCTCAGTTCCCCGCGCAGATCCTTTTCCATCGCTTCCTTGATCTGCATCACATCATCGCAGATACTGAAGAGATAATACAGTTTGGTGACGGCCGCCTCGGACGTCATATCTTTGCCGGAGATCGCACCGGCTTTTTTCAAGGTACTGCCGGCCTCATAGGTATCCATATCCACTTTTGCCTGCGGACATTGGGAACACACGGCAAAGACCACACCTTTCTCTTTCGCTTTCTTCAAGATCGGGACCAGTACCCCTTTGTCATCCGGGATATTGCCCGACCCGAAGGTCTCGACGACCACACCTTTGAGTTTCTCGGTCAGCAGTGTTTCAAACAGATCGAAACGGAAACCCGGGAAGATCTTGATCATGCCGATCGGCACGTCTTTGAACGGCAGGAACTCGAACGGGATGTCTTTCTGTTCAAGGAAAGCAGATTCGTTGTACTGGACCGATGTTCCGGCCGATGCCAGTATCGGATAATTCGGACTTTCAAATGCCCGCATGCCGGTGGCCGAATACTTGGTCGCCCGGTTGCCTCGTAAAAGAAGCGAACCAAAGTAGATGCAGACTTCCTTCACCTTTCCTTCTCCCGCGATCAGCATCGAAGTGATCAGGTTGTCTCTGCCGTCACTTCTCACTTCACACAGCGGGATCTGCGAACCGGTAAGCACCACCGGTTTTTTCAGTCCCTTGAACATGAAGGATAAAGCGCTGGCCGTATAGGCCATCGTATCCGTTCCGTGTAAGATCACGAAACCGTCATAGTTTTCATAATTGTCGGCGACCAGTTTTCCGATCTTGTTCCACTCTTTAACCGACATCCTTGAGGAATCCAAAAGCGGATCGATCTCCATGAAATCCCACTTCGGCATCGTTTCCGCCTTTAAGGAATCCATATGAAAGATCGCATCCTTGAAATAAACGCCATCCGGCTTATAGCCATCGGCGGTCCTAGTCATGCCGATGGTGCCGCCCGTATGAATGATAAGGATCTTGGACATACTTCACCTCTGTATATTTCTATTATACTTTTTATACTTAAAAGCTTTTTAAAGATTTACAATGTAATCAATAAGAAGCACATGCATAATCGGAGACACTCTATGAAACGGTTTACCAGCAGGATCATCATTTCTTTGTTAGCAATCCTCCTTCTGCCGGCCAGCACGATACGGGCGGAAGAAAACCTGTCCGTCAACGTCGCCAAAGTCTATGTGAGCGCCGGTGAAGAAAAAAAGAACGTCCTTTATGAAGTCATGAAACTTGATGACGACGTGATGAAGGATCTTCATTTTGATGTGGAACTTTCCGACCCCGATCCTACCTATACCTATCGGCTGGTCCAGTACGATGCTTCCGCAAAAAGGCGCTATGATATCCTGACATCGCCATCCCCTTCCTTCTCCGTGAATACCGCATCGCTCTATACCGGTATCCCTGCCTATCTGTGCATCTTTGATTCCAACGGAAACAACCTCATCAACCGCCTGCTGACACTTCGCGTATCCAAAGGAAAGCTCTTAGAACGTTTCCCGGAACAGATCGCCTCGGAATACGATTCCGCGATACAGCTGAACATGGACGAACTGCTGCCGGGCATGCGCTTCGTCATGGAACCCTACCTGATCCCGGTCAGCGCCAAAGCCTATACGGACGGCCGTTTCGTATTAGGCATCGGCATCAATTCCTCCAACACCTCATTCTGGAAAGATGCGGCACAGGGAAAGATCGGTACCGGCGCAACGCCTGTCGATCTGCAGAAAGCCTTCAACGGCGATCCAGAAAAGAAAAGCGCCGTTTCCGGAAAGAACCTGGGCCTGATCTTCGATGTCGCCGGATACGTCCAGGGCAACACCTATACCAATGAACCGTTGAAAGGCGAACTCAACGTCTTTGTCGGTACCGGCTTCTCGATCGACGGCCAGTATGTCATCCTGACCTGGAACATCACGGCAACGACCGGCGCCAACGGTGTTTTGAATTTCGAACTGAAATACGATGAAGCCAAGTCCAAGTACTCCGATTTTTCGGTCGACCGCTTCGGACTGGGCTATAAACTGGCTCTTGAACTTTTCGGCGGACTGGGCATCTCTTCGCTGGCGGCCGTCGGCATCTACGGTGCCGGATCGATCGCCGGCTATACGATCTTCTATCCGGATACCGAAATGGATTCCTTAGTCCTGGCCGGCGAATGCGGATTCCGCGTCAAACTGTTCTCCAGGACCCTGCTTTCCCTCTCGCTTGTTTCCGGCAGCCACGACTTCGTACGTGATAAGAAGAACGCTCAGCTGGGCTTTGCGGCGCAGAACTCCTTAGACTCTTATCTTCTTTCCGGCGAGTATGGAAAGACCGTGGGCCGGATCCAAGAACCCGGCCACAGCGGAAACTGGAACACCGACGGAAACGATCCGGAGCTGCTCACCGGCTATGAACGGGACGAAGATTTCCAGCATCTGATCGCAAGCGACATCTATCCGGATCCTGCACTTCAGGCGGTCGATACTTCCGTTGCCAACATCTATCAGACCAATGTCGTCTTTTTAGGCAGCGACCCGTCAAGAGCCAACGGCAACCGCTCCAGAGTGATGAACTTCTATTTTGCCCAGGACAAGAATTTCCTTTCCGATCCGGAATGGACGATCGAAGATGACGGCACGGCCGACTTTGATCCGTATGTCTTCCGCGGAAACGACGGAAACTCCTATCTCATCTGGCGCAATGCGATCACACCGCTCAGCGAAACTTCCTCGATGGAAGACATCGCAGGAAATACCGACATCTACTTTGCCAAACACCAAAGCGGCAACCTCTGGCAGGACGTTTCAAGGGTCACTTCTTATGCCAATAGAGAAGAAAAGGTATTTGCCACCGGAGCGAAGATCTATGATTCGCCAGACGGAAATGTCGAAATCGCCTACTTCCTGGCAGATACCGCCGATCCTCTGTCTTTGAACGAACAGGGATCACATGACATCTGTGCGGCTGTTTATCAGGACGGCGCATGGAACAATGAGACCCTCCAGTCTGTCATCGGCAGCATCACCGCTTTCGACGCGGCCTGCTTTGCCGGCGAAAGGACTCTTGCCGTCACCAGACGCATCACGCAGGATGACGGAAACAAGTCTTCCATCCTGCAGGTCTACCAGAACGGTGAACTGATCTTAGAAAGATACAACGCCTACAACGGACGCTTCCTCAATCTCGGATCGAGCGGTCACATCCTGACCTGGATGGAAAACGGCGCACTGTACGGGCTTGAAGATACAGGCGGAAGCGCTGTGTACCGCATCACACCGGAAGATATCAAGATCCCATCGAGCGACTATGAGATCTACGGCAGATTCGCCACCTCCTATGTCGTACTGATGGGCACCGGATCCAAAGATTCCAGCGAAAATGCCTATGCGATCTTCTCGACCGACGGCGGCGATACCTGGGCAAGAAGCGAGCTGACCGACATCGATGAAAATTCCTTAGTCAATTCCTATGCCCTTTCCTTCACCAGCAAAGAGGAACCGGTCCTCTTCTACTCGGTACAGAACTATGAGACCAATTACGATCCGTCAATGACCGATGCCTCCAATTTCCTGCAGGGATCGGCGTCCTCTTCTCCGTTTGCGGGTTTACAGACAGTCATGCTGGGAGAAGAAGATCCGCGCTTTACCGATACCTCGACGGACTTATATGTCAAAGCCAGAAAGGCGAACCACCATCTGGAGATCTTAAGCGCAGGCTTCGATGATGAAGACGGCGCAAGAAAAGGCCAGGAAGTCCCGTTCACCCTTGAAGTGGAAAACCGCGGTTTCTACTCACTGTCGGAAGCCGACATCTATCTTGACGGAGAATACCTCACGACTGTCGGTACGGACATCGCTCCGGGCAGGACAGACGAACTTCATGCCTCATTCGTCTTACCGGCTGACAGCAGCAATGAGATACAGGATTTCAGTATCGGTGTCTCCGGATGGAATGACGGCATCGATTCCTCTATGCCTCTGTCCTTAGGCAAGGGCCATGTTTCAGTCACCTACGCGCAGGAACTGTCCTACATGAACGAGAGCCTCAACTGGTATGTGAAGAACGAAGGCTTTGCCGACAGGAAAGTCCATACCTATGTCTATGATGCCGACACCAACGAACTCGTCTTTGAGGAACATATGGATCTGCCGGCCGGCCACACCAAGAACGGACGCTATGCGCCATTCAAAGGTCTCTGGCGTCAGGAGGGACACACCGACCTGAAGGCCTATGTCCTGTTTGACAGTGAGACTTTGGACGATATCGATTCGACGCGCACTGTCACCTTCAAGTCCCTGGAAGAGATCTACATCCAGGACTTCTCAAAGATCTTCGATGACAACACACCTGCCCCGACTCCGACGCCTGCCCCGCCAGCCAACGACGAGACACCGGCCTATGATCACGAGCCGATCGAAGGCGAACACAGACATCCTGTCACCTACGTCTCGGAAACACCGTTCTCAATGAGTGAAGGTCATAAGGAAGAAGACAAGGAAGAACCAAAACCGGTAAGCGAACCGGAAGTCAAGGAAGAGGAACCGGTCGAAGAAGTGATCGAAGCTCCTGCCGACAAAGAAAGCGGCTTCGTCTTCTCCTGGTGGATGTTGTTACCGATACTGTTCATACTCGGCTTACTGTTCCTGCTCCTGTTTGCGATACTCAGAAGAAGAGAAGAGGAAGAAGAATAAGACACAAGAAAAGCTGATGCATTTCGAATGATCACATCAGCTTTTTCTTTGTCTTTTTATTTCTTTAATGCCATGGCGATATCTTCCGCCTTGATCGGCAGTTCATAGAATCGCTTTCCGCAGGCCTGATAGACCGCTTCCTGAATGGCAGGGGATGGCGTATTGATGACGACTTCGCCGATCGACTTGGCACCGAACGGTCCCAGATTCTCATACGACGGTTTGAAATCGACCGTGATCTTTTCCACATCCATCCTTGATGGGATCTTGTATTCCATGAAGGAATTCTGCAGCACGCTTCCCTTTGCCGTATAGGTGATATCTTCGCTCAGCGCCATGCCGATGCCCTGTAAGATACCGCCTTCCGCCTGTATGCTTGTCAGGTTCGGGTTGAGCGGAGTGCCGCAATCCACGACGCCCACGTATTCGATCACCTTCACCTCACCGGTATCGGGATCGATCTCCAGTTCGCACGCGCCTGCCATGAACGGCGGCGGTGACGTTTTCGAAGAGTGAGACACCGTTTCCTTCAGCGCCTCATTGTTGAAGACCATGGCCTTATAGGCGATATCGACAAGGGAAACTTCCTTATCTTCAAAGCAGACTTTCTCACCATCGAAATCGCACAACGCCTTATCGGCTTCCAGCATTTCCGCACCCAGAGCGATGATGTCATCCCGAAGCTTCAAGGCACAGCGTTCCACGGCCTTGCCGGTAACGTAAGCCGTCGAAGAGGCATAGGAGCCTGAATCGTAAGGTGAGATATCGGTATCGGCACCAAAGACCTGTATCTGATCGAGTCCGCAATCCAATACTTCCGCAGCGATCTGCGACAGCGTCGTATCGCAGCCCGTTCCCATATCGGCCGCACCGATTGTCAGAGAATAGAAACCGCCTTCGTTGAGGCTGAGCGTTGCCGAACCCACGTCGACCGAAGAGATGCCCGAACCCTGCATCGCCAGTGCGACGCCAAGGCTGCGGATCTTTCCGTTCTCCAGAACTCTTCTCTGCCCCTTTTCTTTCCAGCCGATGAGCTCTTTCGCCCTTAACAGACACTTGTCCAAGGTACAGGAAGTCAGAGGTTCATTGAAGTATGCCGGCATGACATCGCCTTGTTTGACGATATTGTTGAGTCTTAACTGTATCGGATCGATCTTCATCAGATCGGCAAGTTCATTGACTGCCGATTCCACCGCAAACAAGCCCTGCGTTGCGCCGAAGCCTCTGTAAGCACCGGAAGACATCCGGTTGGTATAGACGACTTCGCTTGAAAAGCGATAAGCTTCCTGTTTGCCATACAGCGGGATCGACTTGTGGCCGGAAAGGTCGACAGTCGTCGGACCGTGTTCGCCATAGGCACCGGTATTGGAAAGAGTATGTAGGTCGATGCCCTTGATGATGCCGTTTTCGTCGGCACCGATGCGTACATGCATTTCCATCTCATGACGCGGGGAGGAAGCGATGAAACATTCCTTCCTGGAATAGATGAGCTTGCATGGCTTCTTCAGTTTGTAAGTAACGAAAGCCGGATAGACTTCACACACTGCCGTCTGCTTTGCACCGAAACCGCCGCCGACTCTCGGTTTTGTGACGCGGATCTGCGACTTTTGTATATGAAGGGCGTTTGCCACGATGTGACGGACATGGAAGACGATCTGGGTGGAAGAGATGATATGAAGTCTTCCATACGGATCGAGTTCGCAATAAGTCGAAAACGGCTCCATATAACACTGCTGGGTCGCCTTGGTGTGATAGGTGCGATCGATCACGTACTTGCATCGGGAAAGCACCTCATCGATGTCGCCCTTTTTCGAAACGTTGGAGGAAACAAGATTCCGCTTCACGTTTCCGCCGGTATCGACCAGTGCCTTCCAGTTGTCTTCCGGATGGATGATCGTTTCATTATCCAATGCGGTCTTGAAATCCAGTACCGCATCCAGTACCTCATATTCGACTCTGACTTTCTTCAGCGCCTGGTCGACTGCCTTCTCGCTTTTTCCGGCAGCGATCGCGACGATGTCTCCGACATGGCGGACATGGCGGTCGATGATCAGACGGTCATACGGAGATAATTCAGGATAGGTCGAACCGGCCGTCGTATATCTCTCGCCTTCCTGGTCGATGTCCTTGTAGGTGAATATGGCTTCCATGCCTTCGACTTTCATCGCCTCAGAGATATCGATGTCCTTTACGATCGCGTTGGCATGGGGAGAACGTAAGAGTTTTACGATCAGGCAGGGTTCCCTTACCAGATCATCGGTATAGACCGGCTTACCGGTCAGAAGCTGCATCGCGTCTTTCTTGCGGACGGGCTTGTTTACGATCTTGAGATCTTTCATCCTGCCCTCCTTGCATCGCGGTATTTGATGAAACCGCGAATCTGTCCTTCATAGCCCGTGCAGCGGCAAAGATTGCCGGCCAGCCATTCTCTGATCGTCTGATCATCAGGATCTTCGTTCTGTCGGAATAAGGCGATCATTGTGATGATGTAGCCGGGATTGCAGAAACCGCACTGGTCTGCCCCCTCATCGGCAACATAGGCACCGATCTCTTCCGCTTCCTTCTGCAGGCCTTCCAATGTTTCGATCTGATGGCCGGCTGTCCTGGCTGCCAGGGTCGAGCAGGATAAGACGGGCTTGCCGTCCAGTAAAACCGTGCAGGCACCGCAGTTGGATGTCTCACAGCCGCACTTCACGGAATAGTATCCTTCTTTTCTTAAAAACTTCTGCAACGTCATGTCAGGATCGATGTCCCTTTCGATGACTTCATTGTTTATGATGAATCTTGCCTGCATCAGTCTTCCTCCAGCGCATCTTTGATGCGCTTCTTCAAAACCTCATAAAGATGTTCCCTGTATTCTTTCGAGCCCCGCTGGTTGGAACCGAAGGATACCGTTTCATCCTCCTTTGCCAGGACAGCGATATTGGGTCTGGCACCGACTGCGAAATGAAAGCCGTCTTCCTTTTTCACGCCGCAGACATTGAGTACCGGCAAGTCGGTGTAGGTCATACGCACCGATTCAAAAGCGATCTTCACTTTCTTCTTCGGGATAAGCACATATTTCAAAATGTCCCTTTGATTTTTCTGTGAAAGAAATTCTTCCAAAGAGATCTCTCCCTGTTTATGGAAGATCAGTCTGCACTCTAACGGCAGCAGCATGGTGATGATATCGGAAAAGCCCAGCTTCGCGCAGATACTGCCGCCGATCGTGGCGCCGTTTCGAAACTGGACGCCGACGATGTGCTTCAAGGCATCCTTGAAAGCGGAGCCGAAACACTCTTTCATCGCTTCATTATTTTCCACATCGGACAGGCTGACCATGGCACCGATCCTGAAGCAGTCTTCCTCTTCTTCGATCTTATCCAGCCCGAGATCGCACAGGTCGATGCAGGTGTCATAATTCGCATCGGAAAGATGCAGCCACATCATCCCGCCGGCGATCACATTCCTGAATGATCGATTCAATTCGTAAGCTTCTTCAAACGATTCCGGTCTTACATAGTTTTCAAAATGGATCATTGACCCTCCTTTTCAAGATAGCCGATCATATCTTCAAAATACTTCAGATCTTCTTTGGTATCCACATCCCAGAGTTCCCAGGGAAATAATGCTTCAACGGCCTTCAGTTTCGTTTCCGTATCTTTCCGGATCAGCGTCGAGCCTCCGGATTCTCCTTTGAGTTTTTTCAGTTTCGTAAAGCACTTTGCCGGAAATATGGTCGGTGCGGCCGGCTTGCCTTTGTAAGAAAGCTTATAGAAGCTTTCCTTGTCTTTGCGCCAGGCATCGATCAGACGCAAGATCGAGGTCAGCGTAAGAAGTATCTGGTCGGCCTGCACGAACATCAGTGCACATGGCCCCGGAAGCTTTTTCATGCCTTCCCTTATCGAAGCGCTCAGACTCTCATCTACATGCATCGCCGTTTGATAACCCATCGTTTCTGCGGTATCTTTGATCTCCTGATGGATCGTTGAAACGATGCAGTGCTCCCTGATCGGTAAAAGTGTCTTCAGGATATAGGTGATCAGTCTGTTTCCTTTCAGTTCGTAAAGGAGCTTGTTTTCTTCAAAACGCATGCCCTTGCCGGAAGCCAGGATGATGATCTTAAGACCATCGATATCCTCATCGACCAACAGTTCCTCCAGATGGCTTGAAGCGAAGGCCTCATTATCGGATGCGAATTCTTCATACACGCTCAAAAAGATCTCTGCCTTTTTGCTGAGACGGGAAGCACCGCCTTTCTTGCCTCCCGAACGGGATTCCAGGAGTTCGAAACCCAGCGCCTCTTCGGCACGAGAGATCAGCTTGTATGCCTTGGAATACGACATGCCCATAGCCTTGGCGGAAGCGGAAAGAGAACCGTATTCCTTCACCCCTTCAAGTAAGCGCATCGGACCGCTGCCGAAAAATTTTTCGCCGTTTTCATCGACTAGTACGGAGTTTAATTTGAGCGTGAACATTGCACCTATAGTATAAGGGATAAAAGTATGTTATTGTTTAACCGTGGTTATATTTTCGAAAATATAACGCTAAGGAGAATACGCATATGAGAAAAATGTTTGCCATACTGTTCAGCTTTCTTCTGGTCCTGAGCCTTTGCGGCTGCGCGCCGAAAAAAGAAGAAGAAATCCCGGCGGGAGAGACTTCTTCCATTCAAGTCACAGACCAGATCGGACGTACCGTGACCTTAGAGAGACCGGCCGAAAAAGCCGTATCGACCTATTATCTGGTCACTGCTTCCATGCTGACGATGGGACTCAAAGATAAGATCGTCGGTGTCGAGATGAAGGCAAACAGCAGAGGCCTGTATCAGCTTGCCGCACCGGAGCTCATCGAACTGCCCGGCGTCGGTTCAGGCAAGGAGATCAACGTGGAAGCGATCGCTTCTCTTGAACCGGATGTGGTCTTCCTTCCGAAGAAACAGAAAGATGCCGCTGATGTGTTAGGAGGTCTTGGCATTCCATCCATCGTCGTCGATCCGGAAACTTACGAGAAGTTCAATGAGCTCATTTCCATCATCGGCAAGGTCTTCGGAAACCAAGACAAAGCCAATGAACTGATCTCCTATTATGACGGCGTCGTGAGCGAAGTCTCTTCCGCTACGGCAAACGCCGATACGCCAAGTGTCTACATCGCCGGTGACAGCTCGATCTTGCACACCTGCGGCGGCGGCATGTATCAGCGCGAGATGGTCGAGATCGCCGGCGGCGAATGTGTCTCGGCACCTCTCGAGGGAAGCTCCTGGACCGACATCTCTCTGGAGCAGCTGCTGGAATGGGATCCGGAATACATCTTCGTCGTCAGCTATGCCGAATATGCGATCGAAGATCTTTTAAAGGATGAGACTTTGAAGGATCTCAGAGCCATCAAAGAAAACAAAGTCTATATGATCCCTTCGAAGATCGAAGCCTGGGATTATCCGCAGCCTTCTTCCGTACTCGGCCTTTACTGGATGGCCGGTATCCTTCATCCGGATATCATCGAAGAAGACCGCTACATCAAAGAAGCTGCCTCCTTCTATAAGAACTATTACGCGATCGACGTAACGGATGAAGACTTCTAAAAAATACCTTTTCGCATCGCTTTTCCTGCTGGCGTGTTTCGTCTTATCGCTGACACTGGGCAGATACCCTTTGTCTTTGAAGGAGATCTTTGCGATCCTTTTTCTCGGACAGGGAAAAGACGTTGCGGTCAATATCTTCTATAACATCCGCCTGGTCCGCTGCCTGCAGGTCGTCTTATGCGGGGCAGCTCTGTCGCTTGCCGGCTTTCTCTACCAGAGCGGTTTTCATAACGCCTTAGTATCACCCGATACTTTAGGCGTCAGCGGCGGTGCCTCGGTCGGTGCCATCATCGCCATCTTATACTTCGGCGGATCGCCTGTCCTTAGGCAGGTCTTTTCCTTTGCCGGCGGTATCCTGGCGGTCATCGTATCGCTTCTTCTTTCCGTACTTATCGGACGCGACAGAAGGATCTCTTTACTGCTGGCCGGTATCATCGTCTCGGCGCTGGCCAATTCCGCCATCATGGCATTCAAATATCTGGCCGATCCTGCGACCCAGCTGGCAGTCATCGACTACTGGCTGATGGGATCTTTTTCCCTGATCGATAAAAACAAACTCTTAATCACGGCGGTCATCATCCTGCCGTGCTTGCTTTTAGTCGTATTGTTCCGCTACCGCTTCAAAGCGCTGCTGCTGAGCGAAGAGGAAACAAGGGCCTTAGGCGTCGATACGGGAAAGCTCTATCTTCTTTGTATCGGCGTATCCACCTTGCTGACGGCAGCGAGCGTTTCGATGTCAGGCATTGTCTCCTGGATCGGACTATTGGCACCGCACATCGTGAAGACGGTCTTCCGTTCTTCCTTTGAGGAGACTTTACTTCTATGCATGCCGATCGGTGCATCGCTTCTTCTTTTATCCGACACGGTCGCCCGCACCCTCACGATGTCTGAGATCCCCGTCAGCATCATTACTTCTCTGACCGGTGCCGTTTTTCTTTTCCTGTTCCTGTATCTGAAGAAAGGAAGGCCATGATCGAATTTAGAAACGTCTCTTTCTCCTATCGGCAGCAGAAGGTCTTCGACGATCTGTGTTTTTCTCTGGATGATTTTACAAGTGCCGCGCTGCTTGGCCTCAACGGTGAGGGAAAGACGACCTTCCTCAAGCTGCTGCTGGGTCTTTTGAAACCGGAAAAAGGAAGTATCCTGATCGACGATATCGATATCAACAGACTCAATGAAGAAAAACGTTCCCGTATCGTTTCCTACGTCCCGCAGGATATCGACGACTCTTTGAGCATGCCGGTCTTCGACTTTGTCGCCATGGGAAGGATCGCCCGCCGTGACTTCTTCAAAGGACCGGATGAAAAGGAAGAGGAAGCAGTCAGGTCTTTGTTGAGACAGCTAAGCTGTGACGATCATATGAAAAAAGACATCTCAGCTCTGTCCTCCGGCCAGAGAAGGCTCATCTATCTGGCAAGAGCGATCTACCAGGATGCCGGCATCCTGGTCATGGACGAACCTGTCTCTTCCCTGGACCTGCTGAAGCAGCACGATCTTCTCTCTTTCCTGCAGGACCATCTTCTGACAGAAAATAAGAAGCTCATCTTTTCCATCCACGATCCCTGTCTTGCCTATGGCTATGCCGATACCTTTCTGTTTTTCAAGGACCACCGGCTCTTCGATATCGTAAAGAAGAAAGACACGGACTGTAAGGAGGCGCTGAGCAAAGACATCTCTGCCCTTTATGAAAACAAGGTCAGAGTTTCCTTTGCAGGAGATAAGATCTCCATGGATGTCTTAGAATAAAAACTGCTGTGCTCAGGCATAGCAGTTCTTCGTATGTGCATTATCTCTTATTGAAGATGCTCGTCGATCATCTTTGTCACGAACTGTCTCTGGAAGATGTCCGTCAGTCGGATACCGTAGCGTACATCGCACTCACCAAGCGGCTTGTCCGCGACTTCCAGGGATTCCATCTTGGAGACACGAAGGGTCCTTCCGTAGGTTTGCGTCTGTATGAACTCTCCGCTTTCATCATAGATGTCAAATAAGAACTGTAAGGAATCACCCGGACTGAGTTCCTGGATGCCCTTTTCTCTGTGCGGCAGGTCAGTGTCGAGGAAAGTATAGCCTTTGACTTTACCCTTGATATCATTTGACGTGTCTTCGGCGATCGGTTCCCACTCTATCTGCAAGAGGATGTCTTCCTTGTTGTTGAGACGTGCCTTGACGTTTCCTCTGTAGACGATGCCTTCCGGAGTCTCTACCGGCGTCGTTGCCTCGTAGCAGACCAGACGGCTGTTGATGTGGATCCAGGTGCCGTCGGTCGAAGCCATCGGATGTTCGTTTTCGTCCAAAGCTCCCGGTACATCTTCGCCCAGGTAACGCCAGCCCTTATCGGCTTTCTGGTACATGATGAGTTTGGAATCGGCGACGATCTTCCAGACGCTGTCCGGCAGATCGAGCTGGTATAAGCCATCGTATTCGATCAGCGGGATATCGATGATCGACGGGATCTTTGAATAGTTTTCAAAGCCTTCCACATACCATTCCTTCTGTGTGTAATCGGAAGCTTCGCCAAGCGGAAGTCCAAACAGCTCCAAAAGCGCACTTCCTTCTTTACTCTTCATAAAGGCCATGATGCTGAAATAGTCATCATAGAAGTTTCTTGTCTTTTCCAGATCCAGAGCGACGAATTCGCTGTGTTCCTTGTCGTAGGTCATGAGCGAGTCGAACGGGAACGTCACTGCCAGACCGTTGATGCCGTAGTTGGAGACGGCATTGCGATAGACGACAGCCGATCTGATGCGGGAGATCAGATCTTTGATCTCTGTGCTGCTGGCGATCGAATCGTCATAGTCGGATTCATCGAGCTTCTGCAGATAGTCGATCAGGTCGACCTGTTCGCTTCCGGAGAACGGATAGGAATTCGATACGGCAAGAGAGATGTCGCCATAGTCGGCCGGATCTTTGCGGATCGCCGCATCCTGTTTGTCATAGAGCGCTTCCAGAGCATCGTATGCCGCATCGATCCTTGACAGATCTACCAGAGACAGCGTCGTTTCGGTCTTTGCCTCACCATGGTTGGCGATCGCATTGTATAAGTCGAACGAAGAGATCAGCTCTTTTGCGAAATCTTCGGTGCTCATGTTCGGATTTCTTGCCAGAAGGCCGAATGCGGAAGTGTAATACCAGCCGTCGCCGCTTTCCGTTTCTTCCGACGCCAGATAATAATCGGCATACGGTTCGAAAGCCTTGGCGATCTCGATGTCCTGCATCAGGCAGGCATCAAAGCCGATCAGATCGAACTTCATGTCCGCTTTCTTCAATGCATCGACGATACCGCTTACCAGCAGCGTCGTATGTTCGGGATCGGACTGTTTGCGAAGCGGATCGTCACCGAAACCGCTCGACAAGCCTCCGCCGTGATCCCAAAACACCAGCATGTATCTGTCAGCCGGATAATTCTGCTTGGCCCAGCTTAAGAAATCATAGAACTCATCGGAATTGACCATCGACCTGCTCTCATCTGCGTCAGAGACTTTTTTCAGATCGCCGTCAGCGATCTCGTAGCGGGCGACCGTCTCATCTTTGATGCCGTCCGTGAACCAGCGATAGGAACCGCCGGCCTGGATGACGAACCTGAGGCCGCTTCCTTCCTTGGTCGCATTCTTCATCTGGCTGATGTTGTAGCTTGCCAGACCTCTGGTATCTTCGAGGTTGGAACCGATGATGTATTCCAGAACGACGACGTTCTCATCGCCAAAATGATCCGGGAAGTAATGTTCACGGCCGTTATAGCGGCTGTTGAGATAGAAGTAATCGGAACCCATCGTCTCGATCCTTTCGACGATCCTTCCGTCACCTTTCAGACCTCTGATGCTGTCGTTCTTTTCCGCCAGCTCAAGCTGTACCATCGGCCGCAAAGGATATAAGAGGGTCGAGAGCTGGAAGACGACACCGAAAATGGCACATGCCGCCGCAATGAACGCACCTTCATACAGCAGACCGAAAACGAAACGCACAGGCTTGCTGCGGATGATCGGCGGGAATTCAGGATAGCCCCAGAAGATCTCCCTGTCTCTTCCCAGAAGGAACAGGAAAGGGATCGGCAATAACAGCGTTCCTATTTTAAAGAAAAAGCCTTTGCCGAAACAGTTGCAGATGCGCCAGTAAAGCATCATCATGAATATGCCATAGATCACGATCGCGATCAGGGTGAAGACGATACCGAAAAGCTTTGCCTGGAAGCCTCCTCGCGTATAGCGCAGATAGAAGCCTCCGCCCAGCATGATCGCCGTAAGGATCAGAAAGTGTAAGTGCAGCGACTTGTGCCGGAAAAGGTTCTTGGACATCTTTCCTTCCGCCATGAACGGCACGATCGCCCACCTCGGATCCAGGTACATCTTGCGCATGAGGCGGTAATAGACGATCGCCTGCAGGATCCACGGTATGATCCAGTTGATCGGTTTTGACAGGTAATACGTAAATAACATGGTCTTCCCTCCGATTCTGAAAACTCGTTTTTCTGATGATATGTAATTTTTTGTGAAATGGTTCCGCAGAGGACTTCTTTTCACACAGATGATCACCGATCATTAGTTTATCATCTATATATATGATTTTACGAAACAATTTCGTCCTGTACAAAACATATCGGTGCGAGACTTCTTTTTTTCTTTTTTGAAAGCATAAATAAAACAGCTACAATATATGTAACGAGGCAGATGAGAACGAACGATAATACATTGCACGAATTAAGCGACAGATTCCTTTCTCTGGTATCCGGCGGAACACTGAACGACGGACAGAAGAAGGTACTCGATTCGATGGTGTCTTTGTATCTGCAGACTTTCCCGGGAACGACTCTCGAAGATTTCCTCAGCATCTTCCACAAATCCTATCCGGAATTCGATATCGAATCTTATGAGGAAGATGTGATCGATGAGATACGTGCCTATATCTCACACTACCGGGACTGATAAGATTGTATATTTTTTATTATTAATGTTTTACTCCATTAAGCACTATTTTATTCCCACTCGACGGGACTTAACTGATTCCGTTTAGGAAATATTGCTCGTCCTGTTCGCAGTTCCTTAGATTATTTGATCTATCCATATTATCCGGCCTATCACCCCTACTGTTATCATTTTATTATCGCCGTTGATAACAGCAGCGGGGAACTGCTGTGGATAATAGCGCTGTTAGTATACCAAAATACAGGCCAATTTCAAGATGCCTTGGGACAACAGTATGGAAAAAGGCGTATTGGATCGTTTATCCCTGGGAAACGGTGAACAGCGAGTAGAAGTAACCCTTCTGCTCCATCAGCTCGTCAAAGCTGCCCTGCTCGGAGACGTCGCCGTTCTTCAGCGCGAACAGGCCGGTGCAGCGGCGCAGGATGTTCTCGTCCAGATCGTGCGTGACGATGATGCGGGTGTAGCCGTCCAGCTTCAAAATCGCATCCAGCACCTCGAAGGAGGTCTCGGCGTCCAGGGAGGCCGTGGCCTCGTCCACGAACAGGACGGGGGTCTTGCGAAGCAGCGCCCGGGCGATGGAGATGCGCTGGCGCTCGCCGCCAGAAAGCCCGGAGCCGTTTTCGCCGCAGAGATACCCCTCGCCTTTCTCCTCAATGAGCCTGGAAAGGCCGGAGAGCCGCACCGCCCGGTCGATCTCGTCCTGCGGGAATTCGGAGAACATGGTGATGTTTTCACGAATCGTGCTGTTGAAAACGAACACGTTCTGCTGGATGATGGACACGAGATCGTAGAGCGAGCCGGCGGAGATCTCTTTGAGCTCCTTCCCGTCATAGAGGATCTCGCCCCGATAGTCCCTGGAGGAGGCCATGAGCAGGTTCAGGAGGGTGGACTTGCCGCTGCCGGAGCCGCCCACCAGGGCGTAGCAGCCGCCTGCCCGCAGATCCATGTCCACGTCCTCCAGCACGGGCCTGTCTTCTTCATAGGCAAAGGCGAGGTCGTTGATCTTGATGCCCTCGGTGAGCCGCGGCGCAATGTGCTCGCCCTCATCGGGGATGTTTTTACTGAGTGCCTCCGCAAGTTTGTCGATGAGGCCGTAGGCGGATTTCTTGCCCGCGTAGAAGGTCGGGAAAACCTGGATCGGCGCGAGCACGTAGTTCAGAAGCTGCACGAAGACGATCGCCGTACCGGCGGTGATGCCGCCCTTGCCGGAGAGCGACAGCGCCCCGGCCACAAAGAACACGCCGAACTGCAGGATACCGCCCGCGAGGCCGGAGGCATAGTTGACGTCGAGCCTGATTTTGTCGCGCATTTTTGCCGCGTCGGCAACGCTGTTGTTGCTCTCGTCGTGGAGGGAGGAGATGTTCTTCTCCGCCTTGAAGCTCTTGATCACCGCGAAGCCCGAGAGCACGTCCTTGAGCATGCCGGTGTAGCGTTCCTTCTTGTTGGACACGTCCTTTTCGGCGACGGCCGCCCTGTTGCCGAGCACGATGGAAACGAGGATCGGGAGCAGCGAGAAGCCGATGGCGATCAGCGTCAGCAGCGGGCTGTACCACAGCATCAGCCCCAGCGCGCCCACAAAAGTGATGCCGACCTCGATCGTGTTCTGCAGCAGTCTGACGTAGTCCTGCTCGATGGTGTTCGCGTCGTTGGACAGGGCGGAGAGATAGCGCGCGCTGTTCTCTCCCGAGAAGGCCTGAATGCCCTTTCCCAGCAGCCGGTCAAAGGCATATTTCCGGTACTGCCGCATCGCCTTGGCGCGGAATCTGGAGAGGAAGGTCCGGTCGAGCGCCCATGCCGCCAGCATCAGCATAGCGCCGCCGCCTGCGACGAGCAGCAGCGTACGGAACCGGATCTCTGTGTCGCCGGAAATCAAATCCGAGATCCCCTTCAAGGTCCATGAGATCACAAGATTCGACGCTGCCGCGCATAAGGATGCGAGCACGGTCATTACGAGATTGAACTTGTTCTTTCGGAACAGCTCTTTTACAAACGGGCGCCGCAGCGCCGCCAGTTCTTTCTTATTCATGCTTGTTCTCCTCCTCGTCCTTAACCTGCTTCCAAAGAGCGGTAAACTCCTCATTCTCAAATTGGCTTACCACATGGCCGACGCCGTCCATTGCCGTCGCTCCCAGATCATCGTGGGCGCTGGCGCCTTCAATCCGGGTGATAAAGCGGATGTCGCTTTCGTCATAACTGGGAGAGGCGTCAAAGGATGCGGCAAGCTCTTTGGCTTTTTTCAGGGTGTCGTGCGCCTCGCAGCCCTGCCCTGACAGGAACTGAGCCCCGGCAAGTGCAGCGGAAAAAGCAGCGCTGACTCTATCGAGATAGTTTGGCTTGCTCTCCTTCCGCAGCCCGGCAAAGAGCTCGGTCCCCCATTGGAGGATCGCCTGGGCGGAAGCAAGATCCCCGCGCGTGAAAAAGACGTTTATGTACCCGATGATCGTGTCGCACAGCTCGGAGACGATCTTCGCCATGGACTCCGACAGGAACGGCACCGCCTCCTCCGTGCGCTCGCTCACGGCCAGCGTGTGCCCGATATCGTGGCTGAAAAGCCCGCCCGCGTTATGGGCTTTCCAGAGCTCGACGGCCTTGTCCGTCTCGCCCAGGCCCAGATAGGTCGTCGCCATCTGCCCGCAGAGGGTCTGCTCGCTGATCTGCGGGTCTGTATTCTGCGGCAGAAGCAGGCGGGATCGCTCCAGAAGCTCCAGCGCGCGGCGAAACAAAGCCTCGTCTCCGCTTTCAAAGCCGAAAGCGCGGTACAGCACGGCGCACTCCCGGACGACCGGAAAGGAGTGCGGATATTTGCCGAGCGCCTTCTCCGCCTCCGCAAGCCCGTCCCAATCCTTGCTGCGGCGGTATTCCTGCAATCGTTTTACCGTTGCTTCCAGGCGGTTGTCCTTGACTTCATAGCCGAGCAATACGTCCACAGAGGTATCGAAAAAGTCAGCCATCTGAATGATCAGCTCCAGCTCCGGGATCGACAGCTTCGCCTCCCACTTATATACCGCGCCTGCCGTCACCCCTAATGCCTCAGAAAGCTGCTCCTGGGTCAACGACCGTTCCTTGCGAAAAGCGCGGATGTTTTCCGCCAGCATCATCTTCATTTGCCCACCTCCTTGGTGTTTCTGCAAATGATTATAATGTGTCGAAGCCGGAAAGCGAACAGACCGGTCATATTAATTAGATTATATTTTTCATACCGTCAGTAAGAGTTTTGGTGGTATCCAGACAAACACTTCGCTGATAACGCAAAGCAGCAGGCGTTCCGAAGAACGCCTGCTGCTTTATGCCATTCAGGATAATTCAGCACATTTTAAGCTAAAGATCTCATTATTCCCACTCGATCGTTCCCGGAGGTTTGGACGTGATGTCATAGACGACACGGGAGACATCTTTCACTTCGTTGCAGATGCGGGTCGAGACCCTTTCGAGAAGCTCATAAGGGATCCTGGTGATCCTGGCTGTCATGAAGTCATTGGTCGTGACTGCCCGCAAAGCCACCGTATAGCCATAGGTCCTGGCATCGCCCTTGACACCGACAGCTCTGGAATCAGTCAGTACCGCAAAATACTGGCTGGCCTTTTCTTTAAGATCAGCTTTCTCAAGTTCCGATGTGAAGATCGCATCGGCATCTTTCAGGATAGCGAGCTTTTCTTTTGTGATCTCACCTAAGACTCTGACCGCAAGTCCGGGACCCGGAAACGGCTGCCGGTAGACCATGTCATAAGGGATACCGAGCTCCAGTCCGACTTTCCGTACTTCATCTTTGAATAAGTCTCTTAACGGTTCAACGATCTGTGAAAACATCATGTCTTCCGGAAGACCGCCGACATTGTGGTGGGATTTGATCGTCGCCGAATCATCTTTGCCTGATTCGATGACATCCGGATAGATGGTGCCCTGGACCAGGACCTCCGTATCCTTCAGTTTCCTTGCCTCTTGCTCAAAGACACGGATGAACTCTTCACCGATGATCTTGCGCTTTTTCTCCGGCTCTGTGACGCCCTCAAGTTTAGTTAGGAATCTTTCCCCGGCATCGACAGCGATCAGGTTGAGTCCGAACTTTCCTTTGAAAAGCTCTTCGACCTGTTCCGCTTCGTTTTTACGCAAGAGCCCGTGATCGACAAAGACACAGGTCAGATCGTTTCCGATCGCTTTATGTAAGAGCACAGCTGCCACGGAAGAATCCACACCTCCCGATAAAGCCAGCAGGACTTTTTTTCCTCCCAGCTCTTTTTTGTATCTTTCGATGCTCGTCTCCACGAAGTCATCCATCGTCCACTCTTTTGCGCATTTGCAGACTTCAAACAGGAAATTGGAAAAGATCTGCGTGCCATATTCCGTATGGGTGACTTCCGGATGGAATTGCACGGCATAGAGTTTTCTGATCGGATCGCTCATCGCCGCACAGGGACACTTATCGGTATATGCCGTTACATGAAAACCTTCCGGTACCTTGGATATGAAATCGGTATGTGACATCCAGCATTCGCTTTCCTGAGGAACATCTTTGAACAGAAGATCTTCTCTGACACGTACTTTTGTGGAGCCGTACTCGGAAGAATCTTTCGCGGAAGAAACTTCTCCATCACTCAGATATGCCATCAGCTGGGCACCGTAACAGATGCCTAAGACCGGGATCTTAAGATTGAAGATCTTTCTGTCATAAGAAGGCGAGTCTTTCTCATAGACGCTGTTGGGACCGCCGGTAAAGATGATGCCTTTGTATCCTTCTTCTCTGATCTCTTCGATGGAGATCTTGTTGTAACGGCGGATCTGAGCATAGACGTTTAAGTCTCTTACTCTTCTTGCGATCAGCTGATCGTACTGCCCTCCGAAATCCAGCACCAGTATCTTGTCCATATCTTCTCCTAAACTTCGATCAAAGTCTTCTCTTCTTTCACACCTTCAAATAAAGGCTGCAGCTTTGCGACGAAATGTTCCGTCTGTCTTGCGCAGCGGCCGGTATAAAGCTTTGGCTCAAGTATATTTTTCAATTCTTTTTCATTCAAGCCCAACTCTTCTTCTTGTATCAGAAGCGCAAGAAGGTCAGCCTCCTCACCGTTTTGTTTTGCCTTTATGACTTTCATCGAATCTCTGCGAATGATCTCATGGATGATCTGTCTGTCTTTTCCTTTGCGGACAGCTTCCATCATGATGTTTTCGGTAGCGATAAAAGGAAGATAATCTTTGATACGCTTCTCGACGATCTTTTCATTGACTTTGAGCCCCTCGATGATGTTGCAAAGTACAGAAAGGATACCATCGGCACAAAGAAAGGCCTCCGGCATGGACAGACGGCGGTTGGCTGAGTCATCAAGACTTCTTTCGAGCCACTGCACAGCAGCCGTATCACAGGCATTGCCGGCATCGTTGATCAGATATCTGGCCAGTGAACAGACCCGTTCGCAGCGCATCGGATTCCGTTTGTATGCCATGGCGGAAGAACCGATCTGCGAATCTTCGAAGGGTTCCTCCAGCTCTCCGTCGTGCTGTAACAGGCGGATGTCCTGTGCCATCTTGTAAGCACTTTGTGCGATGGAAGATAAGACGAAAAGGATCTTCGCATCGATCTTGCGCGGATAGGTCTGCGAAGACAGATCGTAGACTGCCTTAAATCCGAAGTCTTCGGCGATCCTTGCGTTCATCCTGTCGATCTTTTCTTCATCGCCTTCAAACAGATCCATGAAGCTCGCTTCGCTGCCGGTCGTTCCCCGACAGCCCAGAAACTTCAAGCCGTCTTTTACATGATCAAGATCCTGAAGATCGAAATACAGATCCTGCAGCCACAAAGAAAAACGTTTGCCCATCGTCGTCGGCTGGGCAGGCTGGTAGTGGGTATAGGCAAGAGCCGGCAGATCCTTGTATCTTAAGGCAAGATTGCCGAGCTCTTTCATCAGCTTCAGCAGATCTTCCCTGATATAGGAAAGAGCCTGGCGATAGATGATCAGATCGCCGTTATCAGTCACATAGCAGCTCGTCGCCCCCAGGTGGATGATGCCTTTGGCGGCAGGTGCCGCCAGACCATAGACGTAGACATGAGCCATGACGTCATGACGGACTTCTTTCTCTCTTTGTCTGACTGCATCGTAATCGATGTCACAGATATGGTCTTTCAGCTCTTTTATCTGCTCATCTGAAATATTCAGACCCAGCTCTTTTTCTGCTTCAGCCAGAGATACCCAGAGCTTCCGCCAGGTCGTATACCTCACATCCTGCGAAAACAGTTCGCTCATCCTTTTTGAAGCATAGCGTCCGGTCAATGGTGATTCGTATCTGTCTGTCATATATTTTCCCTCATGATGATATCGTCCCTGGAAGGACCAACAGAAATATAGCCGATATGACAGCCGATCCTTTCTTCGATGAATTCGATATATTCTTTTGCCTCTTTCGGCAGATCCTCATACTCCCTTATGTCACGGATGTCGGTTTTCCAGCCCTTGAGATAGATGAGCTCCGGCCTGCATTTTTCCAAAAGAGACGGAAACGGGAAGCCATCGATCTTTTTTTCTTCCAGAAGATAGCCGACACAGACCGGTATCTTATCCATATAAGAAAGGATATCCATTTTTGTCAAAGCGATATTTGTGGCACCCTGCACCTTCACGCCGTAAGCAGTTGCCGGTATATCAAAGGCACCGACTCTCCTCGGACGGCCGGTCTTAGCTCCGTACTCGCTTCCCTGCTCCCGAAGGATCTTCGCCTCTTCCCCTGACATCTCCGTAACGAAAGGACCCTCTCCCACACAGGTCGAATAAGCTTTGACGACACCGATGACTTCATCGATCTTCACAAAAGGAGCACCCGAGCCGATCGGTGCATAGGCGGCAAGAGTGTTGGAAGATGTCGTATACGGATAGATGCCGAAGTCGATATCCCGAAGTGCTCCAAGCTGTGCTTCAAACAATATCTTCTTATCCTGTCTGGCGCATTCCTGTAAAAGCTTCGTCGTATCGCAGATGTATGGAAGGATACGCATACAATATTTATCGATCCACTCTTCGAGATCTTCCATCGTATAGCCCTTTGCCCCATAGACACCTTTGAGGACCAGGTTTTTCCACTCCATGATCTCTCCAAGGTGTTTCCTGAAGCTGTCGATATCCTTTAACTGACCGCATAACAAAGTCTTTTTCTGATACTTGTCGGAATAAAACGGTGCGATACCTTGTTTCGTGGACCCGTATTTTTTATCATTCAGCCGCTTCTCTTCCAGTTCATCAAGATCCTTGTGCCACGGCAGCAACAGCGATGCTCGCTCCGAGATCTTCAGATCCTTGCTTGTGATATCGATTCCTTTTTCCTTCAGGACATCGATCTCCTTGCATAAGTTCTCCGGATCCAGGGCCACCCCGTTGCCTAAGACATTGATCACACCTCTTCGAAAGATCCCCGATGGCAGCAGATGCAAGGCAAAGCTTCCATGTTCGTTGACGACGCTGTGACCGGCGTTGCCGCCGCCCTGGTAACGGACGACGACCTCATAATCCCTGGCGATCAGATCGACCATCCGGCCTTTTCCTTCATCGCCCCAGTTGATCCCTACGACTGCCGTATTCATGACTAGTCCTTTCCAAACAGCAGATCGCTGTAGGACGGCATCGGCCAGTAGATGCGTTCACAGACTTTTTCCAGTTCATCGGTGTTTTCCCGCAGTTCTTCCATCAGAGGGATGATCTTATCGTGATAGAAATCGGCGATCTCTTGCGCACTTAGCGGTCTTTCTTTGAGAAGCGTTTCGATCTTCGCGATGTCTTTACAGATCGCTTTCTTATTCTTCTTGATCAGTTTCACTGTCTTATATTCATAGGAGTTTTCATCAAACAGATTGAGGTCATCGTCTTCATCCAGCGACTTCTTCAGCATCAGTTCAAAAGACGTGATGCCCGGAAGGATGTCCTTTTTCAGCATATCGATCAAAGTTGAAACTTCGATGTGGATGGTCTTATAGTACTTTTCCAGATAGATCTCATGTCTTGAGATCAGCTCGCTCTTGGAAAGGACATTGTTTTCCGTAAAGACTTTGACATTCTTTTTATCCAGATAATGGGACAAAGCGACCGGCGTGGACGGATAGTTGCTCAGACCGCGCTTCTTCGCTTCCTTGATCCAGCTTTCATCGTAGCCGTTACCGTTGAAGATGATCCGCTTGTGCTTCTTCAAAGTCTTGCGTATCAGATCATGAAGAGCGCTGTTGAAGTCTTCCGCCTTCTCCAGTTCATCCGCAAACTTTTTCAGCTCCTCAGCCACGATGGTGTTGAGTATCGTGTTGGGTGTAGCGATCGAAGCGGAAGAACCCGGCATACGGAACTCGAACTTGTTGCCGGTAAAGGCGAATGGCGAGGTGCGGTTGCGGTCGGTGTTGTCTTTCGGGAAAGCCGGTATCGTATGGACACCGATCTGCAAGGCTTCCTTCTTTCTTCCCGCGTAGTCCTTTCCTTTTTCGATCGACGACAGGATCTCACCCAGTTCATCGCCGACAAAGACAGAGACGATGGCCGGCGGAGCTTCCGAAGCTCCCAGCCGATGATCGTTTCCTGCCGAAGAGATCGAGATACGCACCAGATCCTGGTACTCATCGATCGCCTTGATGATGGCGGTCAGAAAAAGCAGAAACTGGGCATTTTGCTCAGGTGTATCGCCCGGATCGAGCAGATTCACACCGGTATCGGTCTTTAAGGACCAGTTGTTGTGCTTGCCCGAACCGTTGATCCCGGCAAAGGGTTTTTCATGTAAGAGACACTCCAGACCGTGACGCTTGGCGACCTTCTTTAAGATCTCCATCGTCAGATTGTTCTGGTCGGCAGAGACATTGACTGTCAGAAAGTTGTTTGCCAACTCATGCTGGGACGGGGCAACTTCGTTATGCTCGGTCTTGGCCTGGATGCCTAAGGCCCAGAGCTCTTCGTTGACTTCCTTCATGAAATCCTGCACCTTGGTACGGATGGAACCGTAGTAGTGATCGTTCATCTCCTGGCCTTTCGGTGCCGGTGCTCCCAGCAAGGTCCTGCCGGTCAGCCGCAAATCTTCTCTTTGTTCAAAGAGACTCTTGTCGATCAGGAAGTATTCCTGTTCAGCGCCGGCCGTCGCCTTGATATGATCGACGTCCTTGTTACCAAACAGCTTCAGGATGCGCATCGCCTCCTTGTTCAAAGCTTCCATCGAACGAAGCAGCGGTGCCTTATGATCCAACGCTTCTCCCGAATAAGAGACGAAGACCGTCGGGATACACAAGACCCCGTCCTTGATGAAAGCATAGGAGGTCGGATCCCAGGCTGTATAGCCTCTGGCTTCAAAGGTATCCCTCAATCCTCCCGAAGGAAACGATGAGGCGTCTGCTTCACCTTTGACCAGGTTGGAAGGTGAAAATTCCAATGTGATCTTGCCGCCCCCGGCCGTTGAAACGAAGCTTTCGTGTTTCTCAGCTGTGGCACCTGATAAAGGATGGAACCAGTGGGTGAAGTGGGTCGCCCCGTTCTCCACTGCCCAGTCTTTCATCGCGTTGGCGACTTCTTCAGCAATATCTTTGTTGAGATAGGTCCCCTGCTTGATCGTTTTATTGAGTTCTTTGTACGTTGACTTGGATAGTCTTGCCTTCATCACTTCGTCATTGAAGACCTTGCTGCCGAATGTTTTCATGATATCAGTCATAGTTTTTCTCCTTGTTGGCGATGGCCTGTCTGATCAATCCGACGAATAAAGGATGCGGATGATTGGGCCTTGATTTGAATTCCGGATGAAACTGCACGCCGATGAAATAATCGTCTTTCGGATTTTCCACAGTTTCTACGATATAGTCGTCAGGTGAAGTACCTGATAAGATCAGTCCTTTTTCTGACAGAGGCTGTCGGAATGCGTTGCTGAATTCATAACGGTGACGATGACGCTCTGAGATGTTCTTTTCTTTATAAAGGCTTGCGATCAGTGTGCCTTCTTTCAAGACACAGGGATAGGCACCCAAACGAAGGGTCCCGCCTTTATCGGTCTCGTCGCTTTGATCGGGCAGAAAGTCGATGACTTTGTATGGAGAATCTTCATCAAATTCTCTTGAGTTGGCATCTTTAAGTCCGGCGACGTTTCTGGCAAATTCGATGACTCCCACCTGCATGCCCAGACAGATCCCCAGATACGGGATATTATTTTCACGGCAGTACTTTGCGCTCACCACCATGCCTTCAATCCCGCGTTTGCCGAAACCTCCCGGCACGATGATACCATCGAGCCCCTCCAGTTTTTCTGCGACGTTTTCCTCGTCGATACATTCCGAATCGATCCACTTGATCTTTACTTTTGAACTTAAGGCATATCCCGCATGATGCAGAGCTTCAGCGATCGAAAGATAGGCATCGTGAAGCTTCACATATTTGCCGACGATCGCGATACAGGTCTTATGTGTGGGATGTTTGGCATTCTTCACCATCTGTTTCCAGTCTCTGAGGTCTGCCTTGCGTCTTTCCAGGCCCAGATTCTCCAATACCGCATCAGCCATCCCTTGCTTTTCCAGCATCAGAGGCACTTCATACAAAAGCGGGATCGTCCTGTTTTCGATGACACATTCCCTCTTCAAGTTGCAGAACAAGGCGATCTTTTCATAGACTTCTTCCTCCAGAGGCTTGACGCAGCGAAGCACGATGAGATCGGGCTTGATGCCCATGCCCTGCAGCTCCTTGACGGAATGCTGGGTCGGTTTGGACTTGTGTTCCTTGGAAGATTCCAGATACGGTACGAGTGTTACATGGACATAACAGACGTTCTCACTTCCCTGTTCAAGACCGATCTGGCGTATCGCTTCGATGAAGGGCTGGGATTCGATGTCGCCGATCGTTCCGCCGACTTCGCAGATCAGCACGTCCGGATCGTTCTTTTTCGCAGCTTCATAGATGAAGCCTTTGATCTCGCCCGTGATGTGCGGGATGACCTGGACAGTCTTTCCCAGGTAATCTCCTCTTCGTTCTTTATTCAGAACGTTCCAGTAGACCTTGCCGGTCGTCAGATTGGAAAACCGGTTGAGGTCCTCATTGATGAACCTCTCGTAGTGACCTAAGTCGAGGTCGGTCTCCGCCCCGTCTTCAGTCACATAGACTTCGCCATGCTGGTAAGGAGACATGGTTCCGGGATCGACGTTGATATAGGGGTCAAGTTTCTGCGAAGCGACTTTTAATCCTCTCGCTTTTAACAGTCTGCCCAAAGAGGCAGCGGTGATCCCTTTGCCGAGCCCTGATACGACACCACCTGTCACAAAGATGAATTTTGTCATAGTGCACCTCCGAAAAAAATCAAATAAAAACAACATCTTGCGATGTCATTCCATAAGGGTTTCAAAACCATCGTCCATGGACCTTTCCATGGAAATATCATCCTTCAGCGCGGCCGCACTTTCAAATATGAATTTATCTTAACTCTGTGTTTTTTTACCTGTCAATATGAAATCGGTACATTTTTCGGGAAATATTTTTGGGAAATGAACAAGTACCCGTTTTATGAAAAAACACGTCATTCTGTCAGCCTCGTTTATGATCTTTCGGATCTGAACATCGCTTTTCAGAAATGGGTTCATCCTCATCTTTCCGTGTTTTTATTCGACCGTGACGACTTTCGCCAGGTTCCTCGGTTTATCTACATCGACACCTTTCTCAAGTGCCGTATAATATGCCAGCAGCTGAAATGCTGCAATGGCTGAAAAAGGCATCAGCTCATCTTCAAGGTCCTTCAAAGGAAAGACCTCGATCTTCATATCCAGCTGTTTAGCCAGACTTTCCCGGACGAAGGCATAGACTCTGGCCCCTCTTGCCCGGACTTCCTTGATGTTGGAAGCAGCCTTGCCCAAGAGATCTTCCTGACTGATGCAGGCAATGACCGGTGTATCTTTTTCGATCAAAGCGATCGGACCGTGTTTCAGTTCGCCCGCCGCATAGGCTTCACAATGGATATAGGAGATCTCCTTCATCTTCAGTGCCGCCTCCATCAGCAGAGGATAGTCTCTGCCCCGGCCGATCATGTAAAGATCTTTTTCATCCTTTAAGATACCGGCCAGTCCGGCATATCTTTCCTTATCCCGGCAGGCAGCTTCAATGGCGTCGGGAACCTTCTTCAGTTCCCTGATCTTTTCCATGACCTTTTCTTTTCTTTCTTGTTCGCACAAAGCGAAGCGGTATGCCAGAAGATACAGCAGACTTAACTGGCTGGTATAGGCCTTGGTCGAAGCCACGGCGATCTCCATGCCCGCATGCGTGTATAAGACGTAATCCGCATTTCTGGCGATCGAAGAATCTCTTACGTTGACGATGGCCAAAGTCTCATGACCTTCTTCTTTGGCGATCTTCAATGCCTGCAAAGAATCGATGGTCTCGCCGGATTGCGAGATCACGATGATCAGCGCATCTTTTTCCATGAACGGCTTTTCATAGATGAATTCGGAAGAAAGGAAGACATCACACTTGATCCTTCCAAAGGACTCGAAGACCCGCTTAGCCAGCAGGCCCGCATGATAGGATGTCCCGCAGGCACAGATCACGATGTGATGATGGCTTGCGAAAAGTTCCCCTTCGATCCCATCCGCAGAAAAGTCAGGAAGACCTTCCCGGATCCTTGGCTCAAGGGTATTGCGCAAAGCTGTCCCTTGTTCAAAGATCTCCTTTTCCATGTAGTAAGGATGGCCTTTCTTATCAAGAGCCCGGTCTTGCTGCTCCATCTTTTTCCAGTAGGGAGCCTTCTTCTTCCCCGAAAGATCATATAAACAAAGATCATCCATCGACAGCCGCACGATCGTATCTTCGGGCAATACGAAATAGTTTTCATACGTCCCTGTCAAAGCACTCAGATCCGACGCCAGGATCCTTCCTTCTTCGTTTTGCGCAATAACGATCGGTGAGACTTTGCATACGGCAAAGATCTCATCTTCCCTTCCTTCAAACATCATGACCAGGGCATAGGTACCCCGGATCTGTTTGGACGCTTCCCGAATCGCCTTCAAAGGATCGTCATCATAGAAACGGTCGATCAGTGCCGCCGCAACCTCACTGTCTCCTGTCGAGACCAGCTTTTCCTTCAAATGATATAACTGTATCAGTTCTTTATAATTTTCAATGATGCCGTTGTGCACCAGCGTGACCCTGCCTGATCGATGAGGATGGGCATTCTTTTCGGAAACCGAACCGTGCGTTGCCCAGCGGGTATGCCCGATGGCACAGTGTGACCCTTCTGCCCTGCCCTGTATCTTTTTCTCCAGCACAGAGACCCGATCGGTACACTTGTATATTTCCGTGTTTTTCCCACAACAAAAAGCGACTCCCGAACTATCGTATCCCCGATATTCCAGGAGCTTCAGACTCCTCATCAGTATATCAGCGGTCTTACCGGTACCAACGTATCCGATAATTCCACACATTATGTATTCTCAACTTTCTTTTTTGACTTGTAACATCCATCATAACGGATCTGTTTTGAAGTTACCCTCATATTTGCCGCTATGTGCGCATAGGATGATGCGTAAGGGCGTCCGCCGAAACTCTCGATGACCCTTATCCTCGTTAACCTCTCTGTATAGGTGCCTGGCGCTAGAAGAGAATGAACCGCATATCTGACTGTCAAAGAACGACATATAAAGTATAAAACAACTGCGGCCATTTGGAAATGTAAGTCATGATAACTTTTCTGAAATTTTACTGAATATTTTTGTCTTACAAACAGGCTATAATGAAAGATGTTATTTTATAAGGAGCTTATTATGATCACAGAACAGATCGACAAAGATATATATGAACTCTGTCTTTCTTCCGACAAAGAACTGAAAGACATCTACAAAAGGATCGACGAGATCGCATTGAAAAACAGCGAACGCATCCTTTCCGCTTTCATCGAAAACAGAGTCTCCTATACGGATTTCGCTGACATCAACGGTTACGGAAACTACGATGCCGGCAGAGACAAGCTTGAAAAGATCTTCGCGGCGGTGCTGGGTACGCAAGATTCTCTGGTACGTCCGCAGATCATGTCAGGGACCAACGCCTTGTATCTGGCCTTTTCCGGTCTTCTGAAGCACGGAGATACTTTGATCTCACTGACCGGTACCCCATATGATTCCTTGCAGGAGATGATCGGTCTTTGCGGCGATTCTTCGCAATCCTTGAAAGCCTACGGTGTCAACTACGAACAGATCGATCTGATCGACAACGAGTTCGATACGAAGAAGATCGTCGAACGCCTCAAAACAAATGATGTGAAGCTCGTCGAGATACAGAGATCCCGCGGCTATTCCGAACGTAAGTCATTAATGCTTGGCAAGATCGAAGATCTCATCAAAAAGATCCGTGAGGTCAATAAAGACGTCATCATCATGGTCGACAACTGCTATGGCGAACTCACCGAGACAAGAGAACCGGGTCATGTCGGTGCCGACATCGTCGTCGGATCACTGATGAAGAACCTGGGCGGCGGTATCGCTTCGACCGGCGGCTACATCGCCGGCAGAGCTGATCTGATCGCACAGATCGCCGATCGTCTCACTGCGCCGGGTATCGGCAAGGAACAGGGAGCCAACTTCAATCTGAACAATTCCTTCTTCAAGGGCATCTTCATGGCACCGAACGCCGTAAAGGAAGCGATGAAGACCGCTGTCTTTGCCGCCTACATGATGGAGAAGCTCGGCTACAACAACGTCGATCCGCGCTATGACGAGCAGCGTACCGACATCATCCAGACCGTCGAGCTCGGAAATGAAAAGAGCCTTGTGGCCTTCACCCAGGGCATACAGGAATCTTCCCCGATCGATTCTTTCGTCACCGTCCTGCCGGCACCGATGCCGGGTTATCCTTTCGATGAAGTGATGGCCTGCGGTGCCTTCACTCAGGGTTCGACCATCGAGCTTTCGGCCGATGCGCCGGTCAAGGAACCTTACACACTGTTCATGCAGGGATCGCTGTCTCTGGAATACGGAAAACTGATGGTGATGTCCGCACTGACCAAGGCAAGAGAAAAGGAAGCCTAAACGCTTCCCGTCTGTCCTCCGTCGATACGGATCACTGAGTTGTTGATATAATCCGCTTCGATCAGAAACTTCACAAGATCGGCGACCTCCTCAGGCCTGCCGTATCTTTTTTTTAATATCTTTTCGCACTCTTGTTTCAGGAACTGCTCATCGTAACCGTCAAGTTCCTTTTCGGTGCCGATGAAGCCCGGTGCGATCGCATTGACATTGACGTAAGGCGAAAACTGTACGGCAAGATCGTGGGTCAAAGAGATCAGAGCAGCCTTGGATGCATCGTAATCGAAGCACATCGGATAGTAGGTATTGATGCCGTTGGTCGAAGCGATGTTGATGATGCGTCCGTATTCGTTTTCTTTCATGTGCTCATAAGCCCGCTTTGCGCAGTTGTAGGCGCCTACCACATTGACATCCAGCACTCTGCGAAACTGCTCCGCCGTTTTTAAATGAAACATGTCCGGCAGATCGATCGCCGCGTTGTTGATTAAGATATCGACGCCGCCCATCTGTTCATCGATCGTATCGAACATCGCTTCCACTTCTTCCTCTTTGGATACGTCTGCCTTTACGGTCAGACAGGAAACGGAATATTTCTCTTTGAGCTTTTCGGCTAAGGAAAACGCCTTTTCTTCTGAAGAAAAGTAATGGATGACGATGTCATAGTTTTCCCTTGCGAGTCTTTCGCAGATCGCAGAGCCGATCCCGCCGGAGGCACCGGTGACTAATACGACTTTGTTCATGTTTAAAAAAGAGCTTATATTAAGCTCTTGAAGAATACTTGCCGTCTTCCGTGGAGACTGCGATCAGTTCGCCTTCATCGATGAACTGCGGAACTCTCAGAGTGAGACCCGTTTCGGTTGTCGCGTCTTTTGTCTGGTTGTTGGAAGCACCCTTGATGCCAGGGCTGGTCTCAGTGACACGCAGATTGACGATCGCCGGAACGGATACTGTTAAGACCTGTCCTTCAAACATCATCAGCGAAACTTCCAGTCCGTCGACCATGAAGTACTTGTTGAAGCCGATCTGTTCTTCGCTCAGTTCATAAGTTTCAAATGTCGTCATGTCCATAAAAGTGTATGTATCATCGACGGCATAGGAGAAGTTGACCAGTTTCTTTTCGATGTTGGCGGATTCAAATTTTACGTTGGCGTTAAAGTTTCTTTCCTGTGTAGCGCCGGTCTTGAGATTCTTCATCTTCGTTCTTAAGATAGCGGCACCCTTGCCCGGTTTTACGTGCTGGAAATCGATGACCTGCCAAGGATCACCATCTACGATCAGTGTTAAACCTGTCTTAAAATCGCCTGCTTCAATTGCCATAATATTCACCTCGTTTATATCGCATATTTTATCAGATTTTATAGTCCCATATCAAATCCTACAGCAAAGACTTCTGATCTTCTTTGTGTGTCCTGATATAATGGCTCCATTTGATGTAGCCGTAGGTCGTGTTGGTAAAGTAGCCCAGTTTCAGTACCAGCAATACATACTGGCCGGCCAGGATGTTCATGACCGCTTCCAGAGCGGCGCAGATGTACCAGGCGATCCATTGTTCCCGCAAACGGAAGAAGATGAACAGCCCGTTTGCGATGCCTACCGCCGATGCGCAGGCATCCAGATAGATCATGATCGTTTCAAGCTGTTCATTTCCTCCCAAGAAATCCGTGCGGATATCAAGACCGGAAATGAAGTAGCCGACAACGATCGTCCAGACGGCGATCGCAAGGATCACCAGGACTTCCTGATAGCCTTTGAGTCTTCTTACGACCGTCAGCTCGTCTTCCATGTCGTCCTTGTGTTTCGTCCAGTTGATGTAGCTTAAGATATCGATCGGAAGCCAGAACAACAGCGTGACGGTCATCGTCGCAAAGCGGTACATCAGCACGATCGAGATGATGATCTCGGTGATCTCGACAAGGACGGAGACCAAGAAGTTGTATCTTGACTGCTTGGAGATCAGCAGTTCACATAAGATGTTTAAGAAGGTATCCAGCAGGTACAGCAGCATGATCCAGATGCCGTTGACCCCGTTCGCGCTTTCTTCCGGGAACAGTACGGCAAAGATCGTCGCCAGTACCATGATCGAAATGAACCAGCATTTCTCATAGGTCGTGAAGAAACTTCCGAAGAACAGGATCACACAGACCGATACCGCCAGGATGACCAGCGCGTTGGCCAGATTGAAGGTGCCCATCAGGGCATTCGCCATCGTCTGCCGGTACGTATTAACGACCGCCTCCTTGAGCGGATCTTTATGATCGAAGAAGAGCTTTGTGCCCTCATCCGTCTCATAGGCATAGGCAGTGATCTCTTCATCCTGCAGTTCTTCGTATTCCTCGTAGGTATAGGTCTTGATCAGCTGTCCGTCTTCGTTTTCGAAGATGACTTCGACGGAAGAAGAATCTTCATCATAATCCTCGCTTTCAAAGTCACGCATCATGGTGACCGTTCCCAGATACTTCAGTTCTCCGGGATCCTTATTGAGCTTTGAAATACCTGAGGCGTAGCTGAGAAGCGATCCGATCAGCAGAAGTATCAGCGAGATGATCTCGATCTTTCGTATCGTTATATTCGGTTCGGTGTAATCTTTCAGTTTGTTTTTCATCTTCATTTTTTTCTTTTCAACAGTTCTATTCTACACGATACGAGGTCTCTTCATAATAAAAACTGCATTTCTGCAGTCTTCCTTATCCTAGAGCGTAGATATGTACCGGCTTTTCTTTTCCCTTCAGGGAATGTTCGCCCAGGTCTTTTCCCTCATAGCGGTCTTTGACCATTTCATAGACTTCTTCGCTGAGGTAGATCTTCCCTTCCCGTTTTTCATTCGGGATCTTCAGACTTTCCAGTCTGGAAGCCGTATTGACGCAGTCCCCGATCGCTGTGAAATCCATCCGTTTTGTCGAACCGATGTTGCCGATGACGGCTTTGCCGTAATTGATGCCGATCGCAAAACCCAGATCGAAACCGAGCTCTTGATTCAGTTTTTCCGCACCGGCGATCATATCGAAACCGGCCTGTATCGCCTTGCCGAGCGGATCTTCCTGTTCATAAGGCGCATTCCAGAACGCCATCGCACAGTCACCGATGAACTTGTCCAAAGTCCCGCCGTTTTTCATGATGCAGTCGCTGACCATCGACAGATAATGATTGAGGATGTCGACGACCTTTTCCGGACTCGCCTTTTCCGACAGCGTCGTGAACCCGCAGATATCGACAAAAAGAACTGCCACATCCGCTTCCTTTCCCTGCAGATCCAGGTCTTTGCCGCCGCTTGCCATGATCTTCTTCAGGACCGATGGATCGACATACTGCTCGAACTTGTCTCTCAGTCTTTTTCGCAAAGCGGCCTCCGATACGAAACGCGATGCCACCCCGGCAATGAACTGCACGATCGCTCCAAACGGGATCCATAAAGGATGAAGCAGATATCCGAAGCGGTATGCCATAAGACAGACACCGAAAGAAAGACAAAGGCTGACCACCAATTGTCCCAGCATCCCTCTCATCCCCGCGAAGGCATAGACGGCCGCACCGATCAGAAGCACTGCCGTCATGAGGATACGCTGCATCGTATCCGATACTTCCCTCTTGTATTCTCCCCTTAACAGGAGGTCGATGCTGTTGGCATGGATCTCCACGCCGTACATCGCCTTGTTTACATCGATCGCCGTGAGATATTCATCCTGCATCGCCGCTGCGCAGGCACCCACCAGAACGATCTTTCCCTCAAATAAAGAAGCGGGATACTTGTCGTTCAGAACGTCTGCCAGCGAGATCTTTTCCAGGTAGCCTCCGCTTCCGTACGTGTACTCCAGGTAGACGTCATCTTTTTCCGGCAGGATCAGATCGATGCCTTTGTTTTGTGCATAAACATCCGCAAGTGCCAGCGCAAAAGAAGCTTCCTTTCCTTCTTTCCCCCGGTAATACAGAGCGATATGACGGACCTTGCCGTCGATGTCGTCAGTCAGATTGACGATACCGGTCATACTTTGTTTTCTCAGTTCCTCATAAGGCATCGCCTCATCGACCACCGCATCCTTTTCCCAGCGATAGGAACCGTCTTCTGCCGTCGTGAGCTTATTTCCGTAATAATACATGCCGGCCGTCACGACATTTCCCTTGGATGCGGCAAGCGATAGTTCACTGTCACTTTCCCTGTCTTTCTGATGGGCAAAGATGACATCGATGCCGATGGCTGCCGCACCGTTTTCATTCAGCTTTTCGATGAGCTTGCCATAGATCTTCCGATCCCAGCTCAAAGGATCGCTGCCAAACTCCTTCATAGAATCTTCGTCGATCTGTACGATGACGATCTTTCCCGAAGAGATGTTCCCTTTCTGATAGAGCCGGTCCGCAATAAAAAGATCCATCCTCGCAAAAAAGGAAGAAAAGCTCAGAAAGAGACACAGGATGCAGATCAGGACCTGAATGAAAGTCAGGATCTTTTTGTTCCGGTCTAGTCTTTCCAGCATCCGCTTTCCTCAAAAAGACAGACGAGCTCTTCATCGACCTCGCCGAAACCGGCGATCTTATGCAGGTGAGCGATCGCCTCTTGCGCCGTCTTTGGTTTCTTATATTCTCTGTCGGAAGCCGTCAGCGCCTCAAAGATATCCAGGATCGTCAGGATGCGCACTTCCGTCGGGATCTCTTCTTTGTGCAGATGATCCGGATAACCTTTGCCGTTGAGCAGCTCATGATGCATCGAAGCCCATTTGCGCACATGGGACATCTCTTTCGGGAACTTCATCTTTGACAGGAGCTCATCGGTCTTTACGACGTGGTCGTGCATGATTTCGAATTCCTCATCGGTCAGGGTGCGGTAAGGTACGGCCAGCTGATGGATCTCGCTGTCTTCCAGGTAAGGACGAAGAGTCCCGTCCTCTTCCGTGAAAATCCATGCCGAAAACTCGTCCAGTCTCTCCTTCCGGTCTTTGACGATGCTGACATCGGCTTCTTCGATAAAAGAGAGTATCCTCTCACATCTTCCTGTGATACGCTCTTCTTCTTGCTTTGTGATCTTTCCTTCCAGCCTCATGATGCGTGCTTTCAAAGAAAAATCATTCATGCGGCTTTCGATCGCCAGCCGCTGCAGCGGCCAGAGCCTGGCATTCTTGTTCATGATGTCGACCGGCGTGACGAGCTTGCCTAAGTCGTGGAGCCAGACCGACATGATCAGTTCATCATAGTGTTCTTTATCAAAAGGGATCTCTCTTCCTTCGCTTTTTGCTTTTTCATTGAGATAGTTAAGGAATTTCTTTCCGTACTCCACCATATTTCTGGTGTGGTTCTCATTGTACGGCGTGAGCTTGCCGATGGCCTGCACGGAAGTCTCGACATACGATTCGAAAAGCTCCCTGATCTGTTTCAGATAGCGGACATTGAGTATCGCCACGGCTGCCTGCGAAGCCAGAGACCTCATCACCCGGACATTCTCTTTGGAAAACGGGACGGCCTATCCTTTTTCATTCAAGGCATTGATCAGCTGCAGGACACCGATCTTTTCCCCATCCGGACTTTTCATCGGCACGACCAGGACCGAAGTCGTGTGATAGCCTAAGTTCGCATCGTAAGCTCTGGTCCCGGAATAGACCGCATCAAGCGTTTCGTCGTAGGCATCATCGATCAGGATGACCCTGTCTTCCAATAAAGAAAGCGAAGAGATGTGTTCGTGATCGAGCGGTACCGGCGGGATATCGATGGGCTCGCCGTCTTTTCCCTGATAGGTCTTCAGGGTCCGGTTGGCCATGATCGTAAAGAGCAGACTGTCCCCTTTCTTCAGATACAGGGTACCGGCATCACAGTCTGTGATCTCCATGGCGGAATCGACGATCTTTGCCAGAAGGACATGGATGTCTTTTTCTGCCGTCAGAGCGGTACCGATATCCAATATCCTATCCATTTTTTCCATATTCATAAGCTGATCTCCATCCCTTCCTTTGCGAAGACGCATGTACCCGAAAGCTCTCCTACCGCCGTTTCTTCTGCTTTCAAAACGGCATCATCGAGGTCATATCCGTAGTGGCTGATAAGAAGTTTTCTGACCTTTGCCTCGGCGCAGAGTTCCATCCCCTGTTTCCAGCTGGAATGGCCATAGCCTTCTTTTTCCTGACCCGGCAGGTCGTTTCCGTCAAAGATCACAAGATCGCAGTTTCTGAAGAAACGTTCCGCTTTTCTTTCTTCGTCTCTTCCTGCTTCATAGTCCAGCGCATAGCCAAACGATCTACCGTTATTTTCTATCCGATACATATATGTCTCATCCGGATGGATGGAAGCGATGCCGTCGATCGCAAGGTCATCGATCATCAATGTTTTTCCTTCTTCAAGATCATAAAATCGGATCTTTGCCGGGAATTGCGACAGGCGGATCGGCCAGTATGGCGGGCCGATGATCGCATCAAGCTGTTCCATGATGGTCTTTCCTTTTCTTCTGTGTCCGTAGATGCGGATCTCTCTGTCCGGATCATAAAGCGGCTTCCATTCAAAAAGTCCCAGGACGTGATCGATGTGGACGTGACTCAGAAGGATGTGGATGGCTTTCTCACAGGGAAGATCCTCGCAGTTCAGAATACCGGTACCGGCATCCAGGAACAGACGGGTACCCGCATCCAGATAAAAAGAAGAGGTGTTCCTTCCATAGATCTCGTTCTCTTTTTTTACCGAAACAAAAGAACCTCTCGTTCCCAATACCTTCAATTTCATTTTCATCCTCTCACAGACTAATTATATCGCATCATTGTTTTCGCACTTTGTTAAAATAGATGACAAGGGAGATCGTTTATGTTGATGAAAAAGACCATTCTAATACTGTTACTGTTCCTGCTTTGTGCCTGCGGGACCTCAAATTCAGATCCTTCCGTTGAAGGAAATACCGTCGTGGAAGAAGCCGCGGCTTCCCAGATCCGGATGGAAGACCTGCAGGGTCAGGTCAAAGTAAATGACGGCGAAAAAGACGTCGAAGCCTTTGCCGGCATGAACTTATATAACGGCTATGGCGTGGATACGGAAAAGGAAAGCTACGACTGGATCCTGCTGGATGAAGCGAAGCTCATGAAGATGGATGAAGAGACCAGGACTTCGATCAGTCAGGAAGGAAAAGGCCTGAAGATCACTCTGGATGAAGGATCTTTGTTCTTCTGTGTCAGCAAGAAACTTGAGAACGACGAAGAACTGACCTTCGAGACCGAAAACATGTCCCTTTCCATACGCGGTACCTGCGGTGTCATCCGTCATTATGACGACTGGACTCTGATCGCGCTTCTGGAAGGAGAAGCAGAGTACACTTTGCCCGGCGATCCGAACAATCACTACCACGTCTCTGAAGGAAGTACCCATTTCATACAGGGTGATGAACGCTATCTCGATCCGATCGCTGCGGGCGGCGATGTGCCTGACTTTGCCCGGGACGAACTGGAAAACAACGAAACGGTGAAGACCAAAATGGCTGATTCCGACTTCGAAACGGAATTCATGTCCGATGAGGAAGTGCTGGAAGCAGTCAGAAAATTTGAAGGAAACTACCATCAGTGGTCACAGATCGGGATTAAGGGCGATGATCCTCAGCTCGATTTCGGTGTCAGCGATCCTTACGACTTGTCCATCGAAGTGACCGATGAAGGCCTGCTGATCATCGATCAGAAGGAATCGCAGGCAGCCTATGATGCGATCGAGAACTACAACCGTCTGCTCGATGAAAAAGGCTACACGGACTATATGAGGCTGCGGCACGAAAACTATCACATCGAGACAAAGCTCATCCGTATGGAAAATGAGGATTCGCTAATGTTCTTCGCCAACGGCAGATGGCAAAGAAGGGTCCTGATGGACGGAGGCCTCAGCACTTCGGCTCATGGCTTTGTCGATTTTGAAAGAGTCGACTGATCTGTTATGAACAAAAGAAAACCTGTTTGTGTGTTCACGCTTCAAACAGGTTTTTTGATGCTCAGTTCACTCTTCTTACTCTTTTCAGGATACGGCGGTGACTTTCTTCCTGCGGTCTTCCGAAGGCAAGCACCTGATATGGCTGTAAAACGATCTTTCCGTCTTTCTTTTCAAAATCTTCATAGTTGTTTATGAGGAGCTCATCTTCCTTCACGAAATCCGGAAGTGTATAGGAGGTCTTTTTCTTGGAGAAATTTCCGAGAACGAAGAATCGCCTTCCTTCGTAGACCCTCTCGTAGGCGATGATCCTTTTACTGTCGTGATCGTGTTCGATCGTCTTGCCGTAGATGAAAGCCGCATCTTTCTTTCGTATCTTGAGAAGATCCTGATAGAAGCGGTAGACCGACTTGTCTGAGCTTACGTCGGCTTTGACGTTGACCGAACTGTCTTTGTCGTCCCATTGCCACGGCTTATGGCCGGCATTGAACCCGGCATTGATGGTGTCGTCCCACTTCATCGGGATCCTGGCGTGATCTCTGGCTCCGTATCGGATGAAACGGAAAGCCAAAGATTTTGGCATGCCGTATCCCGTCATCAGATCATAGACGAAATGAGAGACCGGATCTTTCATCTGATCGATCGACTTGAAATCACAGTTGTACATGCCGATCTCCTGCCCCTGGTAGATGAACGGTGTGCCATAACCCAGGTAGGTGATCCCTGCCAGCATGGTCGCCGCCTCATAGCGGTAATGTCTGTAGTCGATACCGAAACGCGATACGCTGCGCGGATTGTCATGGTTCTCCAGGACCAGCGTGTTCCAGCCCTTACCGTAGTTGTCCCTCTGCGGATCGAAGAGGCCCTTCTTGAACTGTTTCAGATCGAAAGGTTTATAGAAGAACTTTGCGCCGCCGATATTGTCGGAATCCAGGTGAGCGAAATTGAAGATCGAATCCAGTTCTCTGTTTTCTTCCTTCACGTATTCCAAAGCGTTCTGCTTGGAAGGGTGATAGGACTCGCCGACCGTGAAACTGTCATAGTGACTTAAGGACTTCTCGTTGAGTTCTTTTAAAAATTCGTGCATCCTCGGGCCGTCGACGAAATACGGGGACCCTTTCTGAAAGGACTTCGAATCGTCATCTTTGAACGGATAGACTTTTGAAAACATGTTGAAGACGTCGAAACGGAAGCCATCCACGCCTTTGTCCAGCCAGAAGTTCAGGATCTTTATGATCTCTTCGCGGACTTTCGGATTCTCCCAGTTGAGGTCAGCCTGTTCCCTGCAGAAAAGATGCAGGTAGTATTCATCGGTGCCGGAGATCCACTCCCAGGCAGAACCGGTAAAGGTGGAAGCCCAGTTGGTCGGCGGATAAAGACGACCGTTTCTTTCGATGCCTTTGCGGATGATGTAATACTCCTTATATTCGGGGTCCTTTTCTTCGACCGCCTTTCTGAACCACGGATGTTCGATGGATGTGTGGTTGAGGACCATGTCCATGATGACCTTCATTCCCCGTTTGTGACATTCTTTTAACAGGCGGTCAAAGTCCGCCATCGTGCCGAACTTCTCATCGATGTCCGTGTAATCACTGACATCGTAACCGTAATCAAAGTCCGGTGACTTGTATAACGGTGAGAACCAGATCGCCGTCACGCCGAGATCTTTGATGTAGTCGAGTTTGGAGATGATGCCTTCGATATCGCCCCAGCCGTCATTGTTCGCATCCTTAAACGAGAACGGATAGATCTGGTAGACGACCGCATTCTTATACCATTGTGTTTTCATTGTTTTTCCCTCTTATCTTTATTGTAGTACGAAAAAGAAAAGAGGCATTGCCTCTAACTGTTCCTGTCGAATTTATGTCCGCATTTCGGGCAGGTCACTTCGATCTTTCCCTTGCCTCTTGGGACCCGCAGTTTCTGTCCGCACTTGGGACAGGTGTAATAATGATAATCCTTGAGATCGCGCAGACGCCTGCTGAAGAATTTCAGTTTTCGAAGCAGCTTGGACTTCCAGATCCGGTAGACCCGGTTCTCATTGATCCGCTTGGTGACGTTTCGTGACAGGATGCGGAAGATGGAGTAAAAGTAGCCTGCCGTCGTCAGGACGGAAAGCGAAAACGACCTCGAAAAGGTGTCGATCAAAGCCAGGGCCAGTGACACGAAACAGACATCTCTTCCCAGTTCATCGACGCCGTTTCTTCCCCGCATGAATTCTCTGAATCTCTGATATAACTTGTTCATAATCTGCCTCGCCTACATTATACCTCATGAAAGCAGATCCTCTCTGACACTTTTCGACGGCTTCTTCTGCCGCAGATGAAAGATCCCAAAGACGGCAGCGGCATATCATGAGTTTCCGGAAACGCCAAACTAACAGTTTCCGGGATGGACATAGTCCAGGTTTTCTCTTGCAATTTCGCAAAGCCGATAGACGGTCTCGACCTTCGTCGGTTTTTTCTCCGTCATATGAAAGCGCGGAAAGAAACGCGATATATGCAAGGGCACCTTTCGCCCGACCGGCCTGCCGTCTTCGTCTTTCAAGGAAGCGACCCAGGAAGAAAGCTCCCGCATCTCCGCTTCGCTGTCGTTTTCTCCCGGCACGATCAGCGTCGTGAGTTCGACGTGACAGTATCTCACCGCCTCTTCAATGAAATCCATCACCATCTTCCTGTCGCCCTTCAGCACGTCCGTATAATAGCGGTCCGTGAAACCCTTGAGATCGATGTTCATCGCATCGATGTGTTCCTTTAGCTCATCGAGCACTTTCAGACTTGCGGTACCGTTGCTGACAAGGACCGTCTTCATCCCCGCTTCATGGAACAGCTTTGCGCAATCCCGCACATATTCATAGCAGACCAATGGTTCATTGTACGTGAAGGCGATGCCGATATTGCCTTGACTCTGGTATCGCTTGCCTATCATAAGCAGCTCCTGAGGAGAGATATACGAACACCTGTCCGCAAGGGAAAAGGCCTCCTTTGACCAGGAGATCTCGTAGTTCTGACAGAACGGACAGCGTAAGTTGCAGCCAAAGCTTCCGATAGAAAGGATGATGCTGCCGGGAAAGAAATGATACAGAGGTTTCTTTTCGATCGGATCTAGAGCCAGGGAAGTGATCTTTCCGTAACCCAAAGCTTCGATCTTTCCGTTTCTGTTCACCCTTGCTCCGCAGGCACCCGTCTTTCCTTCTTCGATCTGACAATGGCGGAAACAGACATCACAGACGCAAGTCATCCGTGTCTCACCACCTCAAAGCGCTGCAGCCTGTAATCTTCATACGGACCGATATCGCCTTTCTCTCTTGCGATCCTGATCTGTTCTTCCGCCGTATCGACCCCGTCCAGATCCGGCAGCAGGAGCCCCTTCCTGTTTCCGCAGGAGACGATGACGCCATATCGTTTCACATCGAGCTCTTCTTTCGAATCGATGTCTTCGATCTCACCCAGAACATCGACACTGATGTCCAGATATTTCAGTTCTTCCGGCCGTATCGGATCGAAACGCGGATCCCGGCTGCAGGCGCTGACCGCATTGCCGATAATCTCTTCGGCGATATTTTCTCTGACAGCTGAGATCGTTCCGATGCAGCCTCTGAGCTTCCCGAACTTATGGATGGAGACGAAGGTCCCCGCCTTTCTGTTCAGCAGTTCTTCCGGACAGTCCTTCGGCAGTTTCAGAGGCTTACGGTGGATGACGAAGTGTTCTACGGCTTTTCTTGCCAGTTTCACATAGGCATCCGCATTCTCTTCTTTTTCTTTCAATCCCTGCAATATCCGTTCTTCGTACTCTTTTAAGAAATGCCGGCTTTCGTCCTCTTCCTGCGGATAGAAGCTGCAGATGCCGTATCCTACACCGGTCACATCTTCATGCGAATACTGTTTGGCCTTCACTTGCATCCCATCAAAGACACCGGCCATGATCGTAAAAGAGCGGTGTCCGCATTCCGCCGCCTTATCCAGGAAGTCTTCTTCAAAATCGAAGAGTTCGCCAAACGAAGCCCTTGAACAGACATCCATGATCCTTTGATCGTATTCAGGCCCTTCTTTCGAAAAACCATAAGGACCATAGGTCTGCAGCTTATGCGACAAGTCGCCGCTGGCGATACAGACGACCCTTCGGCCAAGTTCTTCGCAGGCTTCTTTGATCATCATGCCAAGACGATAGTGATCGGCCAAAGGAAGTCCCGACAGGCCGATGCGGACGATCTTTCCTTCCTTATAACGTCTGCGGATGAACCACAAAGGAACCATGGTCCCATGATCCAGAGACGGATCCCGTTCTCCCAAAGTCCCGGCCGGAAAACCTTTTTCGTCCGCCTTATCGCAGATACGCCCGACCAGTTCGCTGTCATATGCTTCTTCAAAGCGGATTTCAGATGCGCCGAACCTGGAAAAGGAACCGGACGCTTTCTTCTTCGGTGAGATATGAAAATAATCCGAATACATGATCGAATGCGGAGAAAAGACAAGGATAGTTTCCGGTTTCAATGAAGCGATCTCCTCCGCGACTTTTTCGTAGGCTTTTATCGTTGAAACGATCTGATCACGGCTGTCCTTCCCGATCTCCGGGATGATCATCGGCGGATGGGGCACCATGAAAGCAGCTAAAACGGACATAGAGGGCCTCCTTTCATTATCTGTATATTCTTTACACCCTTATTATAGCGTTGAAAAAGAGGTGTCTGCGTCTGCCATATCGTATCTTTTGATGCTTTGTCGCTTACAGACAAAAGATCTTGTATCCTTCGATTCCCGATCTGCAAGACAGATCTTAGCTAAACGATCAAGCATCCTGTTTGCATTCCCAAAGCCTTGATACTACTATGAAGAAAAAAGGAGCACATCCATGATCAAAGTCTACGGAAGTTTAAAATGTCCATACTGCGTCGTATTGAAAGAAAACCTCGACCGAAACAAGATCGAATATGATTTCATCGACATCCTGGCGAGCCTGTCAAACCTGGGAGCCTTCCTTTCCCTGCGGGACAAGGATCCTGTCTTTGACCGTCTGAAAGAGATCGAAGACATCGGCGTTCCTGCCCTGATCGATGAAAGCGGCAAGGTCTGGATCGACTGGGAGACCTGGCTGAAAGAAAACGGCTACGAGATCTTCGTGCCGGAATCCACCTTGACTGCCCCATCCTGTTCTTTAGACAGAAAAGGCTGTTAGGTGAACCTCCCATAATCTAAAGACTTATGGGGTTCTTAAGAAGTTTGCTTTTGCGTTTCCGCCTGATATATATCAGGTAAGCCTTATTCTTAACGGGCTGTCCACCTGCCCTCTAGCGTATAGGACACTCAGATCCACAACGTTACTTTTCTTTAGGATGTTACTCTGCATTATATCTTCTTTTGAATCGGAAAAATAATTTTACATGCGGTCGATGTATTCAAGGATCTGTTCGTGGAAGTTCTTGCGTATGAGCGCGATATTGCTTTGACGGTTTGGATGGATGGCGTTGGTCAGAAGGACAACAGCACAGTTTCTTGCAAAATCGATATAGATCGAAGTTCCCGCAAAGCCCGTATGATACAGGCAGCAGTCTGAGACCTTCGTACCGGCACTTGTGCTTTTATCACCGAAATACCAGCCACCCATCGTTCTGGATTCGTTGAGGCCTTCCGTATAGGATTGCCGGAAGAGCTTCATTGTTTCCCTGCTTAAGATCTGTTCACCATGCAGCCTTCCCTCATTCAGCATCATCTGTGCGAAGTACGATAACGCTTCGATGTCCGCAAAGACACCGGCATTGCCGGAAACACCGCCCATGATGTGGGCCTTGCCGTCATGGACCTCCCCTTGGATAACACCTCTTGCCTCGGTGACTTCGGTTGGCGCACAATCTTCTTTTCTTCCTTTTTCAGCCGCTTTATACATGATGCGCTCATTTCCGATCGCATCGAACAGGACTTCCTTCGCATAGGCTTCCATGTCACCTTTGAGCTTTTCAATGATCCTGCCCAAGAGGATGTAGTTGAAACAGGAATACTCGACTCTTTCTCCCTTTTTATAAGTACGCGGCAGACGGTATATGAAATCCAGGAGCTCTTTCTTGTCCTGACACTTCTTATATTCCTTATCATCAGCCGGATAGCCTGAGGTATGAACGATCAGATCCAATACGGTGACGTCGTCATATCTGAAGTCCGGCAGCAATTCCGAAACTTTTGTGTCAAAAGACAGAGACCCTTCTTCGATCAGCTTAGCGATCATGGTCGAAGTGGCTACGACCTTGCTTAAGCTGGCGATATCATAAAGCACATCGCTGCTTAAGTCCGTTTCTTTTGGAACCAGAGACTTTCTGCCATAGGAAGAATAGGCGATCTCTTTGGGTATCACGATCGAAAAACAGGCACCGGGGATCTCCCCGCGATCGACATATCTTCTTAAGATCTCACATTCCTTCAATATGATATTCTTTACATCCATTGCCGCTCTCCTTTCTGTCATCATTCGATGCCGGTCATCGGCGGCACATAGGCCTCTTTGGACGGTACATAGGTTTCCTTTTCCGGCGTGGTGTCTTCTTTTTCTTTTGCAGATCTGATGTTTTCAGAAGCCTCATAAGCTTCTCCCTGTGTTCTGTAATCATTATCCCATAGAAAAAGGACGAGACACGAAGGTTTCGTCCGTATCGTCTGACTGATCTTTTTGAAAAACTACTCGTGGATCTTCATCGTGATGTCGGAGAAGCTCGCATTGCAGCCAAGCGAGAAGAATCCGATGTGGGCTCCGTTTATGGAGTGGCCGATCCGGCTCGTGAGACATTTCACGTCGTCCACATACAGAACGACAATCTCATTCTCACAGACCAGTTTCACGTGGTGGGTATCCTTCTGACTGAAATCAAAACTTGTGATCGCACCGGGACCGTACTTGAGAAGATCTGTGATCTCATATCCTTCGTAGTGCAGTTCGTTGCTGCGGGCATCAAGACACAAAGCCGTATATGTTCCGTCTTCTGCGCTGCCGCCGAAGGCAAAACCTGCGCAGCCGTCCTGATCCAAAGTCACATCCGCTTCCAGGGTCATCGTTGCCGGTCTTGTGCCTATATCGGCCAGTGCATATTCTCCTTCCTTTGCGGATAAGCTGACACTGTTTCCGTCAATTTTTACTTTTCCCTCTCTGGCTGCGATCTTGAATGGTTTGTCTGTTGCGAAGTATGTGTTGAATGTTTCCGGAGCTTTGACACCAAGTCTGCCATCTTCCAGTCTGACAAGTTCGTGGTTCATCACGTTGCCTGCCCACTGATAGATGCCGGAATCGGCAGTCAGACCGGCGCGGCCGTGCCAGCCGCACAGATAGTTATGACCGTTGAATTCAGCAGTCTTTGCCGCATAGAAGACGAATCCGTTCCCGTCTGTAAGTCCTTTGCCATCCAGGATATTGTCTCTTGCCGGAACGAACGGACCATCCATCGAATCACTCATCGCATAATAGGTCACACAATCCCGGCTGTAAGTCAGATACCATGTATCTCCGATATTGAAAAGATCAGGACATTCCAGCATGTACTGGGCCATCGGTGAGAAGAACGGACCGGCGAACTCCCAACTGTTCAGATCCTTGGAAGTATATCTGGCAACGACACCGCCCAGCGTATCTTCTCTGGCAGCGATCAGAAGCCAGTAGCACTGACCCCTTTCGACCCAGAAAACTTCCGGGTCACGGAAATCATCTTTGGAATAGCCTTCCGGCGCAAAGAAGACAGGCTGTTCGTCCTTGACCCAATTTTCTCTGTCGGTGCTCGTCGCATGCATGACGCATTCCTTGCCTTTTCCGCCGTTGCCGTTATCGTTATGGCCTGTATAGAACAGATGATAGAGACCTTCCCGGTCCTGTACGACGGAGCCGGTTCCGATCGCAGGGTCAGGATCGGAGCCCCGGCCGAAATTCAGCACCATCCCATGATCCTTGTAGAAACAAAGATCTGTCGTGCTGTATTTATATATCGGATGATAACCCTGACCGTTGTTGTCGGTATCGTACAGGTAGTAGATCTCCAACTGTCCGTCATCGGTCACAAACGGCATGACGTCGCCGACATAACCGCCTTCCGGTATCGGATAGAGATTATAATCGACCGCCTCATAAGGCTCATCTTCGATCACGGCATTCCCGTTCGATCCGTTGGAACCGCAGGCTGTCAGAAACAGGATCACCACCAGAAGCAGCGCTGACAAACTTTTCTTATTTCGCATATTATTCACCTTTCCTATCTATTCCTAAGATCTGTGTTTTGGACCATTCCGTCAGATGTTTTGCTTTTTCGTAACGCAATCCGAAGACTATATAAAATTGTTGCTATGTTATTTCTTTTACATTATTTCGTTTTTTTGAATAAAATCATAGTAGAATTTTACTTTTTCACCATATATTTTTTACATTTGCACAATTTTAGCGTTGAATCATCCCATTCAGCGATCATATTCTGTTTGGAGCACTGAAAAAGGCAGCCGAAACTGCCTTGCTTATGTCGTGATGTTTTATCGTTATAAAACTAACTTTTAAACAGACTGCCGATCCCTTCAAAGATATTTTCTTCCTTGCTGATATCGATCTCAGTCGCTGCCGATTTCCAGTAGTCGCACATGCTGTTGATGAAATCGATCTTCAGCGATTCAAAAGTAGTTCCCGCTTCTTTGGCTGTTTTTCCTTCTTTCAGCAGTTCGTGATCTTTGACATACGTCAGCATCCGCCATTCGATCTGATGACGGTTGCGCAAGTGGCGGTACCACGTTTCCCGGAATTGTTTGATCCTGATATACTGGTTGATCAGATACGCAAAGATCAGCGGGACCAGGATCGCGGCATACAGATAGATGTTGTTCCACTCACTGTCGTTCAAGAGCCATTCCTTGCTGGTGATAAGGAACAGAGCTAAAAACGGTATGGACAGGATGACGAGCAGGACCAGCAGTTTATAAAAATAATATTTGAGCCTGTTGGAAGACTCTTTGTATTTTTCATACTCATAAGTCTGCAGCAGCATGTCGAAGAATTTCTGGTAGAAGGATCCTTCTTTCTTGTTTTCCTCGGACTTCCAGATGCTTACAAAATAATCAAAGACTTCTCCTTTGATCGATTCTTTCTTTTTCACCTTGAAAACCCCCGATATGATCGCGATCGCCAGGACCGCGATCGCAGGAACGGCCAGATTCATCAAATAGATCTTGTAACTCATATTCCTACCTCACACCTGTTTATAATGATTTCGCTCTTTCCCATTAAAAAAACATTCATCTTCTTTAACTGAAACCATTATACCGCATCCGCTTTTTCGTTCCTACCTGACGAAGATGTTCGCTGAAAGATCGAAACGCTGCATTCAAAAAAGAACAGGCTCTTGCGAGTCTGTCCTTGTGTGTTTAGTATAATTTAGCTCCTGCCGGGATGTGATCATCGACCTGAAGCAGATGTAGCTTTTCCGCACCTTCTTCATGATGAACCGCAGAGATCAACATGCCGCAGGAATCGATGCCCATCATGGCTTTCGAGGGCAGGTTGACGATGGCGATGCAGGTCTTGCCGATGAGCTCTTCCGGTTCATAGTATTCATGGATGCCGGAAAGAATGGTCCTCGGCGTATCCGTTCCGTCATTGAGCGTGAACTTCAGGAGTTTCTTTGACTTCGGCACTGCTTCGCAAGCCAATACTTTGACTGCACGGAAATCGGACTTGGCGAAGGCATCGAAGTCGACCATCTCTTCAAATAACGGTTCGATCTCGACCTTGGAGAAGTCGATGACTTCGTTCGTATTTTCGATCTTTCTGACCGTATTCTTTTCACCCTCTCTTGGCTTCATCGTCGGGAATAATAAGACTTCTCGGATCGAGTCCGTACCCGCCAGTAACATCACGAATCTGTCGATACCAATACCGATACCGCCTGTCGGAGGCATGCCGTATTCCAGAGCTTCGACATAGTCTAAGTCCATATCGCTGGCTTCATCATCGCCCAGTTCTTTGGCCTTGAGCTGGTTCTCGAATCTCTCATACTGGTCGATCGGATCGTTGAGCTCGGTGAAGGCGTTGGCATATTCGGTACCGTTGATGTATAACTCGAATCGTAACGTGAATCTCGGATCTTCCGGATCCTTCTTTGCCAGAGGTGAGATCTCTAACGGATGGCCATAGACGAAGACCGGACCGGTCATGTCTTCTTCACAAAGTGTTTCGAAGAGGTTATTGATGATGTGACCTAAATCATGCTCGTGCTTCTGCAGTTCGATGTGGAACGTCTTGCAGACTTCTTCCGCTTCTTCCAGAGAGATGTTTCTGAAATCCTTGCCGGTCTTTTCGTTGACGGCGTCGGTCATGTTGACTCTCTTGAACGGCGCTTTTAAGGAGATCGAATGATCACCGGTCTGCAGTTCGGTAGTGCCTAAGACCTTCATCGATACTTCTTCAAAGAGGTCTTCACACAGCTTCATCATACCTTCGAGATCTGAGTAGGCAACATAGGCTTCGACGGTCGTGAATTCCGGATTGTGCTTTAAGTCCATGCCTTCGTTACGGAAAAGTCTTCCGATCTCATAGACTCCTTCCATGCCGCCGACGATCAGTCTCTTCAGGTAGAGCTCCGTCGCGATACGTAAGTAGAATTCCTTGTTCAATGCGTTGTGGTGCGTGATGAACGGTCTTGCGCTCGCTCCGCCCAGGATCGGGTTGAGCACCGGCGTCTCGACTTCGACAAGACCCTGTCTGTCAAAGTTCTGCTGGATGGCACGGATGATGCGCGGTCTTAAGAAGGCGATCCTTCTTGCCTCGTCGTTCATGATCAGATCGACATATCTTCTTCTGTATCTTTCTTCGACATCGGTCAGACCGTGGAACTTCTCCGGCAGCGGTCTTAAGGCCTTGGATAAGTGGGTATATTCCTTTACATAGACAGACAGCTCACCCTTTGGGTTGTTGTCGTTCGGATTCGTTCTGTAGACGACGCCTTTGACACCGATGATATCACCGATATCGTTGGCCTTGACCAGTTCATAAACTTCCTCGCCGACATCGGCCTTGTTGATGACGAGCTGTATCTGACCGTCCTTGTCGAGGATATGCATGAAGCACATCTTGCCCATCCTTCTCTTGGACATGATACGGCCGGCGATCGAGACTTCGACATTCTTTGTTTCCAGCTCTTCCTTATTGAAACCGTCGTAATCTTCTCTGATCGATTTTGAATTGGCAGTTCTTTCATAAGCGTGGCCAAACGGATCGATGCCCTTGGCACGCAGGTCTTCCATCTTCTGACGTCTGACTTTTTCCTGATCGTTGAATTCTCTCTCCATTTTTCTTTCCTTTCCGGGACTAAAATAAAACGCCCCTATCTCTAAGGACGTTTGAAACGCGGTACCACCTTAGTTCATGTCTTGCGACATGCCCTTCATTATGCCTTAACGCGGCTGACGTTTCGCTCCAAGTTTTTATTCGGATAAATGTGCCTGTTTCCATCCCACCATCGGAAACTCTCTGAAAGTCCTTAGATATCTTACTCGTCTCTTCTTCGCGACAAGGATATTTTACACGAAAAGGCCGATAAACAAAAGGTTTTTTGTACAAAACAAAACCCGCACGTAAGACATAGGAGAAACGGCGTGCGGGGTGTTTATGAGTTTCTTTGATACGGAAACACATAGAGGGAGAGTCTGTGGGTCAAATTTCTTTGACACTCTTATTATGCACAAGTTAGTTAGCAATTGCTAACCAAATGATCTGATCTTATTTTTTGTTTATCTGTCGGCTATAGATATGGTAATGCCCGGTCCTAAGACCGGGCATTCATTATTTTGTTTTCAGATCAGACCGAAATGTTCAAAGGCCTTATAGAAACCGTCCTTGTCGGTGTCATCGGTCACGTAATCCGCCATCGCTTTGATGTCATCGGAACCCGAACCCATCGCAATGCCCACTTTGCAATACTCCAGCATCGGGATATCGATCTTCGCATCGCCGATCGCAAAGGTATCCTTGCGCTCAGCTCCGATATAGTTCAATAACGTCTCGATCGCTTTTGCCTTGTCGATGTCTTTGACACCGAGGTCACCGAACAACGCGAGGTCGCCTTTGCCTCCCCAGGTACCGGCAACAAGATCCGGGAACTCTTTGACGGAGTCCAGATGATCCTGGTAGGAATGTAAGATGAAGGAGACTTTGTTGAGGTCATCACGATAGAGGTTCTCATGTTCAACAAGACCGTGTATGACATCCCTGACTTCGATGTTTTCAACATCTTCCTTCAAAGCACCTTTGCCTGTCATGTATTTCCGTATCGTTTCCTTTGCGTTTCTGACAAAGTTTTCCGATGTGAAAAGGCCGTTGTTGGATTCCTCGTAGAAGTCCAATCCTCTTTCATTCAGCCAGTCGACGATGTGTCTGCATTGCTCATATGTGATCCTCTGGTGCATCACGACTTTGCCTTCACTTTCCACATAGGAACCGTTTCCGCCGATCATGCCGTCAAAGCCGATGTCCCAGATCTCCTTCTTGTTTTCTGCTTTGGAGCGTCCGGTCACCAGATAGACTTTGTGTCCGTTGGCCCGAAGCTTCCGCACCGCTTCTACAGCGGAGGCAGGCAGGTTGCCGTTGTAGTCATAGAGGGTACCATCAACATCGGTGAAGATGATCTTCGGTCTGTTGTTTTTTAAATACGTGTCCAGGTCAGAAACCTCCTTGATCGAACCTGCAGGTATCAGTTTGTAAAAATGCGGATAGAGGTGATACTTGTCTTTTTCTTCGTAAACGATGTCTTCTTTCAGATCTGTTTCATCGATGCTTAATACGACATAGTCTTGCGTTTCTTTAAAACGGGAAAGGATCTTAAAAAGACCTTTCTTTGTTGAGCTGTGGATGAAGCCGAAATCATTCATTTCCTGTCTGCCGAAGAAGCCGTTCTTCTTTTCTTCTTCCCAGGTCGTTTTCCTGCATACATGGAAGATCATTTTTCGTCCTCTTTCTTTCCTTCCAGGTACTCTTTCAAAGAAGGTGTCTTCGGAAACTTCTTTAAGAGCTTGTTGATGTTGGACAGCTGTCTTGCGACCGGATTTAAGATACCGGAAAAGTAGATGACTGCCGCAAAGATCATGAATACCGCCGCGTAAGGAAGAAGGTCCCTGCGGTCCGCTGCCGTCATCGCCAGGAAGGTGACGATACCGGAGATCACGATGATCTCGGCCGGACGGTTGCCTCTTTGTTTCTCTTCTTTTGGAAGATCACGGTAATCTTCTCTCAATAAAAGAAGATACATCTGATTATTGTCGATCTTGTTTTCTTTTTTGAAACGTTCGATCTTCGTTCTGGTCTGCCCATCCGCGTTTTTATAGGTACTTGTATCTTTGTAGTTTCCTGTAAGTTCTTTGTTTGCCATATGACACCTTTTCTTTCTTTACTATATTTTATTACAGGGGAGGCTGGCCTCCTCTGTTTCGTTTACGTTAAAGTTCTTCGCCGTTGGAGGCAATGACTTTCTTATACCATTCGAAGGAATCTTTCTTTGAACGTTTTCCGCTTCCCTTTCCGTAGTTGTCGAGGTCGACATAGATGTAGCCATATCTCTTGGACATCTCGGCGGAAGAAGAGGATACGATATCGATCGGTCCCCAGGAGAGGTAAGAGAAGACTTCGGCGCCGTCTTCGATCGCATACTTCACCTGTTCGATGTGTTTTCTCAGGTAATCGATGCGGTAGTCATCGTGGATGCTTCCGTCTTCCTCGACCTTGTCATAAGCGCCGAAACCGTTCTCGGCGATCATGAGCGGTACTTCATATCTGTCCCACAGCTGGGAAAGACAGTTGTACAGTCCCAGAGGATCGGCGCGCCACTCCCAAGGTGTCGGCTCGAGGTACGGATTCTGCTGGCCGACAAACGGCGTCATATCATCTTTCGTATGATCGACCGTCTTTGTCGCGTAGTAGGAGATCGCCAGGTAGTCCATCGTGTTTTCTTTTAAGAGCTTTTCGTCTTCTTCGGAAATGTTCAGGTGGATGCCTTTTTCTTCAAAATAACGTAAGGCATAGACCGGATACTCACCGCGTAACTGCACATCCGGGAAGAAGAATTCCTGCATCCTGTTTTTCTTCAGGGTCATGACGATGTCTTTCGGATGGCAGGTCGCCGGATACATGATGCCGTCGGCGATCATCGTCCCGAGCTTTGCCTCAGGGTCGATCTTCGAACCTTCCTTCTTTACTCTGGCGCAGGCGACGAACTGGTTGTGGACCGCCTGGTACATCGTCTCTTCCATCTGTTCAGCCGGTACCTGATCATCGTAGATGCCCAGGCAGCCGAACATGACCGTCGGAAGCAGGTTGACCTGGTTGCAGACGATCCAGTATTTGATCCTGCCTTTGAAGTGTTCGATCAGGAACAAGGCGTATCTGACGAATTCGTCCACGACCTTACGGCTGGCAAAGCCGCCGTACTCCGTGACCAGATACAACGGGATATCGTAGTGGCACATCGTGATGACCGGTTCCATGCCGTCTTTAATGATCTCATCAATCATGTCGTCGTAGAACTTCAGGCCGGCCTCGTTCGGTTTCTCTTCGATGCCTTTCGGGAAGATGCGTGACCAGGAGATGGAAGTACGGAAGGCTTTGAAGCCCATTTCCTTCATCAAAGCCAGATCTTCTCTGTAGGTGTGATAGAAGTCGATGCCGTATCTCTTCGGATAGTAGCCTTCCTTGTCTGCCAGAGCACGTTTGATGCCTTCCAGGGTATCGCCGCCTTCTTTTTCGATGTGGGCAATGTCCTGTTTGTCGTTATATAAATGGATGTCGGAAGTCGAAGGGCCTCTGCCGTCAGTGTCCCAGGCGCCTTCGATCTGGCAGGCTGCGACAGCACCGCCCCATAAGAAATTTTCAGGGAAACCGTTTGGGATCTTTTTCATAATGTCCTTTCTAAAACAGAAGCCCGAACTGGTCGGGCTGCTGTTTCTCTTGTGATTTTAAATAAAATTATTCACCGAGATCTTCGCCGTTGGAAGCGCAGACCTTCTGATACCAGAAGTAAGAATCTTTCAGAGATCTCTTGCCGGTACCATTACCGTAGTTGTCATAGTCGACATAGATGAAGCCGTATCTCTTTTCGATCTCACTGGATGAGCAGGAGATGATGTCGATCGGACCCCAAGGGTAGTAACCTCTTAAGTCGACACCATCCTTGACCGCTTCTTCAAAGGCCTTGATGTGGTCTCTTAAGTAAGCGATACGGTAGTCATCGTGGATGGATCCGTCTGCTTCGACTTTATCGTAAGCACCTAAGCCGTTCTCCGTGATGTATAACGGTTTCTGGTATCTGTCCCAGTACTCGTTGAGGGCGATCCTTAAGCCGATCGGGTCGATCGACCAGCCCCAGTCGGAAGCCGGAATATCCGGATTCGGTACCTGACCCAAAGCGGTATGTAAGAATGGTTCCTCACCGGAGAGTCTCGTGTAGTAGTAAGACAGTGATACGAAATCGACGGTGCCTTCCTTGAGAGCTTCTTCATCACCCGGATAGAATTCGATATGCAGATCATGATCATCGAAGTATCTTAAGGCATAGCCCGGATAATAGCCTCTGACCATGATGTCACCGTATAAGTATTCCATCTGGTTGTGTCTCATGTTCCAGAAGACGTCTTCCGGACGATGGGAGATCGGGTAAGTGAGGTTCGAGCAGAACATCATACCGATCTGGTTTTGAGGATCGATCTCATGGCCGATCTTCGTCGCTTTTGTGCAGGCGACCATCTCGTTGTGGACGCCCTGGTATTTTGCCTCCAGGAGGTTGTCGACTTTGTCAGCTGCGATGCCTAAGTGGTTGAAGGATTCGTGGACGATCAGGTTGATCTGATTGACGACGATCCAGTATTTGACCTTTCCTTTGAATCTCTTGAAGCAGACTTCGCAGTATTTTACGAAGAAATCGACAAGCTCTCTGGAATACCAACCCTTGTATTTGAGGGTCAGGTTCAAAGGCATCTCATAGTGGGATAAAGTGATCATCGGCTCCAGGCCGTTGGCGATCATGCAGTCAAAGAGACGGTCGTAATATGCCAGACCTTCTTCATTTGGTTCTTCGTCATCGCCATTCGGGAAGATCCTCGCCCAGTTGATCGAAGTACGCAAGCTGTTCATGCCGGAACCGGCTAAAAGCTTGATATCTTCTTCATAAGTGTGATAGAAATCGATACCTCTTCTTTTCGGATACAGCAGATCATCTTCTTTCATTGCTTTCTCGATATAAGCCGTATCGATCTCCATGTTGTAACGATCCTTCGGATCGATGTCATACTGAGCACGGTTGATATCTGCCAGACACCAGCCCTTTCCGCCTTCCTTCCAGGCACCTTCCATCTGGTTTGCCGCCAATGCGCCGCCCCACAGGAAGTCCTTAGGAAGACCGTTCACCTTTGACATTTTTGCCATATTACTCTCCCCTCAATACGAACCTCTTATCAAGAGCCTGTGCGTACTTCAGGAAGTTCTTTGTCATATTGATCTCGACCTGAATGGTCATAAGAGTATCCTGTGCGTGTGCGAACAGAACGGAGTATTCCATCTTTTCATCACCGCCGCGGATGTCGCCCTGGATCATTTCGGTCTGTGTAACATGAGCTGCCGTCTGAACTTTTTCAGCATCTTTGATGAGTGCCTTGGCAGCTTCGTAGTCGCCTTCAACAATCTTGTCGAAAGCCTGTGCAGCGAAGTTTCTCGCATCGCCGGAGTTCATGATGATCTCCATAGCTTTGCCGACGATATATTCAGTCTTTTCTTCAGGTGTCATTGTTTTTTCACTCATTTTTTTTAATCCTTCCTTCTTAAATATAATAAGCGCTGCCGCTGACTGAGGCCTGCGACAGCGCTTCAAACACTAGAATTGCAAATTATTTAGCTGCAGCTTCTTCAGCGAGTTTTTCCTTCTCGTACGCCTTCAAGAACGGATACCAGATCAGACCTGATACGACGAACTGAGCGATCGCGAAGAGGACACCCATGATCGAACCCTGCGTGGAGATCCATGTAGAGATCGGATATGGGCAGTACCATAATTCAAACTGGATCCTTGGGATCGGAGCAAGCGGGATGATCTTAGTGAAGACCCACAGCATGATCGGAAGGACGATACCCTGTAACCACATCGGTACCATGAGCAGCGGATTCCATGCAACTGCACCGAAGATGACCGGTTCGTTGATGTTGAAGATACCCGGAACTAAGCAGGCTCTTCCTAATGCCTTGAGCTCACTGGACTTGGATAAGCACATCAGGATGACTAAGGATAAAGTCGCACCGATACCGCCGATCCACAGATAGCAGGTGTAAAGAGTCGTTTCAGTGAACAGGGACAGGTTAGCAGTTGTAGCTGTACCGGCAGCAACCAGTGCTAAGTTGTTGGCGATGTTCTGAACTTTAACAGGTTCTGACATTGGTGTTAAGACCCATGTAGAGATACCCATAGAGTAGATGAAGCAGTATAAGAAGCAGATGATGACCAAACCCGGGAAGGAGTTAGCGATCGTTCCTAACGGAGTGAACAGAGCCTGGATACCACCGGCAATGTCAAGACCAACGATGTCGACTAAGACCCAGCCGCAGACGACGATCAGAGCGATCGGAAGCAGAGCATCGAACCACTGTCTGACGAAGTCAGGAATGACAGAATCTTCTTTGAAGAATGAGAATTTTGCGAAAGCACCGAAGACCAGACCGGAGATGATACCTGCAAACATTGCGACGAACATACCGTTAGCGCCGTATAATGCATGGCCCTGACCAGCTTCTTCAAGAGTTTCCGGATTGACGAAGATCATGAACAGGATCAGACCGGTGATACCAGCCAGCAATCTCTGTTTTCTGAATCTCTTCTTTTCACAGTAGTTAAATGGAATTAAGAACGCAACCATCAGAGAGATCTTGGACATCGTCCAGCCAAATGGTGTCCAGAAGCCGCCATAGACGATTGCCAAGCAGCAGAAGATCGAACCGACAAGGATGAACGGTAAGATCTGCATTAGAGAGTCTTTGATTACAACGATCCACGTGTAGTTCGTGACTTTCTGCAGAGCTGGCGCGAATTTATTCTCGAGCCAATTCATAAATTTTTTCATGTAAGAATTTTTCCCCTTTCTTTTCTACATGTTTTCTTTATTTAAGAGAAATTATTCTCCGAATAAAGCAAGTACCTGATCAAGAGCCTTGTCACCATTGAGGTGTGCGTAAGCATCCTTTTCAATGACAGCGACCTTGACATCATAACCTTCGCATCTTTCTTCCATTTCCTGTTTCAGATGTGCGAGGTGAGGTCCGATCATGAGGCAGTCGATCTCTTCGACATAGTCCTCAACAGTTGATTCGCTTCTTGCGTTGACAGTGATCTCAACACCTCTTGCAGCAGCAGCTTTTCTCATGTTTGCTGCCATGAAGCCGGAAGATGCGCCGGATCCGCAGACCAGTAATACGTTGTGTTTTGCCATAATCTTGTTTCTCCTTTTTTGATTATTCTGATTTGGAATGTTTTTCCAATTCTTCCAGTAGATGACCGATGGCTTTTTCTCCATCGAGTTTTGCATAATACCCTTTTTCCATCAGGATGACCTTGCATTCATCGCTGTAACGCTTTTTCAGGTTCTCATAGTCTCCGACAAGATGCGGTCCGACCATGATCGCATCGACATCTCCGATATAGTTTGAGATCTCACCTTCGCTTCTCGCCGTCAGATTGATTTCCAGGCCTTTTTCTTTTGCCGCAAAGCGCATCTTTGCGGCCATGAAACTTGAGGAAGCGCCGGATCCGCAGACCAGAAGAACATTCAGCTTTCTTTTCACGTCTACATTATAGATGTGTCAACGTTTTGAATCGACCAAAGATTTGCACCGTAGACGGGGCAAGTTTCTGTATGAAAAAAGGCTTTGTTATGAACTGCTAACGTAAAAGTAGACAAAACCCGAAAAGGCACATTGTCTACTTTTTTCATACAATGAAGTCAGAAAGGAAGTGATGTATCACATATGGGAACGGGCAGACCTTTAGGAGGAAAGAACCGCAAATGGACA
>JAFRQF010000009.1 GCA_017428765.1 Erysipelotrichaceae bacterium
AGAGCCACAGTTTCGCTATCCCTTCTTCTCCCCGCTTCCTCACGGAAGTCAGGCTTGGGAGTCGCTATCGGATTCACCGGTAACAGGTGCTCCTTGGGACTCTCACCCCAGATGCATGACATGCCCGTCATACAAGAAAAACGGACATCTTCGTTTTGAAAATGTCCGTTTGTCAACAGTCTGAAAAGGACAAAAGTCCTTTTGTATCAGAGTCCGATCGCCGTGCAGATCAGCTTCGTGATGAAAGCGGCGATCCAGGCAACCAGACATTGCCATATGACGATGCCGATCGCCCACTTGTTTCCCAGTTCCCGCTTCATTGCAGCAACTGCCGCAACGCAAGGCGTATACAGAAGCGAGAAGACCAGGATCGTCATAGCGGAAACGGAATTGAAGACTTCCGCGATCTTTGTGCCGAACGATACTTCCAGCGTCGCAACGACACTTTCTTTTGCCATGAAACCGGAGACCAGAGACGTGATGATGCGCCAGTCACCCAGACCCAGCGGTTTGAACAGCGGAACGAAGAAGCCGGCGACCAGTGCCATGATGGAATCGGATGGCGAATCTACCGGATTGAGCCTGATATCGAACTGCTGCAAAAACCAGACGACGATCGTCGAGACCAGGATGACCGAGAAAGCCCTGGTAATGAAATCTTTGGACTTGTCCCACAATAAGCGCATGACGTTTTTCACGCCCGGCATACGGTAATTCGGCAGTTCCATGACGAATGGCACCGCCTTGCCTGAAAAGATCGAGTTCTTCATGATCAGAGCCATCAGTATCGCAACTACGATGCCCAGAAGATAAAGACCCACCATGACATAGCCGGCCTTGCCCGGGAAAAAGGCATTGGCGAAATAACCGTAGATCGGAAGCTTTGCCGAACAGGACATGAACGGTGTCAGTAAGATCGTCATATAACGGTCTCTCTTACTTGGAAGGGTCCTTGTTGCCATGACGGCCGGTACGGTACAGCCAAAGCCGATCAGCATCGGCACGATCGAACGGCCAGATAATCCGATCTTACGTAAAAGTTTATCCATGAAGAAGGCAACTCTGGCGATATAGCCGCTGTCTTCCATGATCGATAAGAAGAAGAACAGTGTGACGACGATCGGGAAGAAACTCAAAACGCTTCCCACGCCCTCGATCAGTCCCTTGGAGACGAAGGAGAGTATCATGTCGTTGACATTCATCCTGGTCAGGAAGTTCAGCAAGGCATCGCCCAGATCGCCGATCCAGACTTCCAGGATCCCCTGTAAGAACGGGCCGATCACATTGAATGTGAGTAAGAACACCATTGACATGACTAAGATGAAACACGGTATTGCCGTCCACTTGCCGGTCAGGATGTGGTCGATCTTCTCAGAACGGATCCTTTCTTTGGACTCTTTCGGACGGACGATCGTCGCTTCGCAGACACGTTCGATGAAATCGAAACGCATATCGGCCATCGCCGCCGAGCGGTCCATTCCCGATTCTTTTTCCATCTGCAGTATGACATGATCGATCGCATCGATCTCGTTCTGGTCCAGGGCAAGCTTTTTGATGATCAGCGGGTCATTTTCGATGACCTTGGTCGCCGCAAAGCGAAGCGGCAGATCGGCACGCTGCGCATGGTCCTCGATCAGAGATTCGACGGTATGAATGGCTCTGTGCACCGCGCCGTCATGATCTTCCTTGGAACAGAAGTCCTGGACTTTCGGACGTTCCTGGTATTTCGCGATATGAAGGGCATGGGAAACGAGTTCATCCACACCTTCGTTTCTGATCGCCGAGATCGGAATGACCGGCACGCCAAGCATCTCCTCCATGCCGTTGAGGTCGATGGAACCCTTGTTTCCGGTGAACTCATCCATCATATTCAAAGCGATGACCATCGGCTTGTTCATCTCCAGCAGCTGGATGGAAAGATAGAGGTTTCTTTCGATATTGGTCGCATCGACGATATTGATGATCGCTTTCGGTTTGTCTTCCAGGACGAAGTTTCTCGAAACGATCTCTTCACTGGTATACGGAGACATCGAATAGATACCCGGTAAGTCGGTGATGCAGGTGTTCGGATAGCCCTTGATGGCTCCGTCCTTGCGATCGACCGTAACACCCGGGAAATTACCGACATGCTGGTTGGAACCGGTCAGCTGATTGAATAACGTCGTCTTGCCCGAATTCTGGTTTCCCACCAAGGCAAATGTCAATGTTTCCTCATCGGGAAGCGGATCTTCATTTTCCTTATCATGGAAGCGTCCCTCTTCGCCAAGACCGGGATGTTCGTGATCTGTCACCTTTTCGATGCGGGTGTGCTTGTTTTTGCGTTCCGCGATCTTTTCGATCTGAATCTTTTCGGCATCTTCAAGACGCAGCGATAATTCATAACCGTGGATCTGTAGTTCCATCGGATCGCCCAGAGGTGCGAATTTGACAAGCGTGAGTTCCGCACCCGGAATGACGCCCATGTCTAAAAAGTGCTGGCGTAAAGCACCTTCACCGCCAACACTCAGGATCCTAGCATGTTCGTTGATCTTGAGATCTTTTAAAGTCAGTGTTTCATTTCTGTTCATAAGCTACATATGCAATACATTCAACAACAGTATCCAGGCCAGTCCATAGTAGGAAATGACGGCGATCAGGTCATTGATCGTCGTGATGAACGGACCGGAAGCAACGGCCGGGTCGATGTGGAGCTTATCGAAGATGATCGGAACGGTCGTTCCGACAAACGACGATACCAGCATCGCTACCAGCAAGGCGATACCGACGCAAGCCGACACCGCAAAAGAGAACAACATCGGATATTTCTTGAATATGAATATATATAATCCGATAAATATGAACGAAGCCAGCCCCAGCAGTAAACCGTTGGAGAAACCGACTTTCATTTCCTTGAGTATGAGACGGATCTTGTCTTTCGCCGAAACTTCCTCATCCATCAATACACGGATGGTGACGGCAAGAGACTGCGTCCCGACGTTACCCGCCATATCCAGTACCAGCGATTGGAAGCAGACGATGATGGCGATCTCTTTGACGACGCTTTCAAAGATACCCACGACCGCCGATACGCCGATGCCCAGTACCAGCAAAGCGGCAAGCCATGGCAGACGCTTCTTCATCGATTCCAGCAGAGGCTCATCGAGATCTTCCTGCGAAGAAAGACCGCCGAGTTTTGCGTAATCTTCCGAGATCTCTTCATCGACCGTTTCGATGATATCGGTGGAAGTGATGACGCCTAATAAATGCTGCTGCTGGTCCAAGACCGGCAGGGAATTTTCCGAATATTCCCTGATCTCATCGAGACAGTCCGCGATCTTTTCGTGGTCATATAAAACCGGGAAGGATGTGATGACCAGTTCATTGAACTTATCCGATTCCCTGGCCTTGATCAGGTCTCTCAAATCGACGACACCGCAGAACAGGCCGTTGGAATCCACGACATACAACGTATCGATATTGTCGTTGTCTTCCGACTGGCGGATGAGTTCCCGCATCGCCTGTTTGACGGTATATAAGATGTTCAGCTTGATGAAGTTGGTCGTCATCAGAGAACCCAGTTCATCCTCGTCATACGACTGGATGAGACGGATCTCTTCCTCGACCTTGTCGTCCATCTTCTCTAAGATCTTCTCTTCGATGGTATCGTCGATCTGTTCCAGCAGGTCGACCGCATCGTCGGTATCCATCTCTTCGACGATCTTTGCCGCCGCATCAAGGCCGACTTCCTTCAGATAGATGTCTACATCATCCTTTAAGTATGAGAAGACCTCACCTGTCCTTTCCGGACCGATGATGTGGTAGAGTTTCCTTCTTTCTTCGGGACTTAATTCTTCCAAAGTCTCGGCAATATCCTTGTCATGGTAGTCTTCCAGGGCAAGACGTAAAGCTTCATCGTCGTGTTCACTGCGGATGAAGCTGATGATCTCTTTGATATTATTATTCTGATTCAATTCCATGTTCATATTCGTTTTCCTTCTTTCTTTTCAAAATATGAACTTTGGATGTGACCGTTATTGCAGCAGTGCCAGCGAAAAGTCATATCCCAAGTCCGGATCATTATTGCTACATAACGGAATACTTTGACTTTCCACTGAAACCACCTGCCTTTCGCTCCATTCATTATAAGACATTTCAGGTCCCATTTGACCATGAAAAAAGCCTCCGAAGAAAGCTTTTAAAAGTTAATCGTTCTTTTTATTGAAACGCTCTTTGATCAGGCAGGCCTGAATGATATTGAGGCCCAGCAATAAAGACATCTGTGAAACGATGGTGCTGTTGCGGATGAAATCATTTCCCTTCGGATAGGTATAGAAGGAATAATCCGTTTTCAGATCCAGTTCCTCGTTATCGGCCGTTGTGACCAGGATATGCGTACAAGGTCTTTCGCAGATCAAATCGAGCAGTTCATCCTCTTCGACCGCCCCTTTGATCGAAACGATCAGTACCGCATCCTTTTCACCGATCGAAGCGATCAGAGCCTCAGGCTCCTCATTTTCTTTGATCAGGATCGGCTCTTTATCGATCTGAGCCATACGGCTCATGAAGAAACCGAGCTCATATCGGATATCCCCGATGGTATACAGGTAGATGTTCTTCGCCTCATATAAAGCTGAAACGATATCTTCGATGGAATCTTTATCGATCGATTGGATACAGTTATCGACGATCTGTTTGCACAAGACACCGACCTTCTGAATATAATCGTAGAGATCTTCGCTTTCCATGAAGACTTTCGAGTTTTCGATCGTATCAGGATTGTCCGTCTTGATCTTCTCCAGCTGCAGGCCGATGGAAAACTCACGGTAATTGGTACAGCCTACCTTGCGATACAGACGGATGACGCTGGGTTTGGAAACATAAGAAGCCTTTGCCAGATCCTGTAAAGACATGCGGTAGACATTATCGATATTATTCAATATATAGTCAGCCAGCGAAGATTCAGCTGAAGTAAAATTCTCTTTTTTCTGAAGCTTTTCGATCAGATTCATCCTGTTTTCCATATTCATACATAATAAATTTTATCCAAAACAAAGATTCCTTAATTGAAACTCGGTACCTTTTGTACCGATAGTAAAACATTTTTTACATACTTTTCATGAAAATTCTTTCAGAAATTGATCTCAATAAAAGGATGTTTCAAGATGATAAGATCATGCCTTTATCTGTACAGTCCTGCCAAACCGTAACCGAACATTCACAATCATCTTATAGATCCAAAAGAAATATTAAGAGATCTTCAGATATAATAAACTCTATAACTTTACAGTTCCTTAATACATGACAGATACCATGATTTATTCGGGATTCCTTATACTTTCAAAATAATAGCGATCATATCCGGCAAAAGAAATAAAAAACCGTCATATCATCGACGGTCTCATAATTCTAATGGTGGAGCTTACGGGATTCGAACCCGTGACCTCATCGCTGCCAGCGATGCGCGCTTCCAGCTGCGCTAAAACCCCATTTCTTCCTTAATACTATAACACAATACAAGATTTTGAAACAATCCGCAAACCATCCTGTATAATAGTTTTGTTATGAATTTCAAGAATTTATCAAAAGAAAAACAGATAAAACTGATCACCGGCTTGGGAGCCTGTCTATTACTGGCGATCATCTACCTGGGCGGAATACTGTATTACTCCTCTCATTTCCTGCCCAAAACATACATCAATGAGGTCGATGTTTCCGGAAAAACGAAAGAACAGGCAGATGAGCTCCTCAAAGACATCTCTCCTTATATCGATGTCCTAGAGATCGGCAAAAACGGTGAGACCGTGACAGACCGCTTCGACTTAAGGCAGATGGAAGATGATATCGCATATGATACATCTGCGATCCTGAATGATCAGGATAAGACGAGCTGGTTCATTTCCGAAGAGAAACATCTCATCTGTAACAAGATCACCGGGTCCTATACCAAAGCCCGCATCAAATCCTTCATCCAGGATTTCTACTTCTTAAACAAGGAACAGCAGGTAAGCCCGCAAAACGCAACACTGGCGATCGAAAACAATAAAGTCGTCCTTAAAGATGCGATCGACGGTAACATGATCGAAGAAAAGACCGTCATCAACAAGATCGATGAAGCAATCAAAGCTTACTTCAACGGAAACGGATCCGATACTCTCGATCTTGCGGACGCCTATATCAAACCGACACTATTGCAGGATGATCCTTCCTTTGAAGGAAAAGCCGAGGCCTATCAGAAAGCCCTGGATAAAAAGATCACGATCAATATCACAGAAGAAGACAAAGAAGAACTGATGGGCACATCTCTTTCTTCCCTTCTGAAATTCGAAGAAAACAAACTTGTTCCCGATCAGGACAAACTCACGCAATACATCTACGACTTCTATACGGAACACAAGAATGATGCATCGACATATATTGATAGAGCTGCCTTGCAAAACAGCTTATACAAGAGCCTTCCGTCTATGAAAGACGAAACGGTCGATGTCGCATGGATCCCTTCCCAGCATGAAGGATGTATCGAAGTAAAGATACTTGAGCAGAAACTCGATTATTATGAAAATGACACGCTGATCTTAAGTTCCCCGATCGTATCGGGCAATGGCGAGATCACCGATGAGACACCACATGGTGAGTTCTATATCCGCAAGATGTCGACCGATTCCTACCTCATGGGCAGAGATTATCTCGAACATGTCGATTTCTGGATTGGTTTCGATCCTTCCGGAAGAGTCTATGGCCTGCACGATGCCTCGTGGCGCGATGAATTCGGCGAAGACATCTACCTTACCGATCCGTCAAGAGGCTGCGTCAACATGCCGACCGACAAGATCACGATCCTGTTCGACTACGCCGATGTCGGAACAGAGATCATAGTACACGATTAAGTATGAAAATAAGCGAGAAACCTCGCTTATTTTTATTCCTTTCCTTGTTTGAAACGCTCCATCATCTCATTGGTCAGCGAATACCTCTTTGGCTGTAAGATGATATCTTCCCGTTTCACCCATTCCGCATACTTTAATTCATGGTCATCCATATGGATGCGGTCATCCCCATCGACCTCGCAATAATATCCCGCCAGGATATCCTGCGCAATACCCCAGGGCTGCGATTTATAGTAGCGTATGTTTTTTACCTTGAGACCAGTCTCTTCTTTGACTTCTCTTTGTACGGTCTCCTCAAAAGTCTCGCCAAACTCCGTAAAACCGGCAACTAAAGCATTATGAGCAAAACCGCTCTTGTATTTGGTCAGGAGCAGTTTATCGCCATTCTTCACACCGATGATGACGGCCGGATTGATACGCGGATAGACATGATTGTCACAATGTGCGCATACCATTGCCCTCTCCGTTTCATCATGGACCATCGGTTTGCCGCACCTTCCGCAATATACACTGGTCGAATACCAGACGTACAGATGATACGCGCTGTAAGCAACGAAGATATCGAGGTTTTCTTTCAATTCCAGATTCATAAGATCCCGCATGGAATACAGGTCGAATCCATCCTTATTCTCCATACCGATCTTCAGGAAATACTTTGTCTGATCCACCGAAAACAGATAGATAAGATCCTCCTGTCCGCACAGCGGATAGATAAGTCTCTTTTCTTCTTCATCATATCTTGCCAGTATCTTTCCATCGACAAAACACATCAGAATACTGTTTTTATCTGCCTTCACTCTTTTATATGCATTATCAAACTTATGCCCGTTCAATTCCTGAATCATCATACTGTTTTTTCCTTAATTCACTAACCAATAACCATATACCAGTTCTATCATTTTAGCACTCATGAAAAGAGAATATATATGTCTTGAACGAAAAAAGCCTGTTTTCAGACAAACAGGCTTAATTCTCAAATGGTGGAGAATACAGGACTTGAACCTGCGACATCACCCCTGTGAAGGGCGCGCTCTCCCAACTGAGCTAATCCTCCGTACTTCTATTATATACCCAAAAGATAAAAAGACTACCGGGTTTCCCCGGTAGTCTCAGAGGATCATTTGATTAAGCAGCTACTGCCTGGCCTTCAGCCTTATTGTCCTCATCTTCATCGTCATCTTTCTTTTTGTTTCTAGTCAGATAAGCGATCAAGAAGTTAGCTAACAGGATGAGCACCATTGCCAGCGTGTACTTATCAGTCCAGATCATCTTATTTCTCATATCTTCTGTGAGAATGAAGAAGATCACGGATCCGATCGCAGGAATCAGACCTAAGAACTTCGATTTCTTTCTCTTGTTCTCATCGTCTTCTTCCTCTTCTTCGCCTTCAGGAGCAACGTTTCTTGTAACGTTTGCTTCTTCAGCGCTAGCCTCTTCCTCATCATCATCCTCCTTCTTTCTGAAGAATGTGATGATCATACCAGCTGCTGTCAGGACTGTACCAATAGATGATAACAGGTTGAGCAGTGCCCAGTACTTCTCAGGTTCTGCTTCAGGAGTCGGGTCATCATCGATGATCTCAGGCTCTGGTGTAGGTTCCGGAGTAGGTGCCGGTTCTAGTGTAGGCTCTGGTTCCGGAGTAGGTTCCGGTTCCGGTGTCGGAGGAGTCGGAGGAGTTGGCGGTGTCGGTGGCTCTGGTTCAGGATCAGGTCCTGGTCCTGGAGGAGTCGGTGGCGTCGGGATCGGTATTGCTGTGAATGTAGCAGTATATGTTACATCACCAATCAGCACAATAATTGAATTTCTGGTATTCCTTCGTCCATCTTGCACCGATATCCGATTAAATCTCACATAACCGCATATGTGAGCTTTTTCAGTCTGGTATGGAATGGTTTGAAGCAGGAAATAACTTCGATTTCCCATCATTGTTCAACCCTAGTTTACTGAAACAGCCGCAACATTTGTGCAACATCAATATACTATTTATATAGTATAATAATCAGTCAAAATATTAAGATACTGTCGGTTTTTTAGCTATTTTTATTGATTTTTTCATGAAAAACCGCAAATAATGGAACTGTCCGGAACGGATCGTCTGTTTTGACTGCTTTTACGTGCGAAAAGCGTCCGAAACAGTCTTTTTTCAGACGGATACAGTACATTTTTTACGGTTTCTGATCACTCGGCTATAATTTGGGTATGGGGATCACTTTTTCACATACGCCGCAATTATTCGGATCCATGCATATCCTGGCACTTACAGTGATCATTATCGTGAATCTCATCTTTTTCTCATGTTTCAGAAGGAAGAATGAGAAAGATCTTTTGAAATACCTTCATATTTCAGGTCTTTTCATGATCCTTGCCGAAGCATTCAAGCAGTGGTTCTGTTTTTATTATGTTTTTGATCGCAAGATCAATCTGTGGTTCTTCCCATGGCAGCTTTGTTCCATGGCGATGTACTGTTCTTTTCTCGTGACGTATTTCAAAAAGAAAGAGATGCAGAACGTTTTTCTTGTCTTTCTTGCCTCTTTTTCTCTGATCACCGATATCATCGCTTTGATCCTTCCTTATGACATGCTGCGGGACCAGATCCTTTTATTCATCCATTCCTTTGCCTACCATGGTCTGATCCTGACACAGGCCCAGGCAGCATTATTGCTGTTGAAACAAAGAAAAAAGGCAAGCTTCTTGCCTTCCGTAAATCTGTTTTTATGTATGTGTCTGATCGCCGAGATCATCAACGTGATCTGCCATCATATCTTTCATGATATCCATGTCGAACCCAATATGTTCTATATCACGCCTTATTATCCGACCACGCAGCCCGTCTTTCATGAGATCGCTGTAAGATACGGCATATTTACAGGGATCATCATCTATCTTTTATGTATCGTTCTTATTTCCTTCCTTATATATAATATGGAAGAACATTTTTTCTTATCCCGCGATCACAATAATAAGCACTGAAACTGACGATATCACCAACATCAATGCAATAAACCATAAGATCGAAGTTTTTATGCCTTGTTTATGCACATTGAAGAAGGCATAGGGACCTTGGATCTTTTTCTTATAGTTGAGATAAAACATCAAAGCACCATAAACAAGTGTGATCATTACCGGCAAAGACCAGATATGGGTATGTTCCTCAAAGAAAACATAAGAAATGAAAGAAAATACCGGTGCTAAGATGTGCTGGAAAAAGGAATTCTCACTTATCAGCTGCCGCTTATAGCCATCGATCGGCCCCAATACCGCCACAACGACAAGAAACGTCAGAGTCAGCATGCATGTACTTGTATAACGTAGCAGTATCGCACCGCGCGGATCAAACAGAAACAGAAGTGAAGAGATCAGAACCAGAAGATTGGCGATCTCCGTATAATAGACGAAAGTCTTAAGACCGTCTTTTTTCAATACGATATAAAATCCGGGGATCTCCGATAGAATGATCAGGATATTGAGTATTCTTGCCATATTAAGAAAGGGTCACATCCAAAGCCATCATCAAAGTAAAACCTACGGTAAACAGAAGAACGCCCACATGAGAGTGTTCTCCCTGCGCCATCTCCGGGACCAATTCCTCCACGACGACATACATCATCGCACCTGCCGCAAAACTCAATAAATACGGCATATACGGCACCAGCAGTGATGAGGCAAAGATCGTAAGAAGCGAACCGATCGGTTCAACGACACCTGACAGTGTCCCCAACAGGAACGCCGAAGTCTTGGATTTGCCCTCCGCATGAAGAGGCATCGAAATGATGGCGCCTTCCGGGAAGTTCTGAATGGCGATACCTAAGGCCAGAGCAAGAGCTGCCGAAGCCGAGATCGAGACCGTACCGTTGAGAAAACCCGCATAGACCACACCAACTGCCATGCCTTCCGGGATATTGTGAAGCGTCACCGCCAATACCATCATCGTCGTCCTGGCCAGTTTGGAAGCAGGACCTTCCGCTTCCTCGGAATTGATGTGCAAGTGCGGGATAATATGATCGAGCACCAGTAAAAACAGCACACCGATCCAGAAACCGATGAACGCCGGTAAGAACGCAAGCCGCCCCATATCTTCACACTGTTCCATGGCCGGAACGATCAAAGACCAGATGGAGGCTGCCACCATGACTCCTGCCGCAAAACCGCTGAGAGCTCTCTCAACAGTGGAACTGAGCTTGTTTTTCATGAAAAGCACACAGCCTGCCCCGGCCGTCGTTCCTAAAAACGGTATCAGTAAGCCTGTGATCACTTCTTTGTTCATATCCCACCTCCGGATCATTTCTTATAGAAAATCATTATATGAGGTTCTACATCTTCATTCTACTCTTATCATCTTCCGGATATGACAGGACAGATCATGACTTTCAGCCATTACAGCTTATCTCTGCATCACAAAACATACAGGTCTCAGAAAAACCACTTCTTTTTCTGTACTTCTTCCACGGAAACATCTTTCAGTTCATAGCCGGTCTTTGCGATCGCGTCTTTCAAAACATTTTCATCCGGCAATGTCTCCGATTCAAAAGTCGAGATCCCCTTCGCATGGGAAGAAGAGACTTTCTTAGCATCCTTCACGTTCTTCCGTATGACATCATTGATGTGTGCCTCGCACATCCCACACATCATGCCGTCGATCTTCAATGTCGTCTTATACATATATACCCTCCAGTTAGTTTTTGCTAACTAAAGTATACTGCATTTTTTTTGTTTTCTTCTCATTTTGTTCTGTACAGTTTGAACAAACGAAAAAGGATCATGTTTACACACGATCCCTCCTGTTTACTTTCTGATGAATGACTGATCCTTTGCGGAAACTCCCTGTTCGTCTTCCACATAACGGTTGACTTCCATATGAAGATCATATTTGTTTCTTAAGTCCGCAATGGTCTTCATCATCTCTGAAGCATGATGCTTATCGATCGCCTCCTGATCCTTCCACGCGTCGATCAGCAAGACCGTTTCCGGATCCTCAAGAGAAACGTAATACTCATAACGAAGATTCCCTTCTTCGTTGCGGATCTTTTCCACCGTTCCGCTTTCCATCATTTCCCGGGCGAACTTCTTCGCACTTCCATTTACACCCTTGTAACGCAGATTGACTGTAATGCTCATAAACTGTCCTCCATATGTTCAATCCTTCAGGAATTCAAAACCTTCAAAGACCGGCTTCCCCTCATATTTCAAGATCTGCCTTTCGCCTTTAAGCGCCTTAAAGACCTCCGATGCCAGAGCCTCCTGTTCCAGTTCTCCCGGATAGGAATAGATCTCACCGATCCAGGAACAGCTCTCTTTGATCTTTTCAAAGATGTCATCATAGATCATCAGACCGCCTGTTAACAGGATCCCATCGACATGGCCTTTGAGTGTCACGGCCATCGCACCGATCTGCTTGCAGATATCATAGATCATCGACTCATAGATGAGACTTGCCTTCTCATCTTTATTTTGAACCAGTTCATAGATCTTCTTGAAATCGGAAGTACCGAAATATGACACGAAACCGCCGGCTCTGGAACACATATCCCTTACGGCCTTGGTACCTCTTGTATCGATATAATCCAATAACGGCAGAACGGGCACAGACCCGATTCGGGTCGGGGTGAACGCCCCATCGCCGCCACTTCCCACATTGCCATCGATCATCCTTCCGTTATGGTGGGCATGGACCGTGATCCCGCCATCGATATGGGCGACGATCAGATCGCTTTCTTCATAGTTCATGCCATGCAAGGCACAATGCTTTCTGGCGACCGCCTTCTGGTTGAGGACGTGGGCCTGCGCATTGCGGTAAACGCCTTTGATGCCGGTGATCCTGGCAACATCGATGAGCTCATCCACATTGGTCGGGTCCATCGTGTATGCCTTCTTTCCATACTCTTTTGCCAGATCATGCGCCAGCATCACGCCGAGCTTTGCCGGATGTTCACTGCCTCCTCTGGCAAATTTCGTATCCTCATACAGCCTTTCATCGATCTCCATGACCCCGGACTTACAGGGATAGGCACTTCCGCCTCTTCCGACAAAGACATCGATGTCTTCCAACCGGCAATGGTTCTCTTTTAAAAATGTCTCAATGACGCTTCTTCTGAACGGCATCTGGCCGTTCACATGAGGATATTTCAATAATTCCGGTGCATCGTGAAAATAAGAATCCTCTGCGATCCTTCTTTCATCTTCATAAATGCTTAATTTGGTCGAAGTCGACCCCGGGTTGATGATCAGCAGTTTCATACATGAATTAGTTTATCATCAAAGAAAGCCGATGCCTTTACCTTTTTACTTTTATTTTCAAACTTAGATAGTTAAAAAGCTAAAATAAAAAGCCCATGGACTTCATGGACTTTGAAAGACATTATTTTACCGTCACATCCCGATCAAAATCGATGTTATGCGGGACCTTTTCGGTATCCGCATGACCGACAGCGATCGCGATCTTATAGGAATAGCCCTGCGGGATACATAAGAGCTTATCATATTCTTCCTTCTTCTTTCCGCAGACGACCTTCTTCATGCAGCCAAGGATCACGCTTCCAAGACCCAGTGCCTTCGCTGCCAGATGCATGTTTTCCACCGCGATGCCCGCATCGATATCGTTCCAGCCAAACTCATCCATCGCCGAAAGATAGAAAGTGATCGGCGCATCGTAATAGAAATTGACGACCGCTTCCGGATTGAGGTCCTTCTGTATCATCGCCTGGACAGGATCGTCTTTTTTCACTACCGTAATATGGATCTCCTGCTTATTGGTAGCGGTCGGAGCCTTGAGGCCGGCAGTTGCGACACATCTGATCTCCTCTTCGCTTAAAGGTTCATCCGTATATTTCCTGATCGAACTTCTGTTTTCCATGACATCAAAAAATTCCATGATAATTCCTCCCGTATCTGACTAAATTATAACAATTCCTCTCTTTTTCAAGTTTCCGCACGCTCAAAAAAGGCCTTCCGAAGAAAGCCTGAATCACTATCTGCTGGAATCTCTTTTTACCAGTGAGACTTCGATGGTATTGGTATCACACGCCTCTTTTCCATCGATCTGATCCAACATCACTTCCACCGCCTTATAGGCGATATCCTTGAAGTTTCGGTCGATCGATGTGATCGAAGGAGAAGACAAGGTGGAATACGGCGTATTGTCAAAGGAGATCAGTCTGACATCTTCCGGTGCATAATAGCCTAACTCTCCGATTGCCTTCATGACGGCAAATGCCGAACGGTCGGAAGATGTGATGATGGCATCGATCTTTCTTCCTTCGGATAATTGTTCCATGATGATATCACGGGTCTCTTCCTGAGAAGATCTTAAGCCCTTGCGGTATAAGACATGGGACTCTTCGATGCCATGTTCCTTCAAAGCAGCCAGATAGCCGTTGACTCTCGGTGATTCCTTATGTTCGGCGATATAGCCCGGTAACAGTAAGATGTTCTTACAGCCTTTTTCGATGAGATATTCCGTCGCCTCCTTCATGGCTGCTTCATCGTCATTTCCCACCCAGGGGATCTTCCTGGAAGAAGAAGGCTTTCTGTCGACAAAGACCAATGGATAGTCTTGAGGAAGCAGATCTTCACTTAATTCACTCAAGCCCGAGACATCGATGATGCCTGCACAGATCGAAGAAAGACTTTGAAGATATTCCTTCTCCCGTTTCACATCGTTATGGCAATCCGCAATGAATAGGCGGAAGCCTTTTTCGGATAAGGAACGCTCCGTAAAATGTGCCAGAGAAGAAAAGAAAGAATTGTCACAGTTTGGCACGATCATGCCGATGAGATCTTTCATCCTTCATTCCTCCTTAAAGAATCGATCAGTTCCTTATATGTCTTTCCCTTACGGAATAAGGCAGAGCTTCCTAAGATAAAACCGTCTGCACCCAGATTGGACAAGTCTTCGATGACCTCAGGGGAACAATGACCGTCGATCATGACCTTGAAGCCGTATTCTTCTTTCAGTTTGACTAACTGCTCCACTTTCTTTCTTGTGAAGTCGATGAAGCCTTGTCCCGCAAATCCGGGATTGACTGTCATGACTAAGACATAATCACATAAGTTGAGTATCTCCGATATGGAGGCAACGGAAGTATCCGGATTTACGGCAATACCGGCATAAGCACCCATCTCCTTGATATGCGCTAATGTCTTGACGACATATCTTTCCGATTCCGGATGGATGTAGATGATATTGGCTCCCGCCTTGATGAACCAGTCCACTTTATTGGCAGGATTCTCCATCATCAGATGACAGTCTAGGGGTTTGTCCGTATATCTTCTGATGGTTTCCACATCCATGACGCCCATCGTGAAGTTGGGTACGAAAGTCCCATCCATGATATCACAATGAAAGATATCCACACCTGCATCATCTAAGGCTCTTACTTCATCAGCGAGATGGCCATAATTGGCACACATCATGGAAGGACATAAAAGTCGTTTACTCATTCTGTATGTCCTTTCTACTCGTGAGCTGCTTTGAGGTCCTGTGTCTCTTCGATCTCATGGATCATATCGACTCTGATCTGATGTCTTCCGCCTTCATATTCTGCCTTTAGCCATTCATCTACGATCATCTTGGCCGTCTCGATACCGATGACTCTTGCGCCAAAGGCGATGATGTTGGAGTTGTTGTGCTGTTTGGATAATTTAGCAGTATAAGGCTCCGAACATACACAGGCTCGAATACCTTTTACCTTATTGGCAGCTAAGGAGATACCTACACCTGTTCCACAGATGAGCACACCTCCATCTACTTCCTTATCAGCTACCATTCTGGCTACTTTATAACCAGATACAGGATAATTGAATCTCTCAGTAGAGTTTGTACCTACATCTATTACTTCATGTCCTAAGGATTCAAGATATTCCTTTATTTCTTTCTTCATGTCGACAGCGACATGATCGTTTCCGATGGCGAGTTTCATTGTCTGTTATTCTCCTTTTCATATAAAGAAAAGATCCGTATTTCAGAATGATCTTTTCTTGGGTTTTGTGTTCTGTCTTTGATCTTAATCGAGATCTTCGCCGTTTGATGCGATGACTTTCTTATACCAGTAGAAGGAATCCTTTCTCGAACGAGCGAGCGTTCCTTTTCCTTCGTTGTCCTTATCGACATAGATGAAACCGTAGCGCTTTTTCATCTCACCGGTCGAAGCACTCACCAGGTCGATCGGACCCCACATCGTATAGCCGAGCACCGGGATGCCGTCGATCGTCACTGTATCGCGAAGCGCTTCGAGGTGCTTTCGCATATAATCGATGCGGTATGGATCATGGATGGATCCGTCTGCTTCTACCATATCGACAGCGCCGAAGCCGTTCTCAACGATGAATAACGGTTTTTCATAGCGGTCATACAAGGTGTTGCAGGTAACTCTCAAGCCTAACGGGTCGATCTGCCCGCCCCAGTCGGAAGCCTTGAGATACGGATTGACGACAGCCTTGAATACCGCATTTCCCCTGGAATGGTTCTTTAAGACTTCCTCGTCTGTGGAGATGCATCTTGAGCAGTAGTAAGAGAAGGAGATGAAGTCGACACAGCCTTCCTTGAGGGCTTTCTTGTCTTCTTCGCTCAAGTCGATACTGACACCGAGCTCTTCCATCCTCTTGAAGGCCCATACCGGATAGGCACCTCTTGCCTGTACATCGGTAAAGAAGTAGTTGTCCCTGTCCATATTGAAGGCTTCCCAGACATCATCCGGGTTGCAGGAATACGGATAGTACTGGCCTGCCGCCAGCATGCATCCGACCAGATTCTGAGGATCGATCTCATGGGCCATCTTCACGGCTTTCGCCGAAGCGATCAGCTCATGATTGGCTGCCGTATAGTTGATCTGATCCTTGTTTTCGCCTTCCTTGTATAAGATACCGGCTCCCATGAACGGCATATGCAGCAACATATTGATCTCATTGAAAGTCAGCCAGTATTTTACAAGACCCTTATACTCCGTAAACAGGATCTTACATAATTTTAAGTAGGCATCGATCATCCGATAGTCTTTCCAGCCGCCGTACTTCTTTATAAGTGCGATCGGCGTATCGAAATGGTTGATCGTGACTAACGGTTCGATATCATATTTCTTCAATTCCTCAAAGACGTTCCTATAGAATTCGATACCCTTTTCGTTCGGGATATCGTCATCACCATTGGGCAGGATCCTTGTCCAGGAGACCGACATGCGGTAGGTCTTGAAACCCATCTCCGCAAACAAAGCGATATCTTCCTTGTAATGATGATAGAAATCGATGGCCTCATGTGCCGGATAAGTATGATTTTCATCACATTCCAGCATCTCTTTGATGCCTCTGGACACCTTCATGCGATCCTCGCCGAACGGAATGACATCAACGGTGGAAAGACCCTTGCCGTCTTCATTCCAGGCACCTTCACACTGGTTGGCCGCGGTCGCACCGCCCCATAAGAAACCCTTTGGAAATGACATTTTCTTCTCCTTTGAAATAAAGTTATTTATTCACGCTGGCCATACGGAACCAGGTATAATGTTCGCCTTTGATCGATACGGAAAGCTGATAGACGTTCTTCGGCCAGCTGCAGCCGCCGAAACCGCCGTCTCCGATCGCATGGATATCTGCGCCGGTCTGCTTCATCAGCAGCGCCACCTCGCGGATCGTCGCTTCATCGGCACATTCCACGGAAGAATTTAAGAAGCACATCGTCAAAGTACCCGGTTTGTAGGTATGGACATATTGTACAAGTGAACGGATATCTTCGACGGTGATGCCGCCTCTTGAACCCGGACAAGGCAGATCGATACAATCCGCACCGGCATCGATCAGCTGCCGGATGACATCTTTCACATCATAATCGGCTGTCGGATCGCCCAAGACCTTTTCATTGATACCGTCTTCCCACTTGCCGGCCATGATGATCATCTCATCGCCCAGTAAGGACTTGGCAAGCTTCGTACATTCGATGACATCAGTCAATGACGTACCGGAACCCGGATTGCCGCCCAAGACGATGAAGTCGGCACCGATCTCTTTGCATTTGAGAATGTGTTCCCTGGTGGCGACCATGCCTTCCCTGCGGTAAAGCGCCTTCTTGCCGCCGTCTTCACTTCCGGCTTTCGGACAGCCAAGATACACGCCGATCGGACGGTTGCATCTGTCCTTGAGTTCTTTCAGGGAAAGACCGCAAAGACCCGGATTGTTATCCATATTATCGAGATCGATGGTATTCAGCATGACCATATCGGCACCCCAGGCAAACATCAGTTCGCTGTTGGTGATACCTCTTACGACACCTGTGCCGGCAAACAGAAGATGCTGGCCCATGATGACGCGGGACTCGGACTTGAAGATCGATTCTTTTAATTCCATCGCAGACATCTTCCGGATATCTGACTTGGAAGCACTGATAAGGCGAACTACATTAGACATAATTTTCTCCTAACTCTATTTTATAAGGAAAACCGGCAAAAGGGGGATTCACTTTTGCCGGCTCTCATCAAATGATAAGCAGATTTATTCCTGATCGAATTTCTTGTCGTAACCGAAGAGATAGACAAGAGCCGCTGTACCGAACAACGCGATCAGCATTGCGACGACGAAGTAACCGAAGCCCTCACCGATGAATAACGGGAAGGATAAGATACCGACCGGACCGCCGGCCAGAGCTGCCGCGTTACCGAAACCTGCGATACCGCCGGCGAGTGCTGCTACTGCAACTGCGATGTAGAACGGCTTCTTCAACGGAAGGTTGACACCATAGATGGAAGGTTCCGTGATCGCGAAGATACCTGTGATACCGGCAGAAAGAGCTGTTTCCTTAAGCTGCTGGTTCTTTGTTCTTAAAGCGACGCCAAGTGCTGCGCCAGCCTGTGTCCAGTTGGAAGGACCGGTGACGGCATTGATCGTATTACGTCCGTATTGCGCCAGGTTGAGGGTTCCAAGAGGAACGATACCCCAGTGAAGACCGAAGACGACTAAGACCTGCCATGCTGCGCCGAGGATGACACCGCAGATAGTCGGATTGAGGTTGTATAAAGCAGTGTAGCCTGCACCCATCCAGGACTGTAATGTAGCTGTGATCGGGCCGATAACTAAGAATGCAGCCGGGACCGTGATCAGTAATGTGAGTAACGGAACTAAGACATATCTCGCATACTTCGGAACGATCTTTGTCACATATTTTTCAACAAGGGACATGAACCAGACAGTGACGATGATTGGAATGACGGAAGAACCGTATCCCTGTCTCTGCATGGACATCGGGATGCCTAAGAACTTCAGGCCGTTCTCGCCTAAGACAGCGGACTGAATGGTGCCTGAGCACATCGTCAGCGCTACCGCAACGGCGATATACGGATTGCATCTCCACTTGACAGCTGCCGCATATGCCAGATAGACAGGCAGATAAGAGAAGATCGCGTTGTAGATCTCATTGACGACCAGATAGAAACCGGAATCTGTCGGAAGACCCGCAAATTTGGTCAGGACCATCAGTAAGGAACGGATCATACCAGCACCGATCAGAGCCGGTAAGATCGGAGTGAAGATATTGGTGACCAAGTCGATGACACGGTCCATGAATTTGCCTTTGACCTTGAGATCATCTTTTTCAACGACATCGATCGATGAACCGGTGATGCCTGTGACATCCTGTACGGCATTGAAGACATCTTCGACTTCATTGCCGATGACGACCTGGAACTGGCCGCCCTGTTCGATGACGTTGATGACGCCCGGGACCTTCTTGACAGCCTGAGCGGATGCCTTGGAATCATCTTTTAATTTGAAACGGACACGTGTGATACAGTGCGTAAGAGAAGCGATGTTCTCTTTGCCGCCGATATTCTCTACGATTTGTTCTGCGGTTTTCTTGTAATCCATACTTGCCTCCTTAAACCCTTTGGTTTATCGTTTAACCACATCTATAAATTATCATCATAAAAACCCCATTTCAATAGATTTTCAACAAAAAGTTAAACGTTTAATCATTTAACCAACTTTTAACCAGAAAACCATTGTATTTCTGCCTGTAAATCTCATATAATGCAAGTGATGAACAATAAAAAAAGCGTCTCGATCATCGATATCGCAAAACTCGCCGGCGTATCTACGGCGACCGTTTCCCATGTCATCAACAAGACCGGACGCTATTCCAAGGAGACCGAAGAAAAAGTAAAGGAAGCGATCGAAAGATACGGTTATGTCTCCAACAACGCCGCCAGATCCTTAAAGTCTTCTTCTTCCCATACGGTAGGGCTCATACTGCCCAATATCAACAACGACTTTTTCTCCAGCATCGCCGTCTCCATCGAGCAGTATTTCGATGAAAACAACTATGCCCTGTTCATATGCAACACCGACAACGATCCGCAAAAGGAAAGAAGATACTTCCACCGTCTCGACTCGATGCGGGCAGACGGGATCATCGTGATCTCCTGCCAGAACATGCTGGAATCAGGCCTCTCCACCAGGAACGTGCCGATCGTGCTTTTGGACAGGACGCCGATCAACAACATGGATCTGCCGATCGTTGCCTCCGATGCCAGAAAAGGCATCTATGACGCCACCGAAACGCTGATCAAAAAAGGCTGTCAGAACATCATCTTCATCTCTTCCTACCTGGCGACCTATGTCGTATCCAACAGAAAGGACGGCTATGTCGAGGCGATGAACCGCTATGGCTTTCCTGCCTCCAGGCAGCACATCATACAGCTGGATAAAGGGTCCTCTTTGATCAATGCCGAAACCTCGATCGTCGACTACATCAAAAAAGGAAACAAAGTCGACGGCATCATCTGTACCTCCGACAACCAGGCGATCGGTGCCATGGCAGGACTCAAACGGCTGGATCTGAAAGTCCCGGAAGATGTCAAAGTCTTCGGTTTCGATAACCAGCTGCAATCCCGCATCTGTACACCGACTTTATCCACCATCGAACGTGATCCGACTGCCTTAGGAAAACGCTCTGCCGAGCTCTTGATGTCTTTGATCAGAAACAAAAAAGAGGATCTTCCATCCAGGACCATCCTCAACTGCCGGCTCATCGAAAGGCATTCCACTGCAAACTGACATCCGCAAGAATGTTTTTTTATATGAAAAGGCCTTCACTTCAGCAAAGACCCTTCTCACATTTCTTTACAAAATCTTCCATCTCTTTCCGATATCTTTCCCTGTCGACAAAGACGGATCTGGCGTGGTCCGCCCCTTCATACAGGTGGATCTCAGACTTCTTATTCTTACAGACCTTGAACATCGCTTCACTGTGTTCGTGCCTGATCAGTCCGTCGGATGTGCCATGCATGAAACAGACCGGCACATCGCTGTTCTCCACCGCCTTGATCGGACTGGTATTTTTTATGTCATAACCATACTTATGCTTGGCGATCAAAGCTACCCACGGCAGGATCAATACCGGCGGCAGATGGACGTTTTTGATCGTGAATTCCTCATACAGCTTATAGGAATCCGAAAACGGACAGTCCGCAACGACGAACACAGGCTTTATATACTGCAGCGACAGCAAGCTTGTCGCCGCTCCCATCGACTCGCCATGCAAGCCGATCCTGCAGTCATCTTTGAAGACTTTCTTTGTATAGGCATAAACTTCCTTCAGATCCTTGGCCTCTTCCTGACCCAATGTGGAGATCTTTCCTGTGGATCTTCCGAAGTATCTTTCATCATAGAGCACGACATTGTATCCCATATCCATGAACATATCCGCATACTTGATCGAACAGTAACGGTTCACCTTCTGGCCATGACAGACGATGACGGCTTTGTTTTCTTTTGCCTTGGGATTGCGTATGATCTCGCCGGAGATCCTCACACCGTTGCACGGAAGCTCAAACGCCTCTCTGTTCCAGTCGTTTTCATATTTCCGGATCGCATCTGCAAAACCGTTTTCGATCTCTGCGCTGCGGCAGTCTTCATAGGAATAGCGTATCGGCCTTGTGATCAGTTTCAGACACATGAAAACGATGTAAGAGATGACCGCAGCATACAGCAAGACAAGGATAAGCAGAAAGATCTTCATCATCTGTCCTTTCGCGAATACTTAGCCGCAAAGAATAACGGAATGAATGTCAGTAAGATCAACCCCGTTGACACCAGAAACAGGACATGGGTCGGCAAATACGCCGTCAGTCCGTTGGCATCAAGGATCTCACCGTTGTTCTTGATGATCGGATTGGCGATGAACGGGGAAACGATCCAGGGGATCAGAACGAAGAAGATGATACGGAAGCCTTCAAACTGTCCCTTGGATTCTTCTGGGAAAAGCCCCTTCATCCATACCGATGTCACCTGCATGAACATGATATAGCCGCAGCCAAAGAAGAACAAGCCGACCAGCAAAGGCCAGTTTAAGATCGTCGAAGGATCGATGTATTCCGGTCTTCCGAAAAGTCCCAGGATGCCTACACCGATGATGCTTAATACGATCGCGATCGATGCGGCCAGAACGAACCTGTTTTTATTCAATAACTTCGATGCCGGAATGACCGAAAACATACCTAATATCAAAGCTACACCCTGGATGATGCCGATCGCATCGGCACTGAAACCAAGATAATAGATCATATAGTTTCCCACATGGGGATAGTAGACGTTGAACGCGATGAAATAGACCGTCAGTACCAGAAAGACCCAGACCAGTTCCTTGTGTTCCATCAGGGCACCGAAATCAAAGGCACTCAGCAACTGCTTCATGAAACTTCCCTGTTTGTTGGGTCTTAGACCTTTGACATCCTTCACCAGGAACAGCGACAGGATACCGAAGAGGATCGCCAGTCCGCCGAAAACAATGAACAGACGCATGTAGTTGTCATTGCTTCCGATCAGGATGCCGCCTAAGATCGTACCGATGATGGTGCCGATGACCGGCTGGGTAGCCAGAGCCGCTCCGATGCCGCCCTTGTTTTCATCATTCATCGAATCGTTGAGCCAGGCATTGAAGCTCGCGTCATTGCCCATCGAACCAAAGAAAGACATCAGCGCATCCGCCAATACGACAGCCGTTCCTGCGACCAGGATGACCTGGCTTGAAGCGGAAGGCTGACCTTTGGTGATGAACTCCGTCGTACCGAATAAGATCGTAAAGATGCCCCACAGGATATAACCGATGGCCATGAAAGGCTTGCGCTTGCCCATACGGTCAGACATCGTGCCAAACAGAAACGTCGATATCGTTGTAGCGATCGCACTTACCGCGACCATCCAGGAAATGATCGTCGGATCCTTGGCGATCTTGGCGTAGACGAAGGTATTGAACCACTGGTTCTCGATGTTCCAGCACAGCTGTCCGATGATGCCAAGACCCCATACCAGAAGCCAGAAACGAAATTTCGATCCATTATTTTTCATATGCATTACCCCTCAACAACATTCTAGTAAGTACATAAAAACATTGTCAAAGAAAAAAGTTCCTAACGGAACTTCACTGCATCGAAGATCATACGGCAGCCCAGAATCACGATGATAAGAAATGCCCCGGCTCCCGAAAAAGCCTCCATGATCCGATTGAAATTCAGATCTGCACTGCCAAAAGTCCCCAGCATCATCCTTTGTAAGGAAAGGATGGAACCGACGGCAGAAACGAATGAGATGTTTTTTACCATATAGAACAGCGGATCATCTTTCTTTGCGGACTTGAACAGATTGTAAACGGCGACACCCATCAAAGAGAAGCTGTATGCCGCCTGGGCGATCGCCAGTATCATGTTGCGGATCGGATAGCGTCTCTCCTCAATACAAAGATAGGTCATGCCGGCAATGATAACAGCCTCAAAGACCATCGCCAGTCCGATCTCAGTCATCGTCTTACGTGTTTCCTTCTTTCCTTTGTCGACCGCCAGAAAACGGATCGCTCCTTGTACCAGAAAAAACAAACCCAGGGTCAGATACCAATAGGAATGGATGATATAAGCAATGTACAGCTGCAATACGCCATAGAAAAGGTTGAAAGCTGCCGGAGGCCACAAAAACAGACCGGGATATCTTTCTTTTAAGCCTTCAGTTATTCCGATCATGATTCTTTTCCAAACCCTCTTTGATGCGCAGATCCGGAACGATCCATGGCGCGACTGCCACGATGAGCAGCGGACAGGAGAGATGATGACCGCCCGGCACGAACGTGATGCCAAAAGAAATGATCTCCACCATGATCGTCCACCTCTCTTTTCGCGGTTCATCGATCAGATCCTTCAGGGCCGTATTTCCCTTGGACTGCATGACGGCTTTCTCCAGAAGATAGTAGCTGATCGCACCCAAGAGGTTGACAAAGATATAGACCTGTACCGGTACTAAGGCAAAACCCGATCTGCCTACCCAGCCGGTCGTGACCGGGAAGAAAGACAGGATGAAAAGATAAAGAAGATTCGCCCACAGGATCTTGCCGTCAACGGTCCTTGCCACCTGTAAAAGATGATGGTGGTTGACCCAATTGGTGCCCACTAAAAGAAAACTCGTAAAATAGGAAGCCACTATCGGAAGTATCGATAAAAGATCGCCCCAGCCGTTGCCTTCCGGCAGGTCGATCAGTAAGACCGTGATCGTGATGATGATGGCGATGACGCCATCGGAAAATGCTTCAAGTCTTCCTTTAGTCATATCTTCTACAGTGTAACATTTCTTCCCTGTATTTACGTATCTTCCAAATAAAAACCCGATCCTAAGATCAGGCTGTTTGTGCTTCTTCCCTGCTGTCGATGAGGTATGCCACCCCGCTCTTGCCGTAGCCGTAGTTGTCGGCATTGCGGATGACGGCGATCGCCGCACAGCTGAAACCCAATGCTTCAGCCAACGGGAAACAATACCAGATGCCATATGGGCCAAAGACTCTTGGTAAGATGAAGGTCGTGGAAAGTCGGAAGACGAAGTTTCGCAAGATCGATAAGACCGTCGCCGTCTTTTGCGCGCCTAATGCCACGAACATCCTGTTGATCATGATGCAGCCGGCCGTAAAGATCGGCGCAAACAGTTCCACCGTCAGACCGTAATAGGTCAGATCATAGAAGGATTGGGTGAAAGTCTCCGGATTCATAAACAAGGAGATCAAAGGTCTCTTCAGCAGCTGGCCGATGATCATCATGCCGGTACAGCCGAAGAACCACACCTTCAGGTTATATGACAGTATCTTTTTCAACATCTTCGGTCTGCCGGCACCGTAGTTATAGGCAATGATCGGACCGACCGTTGCCGCATAGCCGATGAATGCCGCATTCAGGATCTGGCGAAGATCATTGACGATCGATCTTGCCGCGATGCCATCCGTCCCCAGATAAAATAAAATAGTCCGATTCACGATCAGCATCGTAAACGCCATCGTTAAGGAATTGGTGACCTGCGCAAAGGCATAATGGAAGGATTCCAGGAAGGATTGGATATAGGTATTGCCCGGCCTTACGAAGGAGATATCATTGTCCTGATTGCGGTAGAAGAAGACACCGACCAAAAAGGTTGCGAAGTGACCTAAGGAAGTTGCGATCGCCGCGCCGGAGACACCCATACCCATCAGAACGATGGTCACATAGTCGGTCACCACATTGATGATGCCCGAAAGGATCGAATTATATAAGCCCATCGAAGGCTTGCCGGCTGCCGAATAGAAAGCACCGAAGCTCATCGAAGCCAGCTTGAACGGCAAAGCGACGAAAGTGATCGCCACATAGACTTCCGTATACTGGATGATCGTCCTTTCGGCACCCAGAAAGTGCAGGATCTGATCATCGAAGAGGATCATTACTGCCGCGATTAAAGAACCTAAGGCAAGTGCCACGATGATGATCTCGGTAAAGATCCTGGAAGCTTCCTTTTTCTTTCCCCTGCCCATCTGCGTTGCGGCATAGGTCGAAGCGCCGATACCGAAGATCGTCGAGATCGCAAAGGTCAGACCATCGATCGGTGCCAGTATCTTGATACCGGCCAAGGCATTCTGTCCGACAAAACGGGAAACGAAAAGCGCATCGTCCATAGTCTCATAGATGCGCGTAAAAAGATTGGTCAGCAGACCAGGCATTGCGAATCGTAATAACGACCACAAAGTAAAATCCTGCCCTATTTTAGAATCTCTTTCGTTTGCCATACGTTATATTTTACTCAAAAAAGGGCATATTTTAAAAGGATTTTACATTTCCATGTCAAATTGTTATAGAAGTCAAACATATACCATCATATGTCTGACAGAAACCTTACAAAATTCTGTTTTTATATCACTTTTCGATCAGTCCGAGCTTCTCATAGAGATCCAGCAATATGAGGACTGCTTCCCTGACATCTTTTCTGCGGATCAAAGAAGCCTTGCGTACGATCTGAGCGACTGTATTTCTGCCATCGATCAGATTGGTGACAAGATCCTGTACACCCATCATCGCAAACGGATCTTTCTTTGTCTTTTCCTGGTATGCATCGATGACTTCGCCATATCCCAAAGCCCGATAGTCCGAAAACTGCTGGACAGGTCCGATGAACTTTCTGCTATAGATGTCGTTCAGGCTTCCATCGAGCGGATAGTCATCCTTCAGATCATAGAGATCGATGAAGTTATCGAAGATCTTTTCGACATGTTTCTTCTGCTTTGTAACATCATATCCTGAAACGAGCTTATCGGCACTTTCAACGCAGGAAAGATAATAGTCTTTCAGAAGATGGACCAGGGATCCGAACATCGTCCTGTCGATCTTTTCATCAAGATATTCTTTGACATAACGGCCCACATCTTCAATGATGACCTCATCCTGTTTGGCAAATAGATACGGGAGATCTTCTTTGTTTATCGTTGCCAGAGAGTAGGCAAAATTGATCGCCGTCAGACAGGAAAATTTCAGGACTGCCGGATCGATGACATCGAGCGTATCGGTCGCCGTATGGTAGTTGAGATCCGGCCATTGGCCTAACATACAACAAGGGATATTCACCGTCGGATCACAATAGACCGTATGGTCGCTGCCGCCGGAATGCGGCTCGACCCTGTGATTGGTCAAAGCGACCGGATCGCCGGACAAGGAAGAGGCTTCTTTGGATGCCTCATCCATCGCGATCATGCATAATTCATTGTTCAAAGCCGGTGTCTGGTAAGGCGTCCTGGTCAGGGTGATCGGACCGTAGAAACGCGTCTGCTTTCCGCCAACCATGTCCAGATTCATGGCACCCAGTCCTTTTTCATAATCCTTATGATCGCTCAGATAAGCGAAGGTTCCGGTAAATTCCGGGATCAGCGTCAGCTTGATCGTATGATCGGGCTTTTCGATCTTGCCCTGCTTGATGAGCTTGTTGATGACATTCATCGCTTCGATCGTGGCAGAAACGCCTGAGGCATTGTCGTTGCAGGAAGATTTCGGATGACAAAGATGGGCGGAAAGATAGACCGTCCTGTCATCCTTTCCTTCGATCGTGACTTCCACGATCTCGATGTGCCCGTTATAGAAGGAGGAATCGATGTAAGGTCTCACTTTGAGATACGACCCTTCTTTTTCTTTCTTTTCTCTGCACAGTTTTTCCAGCATATCGCCTGTCTTCGGTGATAAGACGAAGCCTCTTTGTTCGCCCTCGCCTTCGACGTGGGTCGGCCAGTAGGATGTATACGTCAGAGAATCATAGAGATCGGAACGTTTCCGGTTCTTCGTTTCCATGATGAAATCGGTCACGACGCCTAAGGCGCCCTTTTCATAGACCCAGCCGTACTGACGGATATGTCCGCGAATGAAGACGAACTTGTCTTTCAGATCGATGTCCTTGCACGATCCTTCATCCGCTCCTTTTTCCAGCATCACCAGATCCACCGGATCGTTCCTTCTGTCGATCGGACAGGACTTCTGTATGACAGAGATCGGCTCTGCCGAAAAGTCGGCCAGACAGATATCCGGATCGACCAGTTCCAGGGTAGCTTCTTTGATCGACCATTCCTTGAACATCTTGGATTGCAGATACCAGACATCCGGATCAGCCTCATAGGACAGGATCTTCGCATCAAGGCCATACTTCTCACAGATCCCTAAGACATGGTTCGCAGCTTCCCGATACATCGGTGAAGCCTGGATGCGGTGAAAGGATGAGACTTCCTTGACCACATTCAAAAGCCGTTTTTCGGATACGTTTTCTCTGAAGAGCGCCGCTTCTTTCATACTTTTTCCTCCCGTTATCAGATGATGCATTCATGCGTATAAAAACCGCACATTTGTCAGCCTCTATTATATCTCAAACAAAGAAAAACACGGCCTTCGTACTTTTGACCGCGTTCATATCTATATATTATTTTTCTTTCAGTTTCCTCGGAAATAATGATTGACCGGATAGCCGTTGCATGTATCCGAAAGACCGATCGCTTTATAGAAAGCATTGGAAACTTCATCATCCTCATCGGTGATCAGCACGAACTGCCGCACTTTCTCATAGCGCTTGAGAACTTCTTCCATCAGCCTTCTTCCGATCCCCTGTCTTTGATGATCCGGCAGAACGATAAGATCCTGTACGTATACTATATATTCATCATCCCCTACACATCTTACAAAACCGACGAGCTTTCCTTCATCAAAAGCTCCCAAGACATACAGTGACTTTTCAAAAGCCTTTTTCAGTCTTTCCTTGTCGTTCAGATACGACTCCCACTCATTGGCTTCATAGATCGCATAGATTTCATCGATCTTTTCTGAACCGAATTCTTTATACTCCATCGTTCTTCCTTAAGACTTCAATGCCCGATAGACATTCATCAGCACCATCGCAAAACCCGATACTTCAGCGGAGCTCATCACTTTCTTCTCATAGATCCTGCCGTTGTCATGTAAGAAATCATAGAGGGAAGAGATGACAAGATCTCTCTCGTTCTCCCATATGGAAAAGGAACGGCTTATGATCTCGTATTGGCGGTAAGAGAGCGGACGCATCAGCTCCGTTTTGATCTCTTCCGAGACATCTTCAAGATCCTTTGCCCCGTTGACAGCGATGTCTTTGGCATAGTACTGAAAGATCTTGAACAAAGGATCGAAACTATCGATCAGAAAACGATGCATCTTAGGATGATCCTTTTCTTCGATATCAAGAAAAGATCCAAGCTCTTCAAACTTTTTCATAAACGCATCATCATAATAAACGATCTTATCCGGCATCTTCTTTCTCCTTTCGATCTGCATTTCCTATCAAAGCGAAACATCCTTGAGATCTCTGATCTTCACCGCCGGCACACCGGCGACGATGGAATCGTCTTCAACGTCCTTTGTGACGACCGCACCCGCCGCAACGACGACATTGTTTCCGATCTTCACACCGGGCAGGATCACCGCGTTGGCACCGATCCAGACGTCATTGCCGATCTCGATGGGACTCGCATAACCTAAAGAATCCCTACGCATCTTCAGATCCAGAGGATGATTGGAAGTCGTGATCACGACGTTTGGCGCCAGAAGGATATGATCGCCGATCTTTACCTTTCCTCTGTCCATGATGGTGACATTATAGTTGATGAAGGCGTGTTTGCCGATCGTGATGTTTTTTCCGTTATCACAATGAAAACCCGGATAGATCGTGCAATCTTCTCCGACTTCAAAGAACAGTTCCTCGATCAGCTTGCGGCGTTCTTCTTTCTGCGTGATCGATAAACTGTTCAGCTTTTCACATAACAAAACGGCACGTTCCTTTTCTTTTGCGGTCTTCGGATCTTTCATATCATAGATCGTTCCGTTCATAGTTTCCCTTCCTGATGCCTTCTTTCGATAAGCTTTTTCTATTCTTTTCCTGCCTTTTTCAAGCCGTCCTGTATCTCGCCGAGCCATTCCTCATAATGATCGTAAGGATCCCTGGCCCAATAGTCCAGCAGCTTATTCAGATTTACGATATCTTCTTTGATATCCGTACACCCGTACTGTTCGGGATCGCGGTTGACTCTTACGATATGGTGATCATCTTCTTTGAAGTCGATCCGATAGATACAATAGCCTGTCCAGCTTCGATGGGCGAAAAGAGTTTCTCCTTCCACATAGAAAAACCACTTGTCTTCCATCGCTTCCGGGATATGGCCTGCCCGTAAGAGATCCATCTGTTTCTCATCGAAAGATCTTTGAAGCACAAAAGTCTCATGTTTCTCGGGCATGGGTTCATTCTTCCAATCTTTGCGACAGACTTTCGCTTTTTTATTTTCTTCTTTCATGACTGTCCTTCTTATGTATCTTTCTTTGTTTCATTCCATTTCAGACAGATCGGAGAGATCTCTATCACAAAATGATCCTCATCGATATCCGTCATTGGGTGACTGTTTGTTACGGATATGTGTACATCATCGATCAAAGTGTCTTTGAAGTCATCTGATGGACCCATAATGACATACTGCGCTCCGGCATAGTACATGATCCCTTCTGCCGGGCCGATAGGAATGGTCTCGAAAGGCTTTTGAATATCCACACCCCAGTCATCAAGAACTGCTGCAAGTTTCTGATACGTAGAGCGGATCTCTTTGACATAATTGCGGCAATATACGCAATCGCAGATATCTTCATCACTAAGCCGATCGTAATATCGTTTTGTCTTTTCAATATCCATATCGATGATCTCAAGCTTTTGGCTTTCTTCCTTGTCTTATATATATCATTAATCATCAAAAAAGAAAAAGGAGCTCTCTTCCTGAGCAGATCCTCGTCCTTATTTCTGAGAAAGAAAGAAGACCGGGTCCACTTCACAATGACCCGGTCTTCAGCACGTTTTTTTCTTACTTTCTGTAGAACAGTTCGGAATTATACGACATGGTAAGCTCGGTCTTGAGCTTCAAGGTATTTTCATCAACGATCTTAAAGACGATCTCCTTGACGCTGTCCAAAGCCAGTCCCGCCACCGAATTTACCGTGCAATAGATGCGGTCATCTTCGATCGTGTAGGTTCCGGCAAAATCGCCCAAGCCTGCATAGAAATTCTCGGTGAAGACAAATTTCCCGGACTTGTCAAATACGACGAACGGTTCATATCCGGGTGCCGAATTCGGATTCTTTGACTGGAAAGTGCCGACGATCACATTTTTCGGCGCATCCTTGTCTCTTACTTCATAATTGACGGTGTACTTGATCTTGCCGCACTTGGCTGTGATCACCGCATTGCCTATGCCTACGGCCGTAGCTCTTCCCTGATCATCGATCTTGACGACACTTTCATCCGACGAAGAGAAGGTCATCTTATCTGTCGTATCAGCCGGGATCGGACGGATCTCAAGATCCCAGTTCTTTTCATTGGCATAAGACCAGTAATTGTGATACAGCGAAGTGATACCGGTACATGGGATATCAGCCTTGGCTTCCGGTGCCGGCGTCGTATCGCTCTTGGAAGAATCTTCTTTTCCGGAAGGGTCTTTGTCTCCGGAAGAGCCTTCCTTGTCGCTTCCTCCCGGCGCAGGTGTCGTCTCTTCTTTCGGTTTGACATCGGAACCCTTGATCTCCGTAGTCGAGAACATATCATCCGCCTTGGAACCTTCCAAAGATGTCTTGAGCTTCAGGGTATCATTGTTCATCACTTCAAACAGGATCTTGGTGAATGAACCCTTGCCGGTACTCTCCACATCCAGGGAACAGACATTTTCATCCAGAGCCCACTTGCCTGAGACCTCATAAGTCCCATCAGTGTAGGAGTCGTTCAATACGAAACTGCCGTCCTTGCCAAACCAGATCTTGGAATGGTCTTCATGGCCGTATTTATCGACTGTATTGTAATAGGTCTTGCCGCCCAGATCATAAGCGGCTTTTTCTTCTTTCTCCTCTTCTTTCTTTGTGCAGGCGCTTAAGACTAAGAAGAAAGACAGCAAAACAAAAAGGATCACGAATCTTTTTTTCATTTTCTTTTCCTTCCCGAACAGTCTGTCTTAACTGACTTCTTATTGATGAAGACTGCCCTTTCTATAATTAAATTATACCAAGTTTCCGTTTTTCCCCGACTCCCCTGAGTCTTACAGAAACAGAAGTTCTGTAACAGTTCATCGGATTCATCAATAAGTACGATACAGATATGACCCGCACTATTTCGTTATTATAGATTAAAACATTAGACGAATTCTCTTCTCCATTAATTAGTATTTCCTGTTTTATGTTTTTACCTAATGTGCAATTTTCTTCTAAATCCTTTTTCTGTAAAGCTTCTGCAATTGAAGATTTTCCGCTACCAGACATACCAAACAGCATATTAATCTTATAGTCGTCTATATACATTTCAAGACTCTCTATGTTTTTATATCCTGAGATTTTTATTTTCATAAAATACCCTCCAAGGACTGGAGTACCCGTAAAATAGTAATAAAATTAAAAATAATAATAATCAATGGCCGAAAACTTTTCATGCAGATTTTTAATGTATAACGAGTACAGCTGCGCAAAAACCAATTTGTCTTTCTGTTTTCGTTATAAACAAAAGGCTCCTGTTTTATAAATTCAGAGCCTTCACCTGAATGGTGTTTTTAAATCTATACTAGTACCCTCAGTTTGCTTTCTGCCAACCATTGCGCCAGATCGACGATGCGTATGCCTTCATACCGGTATTCAGGATGCCTTGTCCTGGCAATGATGATCTTGGGATACCCGTCCTTGATAGCCAGCAGGGATTCGTATTCCCTTTGGAACGTCTTTTCCTGAGAGATATCATCAGAGACCTGAATGTAGACCTTTTCGCTCTGTCTCGTTGCCACGAAATCGATCTCCTTCTGATAGAGTTTTCCAATGTACACGTCATATCCTCGGCGTCTTAGTTCAAGATAGACCATGTTTTCGTAGGTCCTGCCGTAATCAAGATTCCTTGTCCCCAGAACGGCATAGCGTATCCCGTGATCTGCCGCAAAGTACTTGCTGTTGCTGCTTAGATACTTCTTTCCCTTCAGATCGTATCTGCTTGCCATGTACAGGATAAAGGATCTTTCAAGATAGGAAATATACTTCGAAACGGTTTTTTCCGTGATTGCACTGTGGTCCTTGTTCAGTTCCATGCAGATGCTGTGAGGCGAAGTCAGATTGGATATGTTGTCGAGCATGAAATCAGACAGCTGCATCAGCTCCTTTCTGTTTCTCAGCTTGTACTTCTGGAACAGATCTCTTTCAATGATGGTATGATAGATGTCCGCGATGTAGTCGTATCTTCTCGTTTCATCGTGATACTCATAGGATCCGGGCATTCCTCCCATCCTGAAATAATCATCGAATGCATCCTGAATGTCGTTTCTTTCAAAGTATTCCAGATATTCCGAAAAAGAGAAAGGCAGGACTTCGATCTCTATCGTTCTTCCGGTAAACAGCGTTGCCAGGTCGCTGCTCAAAAGAAAGGCATTTGAACCCGTCAGATAGATATCATAAATCCTTTTCGCGTGCAGGCTGTTGATCGCCTTTTCAAATCCGTCACACAGCTGAACCTCATCGATGATCAAGACGTTATTCCTGTTCTTCCTGTGTTGTCTGATACAGAAATCATGAAGGCTTTGATACTCCAATAATTTCAGGTAATCCAGCTGTTGAAGATCGATATAGACTAGATTAAGATTTTTCGTTTTCTTTTTCAGATAATCAGAAAACTGAGATATCAGGATTGATTTCCCGCATCTTCTGATTCCTGTAACGACTTTGATATCCGGTGTTCCTATGCAGTCGATAAGCTTATTAAGATACCCCGCTCTTTCTATTATTTTCATGAATTATCTCTCCGTCTTCATTATATGATCTATTCCAGAAAATTAAAATATTTTTATTTTTATGGAATAGAATAGTTAGGCTTTTTGTTATGTTTGTTGATTGTTTTATTCCATAAAAATGAAATTTTCTTCATTTTAAGAAATAGAATAGCAAACAAAAAAGCCCTATTTTAGGCTTTCTCGTTAATTTGGTGCCTTTGGGGGTACAATTGCGAACCCCAGCCTGTCTTCGATAAAGGAAAGTGATCTGCTTTACTTTACACCCCCATATTATCATTATTTCTGAGATTTGCAGTATTGAGGTTATTTAAGTAGAGATGAATAAGATGGCAGTCCATCGTAGTATTGAGCTCCATCAAGAGGCTGCGATGGGTACGTTTGTAATAATGAATGATCTTATTCTTGCTGTCCTGTCTTTTATCTTTGTTCTTTTCTTTTCTTATCTCTGACTTAAGAATAATATATATGATTTATATTGTCCTTGTTCATGTATGTACATGACTGTTGCCAAATTAATATCTGAATCAGGTTTTCTCATGAATAACAGTCTTCCTTTTATCTCTTTTTAATTTAGATTTAAAATCGGAAATACTTGTATATTCAATGATTATCCGATTGCTCCTCATTAGCGATCTTTTCTTGATTGATATGTAATTTGAAAATATCAAGCGAACCTTTGCTCATTAATTATCAGTTTCGGAATATTCATATGGATGATCCCATTTCTTCTCTGGATCGGGTCGTTTCTTGTCAGGACATATTTCGGGTAATTGTCCTTGATCGATTCCAGTGGCCTGTATTCCCTGTCTTCCGTATCCCTGCTGTTCATAATCGTCATCGCCACCTGAAGATAAGCATAGTTCATCATGTTGTCTCTGACGATGAAGTCGCATTCAAAACTGCCGATCCTGCCGATACTGACATCATAATTGCAGCTTCTGGCATACTGATAGACAATGTTTTTCAGAACCGGCCCGTAGTTTATCCTGTTGTCGACGTTTTTGATGTAATAGAAGGACAGATCGGAAAGATAGTACTTCTGCTCGCCTCTGATCGCCTTCTTTGATTTCAGATCGAAGCGTCTGCATTCATAGATGATCTTGGCATCGAGAAGCACCTGGATATATCTGTTCAAGGTATCCCTTTTGATATTGACGTTTTCTTTCTTCAGTTCATCAAGGATATTGTTCAGACTCATGGTTGCGCCGAAATTGTTCAGTATGAAAGTCTGCACCTTATTAAAGGTATCCTTATGTCTGATCTGGACCCTTCTTTTGATATCCTTTTCAAAGATCTCGTCGATGACGCTCTTCACATATGTTCTTTTGTCATCCAGGGAATCGTACTGGACTGCTCTTGGAAAACCTCCTTCAAGGATATAGGAATCAAGTTCCTCTTCCATTCTCTCTGATACAGGTTTGCCATACATTCTCTTCATTCCGACATACTCATCGAAAGTCAGCGTAAAGATCTCGAATTCCACATATCTTCCTGTCAGTTTTGTTACCAGTTCCCCGCTGAGCAGATAGGAGTTTGACCCGGTTATGAATATGGAGTATTCCCCTTCCTCTCTCAATTCGTTGATCACGGTCTCAAAACCGTCAACATTCTGTATCTCGTCAATGAATATATATTTCGTCCCGGATGGATAGCTTTTATGAAACAGCAGTTTTTCCAGATCATCTGCTGTCCTGATGCTTTTGTATCCATATTTATCAAGATTGTAAAAACAGATATTCTCTTCAGGGATTCCTTCAGCTATCAGTTCATCAGCGATCATCTGCATCAGACATGATTTACCGCATCTTCTGACTCCACTGATTACTTTGATGATATCCGTATCATGATAGAATCCTCTGATTTTCTTAAGATACTTCTCTCTTTTATACAGTTTCATATGATTCATAATAAAATACCTCAGTTAAATCATAACTGAGGTAATAAAATATGCCAATTTAGAGGGTATATTTTATTATTATTGTAATAATTACACCCTAAATAAGATAATTTGGTGCCATAGGGGGGATTAAAACTAACTTTTCCCTGTTTTATACGACTCAAAAAGAAGAATCGCTTGTTCAACTTCATAATAGCATAATTGTATGTATTTGCAATATCCCTATAGATCTCATTTTATACCTGGAGAAGCGTTCGTAAATGTCCCTGCGAATTTTTTTCGAGTCCCCTCTAAGGTCCTTACAGGAACAGGCCGAACCTGTGTCCTATATTACTTATCCTTTGGTTTTTAACCATCTAATGAAATTATCAATTCTGTCTGTTTTATATCTATGTCCATCCCAGATTCCATCAATGACAATTATGTCATCATTATTATAGGTCCTGTTTCTATAATCGTTCTCGGTATAACAGTTTATAACTGCAAGTCTGCCTTCTGGATACTTTTCTTTAATCTTTCTAAGCTTCTCATTGGCATAATCTGAAATGTCTCTTTCTCCGTGATCTATGAAGCCCTTCACATCGATAAAAGTACTAGGATAACCATTTACGATGTAATCTCCCAACATCTCTGTATCTTCTAATTTAAGATGTCCGAACTTAATTGCTCCTCCAGTATAATGGTGCATTATAGCAGCTACCTTTTGTTCTGCCAAAGCACCTTGGAGGATATTGATAGCAACCGGAACCAATATGAACAAATCTTGTTTTTTATCCCATTTGTATTTTTGGTATTTCAAGACGTTATCCACATATGAGTATTTTCGCCATCCTTCGCCCGTTCTCTCACGGAAAGACACATCATCGACCGTTTCAAAATATTTGTTTTCATCCTTTTTGTAATGTACCCAGTACTCACTCACTTGTTTTGGATTTCGAACATAGCACATATTCTGAATTTGGTCTATCTCCTCAAATATACCACTTGTTCCTTTTTTTCCGATAATCATTCCGTTACTCACTAGTGTATTTCTGATCAAATCATACCTGTTCTTCTTATCCGCTAGTTCTTTCGGTAGACCGCCATATGCAAAAATGCGCAGAATGTTCTGTATTTCCTTGTTCAGTTTATCGTTTTTTTCAATTACTTCTTTTTTGAACTCCAGTAACAGCGGATCAGTATCGTGCCTGAGATGAGACTCGCGATTCCATTCGTCTATCGTGTCAATAATGCAATATACTTCTTCGGTTTTAGAATATGGAGCAATTTTCAGTTCTTCATGCAGATCGCATGTTTTTTCATCGATGATGATAAAGGTATTCTCTTCTTTTTCAGAGTTCCTTGTTATTCTTCCCCAACCCTGTACAAGACGATATGTTGCAGCAAGCTTTAAAGACTTCCTGTTGTTATATGGGATCATGACCCTGTTAGGAATATTTATCGTTTTTATCCACTTTCTTTCTTCTTCTTTGTTAAGTTCTCCCCTATCTCCCATGAAGCGGACTCGATAGATGGCTTTGTTCTTTTCACTTCTGTCCAGTCTGTTTTTCTGATCGTTGATATTTGGCATTATGTGAGTTGGATATTCCTGATGGAAGTAGTTGATGTCCTTTTCAGGCTGAAGATTCAGTCCCTGACCGACTGCTTCCTTATTCGAGATGATCAGAACCTTCTTACCATTGTTTGCCTTTTCCTTGAATTCTTCTAGGCGGCTGTTTTCAACTGTTTCTTTAAGGTTTGATGCGTTGAGACAGTATATATTGTCAGCGAGATCATCAACACCTGATGCTTCCGAACAGCACTTCAAAAGATCCAGGAACAGATCGTTCTTTTTTATATCGTAAGTGCTGTTAAGTATCAACAAGCCAGTTAATGCTTTAGGATTCAGTATGAAATCCATTACAAGGACAAAGAGCTTTTTGTTCTTGTTTAATTGGAATGTTTCCTTCGTTGTAAGGTCCAAATCAGAAAGATAGACATCGATCGCATTCAGTATTCTTTCTGCGACTTCAGTGGAATATCTTTCTTTTAACATGCCAGCATATCTGTTGATGATATCATCATTGCTCCATTCGGTCTTAATCACATTGACACTGATATTGTTCTTGTTTCTCGTTCTGCTGTTTTCAGAAGCTCTGAAATCCTCATCGCTGTACTCGTGGTAATTCTCCGGTCCTATGACTCTTTTTATATAATCGAAATTTGGAAGGAAAGCACCGCCGATCTGTTGCGTTGCTGATAGGCTTAAAACATTGGCGTTCCTCGCGAGCCAGGCGATCTTGTTTTCCGGAGTGTTGCTGACCATTCCGGAAAAATGAATATACGTATGATTGGAACCGACAGCATCTTTCAGTGAGATGTTAAGGAAACCATCTCTCCACACTTTTCCCCTATCGACTTCACTGTTATCATCCTTTGAAAGAACATCATTCTGAATGGAGATATTCATGATGTGCTCGACATACGGCTTGGCTTCATTTGAAAGTTTGTTGAAAGCCTGATGCACAGCATAGTTCAGACAATCCTCGTATGTGGCATCCTGCTTCAGATCGTGCATTTCCTTTAGCCTGGTGTTCGCAATCATAATGACAAAAGACCACATCCTGTCTATAAGGCTCTTTATTTTATAAATGAATTCAAAGATGTTGAAGTTCTCTTTGCCTTCCGGAACTTTACGAAGGACTGTTGTCTTCTTTTCGTCGTCTATATCTAGGCTGTATCTTGTCCCTTCATCCAGGTTCAGCATGAAGTCCCTTCCGTTGGAAGAAAACATTTCTATGCTCTCGCCTTCGCTTGGATCTTCAGTCCTGAAATTGTAAAGTATCTTAAACTGATCGTTGATCTCGCTGACGAGTTTTGATAGTTCTTGCCGGCGCTGCATGATCTTCTCTTCATTGTCATCGAACTTGCACTTATCCCAATGCCCGTCTTCTATACTTATGTTTTTTTCCAGCGTTTGAATTGGAGCGAGTGCATCCTCCAGAGGATTGTTCTCCTCGCAGCAGTGCTTCAGGAAAACATCGTAATCTTTGTCAGACTCATCCAGAATGACCAGTGTGTTTTTCTTGATGAAATCCTTGCTAGATATCTTATACGGCGTTTTAAGAGAGTCCAGACGTGCTTCAAGCTTGTCAGCGGTCATCAGATAGATGTTCCTGTTCGCATCGATGTCTTCCGGGAATATCTTCTTCAGTTCTTTTATTTCATCATCCGAAATGATCTCGTTGTCAGCATTGGTTGTTTTAACCTTCCTGACATACGCCTTCAGCTCAGATTTGGCCATAGTGATCGTTCTCTCTATAGAATCTAGATCGACTACAGGATCCTTTTTGACCATATTGTAGTAGCGGCACTGTGATCTTAGCGAATTAATGTATTCTTTAATCTTCTTGTTCTTGATTGCATCCACATCTATATCAAAGATCTCATTGTTATCGGTCATATTCTTAAATGCGCTTTTCAGATAAACGACATGATCGCGCAAATCCGGCTCATCCATCAGTCTTGGATACATCTCGTTTACAATCAACGGATGTACCGGTGAAACATACAGTATCTTGCTGTATCTGTGGTAATTCTCTTTCAGATAATTCACGCAAGCTGTGGTTTTCCCTCTGCCGGTGCCTGCCGAAATAAGAGTCAGCCCGAACTCTTTGTTTTTTGCTATACTCAGATACTTCTTGATCGAAGGATCTTCCCTAAATTCATTCATTAATGTTTCCACCAAGTTGAATAAACCTCTCCTTCATCAGTTTGAACGGGTACGGATAGACCGCGTATTTGTTTATCTGATAGACATTTGGACTTAGCATTTCCTTGATATCCGATATTGTCAGCCCATATGATTCAATCTGTTTTGTAGAAACGGAGTTGTTGAATTCCCTTCTCACTCCGTAGCCAATGTTTCCTACGGTATAGTAATTGTTGCCGTTATAAGAGAAAGTATTGATGTCAATGATCTCACCATAGTACTCGTCTCTGACCTTCTTGCTCTGCAGCGTCTTTCTCTGTTTCCCTGTCTTGCCGATCGAGACAAGCAGCGGCCTTGCGTTGGCATACTTTTCATAGTCCGGCATCAGTCTGACATCGGTATCACGGATAATCAAATAATTGCCGTCATGTTCAACGATTTTTGGGTTGGTACTAACCAGAGAGTTGTTCTCGTCATAGAAAACACCATAATAAGCATCATCTACTTCTAGGCTGGAAAAATCGTCCATAATAACGTTGTCAACGATGTTCATTCTGTACGGAACGTTGTTTATGAGCTGTATGAAACTCCATTTCCCTGAGAAACAATTCATCCTGGTCCTGCATTCAATGGCTTCTTTTTTCATGCACATTTCAAGATAACACTGCCTTAGAGATGAACGGCAGATATTATCGATTTCAATATTCTGGATAGCAATGTCATAAACCGAAACATACTGATCTTTCAGATTCTGGTCTTCATAGAATCCCTTTTCCTCGACTACATTCAGATTAAAACAATCCTTCCTAATGCGGTTAGAGAATTCATAGCTTATACCGGTTTCCAAGAAATCCTCTTCATTTAACTCCCTGTTGGTGCTGTTAACGACATTTACAGTCTCTTGATATGGCAAGCTGTTAATGATATTGCTGAAAACATTCTCCTTCTTTGCTTCAAATACCCTGTTATACACGCAATCTTCAAAGGCGAGCTGGAAAATGTTGTAGTCTGATGCGTTCAGTCCTTTGATCAGCTGGCTCGTCTTGCCAAGCTTATGGTAATCGGAGGAAAGGTCCAGATAGTTTAGAGTGTTGTTTCTGTTTCGACTGATATTTGCCTGCAGATAGATATCCTGTTGCTTTCCCTTGATCATGTAATTGCCTACAACATGGTAAATGGTAGACTTCCCGGACCTGAAGCTTTTCTGCTGCTTATAGGTAAAATGCTTTGATGTAATGTCGTCCCATTTTGAAAAACTGCTGACTTCACACGATAGGATGCGGTTGCTGTCAACTTCGAACCTCAACGTTGGTATTACATCGTTCCTCTCTTCGTCATAAACAAAAAACAGCGATGAAGTGTAGTTGTTGAACGATAACTTTTTGTTTGGATACTTATTGATAAACAGATTGATCAGGATATAATCAGGGACGCTTTCTACAGAGACTTCCTCCAGATTGAACTTGTAATCTCTGAAGATATCTCTCAAAGCCTCTCCGTTTATGCCGGCTGGAACCAGACAATAAAAAACCGCACTTGTCTCATAGGCAACCGAGTATATTATGTGTTCGTTTCCGTCATCTGGCGATGAGTAGTCCAATAGCGCAGTAACTCTAAAAATCTTATACTTTTCGTTGAAACTGTTGATGTTGAAATTGCTGAAACGAAGCCTATTGATCATAAGAAAACCTATTTTCATTATACCATCCTCCTGTACATAAAAACTTCCAGTGCAAAACAGCAGAAGCCCAATGGAATCTGCTGCTACATGCACTTTGATTTAGTAATATTAAAAACACATCCGAAGATGTGTTGATGAAATTCACCTTTTGTAGCAAGTTGCTACAAAAGACTTGTTATATAGTCCACGTTTTGAATGTGTTGTTTATTAATTTTAAAAGCGTTATAACTTTCTATTTCATCAATCTACTTCTCTTTCAATGATATATCTCCAATGAAAACCACCGGCACTTTTTTTATGTCCATTGCATGCGGCTTGAATATTTCTTTGGTTGATCCCTGTTTTAACAAATACTTCTTTTGCGCTTTGATATACTACCCCTGTTTCCAAACACTCAACTTTGTAAACTATCTTATGTTTCTTATTTAACAAGGCTTTTTTATCGAGTTCGCAATCTGCATATTTCCAATGGTAACCACCTGATGTGTTAATTTGATATTCACACGCTTTTTTAATACCAGATGCAGTCCCGCTGGTTCTTTTGCTTGCATCGTATGCGCTTTTATAGATTTCGCCTGTTTCAATACAAATAACATCTCTCCCGATTTTGTTCTTCTTTTCTTCTCTATTCTTTCTGGCATTTTCGGCGGCAAGAAATAAGTCATCGTCAACAAATCTCCAATGCAAACCACCAGCCTTATCTCTTTCTCCTTTACATACTTTTAAAACCGAGTCTCCAACTAAACCAATTTCTTTTGATGCTTCATTTGAAGAATTGTAGACTACTCCTGTTTCAATACATTTTACTTTAGGTCTAGAATATGTCTGTTTTAAGTAATACTCTGAACTTGAATAATCTTTATTTTCATCATAATATTCCCAATGCATTCTTTTGTATGTTTTTCTGTATCCTGTTAATACACTGGATATTGAATTGCTTTTCCCACCAATTTTCACGGCAGCACTTCCAACGCTGTCATAAATGATCCCTGTTTCGAGACATATTATTTTTACCTTTGTTTTTTCGACTTCTTTTCCTTTGTTCCATGGTGAAATACCTTTATGAGATTCAGATACTTTTCTCCTAAACTCTTCACCATATTGTATTCCTTTATTTGGCGCGGGTTTGCCCTTATTCCTTTCGCTTATTTTCCTCTTTGTTTCATTAGAACGGTGCTTTCCAAGCCAATATCTACTCGGATTCTCTTTGCGAGATTTGCTCAACGCGGCTCTTTGCTCTTTCGACATTTTTACGCCTTTATTCCATGGAGAAACACCTAACCTTGCTCTACGCATCTTTCGCCTTGTTGATTCACTAACCGATTCCGCTCCTTCTCCACCGTTCCCTACGTTAAAACCATAGTCGTGCTGCTGAGTTTTATACTGTTTGATTAATCTCTTTTCTATTTCACAAGCTTCGTCTTTTGACAAACCGGTGTATATTATTTCGTGTTCAAAAGCATCCCATCCATATTTTTTAATAGCATTATAGAAATACGGATTATTAGAGTAATTCTTCCCGTTATGCCATCTTTGCTTGGGGGTTCTTCTTGTTATACCGACATATCGTCTGCCATCCCTTCTCAAAGTATGTACATAAACGATATATTTTTGATTGTTCATAAATATATTATAGTTTCTTATCAGACTTATATAAACTATAGTTAAAAAGGTCGTTTCGTTATATAGGACAAAAATACTGGTAAAAAGCAATATAATATATACATGTCAGATAAAAAGAGAAATCACATCATTCCGAAAGTATACTATAAAAGCTTTACATGTGATAGCAACCAAAAGTTGACAAACCAGTATCTCATTAAGGACAAGACCGTTCAAGAACTAATCAGTATAAAAAATGTCGCTGTTGAAAAGCATTACTTTCTATATAGGAATTATGATGGATCTTATAACACTGAAATTGAAGACCGGCTTGCCAAATACGAAAGCAACGAAATCACTTCTATCATTTCCAGAATCCGAAATAAAACAAGTTTGCTTGCATTGCCTGAACATATAGCATTTGATGACAAGGACAAGGATAGCATAATAAACATGATTATCAATTTTCAAACCAGAGCCAAAGATTTCAGAGAGTATTCTATAAAGACCACCGATACAGTATTACCTGAGTTTCTAAACGAGTTAGTTCAATCAGATAAATCAAATCGGATTCAAAAAGAAATAGATAATCAAATTTTGAGAGATAAAGAAAGATTCCTGGATGAATGTATCAAGCGAACTGTACTTGAAAAACAAAGTTCGCTGCAACAATACTTGTTTTCATCAAGATACTGCTTGTTCTTCCGAAACTACACATCATTGCCTTTTATAACAAGTGACGAACCCGTTATATATGTTAACATTTTCAATAACCAATGTGGCATAACCAAAACAGCACTGAAAGATCATTTTACAGTAATCTATTTCCCTGTCACTCCACATATTATTATTGGACTTTATTCTGCTGCGTTAATGAATTTTCGGAAAGAATATGATAATCGTTTATTTGACCTTTCAAATAAAGATTACAAATTCATTCGTTATATGAATGATCTACAGATGAAAACAGCACACAATTGTGTCATTTCAAATGATATAAATGTATTACGTTTCTATCAGGATCAACAAATAATTGCGTAATAACTAACGTATACCATATATCATTAAATCGATTTACTTTGATTATCGACTAAATAATCACATACTAAAAGGATCTATTTTCATCAAATAGATCCTTTATTTTGCTCTGGTGCCATAGGGGGGATTAAAACTAACTTTTTGCCCCATTCAGCCTGTTTTACACGATTCAAAAAGAAGAATCGCTTGTTCAACCTCATAATAACATAAAAGCTGGTATTTGCAATATCTCAATACTGCTCTTTTTATACCCAGTAAAGCGTTCGTAAATGTCCTTACTAACTTTTTTCGGAAACCCCCTAAGGGTCATGATGAGGATGGATTGAACCTGTCTCCTATATTACTTATTTCCGAATTCTTTCTTCTTAATTGGTTTTATGAAATCCTTCCTTAAAGCTCTTTGATTGTGGAAAATAAGGAGATCTGATTTTGACAGTTTATTCTCTTTGATCTTTTCTTCCAACATCCTGAGTGTGCACAGCATGTCAGCAACCTGGAACAGCTTATAATCCAATGGGAATGCTTTCCTGACATCGTATCCGGATAATTCAGTCGCCAATACGGTATTCAGGATGCTGTTAAGCTGGTGCTGACCATTATCGTAATACAGGATGACATTATCGAACGACTGAAAGAAGTCCAGGTTGTCTTTGATGAATGAGGAAAGATCTCTTGCCATCCTTCCCTGGAGCTTGAACAAATCATCATATTCGCTCTTGTAATACAGGAAGGTCTTATAAGATATGCTGCAGCTCATCGAAAAATAGAACAGCTTTGTAAACAAGGTTCTTCTTTCGTTGGGAGACAGGTTCCGATAATCCTCTTCCCTTCTGATCAGAGGCTCGGTATGCACGACATGGCCATGAAAACCCAGCTGATCAAGTTCCCTGTTGAACTTGTCTATCTGAGAGGAAATATCAAACGACTGGTCATGCAGGACCATTGACACGATATAATACGGTGAATGAGTCTCGTATTCACCGAAGTCTCCGCTCTCGTCTACAAAAACACTTAAAACCTTCATTATAAATCCCTTCAAAAAGAATGGCGGGAAGTCTTCCCGCCGATTAGGTTGGACCCGGGTCTTGCGACCAGCCCATTTGTACCATTATATTAGCAAAGTTTCTTGGAATTATCAATCAGACGTATTTATCTTTTTCGGTAATTATGTATTATGAAAGATCTTTCTTGGCATGTTTATCTAAGGTGCTGTTCTATTCCCTGGCTTGATTAATCAGATATCGGCATATATTTATCAAGATATTCTTCAACACAAGCCAGCCATTCACCATAGACCTTATTGTCGTTCTGAAGACCGTGGCCGGAGTGTTCCAGCACAAAGAATTGATGATCGACACTGTTTTCTTCCAGAGCGGCTTTAAGTCTCAATGCACCGAGGTAAGGCTGTACCTTGTCGTGTACGCCATAAGCCACTACAGAAGGCACAGGATTATTGCTGACATATTCAGCAGCAGAGATCTGCTTTACCTTCTCCAGATAAGTTCTGTTCTGAATCTCCTCTGCGGTGATCTCTGTTCCGCTCATCACAGAGAACATATAGGCACAGGCTTCATCATCCTGATCAAGACCGTAAATGCCCCAATCTTCCTGGTAGAAACAGGACGGACCGACTGCGCCAAATGTCAGCACAACCGGCACAGGAGCTTCTTTGCCGTCACGAAAGGCATAGATCATCGCCAGGCAATGACCTGCTGAACCGCCCGCCATCGCGATCTTATCGATGTGGTAGCCGAGCTTCCCCGCTTCTTCAATAACGACCGGCATTGCTGCTTTAATCTCGTTGGATTGGCTCAGCACGCTGGAATCGTTCTCCTCCGTACGCAAAGTATAGTTGATTCCGGCTGTGACATACCCCTTGCTACACAGCCATTCCAACATGTTTCTGTCCCCGCTCTTGTCACCGCTTGTAAAGCCTCCGGCATGCAGATAGACGACCAGTCCGTAATTCTCCTTGCTGTTGTCCGCCGGAATATACAGATCAAACTTGTTGGCATCGTTATCACCATAAGATAAATCGGTGTAGGACTTTCCGATCTCTTCAGTGAAATCTACGCTGTATTCTTTGCTCCAAGAGGGCTTGATCAATGCTTTTGACGCTGCTCCGGCAATCATTGATGCAAGAAACAGACCGATGCACAAAAATACAAACTTCATTTTCCCTTTTCTTTTTTCTTTTTTCACAAAAAGTTTCCTCCAAACATCGTTCCGCCCAACAAGAGATTCAAGATGAATCTGACCAGCAATCTTCCGATCACAAATCCTGCAATCGCAATGATCAGCAGAATCGTTTTTCTTTTTGCATTCAGTTCCATGGTTGCCTCCTTGACTTTGAGATGTTACGATTGTATCATCTAAATAAAGAAGAAACAACAGTTTCATCAAAAATGAAACAAAGAGGAGGCTTTGTATCATCTCATGAACAGCTATAACGAAAAGAAGAATTCCTATGTCAGAAAACAGTTATTGAATACACTGCTGGAAATGCTGAAAACCAAGAGCCTTGATGATATCATCATCAACGATCTGGTTGATAAAGCGGGTGTAAGCAGAGTCTCCTTTTACCGCAATTATACCGACAAGAGAGACATTCTCGTTCAGGAAGAAAAGAGACTGTTCGGTCAATGGAACAGGGACTACGAAACAAGGAATTCCGATCATTCCCTGGATTTCACAGAGGAGATCCTGAATTATTACAAAAGAAATTCTGTTTTCTATCTGGCCCTGTATAAGGCAGGGCTTTCAGATATCGTTATGGATACAATCCTCTCTTCAGCAGACATCAAAGATGATGATCCGAATCCGATCGCCTATCTGAAGTCTTCTATCAGCTATCTCATCTACGGATGGGTCCATGAATGGATGAAAAGAGGTATGCAGGAGTCAGGAACAGAACTGTCGCAGATGATCAAACAGTCAAATAATTTAAATAAATAAAAAAGAACCTATTCACTTGAAATAGATTCTTGGAAAATGCTCTGCTGCCTTAGGGGCTACAAAAGCAAACTTTTTGCCCTTTTCAGCCTGTTGAATACGACCTTAAAAGAGATATTGCTTATCTAAGTACATAATAACATGAAATCAATGAATTTCAATATACCCAGATAGTACTTTTATGACAGGAAAAAGCGTTCGTAAACGTCCATACAAAATATTTTTGTACAGACCCAAAGGGTCATAGAGGTATTGCTCAAAACTCCTTCCTATAATCCTCCTTATCAGTATTCCTTATTTACAAGATCAACGCCGTAATCCTTGAGATTTCCGTTGATGCAGTCATTCAGCCATCCGGCAACCGACTGTCCCTGCTGCTCAAAAGGAAGCCATACAACAGGTGTCGAGATGATGGTGTGAGCGGTTAGATTTCTCGGATCGTCATACCAGGCAACACCGTCAAAGATGAACAGACTGACTCCGGTTTCCTGGAACAGAGGAATATTCTTTTTCAAAGTCTCCTGAAATTCATCACCCTGCACTTCATCAACATCGTTCTGCATTGATAATCCATTCTGCAGAGAATGTTGGACTTTGGCGAGATCTCCGTCTCTGGTGGAACAGTCAAACATCAGATGGATACCATCACCATATTTCTCATGTAATGAACGCAAGCAGTCTAATGTCAGATTGTCTGTAGTAAGTTTATCTGAAATCTCTTTCGGAGTTACCCAGACATTTTCTGCCACATCTCTCCACCCATCATATTCAATCAAAGATGCATCTACCAGTACATTCTTGCTTGCTGCATTCGGGAAGTAATTGGTATAGACATCATCGGACAGCAATGCTGTTGCAAATCCGCCTGCAGAATAGCCTGTCACCAATACTGTATCTGCGTTTTCGATACCTGCCTTCTCTATGATTTCCTGCATGGCAAGAGTATAGTTGTTATAACCGTTATGGTAAAGGATCTTTTCCTTGCCATCGGCATCAACGTAATGAAACTCTCCCGTTCCGGAATGGAAGTCTCCTGTCGCATAAGGGAACAGTATCAGAGTCCAGTTTTCGAAAGGGCTTCCCTCAACATCAGATGCCAGGCCGCCCATATTCATCGTTACATTTGCCAGATAATCAGGCCATACTTCTTTCGTATTGTAAGTGTCTTCTCTGGCACTGAGTTCATCAACGGAAACACCGCCTCCGGCAAAGTAGATCATCACTTTGTTTTCAGATCCCTTTTTGAACAAGGCATGATAGGAATGTCCTTCGGAATCCTTCATCGCCTTGTCGGAAACACGGTACCATTTGCCTACTGTTGGATTTTCTTTTATTTCCGGATAGTTCACCACAAACTTGATCACACATCCGGCAATGATCAGTGCGATCACAAGCAGGATCCCGAGGATCTTGCCGATTTTCTTTATGACTTTCTTCATTTTTCTATTCTCCTAAATTAATTCTCTGATCCTGATAGAGCGGATTGTTCAGTAGTTCAGGATCATCGCCTGTAAATGCCTTGGCTGCTTCTGCATCGTTCTGCAGCTGCCATCTGAACCAGGCCATGACATAGCCTCCGGCAGAATACATCATATGATCGTGATCCGTGCCGGTACGTCTGGCCATTGCCTTAGGTTCCGTAATCTTGTCATACTGTTCATTCAGCAATTCCAGCGGAATGACTGTCTCTGTTTCAAATTCTCCCTCTGTGCCTGCAAAGATCAGGATCGGACACTTCACCAGTGAAGAATCATAGGAATAATCCGTTGCCAGTGCGGTCATATATTCACTGACAGGAGACAAAGCGACAGCGGATTTTATATACTTCGCTTCTTCATATCCGGTCAGCACGTTGAATACGCCTGCCCCTCCCTGCGAGAAGCCTGTTAATCCGATATTGTCCAAATCGATCTTATGATAGAAAACGCTTTTTTCATCCTCATTAAGCGCCAGCATATCATTCAACACTTTCACTGTAGTCTTTCCTGTCCCGGTTCCTTTGTCCTGCGTTCCGACAACGATGAATCCCCAGGAAGCATACATCTTAAACTGAGGCTCGTATTTTGTCGTCTTCCCGCCTGTACCGTTCATGACCAGAATCATCGGATACGCTTTATCGGATGTTTCCAGTTCTTCCGGATAAAAGACCGATACCTTTTTGATCGGATCTTCCTCCTTGAAGGTCGTTTTCTTGACTTTCAGATCTGTACCCAAAAGATACTTTGATTCCAATTCTCCGCCAGTTTCGATTTCTTTATTGTATCCGTCTTTGATATCCGCTTTGTTATCAGCATAAAGATATAAAATTCCTAAAACCGTTGCTATTGCCACAGGAATTGATATAAGCACAATCATTACTTTCTTCCATTTCTTCATTTTCGGTTTATTGCTGTTTTTCATGTCTCATCACTCCTTGACTTCAAGACAATACAATTGTATCATCTAAATGGAGATGCAACAATGGTTTCACCCAAAATGAAACAGAATGGAGGGTATGTATCATCTATGAATTCATATAATGAAAAGAAGAATACATTCGTCAGAAAACAATTATTGAATACATTAATGGAGATGCTGAAAGAAAAAAGGATAGAAGACATCGTCATATCCGATCTGATTGAAAAAGCAGGAGTCGGCAGAGTGTCTTTCTATCGCAATTATTCCTCCAAGGAAGATATCCTGATCCAGGAAGAAAGAAGGCTGTTTCAGATATGGAACGATGACTACAACGCAAGAAACACAAATAACGATCTTGATTTCAACGAAGAATTATTGAATTATTACAAGAACCATTCCGATTTCTATCTGACTCTTTATAATTCCGGTCTTGAAAGCATCATCATGAATACCATCATCTCTTCCATGAAGATATCTGAAGACGACGCCAATCCTGTGGCCTATTTGAAGTCGTCTATCGCATACATGATCTATGGATGGGTACACGAATGGATGAAACGGGGGATGCAGGAATCAGGAACGGAGCTGTCGGAGATGATCAGACAGGCACAGAAATAAAAAACACTTAATCATTATAATTGTATTTTAAGATTGCCTATAGCGGTAGCTTCGATCGGAAGCACGATGACTTGCTTGCCTGTCGCTTCTTGAGTCAGCCTGTTGAGGAACTGATTCCTGGCTCCTCCGCCCACGATATACAGTTTCGAATATGACTTTCCGGTATTATGTTCCAGCTCTTCGATGGCCTGTTTGTAGGATAAGGCTAAAGACTTGAAAGCACAGCGGAAGTAGTCATATCTGCTTTCCGGTTTTACGGATAACAATGAATCAAAGGCGGATTTCATGCTGGCAGGTGAAAGAAGCGATTCATGATTCGCATCCAGCACTTCCTCATAGCCACTTTCTTCTGCCTTCAGTACGATATCAGAGATCTTTTCATCCGGACAGAGTTCCTTTTGAAGTTCATTGACGATCCACATGCCCATGATGTTCTTCTGATAGCGGTTGTAGCCGACACCGCCCTCGTTGGAATAGTTGGCTTTCATGGAACTCTCATCCGTGATCGGCTTCTCTGTCTTGACACCCAGCAGTGACCAGGTCCCTGAGGAGATGTATAATTCATTGCCCTCCATCGGAATGCCTTCCACGGCAGATCCAGTATCGTGAGTCGCACACAGGACGACCTTGATTCCTTCATAATCGCCGAGATACTCTCCCGGCCGATAGAGATCAGCGAAGAGATGTTTCGGCAGACTAAGTCTTTCGACAATCTCTTTATCAAAGTTGAGAGTATTGTGATCGATCATGCCGGTGGTCGTGGCGTTGGTGAACTCCTTCTTTTTGACTCCCGTCAGTTTATACAGGAGATATTCGGGAACCATCAGGAAATCACTCGCACCCTCAAGCCTTCCTCGTTTCTTATCATCATAGAGCTGATAGATCGTATTGAACGGTTGAAACTGACAGCCGGTATGTTGATAGAGCTCCTCAAAAGGAATGATCGAATGAACTTCATCGATCACTTTCTCCGTCCTGGCATCCCGGTAGGCATAGACCGGATAGACTTCCTCATCGCCTTTCATCAGGACATAATCCACGCCCCAGGTATCGATGGAAAGGGATCCGACATCGTATTTCTGTTTTGCGATACCGATTCCCGCTTTGACTTCTTTAAGCAGATGATCGATATCCCATATGAGATGACCGTTTTCTTCCTTCACGCCGTTGTGAAAACGGTAGACCTCTTCCGTCTTTATTCTGTTATCTTCGAGCCAGCCTACGATATGCCGTCCGGAAGAGGCGCCGATGTCAATGGCCAGAGCGTACTTCATTATTTTCTGCCGATCCTGCCGTCGACTCTTTCATAAAGGCAGGATTCATCCAGTTTCACATTGGAGGCGGGTTCGATCTCCCGGAAGCCTTCCGGCGTGATCGTCTGCAGTTTTCTGTCGGAAACCGACATGACCTTTAACAGGATCTCGGCAGCTTTCTCCACCGCATGCATCAGGCCGAAGGCTTCATCGAAGTCATGGCCGCAGGCGAACATGCCGTGATGGAACCAGACAGCGACATCCTTCGTCTTCATGATCTCGCAGGTCTTGACTGCGATCTCTCTGCCGCCGGGGACCATCCACTCCACTGTACCGATGCCTTTCGGGAAGATAATCGGACATTCCGTCATCATTTCCCAGATCTCTCTGGTGAAGATCTGATCGTCACAGGGCAGCAGGAAGGTCAGAGCGATCGTATTTGCCGGATGGCAGTGGTAGACAACTCTCATTTCCGGGTCTCTCTGTTTGAGGACTTCCAGATTCATCAGGTGGGTCGGAAGCTCGCTGGTCGGTCTGCCGCCGTTGACAAGTCCGAAAACGATCTGATATTTCGTGCCGTCCTCATTCACTCTGATGATGGCGACATTGTCTTCAAAATCCAGTTCCACATTGCGGAAATACTTGCCGGAACCGGTCATCATGAAATATTCGTTCTTCAGATCAGGTACTTCTGTTCCGATCTCTCTCCATTCGGCGTTTTCATCTAACAGATCTCTGATTTCCTCGACTTCTTCATCCCTCATTCTGTAGGAAAGATTGCCGCCGTTTCTTTCATGCCAGCCCTGGGCATAACCGTCGGAACAAAGCTTTGTAAAATCTCTGACTAATCTGGTATCCATCATTCATCCTCTCTTTGAAAGAACTTCTCTTTCATATCTTTCTACTTCGCTAAACCATTCACCGTCTTTCGGTCTGCCGCAGGACTCGCAATACGCATCCCATACATCGTTGAACGGCATTGTCTTGAGTTCTTCCTGAACGACCATCAGTTTGGAAAAGTTCTGCTCATCCTGAAGCTCCTTCAGTTCATCCACAGGCTGCAGCAATGCATACAATAATGCCTTCTGCAGGTTCCGGTAACCCGTCACCCAGGCGGAAATTCTGTTGATCGACGCATCGAAGTAGTCCAGAGCGATATCCACTTTATCGACACCGCATCTGACGATCTCTCTGGCGATCTCCTTGGTCTCGTCATCGAATAATACGACATGGTCGGAATCCCATCTGACAGGTCTTGTGACATGCAAAGCGATCTCATCAAAGAATGTCAGCAGTGCCGGGATCTTGTCGGAAACAACTTCGGTCGGATGATAGTGACCGTTGTCCATCAGAGGAATACACTTATCCTTATTGAAAGCCGCATAGCTCAGAGTAAATTCTGCACTTCCTGTTGTATATGATTCCACACCGATACCGAAGGTCTTGGATTCGACACAGGGTTTAACCTTTTTGAAATCAAAAGGTTCACTTAAGATCTGATCGATACTGTCTCTGTATCTTTCCCTGGGTCCCAGTCTGTCGCCCGGAATATCCTTGAAACCGTCGCCGGTCCAGATATTCATGACACACTTCTCACCCAGCTGCTCAGCAAGATAATTGGAAATACGGATGCAGGCTTTTCCATGATCGATCCAGAACTTTCTGGTTTCTTCATTCGCTGAAGACAACGTTAAAGGATCGCACTTCTCATGGGAGAAAAAAGTCGGATTGAAGTCGCATCCCAGTCCCCTGGCCTTGCAGAAATCGACCCACTTCCGGAAATGCTTCGGTTCCAGTTTGTCCCTGTCGGCCCAGTCACCGTCTTCAAAGACGGCGTAGGATGCATGCAGATTCATCTTCGGTCTGCCCGGGATCAGTTTCATGACCTCATCCAGGTCAGCCATCAGTTCTTCCGGTGTCGATGCTCTGCCCGGATAGTTGCCGGTCGTCTGAATGCCTCCGGTAAGAGGCTTGTTGGGATCGGTATCAAAACCTCTGACATCGTCTCCCTGCCAGCAGTGCAGGGATATCGAAACATCCTTCAGTGTTTCAATCGCTTTTTCGGTATCGATTCCCAGATCCTGATATCTTTTCTTTGCGGCTTCGTAGTTGTTCATATTTATCCTTTCTTTCTCAATAGAGATCTATATTCTTTCAAGAAAGTCGAATGCTTTCTTTAGCGTTTTCTTTGTGTAGTTGTTTTGTGCAGCAGGCTTAATTGAAAGAAAAAACAGCAGACCTGCAATGAGAACAACGATAGGCAGTATTATTATTCCTATCACTTTCAACACTTTCTTCATATCCTGACCTTTCTTCAGTTGTAATCTTCAATCTTCCATTCATCATGCCAGAAGATCTTCGGTCTGCCCTTTTCAAATATGACAGGTAGCCAGACATAGGCTGCCTTTGATGTATTCTCTTTTGGTAGATCAAGGCTCTTCATGATCGACAACGCTTCTTCTGTTTTACCTAGATGATAGAGATGAAAAACATCTCTAACGTTTTCATAAGGGATATGCATCGCATCGACCAGCCAGCGGTCTGCCATGGCGATATACAGGTCTTTTTTGTTCTGTACCTTGAACACGCATGAGATCTGGGAATGGAACGATGTATTCGAATCATCGTTGACGTGCGGGCTCCCTAGAACGGTGAACGGTCCATGGTAATCATCTGCTGAAGCCGTTTCACTTGGATTGGGATAATATCCGCTTGTGCCGCTGGTGATCAGATAATGAATACCGTTCCTTGTAAAATGTGCCGGAGCCTCCCTGACGTATGGAACTCCTTCAGGATGAGGAAAGTGAACCGAATAACTATCCTTTACATCGAGAAAGTTATCGCTAAGATCAGCGCAGATCAGATCGCTGTGGACTCTTTCAAAATACCAGTATCCGTTCCCCTCTTCATCGACCGCCAGATCGAAATCGCCGCAGTTCATGCCATAAGGATGAAAATGTTCTTTTACGATCTCATAGGGACCCAGCAGTCTCTCTGCTGTCAGGATCGTCATAGACTGCGAACCGTCCTTCTCCATGATCTTCAGATAGCAGACATACCTGCCTGTTTTCTGATTGTAGAGAATATGGGGACGGTCCATGCAGCTTTTTGAATTCAGGGTGCTGTCTTCATCCTGTACAGCAGAAATGATGATTCCATCATCTTTCCAGTTGTAAAGATCTTGCGAAGAATAACATCTTACGCCGTTGTGCCAGATGCCGTTGATTCCGTCTGTGTACTCCTTGTTCTCTCCGATCCAGTAATAAGTGTTGTTTTCATAATACATGTATCCGCCATGTGCCTGGATCGGCTTGCCTTCTGTATCAAGCCAGGTCTCTCCCGGACGGAAACTTGAATACATCACCATTCCCCCTTGAAAGGATGCTGAATGCCTTCTTCAAGCAGTTTTCCGGTTTTTCTGTCGACCTTGATTTTGCGAAGACCGTCCGGTTCAATTCCTTTTTCCACCCAGTCTATCAGAGCTTTCATTCCTGCACTCTGCGTGATACCCGGACCATTGCCCCAGCAGTTGCCGTGGCTGTCACCGGGCAGAATGTATACCTTGCAGAAAGCATCGACCGCTTTTTTTGAACCGAAGTGATCGCACAGTCTGCGATAGTAATCGATTGTACCTTCCGTAGGGATCAGAGGATCATCCATACCGTGATCGATCAGCAGTTTTCCTCCTCTTCTGACATAATCATCGATCCCGACATTATCTGCCAGATTGTCAGAGAATTTTATAGCACCTTCATCAAACAGCCGAACATAGCTGTCCCAGTCAAGACTGTCCGTATCAAAGGAAAGATCCTCTTTGATCCATCTGGCATAGTAAGGCCCCAGAATGAAAGGCTTGATTCTTTTCCGGTTCAGGAAAGGATAGTAGTAGGTTCCGATTGGAATGCCCACTTGCCAGTTCCTGACGCCCGGGTAATATCCGTACCAGAGCATTTCGCCGTTTCGGCGATGCGGACCTCTCCAGATCTCGTTCATCACTTCGGCATCCTTTTCCGTAATCGTTTTATTCTTGTACTGTCTGCCGACAAGTTCATATGCATCGAATTCCGGTTTTATCGGATTCTTATAGTATGCCTCATCTCCGCCGTACTTCTTGTGTACCGCGTCAACGAAAAACTGATTCATGTCTGCGTCGATGAAGCAATCACGCTCCTTCATGACGATCTGCGGCCACAGTCCTCCAAGCAGGAATTTATGCCAGTTGATTGCCGGACAGCTCGCCCAGACGCCGTCATAGTCATCCGGATAATTCTGCACTTCCATCAATGACTGTCTTCCGCCTCCGGATCCGCCGTTCATGTAGGAATACTTCACCTTTCTGCCATGCAGGATCTCAGCGATCGCCTTGCCGAAGAGAGTCATGTTGTGCGTACTGCGGATGCGCCAGTTTTCATAGAGTTCTCTGTCCAGTTTCTTGTCTTTGCGGACGGTAAAGTCTCTTACGCCCTTGCTATTGGCCGCATAGATGGTGGCAGCTGTAAATCCGTTCATCACCGCATAGGGAACCGTCCATCCCCTTGAAGTATTGTTCGGCACAGTCAGGTAAGTTCTTCCTCCGGTGCCGATCCCGCCTCCGGCTGTACCGGCGAAACGATCGTTCCAGGCGATTGGTGACCAGACGATCAGTTCTTCCCTGTGCTGTCCGGTAGAGTGAAACAGCGATACTTCATAGAAAGCGGGCAGACCCGTGATCAGCGTTTCCGATCCCCACAGTCTCTCCAGAAGATTCGCCTTCTTTCCGTATCTTCCCTGATCGTAGAGCGTTACGTTAACATCCTCAAATACATCGTCTGGAAAGCGGTCCTGCAGCTGTTGCAGGATAAAAGAAGAAGATGCTCTTGATGAGATGTCTTCCGTTTTCTTGAGATCATTTGTATTCAGGAATACAACCTTGTCTTTTTCCAGCATCATTCTTTCCTCCAGTTTTCGAATACTGCTTCTTCAATTTTCTTACTAACATAGGAAGATGCGCCATCCAGATCCGCACGGTTGGTCATGAATACCACATCCAGATCATCCTTCGGCGATACGAAGAAATGTGTCCCGAACGCTCCGCTCCAGCCATAGGTCCCTTTGCTTGCGGAACTATCGCAGGCTTCAGGATCTTGTCTGACCTTTACACCAAGGCCCCATACAAGTCCGGCTTCCTTTTCCAGATGCCGGTATGCACCTTCCGAAGCCATCATCCTGACTGTTTCCGGCTTTAATATAACATTTTCCTTATAAAAACCTTCATTCAGCAGCATTTGGGCGAAATGTTCATAATCTTCCACGGTGGAATACAGACCGCCACATCCTGCTTCAAAAGATTCCTTTTCCATATTCATGACATCATAAAGATCCTTTTTACTGCCGGTAACGTTGATCAGCTTATTTTTCTTCCCTGTGTACAGATCAACAAGTCTTGTCTTCTGTTCCTCATTCAGAAAGAACGTTGTGTTTTTCATTTCCAATGGTTCACATATGTTCTTCTGCACATACTCTTCAAACGACATTCCGCTTATCAGACTTATCAGATATCCTAAAATATTGAATCCTGCAAGTGGTGAATATGAAGTATCAGTACCCGGCTGGAAGTCCAGAGGATAAGAAGCGTACATTTCGGCCTGCTGCTTCAAAGATGATGCCTTATGTTTCCGATTCTGCATCATCGCCATAAGTCCCACCATGCCCTGTTCCAGTCCCGAACTGTGAGACAGAAGATCTCTGATCGTGATCGGCCTTTCAGACGCTTCTGTTTTGACTTTATCCATCCGGAACATCTTCAGCTGCCAAAGCATCTTGAAAGGCCTGTTCGGTGTAAACACAAACTGACCCCTGATTGCAACTCTCTGATTCCTGAAAGCAGGGATGTATTTTTCAACAGGATCATCAAGATCCAATAAACCACGCTCATAAAGCTGCAGCACGCAGACCGCAGTGACGACCTTGCTCATCGACATCAGACGGAAAATGGAATCTTTTCTTACAGGTTCCTTGTTCTCCAGACTCCGATATCCGTATAAGCCCTCATAGACGACTCTGCCGTTCTGCCTGACGATCAAAGAAGCCTGAGCCAGTTCGTTATTGTCTATATAATCCTTTAAAAGTCTTTCGATATCACGTTTCATGGCTGTCCTCCTTCAGAAGGAATTCAACTGCCTTATCAAGATAGGTGCTGCCCGGATTTCTGCTTCCCAGTCCGAATCCGTGTCCGCCTTTTTCATAGGTATCAAAGAAACAGACAACATTGTTTTTTTCCAGCGCTTCCTTCATCAGCAATGGGTTGTTTTCGGGAATCGTATCGTCATCCAGACAATGAACATAGAACGTCTTCGGATAGGATTCTGTAATATTGAGATGGATCTCGTAATCGGATGGATCGTTTCTGTTTCTGCTGCCAAAAAGTCCAAGTTTCATATATTCCTTAATTCTTTCGTTGTTTATCGATTCCAGAGAGATCAGAGGATAGACCAGAAGCAGACCTTTCGGATTGGCTGCGCCGTATCTTTCGGCGCCGATCCTGCTTAAGGCATAACAGCCTGCCAGATGCCCTCCGGCAGAGAAGCCTCCCAGAAAGAAGTCTTCTGCTTTGACCTTGAATCTGTCTTCGTTCTTCCTGATCCATTTCCAGCAGTCGCTGACATCCTTCAACGGCCGAGGCATGAGACCTTCTTCGAAAGAAGATTGATCCGCTACAGTGTAGTTCACACAGAAAACGTCAAAGCCAAGTTCGTTCAGTCTCGCTGCAACAGGTAAAGTTTCAATCATCGTGCAGACAGATCCGTATGCACCTCCGGCAAGAAGCATGAAATACTCGTGATGGATCCTGTTTTCAGAAGGAAGATAGAACAGACAGACATTGCGATTGTGCTCGTCCGGATAAAACAGATACTGCTTTTCAGTTGCGCTGATTCTTCTAAGGTTGTTCAATCCAAAAATGATATCATCGCTGTTCCAGGTCGGATACTGTCTCTGCAGATCCTCAAGCGTCCTTTCATTTTCAAATTCCTTTTTCCATCCTGCGATCAGATGACCTTTTGCCTGAGAAAACGCAGGACAGTCATTGATCTGCTTCAGTGTTGTATTGTCTGTCAGTTCCATTCGTATTCGCCGCTTCCTACTTCATATTTTCTATCGTTCCAGATGACGGTTGCTTTCGTCCCGCAGGGAACGGATAGTTTCAGACGGTCGTGATCGATATCGACGACAATGCTTCCGTACTCGCTTTCAAATCGGCGATATACCTTATTCAAACCAAGATCTCTTCTCGGATCGATCGTAAAGTGTCTGAATCCCGGTTCATCGGGAACGATACCGCACACTTTACGGAAGATATAGTCATCAACAACTCCGAAAGCATAGTGATCAAAGCTGATCCTGTTGGGTGAACCGTCCTCATTCATGGCGTCCCAGCTTTCCCAGATCGTAGTCGCGCCCATTTTTACCTCATAAAGCCAGGAAGGTTTCCCTTCTGATAACAGCATGGCTTTGGAGAGGTCACTTCTGCCGATCCTGTCAAGCACATCAAGAATGAAAGGTGTACCTAAAAAACCTGTGCCAAGGCAGCCGTTATTCTCTTCGATGAGAGAAATCAGTTTTTCACAGTATCCCTTCCTCAGTTCTTCATCGACGAGATCAAACTGCAGAGCCAGAACATATCTGCCCATGTAGCAATCGTACTCATCGTGAACGCTGAGCACTTCCTTTTGAATGGCTTTCTTCATTTTTTCTGCATAGGAAGCATAATAATCTCTTTCGTTCCTATTCAGAATCGAAGCTATCTCCGACATCAGTCTGACGCTTTCATAGCCGAAAATCGGAGCAATGTACCAGGATGTCTCTTTTGTTATTTCAAATCCTTCCTGAATATGGCCGGGAACCAGCCATTCCCCGAAATGGAATCCGGTATTCCAGAGATATCTGTCGTTTTCCGGATCTTCAATCTTATCATTTCTTTTGTTTGCGGCGGTGAAGATGATGTTATCAATCCACTTCTTCATAGCATCATAACAGTCTTCCAGAATCTTCTTATCACCGTTGATCTGATACATGGCATACGGCAGCCATATCATGACATCGCTCCATCCCGCCACACCGCTCTTGTAGAAAGCGGTTGATGTTTCTCCCGCTTTTGGCAGCATGTCTTCCAGGATGCCTGTAGGCTTGCCGGTCTCAAAATCCTTCATGGTCTTGTTGACCGTGAATTCATACATCTTGGTATAAGGGGAGATGATCGGAACGGCACCGTTATCATACTGATCGTTTCTGAGCCCATTCAGCCAACTGTTATAGAACGGCGTCATTTCTTCATTCAGTAGCGACGTCTTTCCATAGACCAGCACATCGCCGGTCCACCCGGCTTTTTCTCTTTGCGGGCAGTCCGTCGGAATGGACATCATGTTGTTTTTCTGCGAATAGCGGATATTTTTATACAGACGGTTCAGTCTCTCGTCGCTGCAGCAGAAATCTCCTCTGTTCTCCTTCTCGGTAGACAGAAGGACAGCGCAGATATCATCTTCACCGATATTGTCCAGACCCGTAATCTTTACATAACGGAAACCATGGAAGGTAAAGAGCGGCTCATAGATGAAATCCGATTCGTCACAGATGATTGTATCCCTCTGTCTTGACGTCAGCGCTTCGAAATAATTGCCTTCTTTATCCAGCACTTCGGTATGCTGAAGAATGACTTCCTTCCCTGTTTCTTCATGCAGATGAATACGGCATCTGCCGGCAATGACTTGTCCGAAATCGACGATCAGTTCGTCTTTTGGTGAATGAAAGATCCTTTCCGGCCAGAATACTTCCACCGCCCTGATCGGATCCATTTTTTGCGCACAGAGCATCTCATATCCGTAGTCTTTCACGATGCTGTTTCTTTCTGCTCTTTGCGGCATTGTCCTGTCGGTCTTTTCGCCGACGAACAGATCCGAATAGATGATATTTGTCTCCGCACATTTTTCGCTTCCGCCTGAACAGACTACTTCTGCTGTACCGTCTGCATATTCGATCTCCAGCTGATAGAGAATCGAAGGATACTGATGATCCGTATTGACCGGTGCGGTCTGCGAATCAAAATACCAGCCGTCTCCGACAAGCATTTCCAGAGTATTGCTTCCCCTGAGTAGAAGATCTTTTACATCATAGGTCTGATAATAGAGGACTTTGTTGTAGGCGGTGAACTCCGGAGCGAATTCCCGCTCATCGACCCTGTTGCCGTTGAGCAGCGGTCTGTAGACTCCGTAGCAGGTCGCATAGAGTCGGGCTTTTTTTATTTCTTTTTCTATTTCAAAACTTCTGTGAAACGAGATCACCGGATTGATGATCCCGTCTGAAAGCATGTGATGTTCGTTCCTTTCAAAAGGGCTTTCCGACCATTTTGCCTTCCAGTCTTCCTTATAAAGCCCTATCTCGAAAGATGATGAAGCTTCAGCTGATTCGTCATGGTTGTCAAAGGCCGTTACCGTGTACCGGTAGGTCTTCCGTGAATCCAGTTTCTTCCCTTCATAAGCTATGAAGGACTGTCTGTCGTCTTCCCTGATCCCGCTGTCCCAGTAAACTCCGTCATCTGCTTCGACAAGAATCCGATAGGATGTCACTGCGGTATCTTTATATTCTGAAGAGATCCTGTAGGAAAACTCCGGTATATCGTCTATGACAGGCCTTTTTTGATGGTTAACTCTTAAATGTTCAACTTTCATAATGAGTTATTCCTAGTATTTTCTGGACAACTGTGCTTCACATTCTTCCCTGGTGATCTCACCGGCATTGCACTTGGCCATGATCTGAACATCCTTGTCATCCAGTTTATAGAAGAACATAACTGCAATGGACAGAATTGTTCCGATCGCCGGTATCAGCATATAGACGATCCACAAGGTATCTAAAGCGCTCTGCGGCTGAACCACATTGAGCTGGACCAGTTCTTCAAAGCTTTCCGCTTCAACAGGAATCCAGGTGGATAATCCCAGAATGAATAAGCCTAATGATGAGGAAATGCTTGTTGTCAGTTTATTGATAAAGGCATTCAGCGAGAAGAAAATGCCCGAGCAGTCCTTGCCTGTCTTGTATCTGGTGTATTCGATGGTATCAGGTGTGAAGAACGTCTTGGCAATTGTTGAGATATTTCCCGGAATAGCCTGCAGCACAAGCAGTATAGTTATCAGCGTAAAATTCTTATATCCGGCAAAATAGATCAACGAATAAATGAAGGCGCCGGTAAGACCACAGATCAGATACACCTTCTTTTTTCCGAATCTATTGGTCAGTTTTGTCGTATTCAGCTGAGCGATCGTCTGCGGAATGAAAGCCAAGGCTATCGGAATGACCAGGATCATTGAATCACCGTAAAGGTAATAGGAAGCATACGTTCCTAATGAACTTCCTGTCTGCAGTCCGCCGTAGATGATGACGGAAAGCAGGATAATGAACATGTACTTGTTGGTCTTCACGCAGTCTACCATATCCCTGAATGAATAATGTTCGGCACTATCTTCCTCTTCAGTATTCTTAAGCTCAACGTTATGTTCCTTAACCTTGGTTGCCAGAGGAAGCATCATGAAGAAGAACAGAACGGACGAAACAATGGCTACCAGCCTCATGGACAGTCCGACATGTTCGCTGATCAGAAGCATCCAGATGATGCCTGCCAGAACAACGGCAATCGCAGAAAGGATCCCCTTCAGCTGCAGGATGCTGTCTCTTTCTTCGACGTTGTCCGTCAGCGATACGATCATGGAATTCATCGGTACTTCCACCAGTGTGTATGACAGGTCATACAGCAGGTATGTAACCATGAACCAGATGATCTTGAAAGATTCAGATGCATCCTGAGGCATTAAAAAGAAAACGACAGTAAAGATCGGAAAAAGGAAGAATGTCGCTCTGTACCATGGCAGATACTTTCCTTCTCCGGCCAGTTTTCCAAGCAGTTTACTGTTTTTAATGCTTAGCTTGTCAATGAAAAAGCCGAATATGACATCATCGAGAGCATCGATCACCTTGACGACCAGAATGGCTGCTGATATCTTTACGAGATTGATTCCCTGGAATAATAGGAACAAGGTCATAAAAGATGTGACAATGTATCCCTCCAGTGTTCTGCCGATATCTCCAATATAATAGTTGATTCTTTCCTTTTTGGATGTTCTCCATCCTTCCCTGTTAACAGGAGTTTTCTTTTCCTTTTTCATAAATGATTCCTTTCTTGACAGTAATGATATACTTTGCTAATCTAACTGTAACAAGTGTAACACTTATAAAACAGCTTTCATATCTTTTAAGGTTCAACTGTTACACAGCAAGGGGGTTTGTTTCTCTATGAGCAGGATCAACAGCGCACATGAAATAGTCATCGACAGTCTGTATGAGGCTTTATTTCAGTTAATGGAAAATAAAAAGATGAATGAGATAACGGTAAAGGAGCTTTGCAACAAAGCCGGAGTATCCCGTGTTTCTTTTTACCGGAATTTTGATTTTATTTCGGATATCCCTTTAAAGTATCTCTCTGATCAGCTTGAAAACTGGTGGTTCGAATTAAATCAGAATAAAGACCCTTTCACTCCTTCTTCGTCTTTCTGGGAACAGTTTTTTAAACAGCTGAAAAAGAACGAAAGGATTATTAAGCTCCTTTACAGAAGCAATGCCTCTTTCATTATCAAGGACATCGTATTCAGATCCTGCGGTCCAGAACAGTCTCAGAACGATAACGAAGCATTCCTAAGATCGATTCTTGCCGGATCAATCTACGGATATACTGATGAATGGATCAGGAGAGGAATGAAAGAACTTTCGCATTATCCGTCATATAAAGAACTATTTGAAGTATTGCTTAACAATCTTTCATAAATTATTGTCAGTTTTTTGTGAAAAAAGGATCTATTTTCTTGAAATAGATCCTTTGAAAACCTCTGGTGCCTTTGGGGGTACAATTGCGAACCCCAGCCTGTCTTCGATAAAGGAAAGTGATCTGCTTAACTTTACAACCCCATATTATCATTATTTCTGAGATTTGCAATATTGAGGTTATTTAAGTAGAGATGAATAAGA
>JAFRQF010000010.1 GCA_017428765.1 Erysipelotrichaceae bacterium
GATTTTTCTTTTTCTGTCAAGTACTTTTCATCTTTTATCTCTTCTGTATCGTTACTTAGGTCAATAAAAAAACAGGGTATGATTTACTCATATCCTGTTTCAAAGGCTGATATAGAGTCACATTAAGTTAGTGACATTACTCCGAGGAGACATTTTAATTAGATCAGTGTCTTTGTGCCGAATGGCCGTACGCGTACTTTCAGCAGGCAGTCATCGCCGAATACCGAGCACATCAGTCTGGATATGCCTTCGACTTTTTCGCTCGGCACGATCAGCTGTATCGTTCCTTCAAAGCCGCCGCCATGGACCCTGTATGCGCCTTCCTGGCCAAGATATATATCCGCAAGTGCCAGACCGATCGCCAGGGATTGCGAATTGACGCGGGAAGCCGGATAGACGTTCTGCAGATATTCAAAGGAAGATCTGCCGGATTCTTTCATCAGATATAAGAGCTTGTCGATATCGTTGTTGCGGATCGCTTCTCTTTCCTCGACTGCCCTTTTATCTTCGTTGTAGAAATGTAAGGCTCTTAACATCGCACGGTCATTTTTGACCTTTTCCCGGATCTCTTTGAAATTCGCGAGAAGTTTTTCCAAAGAAGAATCCGCCAGGTAATCGACGCCAAGTTCTCTGGCGACGCTCTTGATCTCATTTGGAACGGCAGCATACTCATGCGACAGATCGGAGTGATCGCCCTTGGTGTTGACCAAGATCAGCTCATATCCGTGATCGGAGAACGAGAAATCAAAACTCTCGATGACAGGCTCTTCCGGTCTTCTGAAATCGATCGTCACAAAACCGCCGACCGAGATCGCCATCTGGTCCAGCAATCCGCTCGGTTTGCCGAAATAGGTGTTCTCGGCAAACTGTCCGATCTTTGCCCTCAGGATCGGGTCGATCTGATCATCGTTATACAAAGTATTGAATATCTCCACCAGCATGACTTCAAAACATGCGGAAGAAGAAATGCCCGAACCGACCAGGACCCTTGATTCGCACAATGCATCAAAGCCGCCGTAACGATAGCCTAAGCTGCTCAGGCGATACGCGATGCCGCGGATCAGGGCTTCCGAAGTGTTGATCTCTTCCTCTTTGATGGAGAGATCATTCAAGTCCACCGGTGCGATCTTGAAATCGCCGTCACGGTAATAGACCGTATTCTTGTCATTGGATTTTACGACAGCCAGATTGTCCATGCTGAGGCCTGCCGCAACGACATGACCGTGCTGATGGTCGGTGTGATTGCCTCCGATCTCGGAACGGCCCGGCGAAGAGATGAAATGATAATCGCCGTCGCCATATAATTCATAGGCTCTGTCAAGCAGCTTGAGATATCTCTGTTTTTCTTTGGAAATGTCGTCTTCACAGATGACTTTTTTCAAAAGAGGGTCGATCTGTTCGGAAACGACATATGCTTTCAGATCTGCATAATTCATAAAACTAACCTAAATGCGATTTGCCTATCATTGCAGCACCAAGAACGCCCGGTTCCGCCAGCTGTGCCTTCAGGATCGGAACATCTCTCATGGCTTCATGAGCCATGGAACGGAAATACTCTTTGACTTTGGAGAAATAGATCGCGGAAGAATGCGAGCAGCCGCCGCCGATGACGAAACAATCCGGTGCACAGATCGCTGAGATCGCAGCCAGACAGGTCGCGAAATCTTTTGACATCTTATCGACGATCGCCATCGCCACTTCATTGCCTTCTCCTGCCAGCAGGAAGACTTTTCTTGCCGAATCGCCCTTTTCACCGATCAGATCCTTGCCGATCAGACCGATCGCCGTACCCGACGCAACGGATTCGACACCGCCTCTGTTGAGGTGGGAATAGACCGGATACTGTTTGGCATCCGGATCGACGATGACGTTGGCAACTTCACCGGCATACCCCTTATGACCGGAAATGACCTTGCCATCGATGACCAGAGCGCCGCCGATACCGGTCGAATGGGTCAGGAAGTAGACTTCATGATAGCCTCTGCCGGCACCGAGAACAGCTTCTGCCAGACCTGCGGCATTGGCATCGTTGTCCAGGAATACCGGAACACCGGTAACTCTCTGCATATTATCGGCAAACGGATACCCCTCACAGCCCGGGATATTGGTCGCCTGTGTGATCACGTTTCTTTCGCCGTCTACCGGGCCCGGAATTGCCAGGCCGATGGACTTGACATCGGTAAGATCAAACTGGCTGAGCAGTTCGAGAATGTTTTCCTCGATCTTTTCCGGTCCTTCCAATCCATGAGAAGGCGCGATGACATCCTGGACGATCCTTCCTTCGTCGTCCACTTTGGCAATCCTGACGTTGGTACCGCCTAAATCGATTCCTACATAATAATCCATTATATTACCTCTCGTTTTTCTTCATTATACCAAGCAGATCATAGTTTTGATATCCGCTAATCTCAATTTCATAAAATTCTCCGATCTTAAGCGGTTCATCCGTGCTGACATAAATGATGCCGTCGATCCCGTCAGGAGCCGACATGTAGCTTCTTGCGACATAGCGGTCAAACAGCGATTCGTAGCGTTCGATCAAAGCGGTATAGGTCTTTCCGATACGTGCTTCATTCTTTTCATTGACGATCTGCTGCTGCAAAGTCATCAGGCGTTCGTATCTTTCCTGTTTGACTTCTTCTTCGACCTGTCCGTCCATGTCATAGGACTTGGTATCCTCTTCCGGTGAATAGGTAAAAGCGCCTAACGAATCAAAACGGATCTCTCTTACAAGATCGAGCGTGTCTTCGAAAGTCTTTTCCGTCTCATGCGGGAAACCGACGATCAGAGTCGTGCGGATGTAGGCATCTTTGAAATACTTGCGTATCAGAGCGATCTTGTCTTTGATCAGCTGCACGCTCCCGCGCCGGTTCATCAGTTTCAATATCTCATCATTGCCATACTGTATTGGGATATCAAAGTACGGCAATACCCTCTTGCATTGAGACATTTCGATCAGAAGGTCCTCTTCGATCTCATCGGGATACATGTAGAGTATCCTGATCCATTTGAATTCGATCTTATCGAGCTCATGGATCAGATCCTTCAAAGCGAAACGCCCGTAAAGATCGTGGCCGTAATAGGTCGTATCCTGTGCGACGACGTTGAGCTCCTTCACGCCGTTTTCAAAAAGGCGTCTTGCCTCTGCGACATTGTCTTCGATCGGATAGGAACGGCAATTGCCGCGTATCAGAGGGATCGCACAGTATGAACAGCGGTTGTCGCAGCCATCCGAGATCTTCAGATAGGCCGTATAGGAACTGTTGGCCAGCTTGCGGTTTTTGCCGTACGTATTGATGAAACGATGATCGAAAAGTTTCGAAAGAAGCTCCGGCAGTTTCGGATAATCCCCGATCGGCACGAAAAGATCGACCTCCGGAAATTCTTCTTTGCATTCATCAAGATAGCGCTGCACGAAACACCCCGTCACGATCAGCTTCTTGAGATTATTCTTCTTATATTCGGCGATCTCCAGTATCGTATCGATCGCCTCTTCTTTGGCGCTGAGTATGAAACCGCAGGTATTGATCAGGACGACATCGCATTTCTTGAGATCATATTCATATTCAAAATACGGGTCGTCAAAAAGACCGATGATGTTCTCGCTGTCGACGAGATTCTTGGCACAGCCAAGAGAGATAAATCCAACTTTCATTTTAGTCCACCAACTCTGTTAAATTATTTGCCCACTTATAACTGTTATATCGTTTCAAGGTCAGGATAAAACGGACGACCTGTTCCATCTGACATAATAATACCAGCAAGACCACATTTTTGGCACCGAAATACACGCCGGCAAAAGCAATCGGGATGCCTACGGCATACATGATGCCGGAATCAAGCAGATTGTAGATCTTGGAATCTCCGCCCGCCTTCAAAGTACAGAACATGACATAGGTGAATACCCGCATGAAGGCCTTGAAGCCGTAGACCATCAGCATCTTGGAACAATCCGCATAGATCACGGGATCGGAAATGTGATACAGATCCAGGAAAACGGGTGACAGCGCCACCATGAATATCCAAAGCAGCGCACCGACCGCAAAAGACAGTCCCAGATGATAACGGGACTCTTCTTTCGCCTGTTCTATCCTTCCTTCGCCAAGAAGCGTGCCGACGATGATCGAGACTGCCTCACCATAGCCCCAAACGGCAAACAGAGCCAGATTCAGGATCTCGGAGCTGACATAGATGACTTCCATCGAAGAAGCGCCCAGCATACCGTAGGCCTTGTTGAACAAAGACTGTCCGAAACCAAACAGCATCTCGTTGAATGCGATCGGAAGCACCTTCCCGATGAACGGTACGACAAAACCGGAATGGAAAGAAAACATCTCTCTGACACCGACCAGAAAGACCGGCTTATCACGAAGCGCGAAACAGATCGTCGCGATGCAGCAGATGAGTTCACTGGCAAGCACCGCCATGCCGGCTCCGGCCACTCCTTTATGAAAGACATAGATGAACAGGTAGTTGCATAAGATGTTCAGCAATACATAAAAGCCGGAGATGCAGAAAGCGACTCTTGTTCTGTGCATCGCCTGATACATGCTTCGAAAGGAAGTCGTGATGCACATGAAGATCAAAGAGATCATCACATAACGCAGATACACCCAGGAATACGGAAGTATTTCAAGATCATTGAGATAGAACAGCAGCAATTTATCACCAAAAAAGAATACCACGCAGATCCAGAACAGTGCATTCAGCAAGGAAGACGTCAGAAACAGTCCCTGTGTCTTTGCCATGTTCTTATACTGGCCGGCACCGAAAAACTGTGCTCCGAACAATGCCGCCCCTGCTTCAAGTCCCCACAGGAGGTAGTCATGCAGATAGATGACATTGTTGGCATTGCCTACCGCCGTGACCATGCCGATCGAAGAGACCATGATCGAACAGATGATCGAGCGGCATGACAGCAGAAGCTGTGACAGCGCGCAAGGCAAAGCGATGCGATACACCTTTTTATAAAAATCCGAATCTCCGATATAAGCTCTTACGTTCATACTTCCCCTATTATATAAGAAAAAATAAGAAACAAGGCTAATCTGCCTTGTTTCTCTGCTTCTCTTTGTATCTCTCGAGACGTTCTTCCTTGATCTTGGCCTGGATGAACTCTCTTCTTTTCTTGCGCTTGATCTTTTCGACCTGCGCGTTCTTCTTTTTCTTGTAGTTCGGCTTTACCTTTTCGTTCTTGCGGTAGAGCGACTTGACGATCGCCTTTTCCTCGTCGTCCGCCTTGATCTGCTTCTTCGCCGTCGGATTGTTGGCTTCCTTCCAGCTGCCGCGCTTGTATTCCTTCGCCAGGAAGTTGATACCCTTCTTGTTCAGCGTCTTGATCGCTTCAAGATCGGATTCCTTGTAAAGAAGATAACAGGTGCCGTCTTTCTCGTTCCGTCCGGTCCTGCCGGCTCTGTGCATGTAGAACTGCAGCTGTTTCGGAAGACCCATGGATATGACATGGGAGATACCATCGATATCGATGCCTCTTGATGCGACATCGGAAGCCACGACGTAGGAATACTTCTTTGCCTGCAGATCCTTGATGGCCTTCTGCCGGCTCCTGGAATCAAGTCCGCCGTGCAAGAGCAGTACCTTGACTCCTTTCTCACTCAGATAGGCATAGGTCTCATCCGCCTCATCTTTGGAATTTGCGAAGATCAGACAGACATATGGCTTGAAACCGGGAAGGATGTCATAGACCACTTCCTTATATTCCTTGTGCTTGCAGTTGACAAGGACATGATTGATGCGCGGATCCCTCTTCTTGTCTTCGACTCTGACGGTCTTGGGATTGTTCAGATACTTTCTGACAAAGACATTGAGTTCTTCCGGGAAAGTTGCCGAGAAACATAAAACCTGCGGATCTTTCACCATGTGTGAAAAGACGACATCGATGTCTTCCAGGAATCCGAATTCCAAAGTCATATCCGCTTCATCGATGATGAACATCTGTACGAAGTCGACGCGTAAGGCGTTGGACACGAACAGGTCTTTGATCCTGCCCGGCGTACCGATGACGATATGCGGCGTGTTCTCCATCTTGGAGATCGATTTTTTCTTATCCGTACCTCCGGCAAGCAGCTGGATGCGCAAGTCAGGATAGACTTCCTTCATCACAAGGCAGTTCTGGTAGACCTGATACGCCAGCTCTCTGGTCGGCAAAGAGATGAGGACCTGTGTCTTATCGGAAACAGGATTGATCATTTCCATGACCGGTATCAGATAGGCATGCGTTTTTCCCGTTCCGGTCTTTGACAAAGCGATCACATCTCTGCTGGAAGAAGTGTATTTCAAAACTTCCTCCTGCACTTTCGTGAGCTCTTCAAAACCGTTCAATTCAATAAATCTTCTGGTCGTTTCTTTGAGTTTTGAGTTCATACGCATATATTTTAGCATACTGTATAATGAAGTCATGGAAATTAAAAAAGTCGTTCCCAGCGGCTATTGCAAAGGCGTCGTCAACGCCATCCGTCTGGCTAAAAAGACCAAGGAAGACAATCCGGATACTCCCGTTTATGTCTTGGGCATGCTGGTGCACAATTCTTTCGTGACCAAGGAGCTTTCTGACCTTGGCATCATCACCCTCGATGATACTTTCACAAGCAAGTCCGAGCTTCTCGATCAGATCGATGAAGGCATCGTGATCTTTACGGCGCACGGCATATCCGACGCCATCAAAGACAAGGCTGTTTCAAAAGGTTTGCGTTATGTCGATGCCTCCTGCGTCGATGTACTCAAGACACAGAACATCATCCGTCAGTATCTGAAACAGGGATATGACGTCATCTACTTCGGCAAGAAGAATCATCCCGAAGCGGAAGCCGTTCTTTCGATCAGCGAGAAGATCCACCTGGTCTGCAACAGCGAGATGCTGAAAGAACTTCATATCGACAATGACAGGATCTTTCTCACCAACCAGACGACGATGTCCTATCTGGAACTGCAGGGACTTTTCAAAGAAGTTCAGGAAAAATATCCGCAGGTCATCATCGAAGAAGAGATCTGCAACGCCACTTCCTCAAGACAGATGGCGATCGCAAATCTTCAGGATTGCGATGTCCTGTATGTGGTCGGCGACGTCAAATCCAACAACACCGCAAAACTCGTCGATATCGGCAAGAAGCACGGCATAAAAAAAGTCCTGCTGATACAGGACTATAATGATATCGATCTTGAAGATGTCAAAGATGCCGGGCACGTATATGTGACGGCAGGAGCCTCGACTCCGCCCAAACTGATCGAAGAAGTGATCAGCTATCTACGCGCGAAGGCGGGCCAGTAGTTTCCTGATCGAGATGTCTTTGATGCCGAAGACTTTCTGCGGCAGATGCATCTTCACGGTGATATAGTAGTAGATCCCCAGCATGATCAGACCGAGCACGCCCATGATGAGGATATCGATGATCCTGCTGGTATAATCGAACGGGATCAGCTGATGGATAAGGAAAGCCGGAAGGACCATCACCAGAGAAGCGACCGTCGTTTTGATGAAACGGCGCGTCGAACCTCTGACGTTGATGCCGAAGTTCTTGCGCAGAGCCAGGAAATACAGGACGATCTGTATCAGATAATAGATCCCCGAAGAATAGATCATTCCGTAGGCGCCGAAAAGTGCGACCATCGGAAAGAACGTGACAAGTTTGGCGATAAAGGAGACGATCAGAGTGATGATCGCCTCTTTTCTTAATTTCAGCGACATCATCATCGACGAGAAGATCGGTGCGATCGTTCCCAAGAAGATCTGAATGTTCGATACCGCAAACAAGGATGCGCCAAGATCGAGATTGCGGTTGCCGTACATGATGAAATAGATATCTCTGGCAAAGAAGATGAAGATCATCATCATCGGCACCAGGATGAAGATCACCGTATCCAGGATCTGGTTGATCTGTTTCGTGATCTTTTTATTGTCTCTTGCCTCGAGGGATTCACTGAGATACGGCACCATGCCCGACCCGAAGCCCAGTGCCAGAACGGATGGGATATTGGAGATCTTGGCGATATTCGCCTGTAAGATACCGGCGGAAAGCTTTGCCGATTCATAGACTTCCGGACCGTTGACCTTGGTCATGTAATCCAGGAAGAACGTCGTATTGACCAAAGGCCCGGCCGTTCCCAGAAACGAGATGATCACATAAGGAACTCCCAGCAGCAGGATCTCTTTGACGATCTCTTTTTCATTCATCAGAGGCCCTTCCTTCTGTTTCTTTGCCAGAAGGACGACACTTCTTTCATCCTGCCTTCCCAGTATCTTGGTATAGAACAGTGCGGCCAGAGCACCGAGCGATGCGGCAGCGATGGCGATGAAGATCGCCCAGATGTTCTTGAAATGCAGTATCACGACAAACAGATAGCCGAATATGAGGATCGAAAAGACTCTGACGAACTGTTCCAGGACCTGCGAAGAGGCATAGAGGTCCAAACGCTTGAGACCTTGGATGTAGCCGCGGAAGGAACTTAAAAGAGGTACGAGTATGACTGCGACAGTCAGTATCGCAAACATGATCTTGAGATTGTTCACATCTTCCGCAGGCGCCGAAACACCAAGCGATTGCCTGGCGATAGGTTCTGCCGCCAGAAGAAGGAAGATGCCGGTAAAAAGCGAAAGACCGAGAACGATCGATGTTCCCATCTTCTTTACCAGAAGAACGGAACGGAAATCATTCCTGGAATAGTATTTTGCGACCAGTGCGGCGATCGCAAACGGGATACCTGCCTGCGATATCTGCAAGAGAAGGTCGTAATAGGTATATACGATCGAATAGAAAGCCATGTTCGATTCGCCGGCGATCGCGGAAAGAGGAGAATAATACAGCAGTCCAAGCAATTTGGACACAAAAATACCAAAGGAGCTCGTTAAAGCTCCGATCAGTAAAGATTGTTTCATCTTTTCTTTATTCATCATTCTTCCTCATAGCTCACATCGAGCTTGAAATATTCGGAACGGACGATCGAATAATCCGCATTCTTGAACTGCACGAAAACATACAGTGTCGTGGAAGGCTCTTTGGAGATGCCGGAAACGACGACCCCTTTGAAAAAGCCTTTCGAACTGTTGGCCTGGTTGGGCACCATGTTGTATTCCTTGTCTTCGAAGATGCCGACATTGGCCGCCATGTTGTTGCGGTAATCAACGTTCTTCTCGATCGCCAGGATCTCGATATCATACATGGCGATGCGCGGATTATCAACAGTGATGTAATACCGATAGCCGTTTTCGATCTTTGCCATCTCCGTACCAATATCAAAATAATTCGAGACTTCCTGGAAATTCTCGTGCTCGTTGATCATTTCGATAATATACAGATATCTGTCATCCGGATTGGCCATCTGCTTGCCGTCTTCTTCACAGCCGCACAGGCACAATAACAGACACAGAACGATCAATAGTTTCTTCATCTTAGAATTCGATGGCGTAATAGAACTTCTTGCCTTTCTTGATGATGGTGAGTTCCTTATTGAATGCGTCTTCAGCATTGAGAGTATAAGAGATATCCGTGACTTTCTCTCCGTTGACAGAGATCGAAGATCCCTTGATGAGGTCTCTTGCTTCACGGTTGGACTTGCAGGCACCGATCTGCACCAGGGCATTGATCAAAGGCAGTCCGTTTTCGACATGCGTGCGTTCAAGATCAGCTGTGCCCTGCTTGAGTTCTTCGTATGTGAGATCCTTCAGATTCCCCTTGAAGAAAGTCTCGGCGATCTTGACGGCGGAATCGTAAGCTTCTCTGCCATGCAAGAACGTGATGACCTCCCTTGCCAGAGCCTTGTGCGCTTCACGCAGTTCCGGATGTTCGTTGTTGGAAACTTCCAGAGCTTCGATCTCTTCTCTTGAAAGGAACGTGAGGAACTTGAGGTAATCGATGACCTTGCTGTCTTCGGAGTTGACGAAAAACTGGTACATCTCGTACGCCGAAGTCTTGTTGATATCCAGCCAGATGGCCTTGCCGTTGGTCTTGCCGAATTTCTGTCCGTCGGACTTGGTGAGAAGCGGCATCGTGAAACCATAGGCCTCTTTGCCCAGCTTTTTACGGATGAGCTCGATACCGGCGGTGATGTTGCCCCACTGGTCCTGACCGGCTACCTGCATCACGCAGTTGCGGGTCTGGTACAGATGAAGGAAGTCGTAGGCCTGCATCGTCATGTAGGAGAATTCGGTATAGGTGATGCCTTCGTCAAGTCTTCTTCTGACGATATCCTTGTTCAGCATATAGCCGACGTTGAAATACTTGCCGACGTCTCTAAGCCATTCGATATAGCTGAAATCCTTGAGCCAGTCATAGTTGTTGACGACTTCAAAGCCAAAGACATCCTGTGCCTGCTTCTTCAGACATTCGAAGTTGTGATTGACTTCTTCGACCGTGATCATCGGACGTTCGGCATCCGGTTTCGGGTCACCGATCAGGCCTGTTCCGCCTCCGACCAGAAGGATCGGGTTGTGGCCGGCATCCTTAAGTCTCTTGGAGATCAGAAAGGATGAGAAGTGACCGATGTGAAGCGAATCACCGGTCGGATCCGTACCGATATAAAAAGTGAGACCGCCTTTGTTCAAAAGGTCTTTGATCTCAGGAGAAGACTCATCTTTGATGAGTCCGCGCCATACTAAATCTTCATAAATTCCCATAATATTCTATTCCTTTGTCGTTTGTTTCGGAGAGAACAGCGCATTGAGATGTTTCTCCTTCTCTTCTACCTGTTCGTCTTTCAGCATCTTGGTCATCAGTCTCATGGAGATCGCACCGAGATCATAAGCCGGGACGACGAACGAAGAGATCTCCGGTCTTACAGAAGAAGTATACTTGCTTTCATTCATACAGACAAGTTCCATATCATCCGGGACGGAGATGCCGCAGCCCTGGGATGCATTGAGTGCAGCCATGGCTTGCGAATCACGGTTCGCCACGAAGACCTGATGTCTGTGTGTCTTGAAATAAGACTTCAGGAACTTGTATGTCGAACGGTTGTCTTTGGATACTTCGATATAGCCGTTATATTCCTTGCCGTGTTTCTTGAAAGCTTCTTCAGCTCCCGATCTCATCAGCTGGGAAACGACGTCGTTTCTGTGATCCTGTAAGATCGCGATATCTTCGATGCCTTTTTCAAGATAAGAATCGCAAAGCTCGCATACGGCTTTCTTATAATCGACATAGACAGAACAGATGTTCTCGGCAGAGACCTGCGAGCACATCACGACCATCGGGATATTGTATTCTTCCAGAAGTTTGAGCGAATCATCAAGATCCTTATCGGCATAGATGATGACGCCGTCGACTCTTGCCTTGATGACATCGTCGATGATCTCCTTGATATCCGTTACGCCTTCCGTGATGGTATGCAGATAGACGGAATAATCATAGATCTTCGCGACATCGCAAAGGCCGTTGATGACTCTTCCTGAGAAGGAGATCGAAGTGGACGGAATGATCAGGCCGACAGTCGTCGTACGTGACAAAGCCAGACCCTGCGCGATGGCATTGGGCCTGTATCCGAGTTTGTTGATCGCTTCTTCGACTCTTCTTCTGGTGTCTTCCTTGACGACGGTAGAACCGTTGATGACGCGGGAGACAGTCGCTAATGATACGTTGGATTCTTTTGCTACTTCATAGATCGTGACTTTTTTCATTTATCTTCTCTTTCCGGTGCCAGCCACCCTTTCAGGATCTCAAGTGCTTTTTCAGCGGCGTCGACAACACCTTCCTTGGTCTTTTCGACAGCGGTCTTGACATCTTCTCTGTTTACAAAATTATTGATCTCTTCGCCGACATTCGAGATGATCTGATCGATCCCGTTTTTCGCCTCGGCAAGGATATCTTTGCTTTCATCAGTCTCTTCCTTCGGCTTAGCAGGCTCTTGCTGAGCTGCCTTTTCCGCCTTCAGGGCAGAGATCTTATCCAAGGCATTCTCATAGAGATCTTTCGATCTTGCCTTGACGGTCTCGATGACTTTGGATACTTCCTCATCATTGACCGTATCTGCCATCATCCCTTTCAGTTTTTCAGATGCGTCATTGAACACTCTGACGGCTTTATTTTTGATGGCTTGCGCTTTTTCAGCGATACTTTCATCATCATCCTGCGCATTCTGTGTCAGCGCATCGACTTTTTCTTTGAGATCCTCGATCAGTTCTTTGACGGATTCCTCAATATATTTCTCTTCCATTACCTGCCTCCTATGATGTCTTCGGGACTCGGTTCCTTGAGCTCGTCTTTCTTCTCTTCTTCTTTGACGAAAGCGATCACTCTTTCCTTGATATCGCCGGCATTCTTGACGACGAAATCCTTTGCCTGATTCACAGCTTCCACAGTCGCATCATGTGCCCTGTCAACAGTGCATGATACTTTGGCGACCGTGTCCAGAGGTGCCTGAACTTTCTCGATGGAACGGTCGACCAGGTCGATCGTGCCATGCGTTTTGAGCAATGTCGAGTCGACGCTCGACATGACTTTGATCAGTTTTATAAGCAATATGATGATGCAGACCAAACAGACCGCGCCTAAGATCGGCAGCAGGTCCTTACACAGATTTGAGAATGCAATGATAAAAGCGTCCATAGAATATACCTTCCTTATAAAGTATTCTAATCCATTATGAAAAATTTTTCAATCGCCTGTATGCCTTTACAGCAAAAAGGAACTCATAAGAGTTCCTTGACCATTTCCGCGATATTGTAAATGTCTTTGCTGGACATGAATACGAGACATTCGCCCTTATATTCCGCCAGCATCTTCGCCCCTTCCTCGTTCTCCGGAAGTACGTGGGAGCCCGGGATCATCTGCGCAAGATAGGTGATGTCGATATCCGTTCCGTCTTGCTTGTCATCGATCGAAGTGAAGTCGAGCAGATAGATCTCATCCGCCTTTTCCAGTGCTTCCTTGAACTGTTTGGCGAAGTACAGGACCCTGGAAGCGCGGTGCGGTTTGAATATGGCGATGATCTTCCGATCCGGATAGCGCTTGCGCGATGCTTCGATCGTCACGCCGACTTCCGTCGGATGATGCGCATAGTCATCGACGAAGATCGTATCCTTATATTCTTCCACGACATAACGGCGTTTCGGACCGACATAGGAATTCAAAGCCTCTTCCACCCCCTCAGGGTCAAAGCCCATATAGTGGGAAAGTGACAGGACACCGAGGATGTCGATCAGAAGATGATCTCCGACAAACGGCACATCATAGTGAGAGATCACTTCGCCTTTATACGTCAGATCGAACTGCGATCTGGAAGTATCGAAATGAAGATCCTTCAGACTGTAGTCGTTGTTTTCGCTCAGGCCGAAAGAGAATGCTTTTTCAGGGAAGACAAGCTTCCGGCACCACTCATCATCGCCATGATAGAAAACGACTTCCTTGACGTTGTTGACGAATTCCTGATAGGCATTGAAATAATCCTGTTCGTCTTTAAAGTAGTCGACATGGTCGATCTCGATATTGGTGATGATCGCATATTCCGGATGATATGCCGCAAAATGCCTGCGGAATTCATCAGACTCCACGCAAAGATATTCGCTGTCTTTGCTCAGATACCCTTCCCCATCGCCGATCAGATAGCCGGTCTTTTTGAATCTGGAGAAAACGGTCTTGGTGATCGTGGTCGTCGTGGTCTTGCCATGGGAACCGCAGATCGAAACCGTCTTGTAGTCTTTCATCAGTTCGCCTAAGAATTCATGATAGCGATAGCACTTGCAGAGCTTTCTTGCCGCCACGACTTCCGGAAAATCTTCCAGGAAGGCATTGCCGATGATGACCGTATATTCCGGCTTTATGTTATTTTCATCAAAAGGAAGGATCCTGATCCCCCTTTTTACAAGTTCATCTTCCGTGAAAAAGTGCTTCGACAGGTCAGATCCGCAGACTTCGTTTCCCAAGTCATACAGCATCGCTGCCAGAGACGCCATTCCCGTTCCTTTGATACCGATAAAATAATACATTATTCTTCCTCGTAGGAATTGAACAGATTGATCTCCTGTTCATCCTTATCATCGATGTCATCATATGTGTGATCATCGTAGCCGTAATCCTCATCGAGCAGCCGATGCAGTTCTTCCTCGTCGGTATCGACCAGACCCGCAAAAAGATCCGGATGATCTTTTTCGTATTCTTCCCTGCTGCCGTAACCGTAGATCGGTGAAGTGATGATCTCCAGATGGGATGAGTCCGGTCTGCTGGTCAGCGATTCGTTGACGGAAGCGGAGCTCTTTTTGATCTCCGGTTTGTTTTCTTTGATCACGCCAAAGATCGGTGAGATCTGCGAAGAGAATTCATAATCACCGTAGACATTTTCCGGTTCCTTCTTTTCCTCTTTCTTTTTCTTCTTGTCATCCAGGTCGATGAAAGCGGACCGTTCCGGTTTACGATATAAGATATCCGCAGCCTTTACGGTCTTTTCCTGCTTTTTGACGGGCTTTGGTTCCGCTTTGGGTCTGACATAGACTTCTTCTTCGTCGTCTTCTTCCGGCTCAAACAGGATATCAATAAATTTCTTCTTTATATCGCTCTTCATTTCCCACCTCTTCTTTTTTTCATTCTACAACATTTTAAGTACTCGCAGATGCGCTATTGTGAAGCACCGGCTTCTTCTTTATCGACCATGAAGTCATTGACATTTCCGTTGACAGGCATGATCGTTTCAAACAGGTTCACCTGTTTCTTTTCGTAGTCCACTTCCGTCTTTGAGGAATATGCGCTGATCACATCATTTTCTCTGACCGCCGCACTTTTTGCCATCAGCAGGATGCGTGAAGTCATATCGGCGATGTCCGACAATGAGGCATAGCCGTAGAACAGCAGATCCTTTGACTGGAAATAGGAAAGATATCTGTTTCCGTACGAATAGACACGGTAGGAATACGGGTGTTCTTTCTCATCGACATCCAGGTAGCTGCTGATCCGCTCATAGACGAGTTTCGAAGGATCGAAGAATCCCTCATCCTTCATGGTCTGATCGGAGTAATATCGTTCATTGATGATGCCGGAGATGTTGATATCCATGACGAAGCTCGATTCATTGTAGCTGAAACGGCTGCTGAGCATATCGCCTTCCAGTTCTCCGGTACCGCTTGGCAGATAATAGTCGATATATTGGGAATAGTTGTTGCGGCGTATCGTTTCTGCGTTCATTTCCTCAGAAAAGATTGCATCCAGTCTCTTCGTCAGATCGTTCTGACTTACACAGCCGCTCAACATGATACAAATAAAAAACACTATGATCTTTTTCACAACCTTATTCTAACATACTATGATTCTTAAAACTAAAATAGCCGCTTTTGGAAACGATGATATGATCCACCAAAGGGATCGATACCAGCTGACATGCCTGAGACAGTCTTTGCGTCAGTTCGATATCCGCATGGGAAGGTTTTACGTTGCCGCTCGGGTGATTGTGAGCGACCAGGATCCCCGAAGCTTTCATCAGGATCGCTTTGCGCAGTATCTCGTCCACTCCCACCGTTGCCATATTCTTATTGCCTTTATACATGACCTCCGAGCGGATGATGCCGTTGCGGCCGTTGAGATAGATGACGAAGAACTGTTCCTGGCAACAGAATCCCAGATTGAAACGCAGCCATTCGACGACCTTTGCCGGCGAAGAAAGCTCCGCTTCCGAGACGTGATCGATCCTGCTGAGACGCTTTGCGATCTCTAAGATCGCCATGATCTCCAAAGCCTTGGCCTTTTTGATGCCTTTGACCATGATCAGTTCTTCATAATTCAGGCTCAGCAGATTCTCAAAGCCGTTGGCCAGATCGATGACATCCCTGGCCAGGTCGAAAACGTTCTTGTTTTTATATGCGCTTTTGATGATCAGTGCGAGAAGTTCGGTCTCGCTCAAAGAAGCGATCCCGTATTCCAGAGCCTTTTCTCTTGGCATGAGATCACTCTTCACAGGTGAACCTCCCTGCCTTGAGGGCTTCGATCGTCCTTGAGAAGGAATACGCATCATCGATCACCAGTCCATATCGGCGTATCAGCTTGTCATCTTCCAGATAGCTGCATCGGTCAAACTGAGATACGAGGTCTTTATAGAACGTTTCATCTGCCAGGACAGTTTTGGGTAAGACAAAAACTTCTTCGACTTCGATCGTCTGAAGAAGATCGTTTTCCCCTTTGAGATATAGATTTAAGGAATCGTTTCCGTCATAGCTGCTGCAGGCAGCACTTCTTTGCCTGGAACAGCCGCAAAGTAAAAGTAACAGGATCAGACATCTTCTTTTCTTTTCCATCCTTTTTCGACCAGATGACAGATCGAGATCCCTAAGAATGCGCCGGAAGAATCGATCAGCATATCCTTGATGGAACAGTAACGCCCCGCAACGAACAGCTGATGGATCTCATCGCTTACCGCATAAGCGATTGCCAGAAGAAGCGGAAACAGGAACGTCCTGTCTTTTCGATATTCCAGGTAATTTGTCCGGATCAGTATGCCCAGCAGCATGAATTCCGTAAAATGCGCCATCTTGCGGATGAATTGTCCATACCGGGCAAAGAAATCCGACAAAGGGATACCGCCGGGAAACAGAAAACTGTAGATCTTATAAAGAAACTCTGTTGCCAGATTGGACGTTGCCTCGGATTCCAGCTGCGGCTGTGCCGACATATAGAAGATCAACGCCATCCAAAAGAGTAAGATGATGGCTTTTATCGCTTTTTTCACGATACCATCATACCATCATTGCAGATACATGAGCACCTCGGCTTCTTCGTTGAGTTTCGCACGCTTTTCGGAATCATAGCTTTCTTCGCCCGCAAAGACCGAAAGACTTCCCGCCATCAGCGCCTTGTTCAATATGGCGACATGTGACTTTTCTACGGCGATCGAAACGATCATGATCCGCTGATCGGTCTGATACTCCCTGATGGGCCTTCCCTGCATGTCATACAAGCCGACCACCCGGCAATGGGAAAGCAGAAGATCGGACAATGTCTTGTCATTCGTCTTGATGTTCAGATAGACATCGACGCTCAGATTCGGTGACAGGATGCCGGTATTGACCTTTACCTCCGAAGCATACAGATCATAGCTCACCTCGCCTTCCTTCAAAAGCGTCAGTGAAAGGTCACGCATGCCCTCTTCCAAAGCGCCTTTGTAGATCAAAGAACCCTTCGCAAGCGAATATGAGAGTTTCACGTATTTTCCCAGGATCTCCTTTTTATCCGTGCAGACATCTTCACTCAGATAGGCTCTTGGCACATCGGTCATGATCAGATCTTCCTCTTTGATCTGTGTGCGCTGATACAGCTGATGGGAAGCGATCGGGATCCTGATGTAATCTTCGCGATACCTCACATAGGCACTGATCGAGAAAAACAGGCATACGAAAACACAAAGCAGATCGATGAGTATCAGCAGGATCTTTTTTATCATCTGGATAACCTCCTACCCATTATTCGTAAAAAAGAAGGCCGATACCTAAAAAATTTCAATAAATCATCAAAAAAGAGATCATTTCGATCTCTCATTCTCCTTCTGTATCCATTCGTTCATGTGATCGCGTATCGTTCCGAAACCCTTGACAGCCTCCGGCATTCCCTGAAACTTGACGCGCTTGGTATATCGCCTGGTGTTCTGCGAAAGAGCCTTGAAGGACAGACGAAGCTGTTTGTGTTCGCGGTCGATATCAATGACTTTGACCATCACATATTCATCCACCTGCACGAAATTGTCGATGTTTCTGACAAAACCGTTGGAGATCTCCGAGATGTGGATCAGGCCGGTCACACCGTCATCAAACTTGACGAAAGCGCCGTACGGCTTGATGCCGGTGATCTTTCCATAGACGGTCATTCCTACTTTGTAATCGTTGATACAGCTCATACCTGAACCATTATAACATGATATAATATTCAGGTATGTTAAAGAATTACTACCCGTTAGTCTCCTTTCTGATCGCCGTGTGCATCGCACAGGGTGTAAAGCCCTTTATCATGCTGATAAAGACAGGAGATTTTCGTTTGCAGTATCTGATCGCCTCCGGCGGTTATCCGAGCTCCCATTCAGCCGGTCTTGTCGCCCTTTGTCTGTCCATCGGACTCAAGGACGGCTTTGACTCCAGCTATTTTGCGATCGCCTTTGCGATCATGGTCGTCGTGCTCTTCGATGCCGTGAATGTGCGTTATTATTCCGGCAGAAACATCTCGTTGACCAAGCAGCTGGTCGAGGATCTTCAGTACATCATCGAGATGAAAGACCCGATCTACGATGAGAAATTCAAGGAAGTTCTCGGTCACACCAAGCTCGAACTGGTCGCAGGCGTTTTCCTTGGAATTCTGGTAAGTATAGTGTTATATTTTTTATGGAGATGATTTATATGGATAGAGAAGAAAAGATCAGACAGATCGAAAAGACGATCGAAAAGGTCAGACCATACATTCAAAACGACGGCGGCGATGTCCAGTTCGTCAAACTGGAAGATGACATCGTCTACGTCAGTGTACACGGTGCCTGCGTCGGATGCATGGCTTTGGATTACACCTTGAAAGAAGGCGTCGAAGCATTGCTCCTGGACGAAGTCGAAGGCATCAAAGAGGTCAGATTAGCTTAAAAAAGATGGTTCCCCATCTTTTTTCTTTATCTGTCATTTACCTGTACGATCACACACTTCAGATAATCGGAGACGTTGCTTCCCAGCATGATCGGATGGTCAGGCGCCTGTGCGCGGTTCTCGACGAGCCTGAGCCGCTTATGCGAGTCGTTGGCTGCCGAAAGGATGATCTTCATGAACAGATCCCGCGGCATATATTCACTGCAGGAACAGGTGACCAGAAAGCCGCCCGGCCGTAAAAGCTTCATCGCCCGATAATTGATCTCTTTGTAGCCTTTTGAGGCATTCTTCACCGAATTCCTGGACTTGGTGAAAGCCGGCGGATCCAGCACGATGACGTCAAATCGCTTCTTCTGTTTCTCCATATCGATCAGATAATCAAAAACATCCGCGACAAGAAACTGCGTATTTTCAAAACCGTTGAGTCGGCTGTTTTCTTCCGCCTGATCGATCGCAAGCTGCGATGCATCGATGCCTATGACGCTTTTTGCCACCTTGGCAGCACTTAAGGCAAAACCGCCCGTATGGGTGCAGCAGTCAAGCACTTCCTTGCCTTCGCAGATCTTCCTTATGGCAAGATGATTGTATTTCTGATCCAGGAAGTAGCCGGTCTTCTGCCCTTCGGCGATGTTCACCTTCAGCTTCACGCCGTTTTCATCCACTTCGATCGTTGTCGGGAACTCTTTCGACAGGAAACCTTTGATCCGTTCAAGTCCCTCCAGGGTCCTTACTCTGGCATCACTTCTCTCATACACTCCTGAAATGGAAACGCCATCCTCCGCCAGGACTTTTTTCATCATCCTTACAAGGAGGTCTTTTCTTACATCCATGCCCAAGGTGTCGATCTCAAAGACCAGAACGTCATTGAATTTATCTACGATCAGACCCGGCAGTCTGTCGGAATCGGAAAATACGATACGGCAGCAATTGGTGTCGACGACCGCTTTTCTGTAATTCCAGGCATCTTTGAAACGTTCATAGAAAAACGCTTCGTCGATGACATCATCTTTCCTTCTTGAAAGGATGCGGATCATGATCTTGGAATGATCATTGATGTATCCGTAGCCGATGAAATCATCTTTATAGGAAACGACCTTGACGATATCGCCGTTTTCATATGCTCCGTCGATCTGATCGATCTCGTTGTCGAAGATCCACAAACCTCCCGCGGAGACCGTTCTTCCTTCATTTCTTTTTAATGTTACTTTGATCATACAACTATTATATCCGGAAAAAAGGATCCCCGTAAGGGATCCTTATCTTCTTGTTATTTCAGTGCATCGGCACATCTGTCACAAAGGCCGTCTTCGTTTTCCTCTTCGACGATGTTCCAGCAGCGCGGACAGACATGACCCTTGGCCATCTCGATCTTCACTTCGCTGTTGTCATATTTCGTAAGTTCTTCCTGTACGAAGGAGACTTTCGCAACGATCAGCCACTGGTTGATCTTATCGCCGAACGCATCGCGAAGCAGCTTTTCATCTTCCTCGCTTACATGTAACAGGACATGCGCCTGCATCGGCTTTTCGATGACCTTTTCGTTGATCGCTTCTTCTCTTGCCTTGAAGATATCCGTTCTGATCGCATGCAGTCTTGCGAAATTGTTACGGATGATATCTTCGCCTTCAAACTTCTCAACAGATGGGAAGTGTACATAATGAACACTGGATGCCTCGCTGTTTCCGAAATACTTCCAGACTTCATCACACGTATAGACAAGGATCGGTGACCAGAGTCTGACCAGATAATCGACTGCCGTGTAAAGAACGGTCTGTACCTTCCTTCTTCTTGGTGAATCGAGCTTATCGCAATATAAGATGTCCTTTGCGAAATCGCAGTAGTAGCTGGAAAGTTCATTGGTCATGAAGTTGGTCATCGTGGAAGTCGCCATGACATATTCATAGTTGTCATATGCCGTTTCGACTTTCTGTGCCATATCATTGAGAGCGATCATCATGTACTTGTCGACCGCTTCAAGCTCTTCATATGGGACCTTCTTGTCCGCTGTGAAATCTTCCGGATTGATGTTGCCCAGCATGAAACGGAAGGTATTTCTGATCTTGCGATACTGATCGGAGACCTGTTTCAGGTTGGAATCACCGATCCTCATGTCGGCCTTGAAGTCTTCGGATGCCGCCCAGAGTCTCAGGATGTCGGCGCCGTACTGCTTGATGATGTCAAGCGGATTGACGACATTGCCGACGGACTTGTGCATCGCTTCGCCCTTGGAGTCACAGACATAACCGTGAGAAAGGACAGACTTGTATGGCGCAACGCCGTTGTTGGCAACGGAAACGATCAGGGAAGAGTTGAACCATCCGCGGTACTGGTCGGAACCTTCAAAGTAGATGTCACATGGATAGGAATAGCCTCTGGCGATGAGTTCGCTCCAGGAAGAACCGGAATCGAACCAGACATCCATGATATCAGTCTCTTTGGTGAACCTGCCGTTTGGCGAAGCCGGATTGGTGTAACCTTCCGGAAGAAGGTCTTTTGCCTCGGACTCGAACCAGATGTTGGATCCGTGTTCGTCAAATAATTTTGCGATATGTTCAAAGACTTCCGCCTCGATGATCGGAGACTTATCTTCGTTATAGATGATAGGGATCGGAACGCCCCAGAGTCTCTGACGGGAGATACACCAGTCTTTTCTGTCCTTGACCATGTTGGTCAGACGCAGTTCGCCGAACGAGTTGATCCACTTGACGGATCTGATCGCTTCCAGAAGCTGCGGCTTGATCTTTTCGATCGAAGCGAACCACTGTGTCGTGGCACGGAAGATGACCGGCTTTTTGAGTCTGTCGTCATGCGGATAGGAGTGGGTCACCCATTCGAGTTTGAGAAGATGGCCTTCCTCATCGAGTTTCTGGGTGATGGTCTTGTTGGCATCAAAGACGAACTGTCCCTGCAGCCATTCCCCTGCTTCCGCCGTCATGCAGCCCTTTTCATCGACCGGACAGACGGTAGGAAGACCGTATCTTTGCGTCGTGTAGAAGTCATCGAGACCATGGCCGCCGGCCGTATGGACACAGCCCGTACCATCTTCATCGGTAACATAGTCTGCCAGACAGATCACAGATTCTCTTTCTTCCGGATATAAGACATGCTTGCATACCAGGCCTTCGAGTTCTCTGCCCTTAAATGTCTTCAAGACTTCATGCTGCTCAAGGCAGAATTTTTCCATCAGTGAATCGACCAGGTTTTCCAGCATGACCATCTTGCCTTTTTCCGTCCTCACCAATGCATATGTGAGATCCGGATGCAGAGTGATGGCGACGTTTGCCGGAAGGGTCCAAGGTGTCGTCGTCCAGATGACGAACTTGGCATCATCATCCAATACGCCCTTGCCGTCTTTGACATCGAAGGTGACGAAGATCGTCGGGTCCTTGCGGTCGAAATAAACGATCTCGGAATCGGCGATCGCCGTCTCCTGGTAAGGTGACCAGTAGATCGGCTTCAAGCCCTGGAAGATCATGCCGTCAAGTGCCATCTTGGCAAAAGCACGGATCTGTCTTCCTTCGAATTCCTTCTTCAGCGTGATGTAAGGATGTTCGTAATCGGCGACCTGTCCCAGGCGCTTCTCCGTTTCCATCTGCTGTGCGATCTGCTTGTGGGCATATTCTTCACACTTCTCTCTGAACTCCTTGGCAGAAACTTCCTTACGGTTGACACCGAGCTTCTGTACGGCGTTTTCGATCGGCAGACCGTGTGTATCCCAGCCCGGGAAGAAAGGCGTGTAGTAGCCTTCCATGGCCTTGGAACGGACGATGATATCCTTGATTATACGGTTCATCGCCGTACCGGCATGCAGGTTACCGTTGGCATATGGCGGACCGTCGTGAAGCACGAACGGTGTCTTTCCTTCGTTCTTGGCCAGGATCTTATGATAATGATCCTCTTCTTCCCACCTCTTTAAGATATCCGGCTCTTTCTTAGGAAGATTGCCGCGCATCTCAAAGTCGGTCTTAGGCATGTGCAGTGTGTCTTTGTAATCCATCTTATTCTCCTCTTTAAAATAAAAAGGTGCTACCAAAGGTCGCTGTAACAGCGAGGTACCACCTTCATTTGTTTCTTGAACTCTTAACGCGAGCAACGCCGGCAATTTTGTTGCCGGAGCTCATAAGTGATTCCCGCATGTGCACAGACCGGCTTGCACCAGACGCCGGCTCTCTGAACTGTCACAGCATACGGACATGTCTTAATCCTAGCTTAATCTTCGTCGGAATTTAAATTGATGTCACCGCCGACCTGTAAGTTCTTCGGTGAACATAAGATGACGTTTTCGCCGACCTTCTTGATCGAACCGTCTACGCCATAGACGACGCCGGAGAGGAAGTCGATGATCCTCTGGCGGTATTCGGAAGGCATTCTGTGCAAGTTGACACAGCATGCTCTCTTGGACTTGATATGATGACCGATCTCTTCGGCTTCGTCGAAGTTTCTCGGTTCAAATAATACGATGTTGGTATTTGCGGTGATGTTGGAAGAACCCGATAAAGTGCTCTTCTCATAAGGAGAGACGGCTTCTGCTTCTTCTTTGGACAGCTCAAGCTGTTCTTCATCATCTTCTTCAGGCGCAATAAACTCTTTTAATTTATCACCAAATCCCATATTTTTACTCCTTTAACTCCATATCATTTTAGCAAAATCACATTGCTTTAATCAACTTGTTGGCAAGCAAATAATTGTAAAAGCCATCCTCTAAGACATCATCGGTCTGCTCGAATCCCCTGCCTTTCAAATCATCGACGCAATTGGCCATGATGACCGGATGACCGACGCACTCCAGCATCTCCAGATCGTTGATACCGTCCCCGAAACAGTAGGTATCTTCCAAGGGGATCCCGAGGTATTCGATGATCTTTTTTACGCCGGTCGACTTGTTGACGCCTTTGACATTGACATCGCAGGATGAAAACTGTTTGTGATCGAAGATGTCGACATAAGGGCTGAGTTCTTTCGCCGCTTTATGCAGCATCTCCTTGTCGAAGAATCCGATCATGGCGATCATGTAGTCCGTATCCTTATCCCTTTCTTCCCTGAAGCCTTCCAGGACCTTTCCCCAGCCGTTCAGGAAGGCAGAAAAAGAAGAAGAAGTCAGAGAGTCCACATACATGTGATCGAGCGTTTCCATGATGTAGAAACCGTTATATTTCAATGTGATCTCACGGATCTTGGAAACGGCTTCCCTGGAAAAATAGAGTTCCAGGATCGGTGAACCTTCGATTTCCGCATAGGCGCCGTTGCATAAGACATAGCCGCTTGGCTGCAGATCGATGATCTTCTGATCCAGAAGTCCCCGGCAGCGTCCGGAAGCCACGACGACATAGTCTTCTTTTTTAAGCTGTTCAAAGGCGTATTTCGTCTTTTCGGAAAATTCATTCATTCCTCTGGAACCATCCAAGATCGTTCCGTCGATATCACAGAAAACCAGTTTTTTCATACCCGTTCATTATACATGAAAAGGAAAAAGAAAAGTGAAGATCGATGATCCTCACTCAATATTTTTCATGAAGCTTCAATACGCCGGTCACTTTGTATCCGGCATCCGAAAGTTTGTCGGCGATATCCTTGTAACCGTAAACGATGACAACCACTTCGATGCCGCGGCTGTTGTTGTAAACGGCCAGATTGGATATGGAGATATCGTTTTCCTTGAAGATGCGGCAGATGTCTTCCATGATGCCCGGATGATCCTCCGGTATGGAGATGACATAGCGTATGCCGTTGTGGTTATAGCCCAGCAGATCGATGAAAGCGGTAAAGATATCGTTGTGGGTGATAATGCCGATCAGCTTGTTTTCTTCATCTACGACCGGCAGACAGCCGATATCGTTCTTGCGTAGCAGCGTGGCTGCTTCTTCCAAAAGGGCTTCCTTGCCGATGGTGACGACATCTTTGATCATGATGTCGGCGATCGACAGTTTGTTGAGCAGATAATTGAGTTCGAAGACGGAAAGCGATGTCGCGTTGTTCGGTGTGTTAGAAGTGATCACCGATTCGGTGACCAGACCCACCAGTTTGCCTTTGTCGTCCACGACCGGAAGACGGTGAAGATTGTTTTCCGACATGAGATCGACAGCTTCCGAAACAGACTGTTCAGGCCTGATGGTGACAGGACTGGAGACCATATTATCTTTTACGTACATGATTATCCTCCCAGGTAAGCTTTTTTGATATCCTCGCTGTTGAGAAGCTCCTGCCCGGTCCCGCTCATCACGATCTTACCCGTTTCAATGACATAGGCACGATCGGCGATGCTCAAAGCCATCTTGGCATTCTGCTCCACCAGCAGGATCGTAACACCCTGACTGTTTATATCTCTTATTATATCGAAAATCTCTCTTACAAGTAACGGGGAGAGTCCCATCGAAGGTTCATCCAGCAGCATGATCTTCGGTTTTGCCATCAAGGCTCTGCCCATCGCCAGCATCTGCTGTTCGCCGCCGGAAAGCGTTCCTGCCAGCTGTTTCTTTCTTTCCTCAAGTCTCGGGAAAAGCGAATAGACGTTTTTCAGATCGGCTGCGATGCCTTCCTTGTCTTTTCTTGTATAAGCGCCAAGGATCAGGTTGTCTTCGACCGACTGTTCGGCAAAGACCCTTCTTCTTTCCGGGCACTGCGCGATGCCGAGTTCCACGATCTTGTGGGCCGGCAGTTTCGTGATGTCCTTGCCATCAAGTTCTATGCTTCCGGAAGCTGCTTTGATCAGTCCCGAGATCGTATGCATCGTCGTCGTCTTGCCGGCACCGTTGGCACCGATCAGAGTGACGATCTTGGAATCATCGACTTCAAAGCTGATGCCCTTGATCGCTTCGATCACGCCATAACGCACTTTCAGATCATTTACTTTCAACATAATCAATCTCCCAGGTAGGCCTTGATGACCTTTTCGTTATTCTTGATCTCATCAGGGTTGCCCTTCGCCAGCAGCATTCCGTAATTCAAGACGTAGATCCTCTCGCAGATATTCATGACCAGCGACATATCATGTTCGATCAGAAGGATGGAGATATTGAACTTATCACGGACGAAACGGATCGTATTCATCAGTTCCTCCGTCTCCTGCGGATTCATACCGGCAGCCGGCTCATCCAGCAGCAGGAGCTTGGGTTCCGTTGCCAGAGCTCTTGCGATCTCAAGCCTTCGCTGCGCACCATAAGGCAGCGAATCAGCTTCTATATCCTTTGCATCATGCAGATTGAAGATCTTGAGCAGCTCTTCCGCCTTCTCTTCGATCTGCTTTTCGTGTTCTCTGCGTTTCCCTGTATGCAACAAGGCATCGAGCACCGAATAAGCGTGATGATTGTTCATGCCGGTCTTGACGTTATCGATGACCGAAAGCTTGCCAAACAGGCGGATATTCTGGAAAGTCCTGGCGATACCGGCCTTATTGACCTCTTCCGTGGTCATTTTGGCGATATCTTTGCCATCAAGCAGGATGGTCCCTCTTGACGGGTCATAGACCTTTGTCAGCATATTGAATACCGTCGTCTTGCCGGCACCGTTGGGGCCGATGAGACCGACGATCTCATTTTCTTCTATCTCCATGTTCAGATTGTTGACGGCCGTCAGACCGCCGAAATCGATACCGAGGTTTTTTACTTGCAGAACAATGCTCATAAACGCACCTCCCTTTTCTTGAAGACCTTCGAGCTGATGCGGTTCACCAGTTCACGCACTCTGGCCGAATTGGTCACCTGCATGACGACGATCAGCACCACGGCATAGATCAGCATACGGTAGTCTCTCAAAGATCTCAACAGTTCAGGCAGGATGTACAGGACGGTCGTCGAGATCATCGTGCCGTTGATGTTGCCAAGTCCGCCGAAGACGACATAGACAAGGACCAGGATCGATGTATTGAAATCAAACTTGGACGGCTGCAATGTCGAATAGTTCAAGGCATATAAAGCACCGGCAGCACCGGCTAAAGAAGCCGAGATGACAAACGCCAGCGTCTTGGTCTTAGAGATATTGACACCGATCGATTCTGCCGCAATGCGGTTGTCTCTGGCAGCCATGATGGTCCTGCCGTATTTGGAATCGATCAGGGAGTAGATGACATACAGTGTGATCAGGATCAGGATGATGCCGGCAGTAAAGTTGGAGATCTTTGCGGTATCGGTGGCACCCATCGGGCCTGACAGGAGCATCTTGCCGTTTTGAAGTTCCAGGCTGTTGTTGACGAATGAAAACTGCAGACCGTTTGCATCGTAGCCGAAAAAGATGTTGTTGATCAGCGATTTGATGATCTGACCGAAAGCCAGCGTCACGATCGCCAGATAGTCACCGGAAAGCTTCAGGACCGGAACGGAAATGATCAGACCGAAGATCCCTGAAACGACACATCCGGCAATGATCGATATGATCAGACGAAGGATGTCGTTAACGATGACAGAGCCGATCAGTCCGGAAACACAGACTGCCGTGAATGCGCCGATCGCCATGAAACCGGCATGGCCTAAGGACAGTTCGCCGGAAAAACCGACGACCAGATTCAAAGACAGCGCCAGAACGATATAGCAGCATGTCGGGACCAGCAGCGACGTGAAAAGACGGCTGACACGAACGGAATGCGTCAGGATCTCAATGCCTGCATAGGCAAGGATCACGATGATGAAGCTTAAAGTCCTTCCCCTGTTTTTCTTGTTGAATAAGTTTGTAAGAATGTTTTTCATATCACACCTTCACATTCTCTTTCTTGCCAAGAAGGCCTGTCGGCTTGATTAATAAAACGACGATCAGTACGGTAAAGACGATCGCATCGGAAAGCTGCGTCGAGATATACGCCTTCGTCAGATTTTCGATGACGCCTAAAAGAAGACCGCCCAGCAAAGCTCCCGGGATCGAACCGATACCGCCGAATACCGCTGCCGTGAAGGCCTTGATGCCCGGCATCGAACCGAGCGTCGGTGATAAGGACGGATAGGTCGAACAAAGCAGGATCGCCGCGATCGCCGCAAGACCGGAACCGATCGCGAAAGTGATCGAGATCGTCGTATCGATGTTGATGCCCATGAGCTGGGCAGCGCCCTTGTCTTCGGCGCAGGCACGCATCGCCTTGCCGATCTTTGTCTTATTAATGAATAACGTCAAACCGACCATGATCAAAAGACAGGTCGCGATCGTGATCAGAGTCAGATACGAGATGACCAGCTGCCCGCCGAACAGTTTCAAAGAACCATCTGTCAGCATCACAGGAAAGATCTTGGTATCGGAACCAAACAGCAGCTGTGCGCCATTCTGCAGAAAATAAGAAACGCCGATCGCCGTGATGAGTACGGACAAAGAGCTTGCCTGTCTCAGCGGTTTATAAGCCAGACGTTCGATGATGACGCCTAAGATCGTACAGATGATGATCGCCGCAAGGATACAGACAGGTGCCGGCATTCCGAACTTGCTGAACGCAAAAAAAGCAGCATAGCCTCCGACCATGATGATATCGCCATGTGCGAAGTTCAGCATCTTGGCAATGCCGTAGACCATCGTATAACCCAACGCGATGATCGCGTAGACACTTCCCAACGCTAATCCTGATATCAGATACGTTAAAAAAGTCATAATCTTCTCCAAAAATAAGTAAGGCAAAGGCTGCTGAAAGACCCAGCAGCCTTTAAATGAACGAGTTATTAGTCAGCAGAAACGTAAACGCCGTTTTCAATGATGACGGCTTTCGGAGCCTTGGAGACTTCGCCGTTTTCAGCCCAGGTCATGTTTTCACCGGTAAGACCGTTGAAAGTCATCGTCGTGAACTGTGCGATCATGTCATCATACAGAGCGTTTGTGGAATACATGGAATTGTAGCCGATGTTTTCCAGAGCCTGATGGATGGCGTAGACGCAGTCATAAGCATCGGCAGCGAACTGGTTCGGAGTTTCGCCATGTGCCGAAACATATGCGTCAACGAAGTGTTTCGTGAGTTCATCGTCTGCATCTGCAGCAAACGGTGTCAGCAGATAGAGACCTTCAGCTAAAGAAGTATCGAAACCTTCAAGAGTCAGGATACCGTCCATGCCGTCAACACCGAAGAATGTAGGTGCATAGCCCATATCGGAAGCCTGTTTGAGGATCAAAGAAGCCGGCTGGTAGTAGATCGGAAGGAAGACCAGATCAGCGCCTGCGTCTTTGGCAGCAGTCAGCTGCGTAGAGAAGTCTGTTGCGGAATCATTGGTGAATGCACCGTCTTTGTAAACGACATTCAGATTCTTGGCAGCTGCTTCAGACATGAATTTTTCATAAACGCCTGCAGAATAGACATCATCGGACTTGTAGATGATACCGATCTTCTTGTCAGCGAAATGTTCTGCCATGTAGTCAGCGGAAGCGACACCCTGGTTCGGATCAGTGAAGCACATCTGGAAGTTACCAGGGAAGTTCTTTTCAGCTGTATAGACAAGGGCTGTTGCGGAACCGGAAGGTGTGATCGCGAAGATCTTGTCTTCATCATAGTTTGCCGCTACGGCAGCACCGGAACCGGAAGTAACGGTGAATAAGGAGACCTGCATGCCCCAGTCATAGAGTGAAGAATAAGCAGAAACGGCCTTTTCGCCATCCGCTTCATCATCAGCCATGTTGAATTCGAATTTGATATTGGAATCCGATGCGTTGATCTCGTCAACAGCGATCTGTGCCGCATTTCTGACAGCTTCGCCATAGACCTTTGCGTCACCGGATAAAGGACCGGAACAGCCCAGTTTGACATAAACAGTTTCATCTGCAGCAGGAGCATCTTCGCCGCTGTTGCCGCCGCCATTGCCGCCGTTGGAACAGCCTGCAAGAGACAGAACGCAGAGGATGCTGAGTAATACTACGAGTAATTTTTTCATTTTTATTCCCCTTTCAGCAAGTAGTTTATAGACACAGCTTATTGCTGTTTCTAACAAAAAAGGATGAGCGACCGATAACGGCAAGCTCATCCGTGAAACCCATTCAGCCTTCCATTACCGATATATCAGCACATCTGCATAATAATAATGCCACGTAAACCGCGTAGTACTAATACATCGATAATGACAAATACATCATCAACAAAGGAGATCACTTTTGATTTCAGACATCGTTTCATAAAAGGCCTCCTTTTCTTCATGTGTTTATATTAAATGAAGCAGGTATCCAAGTCAACAATATTTCCGTAAATATTTTAAAAAAATGTCATACATTTTCACATATAGATGTAAATATTTTCATTATTATCGTGCTAGAATATATGCATGACTATCAGATTACCGGAAGGATATAAATCCTCATTGGACCTGTACGAGACACAGTCCTCGATCAGTTTCATCAAAAAGACATTTGAAGAAAAGCTTACGAAAGCTCTCAACCTGAAACGGGTATCCGCTCCCCTCTTCGTTCTGAAGAGCACAGGTCTCAATGATGACCTGGACGGCAAGGCACAGGCGGTCAACTTCACGGCCCCTTTCATCGATAAGGAGTGCGTGATCGTTCATTCACTGGCCAAATGGAAACGAATGGCCCTTCATGACTACGTCTTCTATGAGGGGAATGGCTTATATACCGATATGAATGCCATACGGAAGGACGAAAAGATCGACAACCTGCATTCGATCTATGTCGACCAGTGGGACTGGGAAAAAGTCATCAACAGATCGCAGAGGAATACCGAATATCTCTACGATACAGTATCCAGGATCCATGAATGCATCCTGGAAACATTGGACGCACTCAAGGCAAAACATCCGTCCATTACGACGGTCTTACAGAAGAAACTGTATTTCTTCGATGCGCAGGAAGTCCTGGATATGTATCCTGGCCTTGACAGCAAGCAGAGGGAACATGAACTCCTGAAAAAATACAAGTCCGTCTTCATCAAAGGTATCGGACACAAGCTGTCCGATGGAATGCCTCACGATGACAGAGCGGCTGATTATGACGACTGGGATCTCAACGGCGATTTGTTATATTACAACGAACTGCTCGACTGTGCCTTCGAAGTCTCTTCGATGGGCATCCGGGTAGATGAAGATTCCCTTGTCAGACAGCTGAAACTGAAAGACGAGGAATACAAGCTGCAGTACAAATATCACCGGATGATCGTAAATAAAGAGCTTCCGTATACGATCGGCGGCGGCATCGGCGAAAGCAGACTGTGCATGCTGCTGATGAACAAGGCACATATCGGTGAAGTCCAGTCTTCCATCTGGGACGACGAGACACTTCAATACTGCAAAGAGAAAGAAGTCATCATACTTTAAAAAATGGTTCAGATCAATGATCTGAACCATTTGTTTTTTACATCATACCTTTTTCCAAAGCCAGCGTTCTGGTCGTGAGGTTGCATACCTCATCCGGTCCGTAATACTGGATGGCACCCGGATAGGTGTAGCAGGTCTCGACAGCCCAGGTAGCTCTGCGCTCTTCGAAGTATTTGAACGGTTTGCCGTCAAGCTCGACAAGAGCCTTACGGATGACAGGCTTATCTTCGCCATGTCTTCTTTCCATGTTCATCATCTTGGTGATCGGCATGCCGCCGGCGACCCATTCTTCTGCCGGTCTTGACAGATTGGAGATCTTGGAAAGATAGCCGTTATAGCCATACTGAATCAGCATGAATGCATTGTAACCCAAAGAATAGCAGTAATCCGCGTCGAAGTTGGACGGGAATGCACATCTGCCTTCATAACCGAAGAAGTGGTGTAACGGGGAGAATTTGCCCTTGTATGTGCCGTTCTTCTTTCTCTCTTCCAGATTTGCCTTTACCAGAGCGGAGAAGAGCTTTTCGGATTCGATCAGAGAGACCTGAACATTGCCGTGCGGATCTCTTTCAAGGAAGAGCTGCTGCTGAACGGTTTCCGGAAGTGTAGCGAATACGCCAAACGATTCCTTGGACAGACCGTTTTGAATGAACGCATATTTTTCTTTCCAGGAAGCAAGCGCATTGAATTCATCTGCCTTCGATCCTGCCAGCATCTCATTGATCTCCTTGATCAGCGCGGAGAATTCAGGAACGAATTCAACGACACCTTCCGGAATGATCGCGACACCGAAGTTCATGCCTTTTGCGGCACGTGCGGCAACGGAATCAGCAATGTAGTCGGAGATCTGCGCTAAGGACATCTTCTTTTCTGCAACTTCTTCCGAGATCAGACAGATGTTCGGCTGTGTTTCAAGAGCACATTCCAGCGCGACATGGGAAGCGGAACGGCCCATGACCTTGACGAAATGCCAGTATTTCTTTGCGGAGTTGGCATCTCTTTCGATATTGCCAATCAGCTCGGAATACGTCTTGGTCGCCGTATCGAAACCGAACGAACATTCGATATCTTCGTTCTTCAAGTCACCGTCGATCGTCTTCGGACAGCCGATGACCTGAACGCCTGTTCCATGTGCTGCGAAGTATTCAGCCAGAACGGCTGCGTTGGTATTGGAATCATCACCGCCGATGATGACGATCGCTGTGATCTCGTGTTTCTTGCATACTTCAGCTGCGACAGCAAACTGTTCTTCCGTTTCCAGTTTCGTTCTGCCGGAACCGATGATATCGAAACCGCCGGTATTTCTGAACTGATCGATATATTCATCATCAAATACAAGATAGTTATCTTCAAGAAGTCCGCTAGGTCCGCCCTTGAAACCGTACAATACGTTTTCAGGGTTCGTTGCCTTCAAAGCGTCATAAAGACCGCAGACGACGTTATGTCCGCCCGGAGCCTGACCGCCGGAAAGGATGACACCGACGACCTGTTTCTTGGCTGCGGAAGTGTTTACGCCCTTTTCAAACGTGATCTCCTTCTTGCCATAGGTATTCGGGAACAGTGCCTTGATCTTTTCCTGATCGGCAACACTTGAAGTCTCTTCGCCTTCCTTGACACAGATCTCATTGATACCGTGTCTCAACATGCCCGGCAGCTTCGGAACATATTTTAATCTTTGTACCTGAAGTGGTGAAATATTCATGATTTATCCTCCTGTATTTCTTTCAGACAACTCTATTATAAACGATATGGGAAACTTTTCATAAGAAAAGCCGAAGTCCTGAAGACTTCGGCCATATACTTGTCTAACTTTCTTTTGAGACGCTGTGGGCAATGCCCCGATACAGCAGATAACCGATCAGATAGATGCCGAAAAACACAAAGAATCCCAGTATCCCGGAAGCGATATCGTAAAAATCCATGTCACCTGTTCCCGAATAGGCCTGGCCGATCTCGATCGCAAAGCTTATGACGACGACGATCGTAAAGACATACAGGAATGTGATCAGCAGTTCCGCGTGATGTTTTGACAGCCAGCGGAAGATCGGCTGCAGTACCAGAAGCATGCAGAAACCGAAGACACCGATGATCAGAAAATGCAGCTGCTTATCCGTAAGATCGAGTCCGTGATTGTCATTTATCGATAAAAACTTCGCATGGAGTTTTGTGATCAGCGTTATGAAATAGTATATGATCCTATACATGTGATACCTCCTGACATAACATTACCTATATTAAACTACCTGATTTTAAAAGTAAAACCGCAGGAAAATGTGAAATGATGTGCGCAATGACGGTTTTTAACAAAAGAAGCGGATCATATCCGCTTCCAGTTGTCTTATAAAATGTGAAGAAATGCCATACCGATCAATACGATCAGAAGCAACAGAATCGTGACGATGGGAAGTATCGTAAGCACTCCCGAGACCATCATCGCCAGCATGTCCCCTTTTTCGATCAGGTCTTCCGGCGAGACTTCATAGTCTGTTTCGGGCTTGCCGCTTTCCCGTTTTTCTTTCTGTTCGAGCTGCCATTTTTTGGCACGATCGTATTTATCTTTGAACATCATCATTGCTTATCCGTCTTCTCGGTCAGAGGATGGTGGCAGGCAACGAAATGATCCTTGCCGATCTCACGCCACTCAGGAACGACCTGCTTGCAGATCTCGGTGCAGTACTGACATCTCGTATGGAACTTACAGCCGCTAGGCGGATTGACTGGTGATGGGATATCACCTTCCAGGATATGCAGTTCCTTCTGCCCGTCCGGATCGGTGGTCGGGATCGCATTGATCAGAGCCAATGTATATGGGTGGATCGGATTCTTGAAGATCTCCTCGGATTCCGCAAGTTCAACCATGTTGCCCAGATACATGACACCGATCCTGTCGGAAATGTATTTGACGACAGACAGATCATGTGTGATGAACAGATAAGTCAGATCCTGTTTTTCTCTTAAGTCCTGCAAGAGGTTGATGATCTGCGACTGAATGGAAACATCCAGTGCGGAGACCGCCTCATCGCAGACGACGAATTTCGGTTTGACTGCCAGTGCTCTGGCGATGGAGATACGCTGTCTCTGACCGCCGGAGAACTGATGCGGGAAACGATGCAGGAAGTAGGACTGCAGACCGCAGTCATCCATTACTTTGAGGATGTATTCCTGCATACGCGGAGAGTTCTTACCGAAGATGTTGTGAGCCATCAGACCTTCTGCGATGATCTGGCCGATGGTAAGTCTAGGGTTCAATGAAGAATACGGATCCTGGAAGACGATCTGCAGATCTCTTCTCAATAAGCGCATCTCATTGTAGTTGAGTCTTGCCAGATCGATGCCGTCATCGAGCATTTCATCATACTTTTTGAACTCTTCGTTATCAAGATATGGTTTTCTGAGCTCTTCGATCTGTTTCTTGACTTCCGCAAGCTGTGCGTTGTAAGAATCGATCTCTTTGTTCAGTGATTCGATCGACTTATCGATCGAATCCGTGTTCTTGCCATCCGCGATCAGGTCCTCTTTTCTCGCGTTCTGTTCCGCCAGTTTTTCAACTGCCTGACGGCGCTTCAAAGCGATCGAATAGTCTTTCTCATAGACCGGAGCGATCTTGGAGAAATCATCGAGGATATACAGACCGCCGATCAGGTTACACAGATCGAGAAGATCATCGTTTGCCTTCTTTTTCGCGGCATCGAGCTCCGCATGCTTGGCATACTGCTGTTCGACTGTCAGGGAATCATATTCCTTCTGCAGTTTCTCGTAGTTCGCCTTTGCCTTGATCTGTTCCTGTTTCAGCTTGGAAAGATTCTTGATCGTATCGATATAGTACTTTGGAGCGATGTCGTCCAAAGACTTTCCGTAATACATCGTACGGCCGTCTGTCTGTTTGTATAACTGTAGCAGTGTTCTGCCGAACGTCGACTTACCGCATCCGGATTCACCGACCAGACCGAAGACTTCACCTTCATAGATATCAAGGTCGATACCGTCATTGGCCTTTACATAAAGGCCTTTCTTCTTCAACGGGAAATATTGCTTCAGATTGCGGATGCGAAGTAATACTTTCTTATTTTCTTGTGACATGACGGTCCTCCTTCTTCGGATAGAAGCAGCGGATCTGCTGGTGCTCGTTGACCTGTACGAGATCCGGTTCCTCATTCAGACAGCGTTCCGTGCAATACTTGCATCTAGGCGCAAATTTGCAGCCTTTCGGCAGATCCAGAGGATGCGGAACGGCACCCGGAATGGATTCCAGTCTCGTGTTGGCATCCGTATCGAGTCTCGGGATCGAATTGAATAAGCCTTCCGTATAAGGATGCATATATTCAGGATCGGAGAAGATGGTCCTTCTCGGAGACATTTCAACGATCTGACCGCAGTACATGACCGCAACATCGTCCGCCATCTGGTTGATGACGCCCAAGTCGTGCGTGATGAATAAGATCGATGTTCCGAATTCTTTCTTGAGTTCATTCATCAGATACAGGATCTGTGCCTGAATGGTAACATCAAGAGCTGTCGTCGGCTCATCGGCGATAAGCAGTTTCGGACGGCAAGCCAGAGCCATGGCGATCATGACTCTCTGACGCATACCACCGGACAGCTGATGCGGATACTGCTTCGCAACGACTTCCGGATTCGGGATCTTGACATCCGAAAGGATATCAACGACCTTGGCATAAGCTTCTTTCTTGTTCATGCCCTGGTGAAGCATATAAGTCTCAGCGATCTGTTTCTCGATCGAGAAGACAGGGTTGAGTGAGGTCATCGGCTCCTGGAAGATGACAGAGATATCGTTACCTCTGATCTTGTACATATCGTTCAAAGACATGTTGACCAGGTCTTTGCCGTCGAATATGACTTCACCGGATTCGATATAGCCGTTGGAATCCAGAAGCTTGATGATGCTCATGGCAGAAACGGACTTGCCTGAGCCGGACTCACCGACCAGACCCAGTGTCTTTCCTGCATCTACGGAATAGGAAACGTCATTGACTGCCTTGACGATCCCTCGCTTTGTCGTAAAGAAGGTATGTAAATGTTTTACTTCTAATAGTGCCATATTTCTCTCCTACCTTCCTAATGATTTCGGGTCAACGGCATCACGGATCGCATCACCGACTAAGTTGATGCAGATCGTACAGATACCGAAGATGAACGAAACGAATACCCACTGCCACCAGTACTGCTGGATGACGATGGAGTTATTTGCGCCATTTAACATATTGCCCCAGGTAGGTGTCGGAGGTGAGATACCAAAGCCCAGGTAACTTAATGAAGACTCCGTCAGCATACAAGTTGCGAAACCTAATGTTGCCTCGACTAAGAGGATGGATAAAACGTTAGGAAGGATATGCTTGAAGATGATGCTTCCCTCTTTAACGTCCATCGCCTGCGCAGCCAGGACGAATTCTTTTTCTCTTTCTGCCAGGATCTGTGCTCTTACCAGACGGCAGATGCCGGTCCAGGACAAAAGACCTAAGACGACCATGATCAGATACATTCTTAACTGAACGTCGATCGTCGAACCGATGATTGCCGACAGCAGCAACGCAAACGGTAAGAACGGTAAGGAACCGATGACTTCCGCGACTCTCATAATGATCAGATCGACCGATCCGCCGAAGTAGCCTGCCAGACCGCCGGTAATGATACCGATGATCAAAGCGATCGCCTGCGCGATGAAACCGACTGTCATGGTGGTCTTGCCGCCATGGACGAGTCTTGTCAGGATATCTCTTCCAAGGTTATCCGTACCTAAGACATAACCCTTCAAGCCCCAGGTCAGGATCTTTCCTTGTTTGGTAACTGCGTAATTCTGGAAATAACCGGAGAAGATCGTTTCGATCTCGGCGTTGTTCACAGAATCAGGGACCTTCGTTTCACCATGGGAATTGTTGCCCCAGGAAACGACGTCACCGTTTTCCAGCAGTGCGGAATAGTGCCATCTGCCGCCGTAGATCTCGACCGGTTTGGAGCTGAGTTCCGGAGCCAGGTTTTCGCCATGCGTACCGTTGCCCCAGAAGATCAGAGTACCGTCATCTTTCAGACCGCACATCGTATCAGAAGATGCGGCGATATCGACGACATGGGATTTCAAAGATGCAGGAACATTGGAGAACGCATTGTTCTTGAAACCGCCGTAAACAACGGAACCGTTGTCCAGTAACAGACAGTAGTAAGAGTTCGTGATGGCGATCTTTTTGATATGTCCCTGATATTCCTTATGAACAGAAAGGTCGGACATGTTTTCGTTGCCCCACAGATAAGCTTCGCCATCTGCAGTAACTGCACCGGAGATCTGATAGCCGGTCTCCAGCTGAATGATCTCCTTGGTTCCTCTGGTCCTGGAAGGAACCAGCTCGCTTGGGACGTTGTCCTGTCCTAAACGGGTGTTGCCCCAGACATAGACATTGTTCTCATCGTCGACTGCTGTGATGTGGTCGTAACCGCAGGACAGCATGACGATGTGTGCTCTTTTGACTTCACTTGGAATGTTGGCGACATCGATGACCTTGGTGATCTTGGTGTGGCCCCATGTATAGACATTGCCGTCTTTATCGACACCGGCACCGAAGGTCGGACCGTTGGAGATGTCGGCAACATTGCCTTCCAGCTCTTTCGGGAAAGCCATCATGGAAAGTCCCGGAGGAGTGTTGGTCTGTGTGTTATCGGATTCACCGAGGTTGATCGGCATGAAGATCGGAATGATCGAAACGATCAGCAGGATCACGAAGAAACCGATCAGGCCTGTCATGCCCAGACGATTGTGCAGGAAGTTATCCAGCATCATCTTGGAAGGAGATTGAATCTGTTCTTCTGCAAGGATATCGACAGCTTCATTTCGATTCCCGAATAATCTTTGAATCAAAGAAGATTTTTTTCTTTCAGACATCTTCATTCTCCTTTCTACTTATCGATCCTGACACGCGGATCAACGAAGCCGTAGCTCAGGTCAGTGATCAGAGCACCGACAAGGGATACGACGGTATAGAACATCTGCATTGCCAGAGCCAGATCATAGTCATGGTTGTTCAATGCCTTGATATATAAGGAACCCATGCCGTTGAGACCGAATGTGTTTTCAATGATCAGGGATCCGGAGAAGATGCCTAAGAACCAGCCGATGACGATACCGATGATCGGCAGCAAGGCATTTCGCCATGCATGAGAATAGATAACGGTCTTTTCATGGACACCTTTTGCTCTGGCTGTCTTGATATGGTCCATCGATAAGGCATCGATCATTGCGGCTCTGACATATCTTGTCATGCCGCCTAAAGATCCGAAGGTCATGACCATCAGAGGCAGGCACAGATAGTAAAGCTTATCGATGTAATACTTCATTCCGGTATAGTTGGCACCTGGCGTACCGATACCGGAGACCGGGAACCATCTTAAGATGACCGCAAAAACATAGATAAAAAGGAGCGCTATGATATAGGTCGGAATGGAATAGCCGACGATGGTCAAGACCTGCGTGAAATTATCGAATTTCCCGCCCTTGTGCACAGCACAATAGATACCCAGAGGTATCGTTATGCCAAGCGCAAGTATCGTCGCGAATATATTGATGAATATCGTATTTACCGCAGGATCTTTTACTACGGTGACGATATCTTTCTTGAAATATCTGGAATAGCCGAAATAGCCTTCGAGGATACCATTCAGGTTTCCTTTACGGTCTTTCGCCAAGCCCATCCATCTGGCATAACGGACCACGATCGGATCATCAAGACCCATCTCTTCACGTAATGCCTGATATCTGGCTTCATATTCCGCAGGCTTCAAACTCGTCTTGATACCTTCAAGTTCCAGTCTTGCAGGATCCTGCGGGATCAGGTTATACAGGCAATACATCAGAAAAGAAACCGTGAAAAACACGACTACCATGTATCCTAATCTTTTTAAAACATATTTTGTCATAAACTGCCCCTTTCAACGGTAATTTTTTATGCTGGTGAATGATCACCATTTTTCAGATCAGATCATTCAGCAGCATAAAAGAAGCAAACTAGCAGGGCGAAAGCACCCTGCTAGTCTAAATCAGATTTTTACTACGAATGATTAGTCAACAGTCGCGTAAACAACTGCCTTCTGGAAGTCAAACAGAGAGTTGCACTCTAAGTTGTTGATCTTCGCATTCATTGCATCGTAATAAACATTCGAGTAAAGAGGTACTGCCGGTAAGTATCTGTTCCATTCCTGGATGAAGGCTACCCAAGTATCGAGATATGCCTTGTCATCGCCAGCTTCAACACCGTAGACCATATCCATTGATAACTGGTCAAGTAACGGGTTGTCAACTGAGAAGAATGTGTTGTAACCCATAGCTAAGAGTTCTGGGTCAACAGTGTAGCTGTAGGACTGGTCATACAGAGCAGTGAAGTTAGTAGCCAGGTTGTACATGCCATAAGTCTTGACACCATACTTCGGATCTACAGAAGAATCACGGTAGTAGTAGTTGAGCAAGTCAGCGAATGACATGATGTTCTGGTTGATCTCCATACCAGCTTCCTTCGTCTGATCACCGTTAGCAAGCATGACTGCTAAGAGTTCGGAAACGGAGTTGCCTTCAGAAGAAGACCATTCAATGTGTAATGGCATTAAGACTCTGCCGTCAGCCAGTGTTACGTTGTAAGCGTAGTCGCCTGCTTCTTCAGGAGTGACTTCCTTGTAACGTACTAAACCGGAACCGTCAACATAATCAGTACCATCAGCATTCAAAGTCCAGCCGCCAGCTTTGAGTTCTTCAACAGCAGACTCAACAGAGTAAGTGTAAGAATTCAGAGTAGAAGCTAAAGTATCTTTGGAATCCTTGTACATCCACATAGCCAATCCGTAAGGACCATCAACGACGGAGCCGAAGCCCTGGCAGAATGTGTTAGCGAATTCGTTTCTGTCTAACAGATATGCAACTGCATGTCTGACTTCCGGGAACTGCGTCGGACCGAAGTCACACTGGAAGAAGATAGCACCATAACCATTTCTCTCATAGTGGACAGTCTTGAAGTTTCCTGTGTCTTCCATATCAAGAGCTCTCTGAACTTCAGAACCGTCAGTTAAAGCGGATAAGAAGTCGATCGCGCCTGTTTCGAGCTGATCCATCATCGTTTCCTGGACAGCCTTGACGATTAAGATCTTTTCAACAGAAGGTTTCTGACCTTCGAAGTTGCCTGCATAGTTCGGGTTGATCGTTAAAGTCGCTGTTAAGGAACCTAAGTCTAAGCTTTCAAGCTGGTAAGGGCCTGCAGAAACTCTGCCTTCGTAGATCGTTCTGGAAGCATCGAGTTCGGAAGCGACCAGAGAACCGCCATCGAGGTAAACGCCTTCGCCATCATCCTTGACCGTCAATGCTGCAGAAGCATACATCGGCAGATACAGAGGAGATAAGCTAGCGTATGTAGCATCGAAGTAGTAAGGCAGGAAGTGAGTATCCGGATCTGTCGGGTCATCCTTATTGATCGTGATCGAATAAGTGTGATCGTCTAAGAGTCTGATACCGGAGATGTAGTTGACTTCGCCGTTCTGGTATTCCAGAGCACCCTTAACGGAGTTGGCAGTAACCTTACCGCCGGCTTCCTTTAATGCTGGGGAATAAGCAACAAGAGCATAAGCAACATAGTCAGCTGCTGTGATAGGTTCGCCGTTGTTGTACTTCAGACCGTCTTTGATACCGACTGTGAAAGTCTTGGTGCCGTCTTCGTTTTCAACGGAAGTGACACCGGTAGTGACTGACTGGTTTTCAACGAGCTCGCCGCCCTGGTCAGTAGTGATGACGCTGTAGTCGTCGATCAGCTCTCTGACAGTAGCATCAGAAGCATTGTTGCCCCACCAAGCGTTACCTAAGTCACCGTTAAGTTCAGTTGTAGAACCATAGATGATCTGGTTAGTAACTGCTTCGTTACCACTTGGCTGTTCGCCGCCTTCGTTATTGCTGCCGCCGCCATTGGAGCAGCCAACTAATAACAGAAGGGCAAGCAATAAAGCAAATAATTTTTTCATTTAGTTTCTCCCTTCGTTCGTGGCTTTAAAACCACATACAAATATTTTACATTAGGTACAAAGCTGTTTCAACTGAACGAAAGCCCTTTTTTATAAAAAGATTTCAATTTTGTTTCATTTTTGAAAACTTTTTCTGAATCAAAGTAATAGTTTTCATTCATTAATTATTCATCATTAATTTATAACAGTTTCCCCTTTACGAGATCTTGATCCCTTCAAAGATCATATATTTCGGACCATTGTAACGGGAAGTCTGCGCCTCTTCCTTGGAGAACTTCACGTTCTTGATATCCTCGTAGATATTGCCTGCGATCGAAAATCCCGTCAGCGGGATGTATTTCTTTCCATCGAAGTATCTGGCGAGTCTGACTTCCCCGCCCCAGTATCCGGAATCGGATTCCAGCTGCGGCGACGAGAAATTCTCGATGATCAGATGCGGAGCTTTCTTATATTCGCTTCCCTCTGCATTCAACTGTGCCACCGGCAGATTGCCGGAGATCTTCTTTTCCTTGTTGTAATAACCAAACTGTATATCGCCATAGGTATTTCTGACGACACCTTTTTCGATCAGTTTGACCGAGGAAAGAAGTGTGCCGTGCGAATCAAACTTTCTTGAAGCACTGCAGCCGGAAATGACCGGTTTCATGGTCAGATCAAAAGGTGTATCCGAGACTTTGTCCCCTTTACTGTAATGATTGTCATGCATGAACTGGCTGCGGTAATGCAGATCCTGGGCAAAGCCTGACACGATGTATTCCAGCATATCGTTCTTGACTAAGACCGGCAGGTCTTCCGGAAGTTTTACATCTTTCAATGTCTTGGCGACGGAACGGGCCTTGGCAAGATTCAATATCTCATCGATCTCTTCGCTGATCTTCTTATAGTCAGTCTTATCAGACTCATAGAACTTGTAAAGTTCGAACTCTTCCTTCTTATTCGACCAGGTCGGTATGCATTCCACTTCGATCTTGAAACGCTCCGATACATGATCGACGCCATTGGAATTGATGAATTCTTCCTTGAAATTCGATACGAAGATCTCTGTCGAATTGATCCAGCCGTTTTTATAGACATCCGCCTTGAACACGGCTTTGGCGACTTTCGTTGCGACCTCATTGAGATCTTTCTTTGTCTTCTTTAGATCTTTGAGGTTTTCTTTTCTTTCCGCAAGCGGATAGTATGGATTTTTCGCCGACTTTGCCCTGGTGACTGCTTTGGACAGCTTTGAGGCAAGAGACTTTACATCATCGGCAGCCGTCACGACGACACTGGAGACACCGGTCGATTTCTTATCGTTCACATAGACCTTGACCGTGACCGTTTTTACTTTGACGGCGCGGTTAATCTCAAGATGATCCAGGACATAGAAGAGTTCTCTTGAGTCTTTGTCGATTATGGAAAGTTCATACGCACTGATATTCTTATTGGCTTTCAGACAAGCCAGGATCTCACTTTTCTTCATCATCCCAATTTCGCCTCCGCTTTCAGATACGGACCGCCATCCGATACATAGACCCACTCTTTGTGTCCTTTGCCACACATTCCCGAACCATGGACCGTGACCTCATCGGAGACCATCGAGATGGAGCTTAACAGGTCGATGACATAGCCGGAAATGACGACCGGAGCGATCATCTCACCGGTAAACTTGCCGTCTTTGATCTCAAGACCATAGGAAGCCGTGCATTGGATCTGCCAGTTTTTCGGATCCTCCATGCCGTTGTTGGTCTGGCACAGGAGATATCCGTGTTTGACCGATTTGATCATATCCTCATATTTGTCTTTTCCCGGACCGAACCAGGTATTGGTCATACGCGTGTAGACCTTTCTCTGGTAGTCCTGTCTTCTGCCGTTGCCTGTCGGCTCACTGCCCAGTTCCATCGCACTCAAAGAATCGGAAATACCGGTCTGTAAGATGCCTTTTTTGATGATCTGCGTACTGTGAGCCTCCACGCCGTCATCATCAAAGAAATAAGAAGCCGCCGAAAGACAGCTTGCTGCACCGTCATACATATCGACAAGCGGCGAAGCAACATATTTGCCGACATAATCGACTGCTTTCGCCCTGTTTTTGACGAACATATCCATCTCCACGCCATGACCGAACGCCTCATGGGCGATCAGACCGGAGATGGAAGGATCGGTGATGATCGTATATGTTCCCGGCTTGACCGGCTTGGCATCCAGCATCTTTACCGAAATGTTTAAAACATCTTCCGCCTCTTTTGTGAATTTGTCCAATGCCAGATCGGAACTTGCCTCACCCTGGGCGGAATAATTGGACTTGATGTTGTCCCCGTCTCTGACGACTGTCAATAACATCACGTTGATCCAATCATATTTCTGAGACAGACATTTCTTTTCAGAAACGAAGATCTTGGAAGTCTGACGTTTGACATACGCCGTGTTGACATTGATCAGACGTCCTTCCTTTTTATGAAGTTCATCCTTCACGGCGCTCAGCTTTTCGATGATCTGCTTATTTGTCAGCTTGGAAGGATCTTCCCGAAGATAATCTTCGACATGTTCCTTTTCTTCCAGCATCCTGACCTTGAAATCCTTGGAATAGACTTCTTCCAGTTTGACGGCATTTTTGACAGCCGAAGCCTTCAGATCACGGATGTCGTTGCAGGAATATTCACTGTAACGTCCATCCTTGTAGACCTTGATGACGAAGCCGCACTCATTGTCGACTTCATCGAGGGAATTGATGCGCGTCGAAACGCTGATCCTCTTGGTATTGACGCAGGTGCCCAGGATCGAAACATAGTCAAAAGACTTTCTTAAGTCTTTGACCAGTTTCTTGGCATCGGGGATCCTTGATCTCAGATATTTATCAAGCATTTACATTCCTCCTACTTGTTCTTTTCTTCTTCATATAACATCGCTTCTTCCCATTTTTCTTCCAGGGCATGGATCTGGTTGTGGATCTCATCGATCTCATCGTCGAGTTCTGCCATCTTCTTCATATCCTGGTAGTATTCCGGTTCATAGCGAAGTGCACGTTTGTCTTCCAGTATGTCTTCCATCAAGGAGATCTCATTTTCCAGACGCTTGAGATTGTACTTCGGCTTCTGTTTGAGTTCCTTCAACGGTTTCTCATTCTTCTCCTGTTTCGGCTTGGCTTCCTCTTCCTTTGCCTTGATGTCGATATAGTCCTTGTAGCCGTCGGGATAATACGTGACTTTGTCTTGATCGATCACCAGGCAGGAAGTGGCGATCTTCTTTATGAAATAACGGTCATGCGAAACGAACAGGATCGTTCCGTCATATTCATTCAAGGCATTTTCCAGAGCTTCCTTGGAGATGATGTCAAGATGATTGGTCGGCTCATCCAGTATCAGGAAGTTGGCCTTTTTCATCATCAGCTTCGCCAGGGATAATCTCACTTTCTCACCGCCCGAGAGGACGTTGACTTCCTTGAAGACCTCATCGGAAGTAAATAAGAAAGCGCCTAAGACCGAACGGATCTTGTACATATCCAGATCGGGATAATCGTTCCACAGTTCCTCCAATACGGTATTGCCCGAATGGAAATTGGCCAGGTTCTGGTCGAAATAACCGATCTGTATCTGGTGTCCCAGCATCATGTAACCGCCAAGCGGCTCGATTTCACCGATGATCGACTTGAGAAGAGTCGATTTGCCCGTGCCGTTATCGCCCATGACGCAGATCCTCTCCCCTCTTTGTATCTCCAAAGAGACTTCCGCCAGTGGCTTATCATAACCGACCTTGAAGTGGTCGAGGCTCAATACGTTCTTGCCGCCGCGCACCGCACATTGGAACTTGGCTTTGAATGCCTTGGTATCGGCTTTTTTCGGATCATCGATCCTTTCCATGCGTTCCAGATACTTGATCTTGGATTGGGCAAAGGCAGCCTTGTTTTTCTTGTAACGGAACTTCTCGATCAGTTCCTCGAGACGCTTGATGTCTTTCTGCTGTCTTCGATAGGCGGCTTCCTGACGGACAAGATCATTCTTTTTCTGTTCGACGAAACTGGAATAGTTGCCAGCATAGCGCTTGATGCCGCCATACTCCAGTTCGTAGACCACATTGACGCTGCGGTCGAGGAAGACACGGTCGTGCGAAACGATGACCATTGCCTTTTTATATTTGGAAAGATAGTTTTCCAGCCATTCGATCGTCGAAAGATCGAGGTGGTTGGTCGGCTCATCCAGCAGAAGAAGGTCCGGCTTTGACAGAAGCAGTCCGGCAAAGGCGATCTTGGTCTTTTCGCCTCCCGAGAAAGAAGACACCTTGCGGTCGAGATCCTCTTCCTTGAAACCGAAACCGTTGAGCACCGACAGCATCTCCGAATGATAGGTATAGCCGCCGGCATACTTGTATTCTTCCTCAAGTCTGGCATACTTTTCGATGAGCTTTTCGTCATGGTCGCTTTCCATCTGTTTCGAGACTTCGGCGATCTGTTTTTCGAGATCCTTGATCTGTTTGAACACATCATCAAAGACTTCCCGGATCGTTTCTTCCGAAAGAGCCAGCGCATTCTGCTTCAGATAGGAGACCGAGGTCTTGTTTGCCTTGATCAGCTGACCGGAAGAAAGCTCACATTCTCCTGTGAGCACTTTTAAAAGAGTGGTCTTGCCACTCCCGTTGCGGCCTACCAGAGCGATCCTTTCGTTCTCGTTCACGGTAAAGTCGATATTCGCAAAAACATCATTGGCACCGAAATAAACGGTGCCGTCTGAAATCTGTATTATCATTAATAGATCAAATTCCTTGGTGTGCGCGGATAAGGAAGGACGTCTCTGATGTTTTCCATACCGGTCAGATACATGACCATCCTTTCAAAGCCCAGACCGAAACCGGCGTGCTTGCATCCGCCATATCTTCTCAAGTCGAGATACCACTGGTATCCTTCCTTGTCCATTCCGAGTTCATCCATCCTCTTTTCAAGAAGATCGAGACGCTCTTCACGCTGTGAGCCGCCGACCAGTTCGCCGACATGCGGTACCAGAAGGTCACATGCCGCAACGGTCTTGCCGTCATCATTGAGGCGCATATAGAAGGCCTTGATGTCTTTCGGATAGTCCGTCAGGAAGACAGGACCCTTGACGACCTGTTCGGACAGGTAACGTTCGTGTTCCGTATTGAGGTCCATGCCCCAGGATACTTTGTTTTCGAATTTGACCGGCGCCTTCAAAAGGATATCGATCGCTTCGGTATACGGCATCCTGCGGAATGTGGAGTTATAGACATGATCGAGTCTTTCCAGTAAGGTCTTGTCGATCATCGTGTTGAAGAAGTTGAGTTCCTGCGGACACTCTTTTCTGACATATTCGATGCAATACTTGACCATATCTTCGATCAGCTGCATATCATCTTCCAGATCGGCGAATGCGATCTCCGGTTCGATCATCCAGAACTCAGATGCGTGGGTCTTGGTGTTGGAGTTTTCCGAACGGAAGGTCGGACCGAACGTATAGACATCGCGGAATGCCATCGCAAAAGCTTCGACATGGAGCTGTCCGGAAACGGTCAGAGAGGCATGTTTGCCGAAGAAATCTTCTTCGTAATTGCCGTCGTCTCTTGTCGTAACGGTGAATACCTCACCTGCGCCTTCGGCATCGTTGCCGGTAATGATCGGCGTATGGACATAGACGAAGCCCTGTCCCTGGAAGAATTCATGGATGGCCATCGCCAGAGCGGATCTGACTCTGAAGACCGCCATGAAGGTATTGGTACGCGGGCGAAGATGCGGGATCTCTCTTAAGAATTCGAAAGAGTGTCTCTTTTTCTGCAAAGGATAAGTCTCCAAAGACTGTCCTTCGACTTCGATCGAAGTTGCCCTGATCTCGAATGGCTGCTTGTTCTCCGGCGTGAGGATGAACTTGCCGATGACATAGATCGAAGAACCCGTCAGAAGATGCGAGACTTCATCGTGATTGGTCAGCTCCGGACCGTAGACGATCTGAATGTTCTTGAAATACGAACCGTCATTGAGCTCGATAAAACCGACCTGACCGTTGTCACGGTTGGTCCTGACCCAGCCCTCGACTGCGACATACTCCAGCTGATCAAGTTCCATATCGGAAGCGTTGACTGCCATCTCATAGAGCTCTCTTGCGAAATATAAATCCATATAAACCCCCTATTTATTCATCGAATTGACTTCAAACAGTAATTCTTCGATCGTCGATACGACATCGACATCGCTTTTGATCATGCCTTCCGGCAGGACGAAATGTTCCCTGGTAAAATTGACGATCCCCTTTACACCGAGCTCATGGAGCTCATCGACGATCTCCTGAGCACCCGAAGGGATGCAAAGAATGGCGATCTCACAGCCTTTCGGGAACTTCTCTTTCAGCTGCGAGATGTGATAGACCGGAACGTTGACCTGTGAGTCCTGGTTGCGGACTTCCGGTTTGAGATCGAATGCACAGACGATCTCTCCGGCCACATGGTTCCAGTTGTTGTAATTGAGGATGGCCTTGCCGAGCCTTCCCACACCGATCAGGATCATCTCCTCATCGTAGTCTTCGCCAAGTGCCTGTGCAAAAATGGAGATCAGCTCTTCGATATCATAGCCATAGCCCTGCTTGCCAAGCTGGCCGATCAGGGAAAAGTCATGACGTATCGTCGTCGCCTTGATGTCGACGTATTCGGAAAGTTCCGTCGATTTGATCTTCTTTACACCGTTCTGTGAAAGCTTGCGTAATGCTTTCAGATAGACGGGATATCTGCGAAGTGTTGCCTTGGATATTTCTGCCATAGCATTATTTTATATAATTTATCTTCAATTGTGAATTATTTACTTAATTTAACTAATCTTCGATCGACATCGAAGGCATCGAAGAAGCATCGAAGCCTACGAATTTGCCTGCCTTAAGGTAATGCAAAGCCGCACAGGCGATCATCAGGGCATTATCCGTACAGTATTTTAGCGGCGGCAGGATCAGATCGTGATCCGAGAAATTCTCGCTCATCAGCTGCCTTAAACGGGAATTTGCCGCAACACCACCAGCGATGACCACCGACTTGCAGGGATACTGTTCGACAGCGATCTTCGTCTTTTTGACCAAAGTATTGAGCGCCACTTCCTGGAAGGCATAGGCGAGATCTTCCTTATTGATCTCATTGCCGGCGTTTTCTTCCTTTTTCACCAGCTGCAAAACGGCGTTCTTAAGTCCGGAGAAAGAGAAATTGAGACCGTCGACTTTCGGTGTCGGCAACTGATAATGCGGTTTGCCGCCCTTTGCCAGTCTGTCAATGACCGGACCGCCAGGATAGGCTTCCTTCATGACTCTGGCCACCTTGTCATAGGCTTCGCCGATCGCATCGTCCAAAGTCGTACCGATGATCTTGAAGGACTGGTCGTTTTCGATATAGACCAGTTCGGTATGTCCGCCCGATACGACAAGCGCCATCATCGGATACTGCAGAGGCTTGATCAGCTCATTGATGAAGATGTGGCCTTTCAGATGATGGACACCGATCAAAGGCTTGTCATAGAAGAACGCCAGAGACTTGGCTCCGATCGCTCCGACATGCAAGGAACCGATCAGACCCGGGCCGATGGTATAAGCCACGGCATCGATGTCATCCATGCTGACCTGCGCCTTATCGATCGCCTCTTTGATGATCGTGGAGATCTGTTCGACATGCATCCTGGAAGCAACTTCCGGAATGACACCGCCGAATCTGGCATGGACATCGATCTGGGATGTAACGACAGAACTTAAGACATTGAGATCCTCGTCGATGATCGCGCAAGCCGTCTCATCGCAGCTCGATTCGATCGCCAGCACTTTCCGCGGTTCTTTCTCACCCAGCAGAGAGCGGATCATATCATAGGCGTCATCGCCGTTTTCATAATATCTTTTTCTGGTACGTACGACTTCAAAGCCGTCGCTTTCATATAAGCCCAGTGCTTCCTTATTATTAACGTTGACCTCCAGATGCATGAACTCGCAGCCCCTTCTTCTGGCGGCGGCGATCAGATGTTTCATCATCTTGCGGCCATAGCCCTTTTTGCGTTCCGATCTTCTTACGGCGATCTTGGTCAGATCGCAGTTTTCAAACATATACCAGAGATCGCCGTAGGCAACCACTTTGCCGTCGACGATATCGACATAGATCTCCGAAAGATCGTTATTGGCGATCTCACTTAAAAAGTTCTTCTTCGACCACGGGTTGGCGAACGAATCGCTTTCGATTTCCAGGACCTGATCCAGGTCTTCTTCTTTTAAAAGTTCGATCATCTGTAATAACTCTCACTTTCTTTCAGATATTCCGGTGTCAGATAGGAGATCGTATCGACCTTTTCCCACATCTTTTTAGTCTTTAAGAACGCTTCCGGGATATCGCCATAGTCGTTGGTCTTGCCCACCAGAGCGCCATCGCCGACGATCTGATGATCACGGATATCGAGATCCTTGATCGCGATCGCCTGATCTTTGCTTAAGACCTCGTCTTTGTCATAGATGCCGCAATAGACGCGGTCCGCCCTGGCATCCATCAGCACCATGCAGTTTTCCCTGCCTGCCGCATATAAGCGAAGCGTGGAGATCGTATAGACATCACAAGGCAGCGTCTCACCGATCACCTTGGCGATCGACATGGCGATACGCACGCCGGTATAGGATCCCGGACCTTTGGTGATGCAGATAGAGTCGATGGAACGCTTTGAGACGTTCGCCTTTTTAAAGACGGCATCCAAAGCGGAAAAAACTTCTTCCGACTGCTTCTTGAAACACTCTTCGCTGTAAGAAGAAAGGATCTGATCGTCTTTGATCAGAACACAAGTCAGATATTTGTAAGCTGTATCGATACACAGTGTCAGCATGTCATCTCCTTAACGATATCTTCATATCTTTCACCATGCGGGATGAAGTTGATCTCCCTGGTGTCATCATCGATATATTCAAATCTCACTTCCAGATATTCGGCAGGAAGATAGTTCGCATAGTATTTAGGCCATTCGACCACCATGATGCCCTCTTCCTCATATTCGGAAATACCCAGATCATAGTCATTGTTTTCCAGACGGTAGGCATCGATATGATACAAAGGAAGCCTTCCGTTATAGATCTTCAATATCGTGAAGGTCGGAGAATTGATGACCTGTTTCACGCCCAAAGCCTCACCTATGCCTTTGGTGAATGTCGTCTTGCCCCCGGCAAGGTCACCCTCCAAGGCAACGACCGAACCTTTCGGCAGAAGCTGGCCCAATTTCTTTCCCAATGCGATCGTTTCGCTCTCGTTTTTTGTAATCATAGCCCTATCAGTATAACTCATTTTCCATAAAAAAACCTCTACTTTCGTAGAGGTCTTTAACCGGCAACGTGCTTGATTCACTATTCATATGAGTAGCTATGCTCGCCGATGAAGTGCTTAACTTCTGGGTTCGAGATGGGACCAGGTGTGA
>JAFRQF010000011.1 GCA_017428765.1 Erysipelotrichaceae bacterium
CTGCATACAGGAAATGGAATACACATACATACATAGACCAGGTATTCACAAACATACTGTATTGTATGATTCAGGTGAACAAAGCTTAAATATCAGACTTCTTAAGAAGCCCATAAGTCTTTAGCTTATGGGAGGTTCACTCCGATTTTCTTTTGAGGATGAGGACATAGATATGCAAGATGCCATATGCGATGGCGATCAGCGAGATAAACAGCATCATGTAGAACATCTCATCTTTGAATCCGTTGAGGTAGGAATTGAACATGATGGCTGTCGCCAGCAAAGGAGAGGCGATGATGATGGTGATGATCTGTTTTTCATCTAACGCTGCCGCCTGTCTTTGCGCGAAAGAATCACGTTTCGGCCGTTTGTAGTTGGCGATGATGTTTGCCTTGCTAAGGAAGTTGTGGTAAAAGAGGAACAGATTCACAGCAATGAACATCGATGCCAGAAGGATGGGAATGGTCAGCTTACGGTAGATGATGTAGGCAACGACGAAAATGATGATCGCGATCAGGTAGGCTTGGACATAGCTGACATACTGATCGATATTGGAATCAGAGATGATGTAGCCTCTACGGGAAAAAGGCGGTGCATAGACCGTTCTTTTTTCTTCGTGATAAACAAAAATGCCATTCAGGTCTTTTGGCAGGATCTTTTTCTTTTTTGTGCTCATACTAATTATTTTACACCGGTACTTGTATTATAATGAAATCATAAACAGATAAACGAAAGGAAAATTTATGTCGGATATGTTTGATGCAAAGATCGCATTATTTCATAGACATGCTGACAGCAGAGATGAAGCACTTAAGATGCTGGCAGAAGAGTTTATGAAAAGCGGTGTAGCAAAAGAGACTTTTTTTGACGGGATCTTAAACAGGGAAAAAGTGTTCCCGACCGGTCTGACGCTCAACAATATGTGTGTCGCCATCCCGCATACGGATCCGGAACATGTCAACCGGACCCAGATTGGTTTCATGAGCCTGGATACGCCTGTCGAATTCATCGAGATGGGCAGTGACGATACCAAGATCCAGGTCACGATGCTTTTCATGCTGGCATTAAAAGAAGCACATCAGCAGATGGATATGCTGATGAAACTGATGGATGTCTTCCAGAACGATGAACTGATGGAACGCTTCAAAGCTGTCGATAATTACGAAGAGTATATGGGGCTTATCAAGGAAGCCGGACTTGACTTGGAGGGGTAAAACATGCTGGTTACGACAAAAGAGATGTTTCAAAGATCCAGAGAGCGCGGTTATGCGATCGTCGCACCGGATTTCTGGGATTCCAATTCCTGCAAAACATATGTAGAGGCTGCCGAAGAGCTGGGTGTTCCGGTGATCTTAAGCTTCGCACAGGCGCACAGTGAGATGCTGTCGGTCGAAGAAGCTTACACACTGGCAAAATACTATGGCGAGAAAGCATCTGTCCCGGTTGCGATCCACCTGGATCATGGTCTGGATGTCGAAACGGTCAAAAAGGCTGTTGATCTTGGCTATACTTCAGTCATGATCGATGCATCCGCTCAGCCGTATGAAATCAATGTCGCCAGAACCAAAGAAGTCTGTGAATATGCGCATGCGCATGGTGTAGTGGTGGAGGCGGAACTCGGGCATGTCGGATCGGGCGATGTCATCACTTCCGAAAACAAAGAAGCTCTCCACGATGACCATAACATTTATACAGAAGTCGATATGGCAAAGCGTTTCGTTGAAGAAACGGGCGTTGATTCATTAGCCGTTTCCATCGGAACGTCTCATGGTCTATACAAAGGTACGCCGGTCATCGATTTCGATCGTCTGCATGAACTGCGTGCAAATCTTCCGGTACCTCTTGTATTACATGGCGGTTCCGGTTCCGGCGATGAGAACCTGGAAAGATGTGCTACCGAAGGTATCTCCAAGATCAATGTCTTTACCGATTTCACTGTCGCAGCGATCAATGCGACAAAAGATGAAGACTATGTAAACTGGTATAAGCTGATCCGCGATGCCAATGCAGCGATCAAAGAGAAACTCAAATTCTATTTCAGGCTGTTCCATACAGGCGAATAAGTGAGAAAGGGGATCAATATGGAAAAACACCAACTGAGAAGGCCATTCTTCGTATGCAATCCGAAAGCATATCTTTATGGCGAAGAGACTTTGAAACTTGCGAAAAAATGTGAAGAACTCGCTGTCCGATACGATTTCGATGTCATCTTCACTGCCCAGCATGTCGATCTGGCGATGGTCGCCAAGGAATGCCCGCATCTGATCGTCACTGCGCAGCATATGGAATCGCTCAAGCCGGGAAGAGGCATGGGCCACATCCTTCCGGAAGCTCTTAAGGCTGCCGGAGTCCAGGCAACGTTTTTGAATCATGCGGAGAATCCGATGACGATCAATGAGCTTGCCAAGACGATCGAACGTGCCAACGAGCTTGGTATCCTGACCATCGTCTGTTCCAATGAAGAAGCCGACACCAGAGCGATCGCCGAGCTTCATCCGGATTGCATGGTATGCGAACTGACCAGCCTGATCGGTACCGGTACGACTGCGGACGAGTCCTACATGAAAGCGACCAATGAGATCGTCAAATCCGTCTCTCCGCAAACTAAGACACTGCAGGCAGCAGGTATCTCGACCGGTGAAGATGTCTACAAGGCCATCAAGTCAGGTGCGGATGCAACAGGCGGTACAAGCGGCATCGTTGCTGCACCCGATCCTATGGCAAAGCTGGAAGAAATGTTTGAAGCTCTTGACAGGGCAAGGAACGATTTCTGCCGTTAGTTTGAAAACGTTTACAGAACGTACTATAATTCAATTAGTGACGTAGTTTTCAAGAAAGGAGTCAATCGTATGAAGAGAATACTGTTATGCTGCGCGACAGGCGTTGCAACAAGCACTGTCGTCCATAAGAGAGTTGAAGAAGAACTCAAAAAGAGAGGATATGCCAACCAGTTCACGATCACACAGTGCAAGGTCGCAGAAGTTCCGGGCCAGTCTCCGAACTATGATCTTTGTGTGAGCACGATCAATATGGATGCCAAGAACTGCGCATGTCCGTTAGTCATCGCGACCAATCTGATCATCAACAGGATGACTGAGCCGATCTATAACGAGATCGAAGAAAAATTATTCAAATCTGAATAGAGTATTTTACTAGAGGCATCTAGTTAAATAACGGAGAACATGGGGCTGCTCTTCTCCGTAAAAAAATCAAACAAAAAAGGGGGTTTTGATTTATGCAAACTATTGTGAACATTTTCAGTTCAATCAGTGATCTTGGTAAGCTGGTAATGATGCCTATCATCATCACACTTATCGGTCTGGTACTCGGTGCAGGCTTTGGCAAGTCATTCCGTGGAGGTCTGACAGTCGCTGTCGGTCTTCTTGGTCTGGATGTCGCTACCGGTTTATTAGGCCCTTTGGCGACTGCTGTCGGACAAATGTCTGCAAACTTAGGTCTGTCCCTGAGCACTGTCGATATCGGCTGGCCGGCTGCTGCTGCTGCTGCATTCGCTACACAAGTCGGTTCTCTGATCATTCCGGTATGTCTTTTAGTCAACATCATCATGATCGTCACACAGACGACACAGACTGTCGACGTCGATATCTGGAACTACTGGCACTTCGCTTTCACGGGTTCGTTGATCACTGCTGTTACAGGATCTCTGCCGTTAGGCCTTGTTGCTGCTGTAGCAAATGAAGTCATCATCCTGGTACTTGGCGATGTCACAGCTCCGGCTCTTGACAGAACGCTGGCTATGCCTGGTGTATCTCTCCCACACGGTTTCTCAACTGCGTTTGCCCCGATCGCAATGCTGTGCAACTGGGTCATCGAAAAGATTCCTGGATTGAGAGATATCGACTTCAACCTTGAAAAACTGCAGGAAAAGATCGGTGTCTTCGGTGAACCGGTCATCGTCGGTTTCGTTCTCGGTATCCTGATCGGTCTGCTTGGCGGACAGAATTTCAAGACTTTGATCGAAACAGCTGTTTACCTGGCTGCTGCAATGGTCATCATTCCTAAGATGGCTGCTCTGCTGATGGAAGGTCTGATGCCTATTTCCGATGCGGCTTCCGCATTCATGGACAAGCACTTCCAGGGCAAGGGCAAGATCTACATCGGTCTTGACTCTGCTGTCGGCTGCGGTCACCCGCTGACCATCGCTCTGGCTTTGATCTTCGTACCTCTTTCCGTCTTGCTGGCTTTCATCCTTCCGGGCAACACAGTCCTGCCTGCAGGTGACTTAGGTACATTCCCGTTCATGTTCGTTCTGATCCTGCCTCTTTGCAAAGGCAACGGTTTCAGAAGCCTGATCACAGGCATCATCGTCATGGTCCTTGGTTTCTACTTCTCAACTGCACTGGCTGAGCCGACGACTCTCGTCTGCCACGGCATTCAGCAGTACACAGAGATCGCATCCCTGTCATCTATCTGTGACGGTGCGAACCCATTGACCTGGCTCTTGTACACGATCGGTACGATCTCACCGGCTGTCGGTTACATCGTATTTGCCGCTCTCGCAGTTGCATTCGCAGTCTGGAACGGCATCAGGATCAGAAAAGAAAACAACGCATAATTTCTGATCAAATCCAATGAAAAGGGGCTTTTCATAAGCCCCTTCTTTTTTACTATCTATGAAGCGATATATCTATCAGAAAAAGTACTACGATTTCAAAGTCGTCTATATCGGCTATTTTGTCATTGCGATCGGGCTGTTTTCCTTGTATCAGCTCATCACTACGGGCAACGCCTTATATGCGTTCATCCTGATCGTCTGTGCTTATCAGATCATCAATACCTTCGTCTCCTTGTCGAATCCTGAAGAGGTCGAGATCGGAAAGGATCATATTGCCTTTAAAGGCTTTGGAAAAACACATCTTTATCGTTTCGATGAGATCGAAGATTTTCGAGTCAAAGAATTCGTTATGGCGAAGAAGATATACTTACGGATCAATAAGGACAGCGGTCATTTATTGAAAGGAAGATATTGGATAGACTGCTTATATTTTTCGGATGGTGAGGAACTCTTCAGATATCTGATCAAAAAGGAAGACGAGATCCATCCGGATACGATCAAGGCTTATGCACATAAGTCGAATCAAATACCATCTGATAAGAAGAAAGAAAATAACTGAAACAGTTTATATATAAAAAGGGGGAAAATCATGGCTGTTTATAAAGAAACGATCACAGGGATCATGTCTAAAGGAATCTCTCCGACGTATATCGATATCACAAAACAAGTGCGAGAGATCATCAGAAAGTCAGGGATCAAAGACGGGATCTGCTGTGTCATTTCTCCGCATACGACCTGTTCGGTATTTTTTGAAGAATACGTTCATGACACGCTTCCGAATGGGAAGGAATTCATACAGCAGGATCTCGATAATGTTCTTGCTAAGATTATTCCGGACCAGACGGCCTGGGGACAGTATTTCTATCCGGGACTCAAGCATCTTGAAGAAGTGGAATCCTGGCCGGACTATCTGAAATATCTTCCAAGCGGGACCAGAGAAGAGCTTTGGAATGCGGATGCGCATCTGAAGGCAACGATCTTGGGCAACTCGGCTACTTTTGAAGTCGATAACGGGGAACTCGGCGTCGGCAAGACAGGCTATGTCTACTTCGTTGATTTCGACCGTACGCACGAAAGAGAAAGAAGATGTAAAGTCGTCGTAATCGGCGAATAAATGAACATAGGTTTACCAAAACTCTGTTTTGGCAGACGATCGGATCATGATACAAATAAAGACGTCCCATTGCAAGGACGTCTTTTTTATAGGATGATGTAAGATCTAAGATTTCGGATCTTTGTTTTTATTTGATCTATTTCTTTTTCTTGCTGCCGATCTTGGATTCAGTGCCGTTTTTAATCCTTTGGATATTGGCTTTGTGACGGTAGATGACAAATGCCGCAAGACATGCTGTCAATAGGCCGGCGAGATGATTGCCGGACAGGAAGATCAGGATGGCTGCTGAGCTTACACCGATCATGGATGATAAGGAGACCATCTTGGAAGGAAGCAGTACGGCAAAGAAGATGACGATCGGAAGAATGAATGTGAACAGATATTCGTGGGTCACATAGATAGCCAGTCCTAGCAGATAGCCATAGGAACAGGCAACTGCTTTTCCGCCTTTGAAACCGGCGAAGATCGGGAAACAATGGCCGATGCAGACAGCCAGGCCCGCATAGAGTTCAAAGCCCGGATTGAGCATATGACATAAGACCATGACGATGAGGGCCTTCAAGGCATCCAGAAGGATGACCAGGATCCCGACAGGAGTTCCTAAGACTCTTGCGGCATTGGTACCGCCGAGATTTCCGGAACCGTAGTTGCGGATGTCCTTGTGAAAAAACACTTTGCCGATCACCAATCCCCATGGGATCGAACCGATCAGATAACCGATCAAAAGCCATAAAATTACCTTCATGATCTTCATTCCTCTCTTTCTTGGAAGGAGTCCTTCGCTTCCTAGTGATTATATCACAGGTATTTCTTTATGATATAATTTTAAGAGTTATGGCAAATACATATGATGATAACAGTATCGAGATCTTAGAAGGTCTTGAAGCGGTCCGTAAAAGACCGGGCATGTATATCGGTTCTGTCGACGCCAGAGGTCTGCACCATCTGGTGTGGGAGATCGTCGATAACGCGATCGATGAAGCGATCAACGGTTTTGGGGACGAAATAATCATTCAGATCAACAAAGACGGTTCCTGTACCGTCACTGATTATGGCCGCGGTATGCCGGTCGGAATGCATAAATCCGGCAAGAACACCCTGCAGGTCATTTTTACCGTCTTGCATGCGGGCGGCAAGTTCTCCGATCAGGGCGGCTATAAGACGGCCGGCGGTCTTCATGGCGTCGGTGCTTCCGTCGTCAATGCCTTATCGGAATGGCTCGAAGTCGAAGTCTGCCGTGATAAGAAACGTTATCTGATGCGTTTTGAAAACGGCGGCAAGAAGGTCTACAAGCTCAAAGAGCTGGGAGCGACCAATCGCACCGGTTCCAAGGTCACTTTCAAGCCGGATAAGAAGATCTTCCAGACGACCAATTTCAATTTCCAGACGATCGTCGAACGTGCGCAGGAAGAGGCTTTCTTACTGAAAAATGTAAAGCTCGTCGTAAAGGACGAAAGATCCAATGAATCTCAGGAATTCCTGTACAAGGAAGGCCTCAAGGCCTTTATGGAATACCTCCATGAAGATAAGGACGTCTTACATGATACCGTCACGTTCTCCGGTGAAAAAGACGGAATGAGCGTGGATATCGCTTTCCAATACACGGACGGCTATCAGGAGAATACCTTCTCCTATGTCAATCTGGTAAGGACAGGCGATGGCGGTACGCATGAGGTCGGCTATAAGACGGCTTTCACCAAGGTCATCAACGAATTCGCCAGAGAGACCGGTCTTCTGAAAGAAAAAGACAAGAACTTTGAAGGAAGCGATGTCAGAGAAGGTCTGACTTCGATCATTTCCTGCGCGGTCCCTGAATCCATACTGCAGTTTGAAGGTCAGACAAAAGGGAAGCTCGGTACACCGGAAGCCAAGACGATCGTGGATTCGATCGTTTCCGAACAGCTGACGTATTATCTGCACGAAAACAAAGAGACAGCGATACAGCTGATCAAAAAGATACAAAGAGCCGCCTTGGCCAGAGAAGCGGCCAGAAAGGCAAAAGATGAGGCCCGTTCCGGCAAGAAGTCTTCGACTAAAGCCAAAGAGATCCTTTCGGGAAAACTGGCTCCTGCCCAGTCGAAGGATTCTTCCAAGCTCGAGCTTTTCCTGGTCGAGGGTGATTCAGCCGGCGGTTCCGCCAAGAAGTGCCGTGATTCTTCCTTCCAGGCTATCCTGCCGTTACGTGGCAAGGTCTTGAATACGGAAAGAGCGGCAGTCTCCGAGATCGAGAAAAACGAAGAACTCAACACCATCATCCATTGCATAGGAGCGGGTGTCGGTCCGCATTTCAATATCGATGATATCCATTATGAAAAAGTCGTCATCATGACCGATGCCGATACCGATGGTGCCCATATCCAGGTCCTGCTTCTGACGTTCTTCTACCGATTCATGAGAGAACTGATCGAGACGGGACATGTCTACATCGCCATGCCGCCTTTGTACGGCATTCTGAAAGGCAAGGAAACGGTATATCTGTATTCCGATGACGAACTTGCCAGATTCAAGGCGGAAAACGGCGAGCGTTTCGAGATACAGAGATACAAGGGTCTCGGTGAGATGGATGCCGACCAGCTCTGGGATACGACGATGGATCCCGCAAAACGCACTCTGATCCAGGTTTCGATCGAAGATGCGGCGCTTTGCGAAAGAAGGATCTCCGTTTTGATGGGCAACAATGCCGAGATACGAAGAAAGTGGATCGATGACAATATCGATTTCACATTGGAAGAAGATTACAGAGTAACAAGAAATGGCTAAACGTAAGAAAGAAGAGATCATAGAGAGTTTTCTTAATGAAACGCTGGACGACATCATGTCGGACCGTTTTGGCAGTTACTCCAAATACATCATTCAGGAAAGAGCGCTTCCGGATGCCAGAGACGGTCTGAAGCCGGTACAGAGAAGGATCTTATATTCGATGTATATCGACGGCAACGTCTACGAAAAGCCGCACCGCAAGTCCGCCAAGACGGTAGGAAGCGTCATGGGTACCTTCCATCCGCATGGTGATTCTTCCATCTATGAAGCGATGGTCAGGATGTCGCAGGACTGGAAGATCAATGTTCCTTTGATCGATATGCACGGCAATAACGGTTCGATCGACGATGACCCGCCGGCTGCCATGCGTTACACCGAGGCAAGGCTTGCCAAAAATGCGGGCTGGCTTCTGGATGACATCAATTATGACTCGGTCGCCATGACCAACAACTACGATGATACCCATCTGGAGCCGACGGTGCTTCCGACCAGATATCCTTTATTGCTGGTAAACGGATCGACAGGTATCGCATCAGGTTATGCGACCAACATCGCACCGCACAACTTCAACGAAGTCATTTCCGCCACCATCCACCGTCTGCAGGATCCTGAATGTTCTTTGGACGATCTGATGGAATATATCAAAGGTCCGGATTTCCCGACCGGCGGTATCGTGCAGGGCAAAAAGCAGATCAGAGATATCTTCGAAACAGGTAGGGGCAAGGTCGTCGTACGTTCCAAATGCGAGATCGTCGAAAGCAAGACCGGTTCTTCGATCATCGTTTCCGAGATCCCTTATGAAGTCATCAAGTCGCAGCTCGTAAAGAAGATCTCCGATATCTATCTTTCCAGACAGATCGAAGGGATCGTCGATGTCCGCGATGAGACGGGCAGGAACGGCCTTCGCATCGTGATCGAATGCAAGAAGGATGCCAACTGCGAAGCGATACTCAATTACCTTTACAAGAATACGGATCTGCAGATCAACTATTCCTACAACAATGTCGCGATCGTCAATCATAAGCCGGTCCTGATGTCTCTGACCGCAGCTTTGGACGCTTTCATCGAACACAGAAGAGAAGTCGTTCTGAACCGTTCGCGTTATTTAAGAGACAAGAAGAAGGCAAGACTTCACATCATCGAAGGTCTGATCAAGGCGATCTCGATCTTAGATGATGTCATCGCTCTGATACGCAAGTCCAAAGATAAGAAAGATGCCAAAGAGCGTCTGAAAGAAGCTTTCTTATTCACGGAAGAACAGGCGGAAGCGATCGTAACGCTGCGTCTGTATCGCCTGTCCAATACCGATATCCTGACTCTGAAGGAAGAAAACAGGACGCTGGTCAAGGAGATCAGCGAGCTCAATGCCATCCTGTCTTCAAGAGAAGTCCTGGATTCCGTTCTGGTCTCCGAACTCAAGGAAGTCAACGAAACGATGGTCCTTCCAAGACGCACGAAGATCGAAGAGGAAGTCGAAGAGATCGTCGTCGACAAGCTGGCGATGATCCCGAATGAGGCCTGTTACATCTCGATCTCAAGAGACGGCTATCTCAAGCGTTTTTCGGAGCGTGCTTTCAATGCCAATACCGGCACCATCCCTTCGGTCAAGGAAGGGGATGCGCTCATCGGTATCCGCTCTTGCGATACGCTGGATACGTTGTTGCTGTTCTCTTCAAGAGGAAGCTATGCGTATCTGCCGGTCTATAAGATCGATGAATGCAAGTTCAAAGATATCGGTAAGCATGTCTCACATTATGTGCGCATGGAAGGCAATGAGAAATTCATCGGTGCCTGCATCGTGAAGAATTTCGATACCTTTGCCTTTGTGATCACGGCGACCAAGAATGGCATGATCAAGAAGACATCGATCCCGCGTTTCAATGTCGAACGCTCTTCCAAATACCTGACTGCCATGAAGCTCAAGGCCAATGATGAAGTGGTCAGCGTATGCATCGCATATGACGGCGATGATCTGATACTGATCTCGAAAGACGGCTATTGCAACAAGTATTCTTCCGATATCCTTTCGGATCTTGCGGCCAAGGCACAGGGCGTCATCGGCATGAACGTGAAGAATGATGAACTTTCCTGCGTCGTTGCGGATCACCACGATTCCAAGGAACTGCTGCTGTCTACCGATAAAGGCGGTTTCAAGCGCATCCATACGGAAAAGCTCGATCTGACATCGCGCAACACCAAGGGCTATCGCGTCTTCCGCCAGATCAAATCCAGACCCCACAGCGTAAACAAGGCTTCCATGGTCTCCAGTTACAATACACTTTATGTGTATAATGAAGGAAAGCTGGATGAGATGACGGTCTCTGAGGTCCCGTTCATGGATCTGGAACAGTCATTCTCTTCGCCAAGAGAGCTTAATGAGAACTATTTCTATATCTCGAAGGACATGAATGATATCGTGACCGTAGAGATCATCGATATCCCTGAGGGTTATTACGATACGCAGGAAGAAAACGAACAGACTTCCTTATTTGACTGATATGTCATTATTCAGACCGAAACAGATATTGAATATCTTTACCGACCTTGATATTCCTTACTACAGGAAACAAGGTTTTGATACCGTTTTGCTGGATGTGGACAACACGATCGCCATACCCAATACCGGCTCCTGCGATGAGCGGGCAAGAAAGTTCATCCGGGATCTTAAGGATGCGGGTTTCAGGGTCGTGATCTTTTCCAACAACAACAAGAAACGTGTTCAGATGTTTCTGGGCGATATGGATACCGATTACTGGTATCTGGCTCTGAAACCTCTGCCGTTTTCCTATCGTGCCGTATGCAGAAAATTCAATACGACGCCTGAAAAGACGCTGGTCTTAGGCGATCAGCTGCTTACGGATATTCTTGGCGCGAATCTCAGCGGCTGCTATGGCATCTATTGCAAGCAGCTGCAGAAAAAGGATTCCAAGATGACAGCTTTCAACAGAAGGATAGAAAGATTTATTTGGAGAAACGTACTTCATGAAGAAATGTAAAGGATGCGGCATCGAACTGCAGACAAAAAACAAAGAGGCTCTCGGTTATGTTCCCGATCTGGAACAGGATTATTGCCAGCGCTGTTTCCGTCTGTCGCATTACGGCGATACGCAGCATTTGAAAACCAACCATGTCACGAATGAAAAGATCATCGACATCTACAACCGTTATTCCAACGCGCTGTTTGTCGTGATCATCGATATCCTGGATGCGTTCTGTCTCAAGGATGATGACCTGCTGGATATGTTCGCCAACAAGGACGTCCTTTTGATCATCAACAAGACCGATCTGCTTCCGGAAAACATGTCCGACCGCAAGGTCGACAAGGTCTTCTCAAAGATGCTGTTCGATCTCAACCGCCGCTACGGCAACATCAAGGCTGCTTTGCTGTCCAACAAGTTCGAAGATAAGTTCAATGAACAGTTCCTTTCTTTGCTGGAGGACTTACACGCTACGACTGTCGTCTTTGCCGGAAGGGCGAATGCCGGCAAATCGTCTTTGATCAACAAACTGATCCACGCCAAGTCTCTGACGACTTCCTTCTATCCGGGCACGACCTTGGAAGAAGTGGAGATCTTCTATAAGAACTATCGTTTCATCGATACGCCGGGCCTTGTGGATGTCAACAACTACACGACCTATCTGAATATCGAAAAGTACAAACTGTCCAAGATCGACAAGATGATAAGACCGCAGAACTTCCAGCTGAATGAGCCGCAGTCTTATTTCTATGACGGATTGTTAAGAGTGGACATCATTCCGAAGACCAAGGCAAGTGTGACTTTCTATATCGCCAGTCAGAACAAGATCCATCGCACGAAGTATGAAAACGGCGATGACTATTACCAGAAACACTATTGTGAGTTCGTGCTCAGAGTCAAGCCGTTAGGCATCAAGGATCTTTCGATCAAAGACAGAAAACTCATCGTCATCAAAGGACTGGGCATGGTGAGGATCTCCGGTGAATGTCTGGCGTATATACACTCTCTGGCAAATTGCCGGATCTATGAATGTGAGGCGGATATCTGATATGCTGAATGGAAAACAGAAACGTTATTTGAGAAGTCTGGCCGTCAATGAAAAAGCGATCTTTCAGATCGGAAAAGACGGCTTGAACGACAATCTCTATACATCTTTGAAAGAAGCCCTTAAGGCAAGGGAATTGGTGAAGGTCTCAGTACTTAAGACCTGCGAGACCGATATGCATGAGATCGCTGTCGAGCTTTGTGCCAATACCGGTGCCGAGCTTGTGCAGACGATCGGCAAGACGCTGGTCTTATACAAGAGGTCGAAGGAAAGAAAGATCATCCTTCCATGAATCTTGAGACGATCAATTTTGATGATTTCATGTCGTATGACCATAAGGTCCGCAGAAAGATCCTCAACGATCCGGAACTGTTGAAGATCATGGTCAGAAAAAACATCAAGGAGAAGCGCTACCTACATTCGCTGTCGGTGGCCGCTCTGGCAAAAGAACTGGCTTTGTGTCATTATGTCGACCCTGAAAAAGCCTACATCGCCGGTCTTCTTCATGATGTGACGAAATATTTCAGCAATGAGGAACATGATGCCTATCTTGCTTACTACGATCCGGATAAGCTGTCTTATCCCGAATCGTGCAAACACTCGTTTTCAGCGAAGTATTTCCTGAAAGAGAAGCTGAATTATCATGACAGCGATGTGCTCAATGCGATCTATAATCATACGGTCTGTTTCTCAAAGGACAGACTGTCGATGATCTTGTATATCGCGGACAAAAGAGAACCGCTGCGCGGGATCGATGATGATGTGGTCAAGGTCGCAAAGAAAGATCTGTCCAAGGGCTTTGAGATGCTCAGCTGGGATGTTGAGAGGTATTTGAGAGAAGTAAAGAATGAAAAATTTATTGGAAACAGCTTATGATGCGATGGATGAAAAACAAGCCGCTGATCTGAAGATCATCGATTTTCGCGGTCAGTCGCCGTTCGTGGATTATTTCATCATCGGTTCGGCCCGCAATTACCGCATGGCAAGATCGATCATCGAGAATGTGGAAGAGAAAGCTCTTGAAGCAGGCTACGAAGTCAAACACAGCTATATCGATGATTCCAGCAAATGGCTTCTGATCGATCTCAACGATGTGGTCTGCCATGTGTTCTATGACGGAGAAAGGGAATACTACAATCTGGAAGGATTATGGAAGGATCTGCCAACTCTAGAGCTGTAAGCAACTACGAGATGCTTGCAAGATATTATGATGAGCTTCTTCAGGATGAAGAAGCTTTATCGCTTTGGCTTGAATACATCGAAGAAGAAGATTTTCATACCGTACTGGAACTCGCTTCCGGATCCGGTGTCATGGCCAAGATCCTGAAGAAAAAGGGCTATGAAGTGACGGCTTCCGATATCTCGGAGCAGATGAAGGAAGTTTCCAGAGTCAATTTCGATGGCGAATATCTTCTTCTGAATATGACGGATTACGATCTGAAGAAGAAATTCGATCTTGTCTTGTGCATCTGTGATTCGATCAATTATCTCTATGAAGAGGAACTTGATGCCTTCTTTAAATGCGCATCGAAGCATCTGAACGAAAAGGGCAGACTGATCTTTGACATGCATGACATGAAAAGGATCGAAGAATTCAAGGAGCAGTATATCGAGGAAGGTTTCGTCTCCGGTGTTCCGTACCAATGGACGATAACGTCTGATGAATATGACGATACGCTGCATGAACATTTCACTTTCTATACGGAAGAGGGGATGATCGAAGAGAACCATTCGCAGAACGTCTTTGATGTCGATACGATCAGAAGACACATGGAACCTTACTTCGAAATCCGTGTCATCGATGATTTTATCGAGGATGAAAAATTACTTATCGTGGGGTATAAAAAATGATAGCTGTGATCTGTGCAATGAAGCAGGAAAGAGATGCATTGTTAAAGATGATGAAAGACGTAAAGAAGGTCAAGGGAAAGAAACTTCTTTACCATGGCGAAGATCTCGACAATGAATACTATACGGGAACGATCGAGGGAAAGCCCGTCGTTTTGAGCAGATGCGGGGTCGGCGAGGTCTATGCGACGATGTCCGCCATGCTGATGATCGAAAAATTCAAGCCGGAATTAGTCATCAACCTTGGCTGCGCCGGGTCTTTGAACGAAAACGTCCATGTCAATGACATCGTGGTCGCTGACCGTGTCGCAAGCTGGGATGTGGATGTCCCGGGTTGGACAAGAAGCATCGATTCTGAGACCTGTTCCTTCCCATGCGATGAAAACATCGCTGCGATCGCAAAAAAACTCAGAGGAAAGCAGAAAGTCCATGTCGGAAACATCGTTACCGGGGATGAGTTCATCTACAAGAAGTCGCAGGTCAAAGAGATCCGCAAGTACTTCCCGAATGCCTTATGCGGTGAGATGGAAGGTTATGCGGTAGCCGGTGTTGCTTACGCCTTCAAGGTACCTGTCAGCATCATCCGTTCGATCTCGGACGAGACGCTCATCCAGGGAAACTATAAAGAGTTTGATTTCAATCTTGAAATGGTCTGCGAAAGTGCGGCAAAGATCTGCCGGCAGATCATCAAGAGGTCCTGATATGAAAAAATGGTATAAAGAATCGTATTTCGATCGCAAAAACTGGATATTGGAAAATTTTGAGAAGCTTTCTTTGAACAGCGAAGAAACGCTTCTTTTATTGCTGATCGACTTGTGCAAGTCGGCAAGAAGGCCGATCTCTTATGATTATCTGACTAAAAAACTGAACTTAAGCGTCAAACAGATCGATACGATCATCGCATCTTTGGTCGCAAAACACTATCTGAAGCTTTCGACCAATTCCAAGGGACTGGTCTTTGATATCGAAAGCATCTTCGAATTCGATCCGGAAAAATACGAGATCTCAGAAAACAAAGATCTTTACGATACGACGGAAGATGTCTTCGGCCGTCCGCTTTCATCGAGCGAATTACAGAAGATGAACGATCTGATCGAAGAATACGGACAGAAGCAGTTCATCGAAGCACTTCGCATTTCGGAAGCGCAGCGCAAGGTCAGGATGGCATATATCGAAGGGGTGCTCCGCAATGTCAAACAGTGAGTTCATCATGGAACATCTGCAGAAGATGTTCCCGGATGCCGTATGTGAACTTCATCATAAGTCGAACTTCGAACTGCTGATCGCCGTGGTACTTTCGGCACAGACGACCGATGAAAGAGTCAATTCGGTAACGCCTTCTTTGTTTGAACGCTATCCCGATGCCTATGCCTTAAGCAAGGCGAAACTTGAGGATGTCGAACAGATCATCCGTCCGATCGGTCTGTACCACAACAAAGCAGTCAATATCATCCGTTTATCTTCGGCACTGTGCGATTTCTATGAGGGACAGGTCCCGGAAAACAGAGAAGACCTTGAATCGCTTCCGGGCGTCGGCAGAAAGACGGCGAACGTGATCCTGAGCAATTGTTTCGATGTGCCGGCCTTTGCGGTCGATACGCATGTTTCAAGAGTCTCCAAGCGTCTGAAGATCGCCGATCCGGAAGATGATGTGAAAACGATCGAAGAAAAACTGATGACGTATTTCCCGAAAGAAAGATGGGGGAAACTTCATCATCAGTTCATATTCTTTGGCAGATATAAGTGCAAGGCGGCGAAGCCGGAATGCACGGATTGTCCGTTTCAGAGCATCTGCGATCACTTTGCGTGATACAGCTTCTTGGTCTGATAGATCGGATCCATGGTTAGGTGCATGCCTAACTTTTTAAATACATTGATATCGACCTGCGACAGCAGTACGGAAGAGTGTACGTCGCAGCCTTCGAGTTTGTTCAAAGCTTTCAAAGCCTTGTCACAGATATCGGAAGTGATCGAATCGACCGCCAGGGCGATCAGCACTTCATCGGTATGAAGTCTTGGATTGTGGCCGTGCAGATACTCGGTCTTGAGTTCCTGGATCGGTTTCAGGACTCTTTCGGAAAGAAGATGGACATCCGGGATCTCTCCGGCGATCTTCATGGCGTTGAGCAATGCAGCAGCGGAAGCACCCATCAGTTTGGATGTCTTGCCGGTGATGATCTGTCCGTTGTATTCGATGGCAACTGCCGGTTCCCCGGTCTTCTTTGCCAGCTCACAGGCCTTGACGGCGACCAGACGGTCGGCCTTGGTGACGCCGGCTTTGTTCATGATGGTCTCCATCTTGTAGAGGACTTCTTCCGGCAGATTGTCTTTTCTGACTTCGATCTCCGTATCGAAAAAACGGCGGATGATCTCGTCTTTGGCCGCTTTCTGGCAGACTTCGTCATCACAGATGCAGTTGCCGACCATGTTGACGCCCATGTCGGTCGGGGACTTGTAGATCTGTTTTCCCATGACCCGGATCAGCAGGTCATTGAGTACCGGGAAGACTTCGACATCGCGGTTGTAGTTGATCGCGATCTTTTTATATGCTTCAAGATGGAACGGGTCGATCATGTTGACATCGGAAAGATCGACGGTAGCCGCTTCATAAGCCAGATTGACCGGATGGTTCAATGGCAAGTTCCAGATCGGGAAGGTCTCAAATTTCGCATAGCCGGATTTCAAACCTCTCTTGTTGTCGTGATACATCTGTGACAGACAGGTCGCCATCTTGCCGGATCCGGGACCTGGTGCTGTGACGACGATGATCTCACGGCTCGTTTCCAGATATTCGTTTTTGCCGAAACCGTTATCGGAAAGGATCAGACTGACGTTATTGGGATAGTTTTCGATCGCATAGTGATATGCGACTTTGATCTTGGATTTTTCCAGGCTCTTTCTTAAGCGGATGGCTTCGTTCTGCTTGTTGAAGTGGGTGATGACCACGCCGCCGATCTGCAGATCGACCATGTTGAAGGAGTCGATGAGGCGCAGAAGATCCTGTGAATAGGTGATGCCCAGATCCGAACGCATCTTGTTTTTTTCGATGTCGTTGGCGTTGATGACCAAGACCATTTCCACTTTGTCTTTCAGCTTGAGCAGCATCTTGATCTTGGAATCCGGCTCAAAACCCGGTAAGACGCGGGAAGCGTGATTGTCGTCAAAAAGCTTTCCGCCGAATTCAAGATACAGTTTGTTGAACTGGGAAACTCTTTTTTTGATGTTTTGCGATTGCAGTCTGATGTACTTTTTGTTGTCAAATCCGATCGTTTTCATAGTTTTAAGTATATAACAAACCTCCGTCTTTTTTGTTACGGGTTGAACAAAAAATTGCGAATTGTGTTAAAGCGGACCGGTGTTTCGATACATGGCATGCCGAAGTGAAAAGAATTAGAATAGAAGTATGGATAAAAATGATTTTTTTGCTCATTACCCAATACGTAAAGAAGATTCCAACAAGTACGATAACGGAGTAGCGGCTTTCATCTCGGGCTCCTACGGCATGGCCGGGGCGGCACTGTTTAACCTGCTTGGCGCAAGAAGCGTGGGGGCATCCTATATCCACAGTTTCCTTCCGGATTCCATTTATCCGATCGTTGCGGCCAATGAGATGTCTGCCGTATATCATCCATATGATGAAAATGATGACGGGCTGATCGAAAGGGCATCTTTTTCTAAGATCAAAGCCGTCGCATTTGGTTCGGGTACGGACAATCTTCCGCATGCCAGGAAATATCTTGAGGATCTCATTGAAAAATGCGAAGTGCCTTTGATCGTCGATGCCAAGGGACTGCGTCTTCTTTCACAGGCGGAAGAACTGTACCATAAGGCCGATACATTGATCCTGACGCCGCATATGGGTGAATTTTCTTCCCTTTGTCACATGGATACTCATGAAATAAACAAAGACAGGAAGAAGATCGCCGTCAATTTCGCAAAGAAGAATGAGGTCATCCTGGTGCTCAAAGGTCCCGAAACGCTGGTCATCGATACCAAAGGGCAGATCTATGAGAATCATAGCGGCAACTGCTGTCTTGCCAGAGCGGGAAGCGGCGATGTGCTCACCGGCATGATCGCGGGGCTCTGTTCGTTATATGATGACCCATATCAGGCGGTGCAGGATGCCGTCTGGCTGCATGGCTTTCTGGCAGACGAAGCGATGGCTTGCCATTCAAAGGAAATCTTCGATCTTTCCTTATATCCTGAGCTTGCGGATCGGTTTTTCTTTGAAAGATGAACGTTTTTCTTTCTGTAAAAATCCATTTACGTGCAGCAAACGGTTAGCCTGTACTAACCATTATACCGATTGATATAATTTCTATGTAAATTTATATATAAAATTTCTGTTTTTTATATGGATTTCATTAATCTAGGAGGATTACATTATGGCTCATTTGCAGGAAGCGGCGGTTAAACAGATCACTGAGATCTGTGAGCGTTACAAAGACGAAGAAACACCGCTGATGATGATCTTGAGTGACATCCAGAAGGAATATGGCTATATCCCTCTTGAGGTCCAGGAACTCGTATCGGAAAAGACCGGTATCAGTGTTGCTGAGATCTACGGTGTCGTCACTTTCTACTCTTTCTTCTCCTTGAAACCAAAAGGAAAGAACGTTATCGGCTGCTGCCTTGGCACGGCATGCTATGTCAAGGGTGCTCAGCAGGTCATTGACAAGTTCTCTGAGATCCTGGGCATCAAACCGGGCGAAACTTCGGAAGACGGTCTGTTCACGCTCGATGCATTACGCTGCATCGGTGCTTGCGGTATCGCTCCGGCTGTTCAGATCAACGGAACAGTTTATCCGAAGATGTCTGTCGATCAGGTCTCTCCATTGATTGAAAAGTATAAAAACGGGGGTGTTGCGTAAATATGGAAAAGATCCGCTCTTTTGAAGAACTGGAAGCTAAGCAGGCTGTATGTACCAAATGCATGGAGGACAAGTTCTCCGGAAACGACGGAAAAAGACATGTCGTTTTATGCGGCGGTACCGGATGTCTTTCTTCTCATTCCGATAAGATCAGAGAAAAATTCTCTGAGATCATCAAGGAAAGAGGATTGGATGACAAAGTTACTGTCAACCAGGTTGGCTGTTTCGGTTTCTGCTCTCAGGGTCCTTTCGTAAAGATCTTCCCTGAAGATACTTTATACAGAATGGTCAAGATCGAAGATGTTGAAGAGATCGTTGAAAAAGATCTGATCAACAACGAGATCGTCGATCGTCTGCTTTATGTCGATCCTGTCACAAAAGAAAAAGTCTCCAAGCAGGATGATATCGAATTCTATAAGAAACAGATGAGGATCGCTTTGCACGGCTGCGGTGCGATCGATCCGGAAAATATTGAAGAAGCATTGGGTTCCGAAGCTTTCAAAGGTCTGGCTAAGGCTCTGAAGATGGACAGAAAAGCCGTCATTCAGGAAGTCCTGGATTCCGGACTCAGAGGAAGAGGCGGTGCCGGCTTCCCGACAGGCAGAAAGTGGTCTTTCGTACCGGACATCGAAGGTCCGAAATACCTGGTATGTAACGGTGATGAAGGCGACCCGGGTGCATTCATGGATCGTTCGATCCTGGAAGGCAATCCGTTTGCAGTCATCGAAGGCATGATGATCGGCGGTTACGCGATCGGTGCCCAGAACGGTTACTTCTACGTCAGAGCTGAGTATCCGATCGCTGTCAACAGACTCAGACTCGCCATCAAAGCAATGGAAGAAGTCGGCCTGTTAGGCGACAACATCTTAGGCACAGACTTCAGCTTCCGTGTTCACATCAGGCTCGGTGCCGGCGCATTCGTCTGCGGTGAAGAGACTGCACTTCTTAACTCCATCGAAGGCAAGCGCGGTATGCCTAGACCTAGACCGCCGTTCCCGGCTGTCAAAGGCTTATGGGGCTGCCCGACCTGTGTCAACAACGTCGAGACGCTCGCAAATGTTCCATTCATCTTAAGAGAAGGCGCTGCCAAGTACGCTTCTGTCGGTACGGAAAAATCCAAGGGTACAAAAGTATTCGCATTAGGCGGCAAGATCAACAACGTCGGTCTGGTCGAAGTACCGATGGGCACGACTTTGAAAGAACTGATCTATGAGATCGGCGGCGGTATCCCGAATGGCAAGGAATTCAAGGCCATCCAGACCGGCGGTCCTTCCGGCGGCTGTCTGACGGCTAAGAACCTGGATACTCCGATCGATTACGATAACCTGATCGCAGCCGGTTCCATGATGGGTTCCGGTGGTGCGATCGTCATGGATGAAGACAACTGTATGGTAGACGTCGCGAAGTTCTATATGGAATTCATCTGCGATGAGTCCTGCGGTAAGTGTTCTCCATGCCGTATCGGTACTAAGAGGATGCTCGAGATCCTGACCAGGATCACCGAAGGCAAGGGCACTTTGGAAGACCTCGATGCTTTGAACGAGCTGGCAAACAACGTCAAGACCAATTCGCTCTGCGGCCTTGGTCAGACGGCTCCGAACCCGATCCTTTCCACGATGGCTTCCTTCAAGGATGAATACATCGCTCATATCGTTGACAAGAAGTGCCCGGCTCACGTCTGTAAGAACCTGATGTCCTATGTCATCGACAAGGATAAATGTTTCGGCTGTCAGATGTGTGCTAAGGGCTGTCCGGCTGATGCGATCCATCATATCACTCCGCAATACATTGCTCCGGGCAAGAAGCTTCCGGCGATGTATATCGACGCTGACAAGTGTGTCAAGTGCGGTGCATGTATCGCTACTTGTAAGTTTGGTGCTATATCCAAGCAATAGGAGGGAGAACAGATGGAATTAGTAAATATCAAAATTGAAGGCCAGGAATATCAGGTCGAAAAAGGTCTGACGATCATGGAAGCCGCAAAGAAATGCGGTTACGAGATCCCATCCTTATGTTCATACAATCATGGCGAATGCTCACTGGCATCCTGCCGTGTATGTCTTGTCGAAGCACAGGAAGGCAAAGGACCGAACCGTCTTGTTGCCTCATGTGTCTATCCTGTTTCCGAAGGCATGAATATCACGATCGGTTCTCCGAAGGCAACGACTGCCAGAAGGACTTCCGTCGAACTGCTGCTCTCCAACCATAACCGCAACTGTCAGGAATGTGACAAGAACGGCAAGTGTGAACTGCTCCATGTTGCGCAGGTCACCGGCGCAAGAGAGAACATGTATGTCGGCGAAAAGACAGAAACGACTGTCGATATGCTGACACCTTCGATCAAACGTGATACTTCGAAATGTATCCTCTGCGGCAGATGTATCGCAAGATGCGGATCCGCTCACGGTCTTTCCGTTCTGGGCTTTGAAAGAAGAGGCTTCAGAACGATCGTTGCTCCGGCTGAAAACAGATCCTTCAAGAATTCTCCATGTATCCTCTGCGGTCAGTGTACGACAGTATGTCCGACCGGTGCGCTCATGGAAGTCTCTGAGATCGATAAGGTCGACGCTGCATTCAAGGCTGGCAAACATGTCGTCGTTCAGGTCGCTCCGGCTGTCCGTGCTTCCTTAGGTGAAGAATTCGGTTACAAGATCGGCACACCTGTTACCGGCAAGATGATCGCTGCTTTGAGAAGACTCGGTTTCGAAAAGTGCTACGATGTCAACTTCGGTGCTGACCTCACGATCATGGAAGAGGGCACAGAACTCTTACACAGATTATCTGAAGGCGGTACACTGCCGATGATCACATCCTGCTCACCGGGCTGGGTCAACTACGCAGAATACTACTATGCAGATCTCCTGGATCATCTTTCAAGCTGCAAGTCTCCTCACCAGATGCAGGGTGCCATCATCAAATCTTACTGGGCAAAACAGAAGGGTTATGATCCGAAAGACGTCTTCGTCGTATCGATCATGCCATGTACTGCCAAGAAGTTTGAAAAGGAAAGACCTGAAATGGAAGTCGACGGCATCAGAGATGTCGATGCAGTCCTGACGACAAGAGAACTGGGCAAGCTGATCAAGCGTTCCGGTATCAACTTCAACAAACTCCCTGACGAAGAATGGGATCAGGACATCATGGGTGAATACTCAGGTGCCGGTGTCATCTTTGGTGTCACAGGCGGTGTTATGGAAGCTGCTTTGAGAACTGTCTACTTCAAGCTGACCGGCAAGGAATACGGCAAGATCGAATTCACTGAGGTCAGAGGCCATGAAGCCGGCATCAGAGAAGCTGCGATCGATATCAACGGTACAGTCGTCAATATCGCTGTCGCTTCCGGCATGAAGTCCGCTAAGGTCCTGCTCGATGAGATCAGAGAAGGCAAGTCCAAATATGCGTTCATCGAGATCATGGGCTGCCCGGGCGGCTGTATCAACGGCGGCGGTCAGTCTTATGTCAAGCCTTGCTTCTTACCGAACGAAGACGACGACATCCTTGATACTTACAAGGAAAAGAGAGCGAAAGCTTTGTATTCGGAAGATGAAAGACAGGTCATCAGACAGTCTCACAACAACAAACAGATACAGGAATTATACGAAAAATTCCTTGGTGAACCGAACTCTCATCTGGCTCACAAGCTCTTACATACGAGCTACAACGCCAACAGAGAAAGATTCGAGTAATCTGGATCATCCAAAGATCAGGGCCGGCAATTGCCGGCCTTTCTTTATGCGTTAAGCTATCTGTTATACTAATATAGGTATGAATTACTACGAAGATATATTAAAGAAGATCGAAGAACTGATCGATCAGGGAAATCATGAAGACGCAAGACGGCTCATCCTCAATGAGCTCGATATGCCGTATGTCCCGAAGGATTTTGAAGAAACGCTTCATGATCTGCTTATGCAGATAAACGACACCGATAAAAACGTAAGAAAGTTCTCGGAGGAGGAGATCCTTTCCTTTCTGGATAAGGACGAAAAGTATCAGCTGATCGCCGTCAGTGAACTAGACAGGATGAACCTACGCAATCACCTTGATGTCATTGCCCGTTATCTGATGAATGAAGAGCGAAGCGTCAATGCCAAAGCTTTGCTGATCGATTCCCTGATCGCTCAGCAGATCGATGAACCGTTTCTGTATAAGTCCAAAGACAAAGAGATCAGTTTTGTGGCAAAAGATCTGAAAAGGGCAGACCAGGGAGAATGTTTTGAAAAAGTGAAGCAGATCCTGGAAGAAGAATTCATGAAAGAGCCCTCCAAACTGTGCCTTGCCATGCAGCTTTTGTATAAGGAGGCGATGCTTTGCCTTCCCGATCAGCTGGATGAAAAAGACAGTGCTTTGATCGGTGAAAAGATCATCAATTTCATCAACGATGCCTTTGATAGCTGAGGATTGCTAAAACATTGACAGAATAGGCTTTTATATAGCAATTAGCGGATTTAAATGATATTATAAATAAGACTTTAAAGGAGTAAATGATATGTCAGAATATAAAAAAGTTGAAAACGCCAAAGCGGAACTGACCTGCACATTGGAAGGTGAGTCCTGGGAAAAGGCAAAAGAAGCTGCTTTCAAAAAGCTGGCGGCTAAAGTAGAAATAAAAGGTTTCAGAAGAGGCCAGGCACCTAAGCACCTCGCTGAAAAGTATATCAACCATAACGAAGTATTGCTGGATGCTGCGGAAGCACTCGCTCAGGGTGCTCTGGATGCAGCGATCAAGGAACATGATGTCACTCTGATCGACAGACCGGAACTCAAGGTCGATGATCTCAATGATGAAAAGTGCGTCATGACTTTCGTCTGCCCGGTCCTTCCGGATGTCAAAGTCGGTGATTACAAGTCCCTTGAATACAAAGTTGCCGATGTCGAAGTCACCGATCAGGAGATCGACGATCAGATCGCTACATTATTAGACCGCAAGGCTGACCTGGAATTAAAGGAAGACGGCGTCGTTGAAGATGGCGATACTGCAGTCATCGACTACGAAGGCTTCTTAGGCGATACGCCGTTTGAAGGCGGCAAAGACGAAAACCATGACCTGGTCATCGGTTCCCATACCTTCATTCCTGGTTTCGAAGAGCAGCTCATCGGCATGAAGTCCGAGGAGACCAAGGACATCATGGTCACTTTCCCGAAGGAATATCATGCAGCTGACCTTGCAGACAAGGAAGCTCGTTTCACTGTTACGGTTCATGAGATCAAGAAGAAAGTCCTTCCTGAACTCAATGATGAATTCGTCAAGGAACTCAAGTATGACAACGTCAATACGGTTGATGAATTAAGAAACTACACAAAAGAAAATCTGGAAAACAGAAAGAAATCCGAAGCGGAAAGAAATGCTGACAACGATCTGATGGATAAGCTCGTTGAGATCACGGAAGTCGAGATCCCGGAAGCTATGGTCAAGAGCGAACTTGACAGCATGATCCAGAACTATGAAGCAAACATGATGCAGCAGGGCTTATCTCTTGCACAGTTCTTAAAGATCACAAATCAGACAGTCGATCAGCTCAGAGATTCCATGAAGGATGATGCAAACAAGCGTATCAAGATCAATCTTGCTTTAAGCGAAATCGCCAAGAGTGAGAATATCGCAGTAAATGACGAAGATCTCAAGAAAGAGTATGACAGAATGGCTGAGATGTACTCTATGAGCGCGGATGAAATCAAGAAATACGTTCCGGAAGACACGCTCAGTGATGATCTTAGGATGCAGAAGGCATTAGATTTACTGAAGAAATAACAAAAAGACGCTTTGCGTCTTTTCTTAAATTCAGGAGGTAATTTATGAGCAAATATTCTTATCCTCTATTATGCACCCGCGGTGCTGTCGTCTTTCCGATGCAGGACCTGGCTGTCGAAGTCGGCAGACAGGCATCGATCGATGCAGTCAACTATGCGAATGCTTACCAGTCAAATATCGTTCTGGTATCCCAGAAGGATCAGACAGTCGATCTTCCGGGACCGGATGATGTATTCAATGTCGGTACGATCTGCCGTATCAAGACCAGCAGGGAAAGAGATGACCATCTCAAGGTCGTTTTCGCCGGTCTGACCAGATGCCGTATCACCAAACATTTCATCAAGCACGATGTCAATTTCGTTGAGATAGAAGAGATCCATGATGAGGTCGAAGACGAGTCCGCGATCGAGAATCTGACCAAGAAGGCTCTGGCGGAATTCAATGTGATCGCACAGAAGTTTGCCAGACCGGGTTTCCCGATCCGTCAGTTCACTGTCTTTGATTCCGTTCTTGCTTCTGTCCTGGTCGATACTTTTGCCCAGATCTACATCCAGAACGTCGAAGACAAACAGCTCTTCCTGGAAGAGGAAAATGTAAACAGGCGTTTACAGATGATGCTGTCCCATATCGAAAAAGAAAGAAATATGGACAGGATCGAGCAGGAGATCAACGAAAAGGTCAAAGAAAGCATCGAAGACGGTCAGAGAGACTATTATCTGCGTGAGAAGCTCAAGGCCATCAAGGATGAACTCGGCGGCAAGGACGGCGGTTCGGATATCGATGACCTTCGCGAGAAAGTTGAAAACGAACCGTATCCGGAAAACGTCAAGGCAAAGGCCAGGGAAGAATTCAAACACTACGATATGCTTCCGCCTTCGACCGGTGAGACCGGTGTCATCCGTACGTATCTGGAATGGTTATTGAACATTCCATGGTACCAGAAATCACAGGATAACGACGATCTGGAATCCGCTTCGAAGATCCTTGATGAAGACCATTACGGTCTTGATAAGGTCAAGGAAAGGATACTGGAATATCTGGCAGTCAAGCAGATGACCAATTCTTTGAAAGCACCGATCATCTGTCTGGTCGGCCCTCCGGGTGTCGGTAAGACATCACTTGCCAAATCGGTCGCAAGAGCTTTGGATCGTAAATTCGTCAAGATCTCTCTTGGCGGCGTTCGCGATGAAGCGGAGATCCGCGGTCACAGAAGGACATATTTAGGCGCTCTGCCGGGCAGGATCATTCAGGGTATGAAGCGTGCCGGAACGATCAATCCGGTCTTCCTGATCGATGAGATCGACAAGATGGCGTCAGATTATAAGGGTGATCCTTCTTCCGCGATGCTGGAAGTACTGGATCCGGAACAGAACACTCAGTTCTCCGATCATTATCTGGAAGAACCGTATGATCTTTCCGATGTCTTGTTCATCTGCACGGCAAACTACCGCGACAATATACCGCCGGCTCTTTTGGACCGTCTGGAGATCATTGAATTATCTTCCTATACGGAATTTGAAAAGCTCAATATCGCCAAGAACCATCTGATCAAGAAACAGGTGGAACTCAACGGTCTTAAGACCAGCCAGTTTACATTGAATGATGACATGATCTTATACATCATCCGTCATTACACCAGAGAAGCCGGTGTCAGACAGCTGGAAAGGACGATCGGCAAGCTTTGCCGTAAGAGCGTTCTTGCGATACTGAAAGAAAAGAAGAAGTCGATCAGAGTCACCAAGAAGCTGATCAACGAATGGCTCGGTCACGAGATATTCGACTACGGTACCAAAGAAAAGAAGGATCAGGTCGGCGTCGTTACTGGTCTGGCGTATACTTCCTTTGGCGGTGACATTTTGCCGGTCGAAGTCAATTACTTTGAGGGCAAGGGCAATCTGATCGTTACCGGTCAGCTGGGCGATGTCATGGTCGAATCGACCAAGATCGCCCTGGACTTCATCAAGGCCAATGCCAAGAAATACAATATTCCGATCGAATTCTTTGAGAAACATGATATCCATATCCACGTTCCGGAAGGCGCCGTTCCGAAAGACGGTCCTTCGGCAGGCGTGACGATCACGACAGCCATCGTTTCCGCTTTGACGCAGCGTGCCGTCAAGAAGGATCTGGCGATGACCGGCGAAGTGACACTTCGCGGCAATGTGCTTCCGATCGGCGGTCTCAAAGAAAAATCGCTTGCGGCTCACCGCAGCGGAATCAAGACGATCATCATCCCTAAGGGCAATGTGAAGGATCTTGACGATGTGCCTGAAACGGTCAAAGCCGATGTGAAGTATATCCCGGTCGAAAAGGTCGATCAGGTCATCAGCGAGGCTTTGCTGTGATCAGTTTCATCTGTTCGGCAAAAGGGAAGGCTTCCTTTCCGGATACGGAAAAGGAAGTCGTCTTTGTCGGCCGAAGCAATGTGGGAAAGTCTTCTTTGATCAACGCATTGTATAAGAAGAAGCTTGCCTACGTCGGAAAGACGCCGGGCAAGACAAGACTCATCAATTTCTTTGATATTGATGGCATCTATACCGCCGTCGATGTGCCGGGCTACGGCTATGCCCGCAGGTCCGACCAGGAAGCGGTGGAATTCGGGAAGATGATGGATGAGTATTTCGCCAGAAAAGACAAGATCGCTTTGGTCATCATGATCACGGATGCCAGGATCGGTCTGACGAAGGATGATGAGGATATGAAAGAATATCTCGATGAACATGAACTTCCTTACATCATCGCCGCCAACAAGACAGACAAGCTTTCCAACAATCAGCTGATGAACAACAGACATAAGCTGTATAAGGACATGGACAACGTGGTCTTCGTTTCGGCGGAGAAAAAGAAGAATATCGAGCAGATCAAAGAGAAGATCGATCTCTCGCTATAGCTGATTTGCCTTATTGCAGAGGATAAATTATAATTGAATAGACGTTGATAAGAAGGAAGTAATCCGGGCGGGAACATAGAGATATAAGGGTTGGTGGAACTTATACTGGTCAGGATGAAAATGTTGTCTTGGAGTCTACGAATGTACGTGTGCTCGCGTTAAGAGCTTGAGTTAGAAACTAAGGTGGTACCGCGCAGATCGCGCCCTTTGACCACCTTTTTTATTTCAGGAGGATCGCTATGCTGGAAAATAAGTATGAACCGAAAAAAGTAGAAGAAGGCAAATACCAGGAATGGCTGGATCATCACTATTTCGAATGCGGTGATATGTCCAAAAAGCCATACTGTATCGTCATTCCGCCGCCAAATGTCACAGGCAAACTGCATCTGGGACATGCGATGGATAACACCATTCAGGACCTTTTGGCCAGATACAACCGTCTGAAGGGCTTTGATGTTCTGTGGGTACCGGGTATGGACCATGCCGGTATTGCGACACAGGCCAAAGTCGATGAGCGTCTCAAGAAACAAGGCGTTTCCAGATATGATCTGGGCAGAGAAAAATTCTTGGAGAAGGCCTGGGAATGGAAACATGAATATTCCGATTTCATCCGTTCGCAATGGGCGAAACTCGGCAATTCCACGGACTACAGAAAAGAACGCTTCACTCTCGATGAAGGTCTTTCGAAAGCCGTTGCCAAAGTTTTCGTAACCTATTACAACGAAGGTCTCATCTACAGAGGCAAGAGAGTCATCAACTGGGACCCGGAAGCCAAGACCGCTTTGAGCAACATCGAAGTCATTCATAAGGATGTCGAAGCTTACATGTACTATCTCAAGTACAGGATGGTCGATTCCGATGAGACGTTCGAAGTTGCGACGACCCGTCCGGAAACGATGTTCGGCGATGTCTGTATCGTCGTCAATCCGAACGATGAAAAGGTCAAGCACCTGATCGGCAAGAAGGCATACAATCCGGCGAATGGCGATGAACTTGAGATCATCGGCGATGAATACATCGAGATCGGCTTTGGTACCGGCATCATGAAGTGTACACCGGCCCATGACCCGAACGACTATCAGATCGCATTGCGTCATCATCTCGATATGCCGATCTGCATGAACGAAGACGGCACGATGAACGAACTCTGCGGTGAATTCAACGGTCTGGACCGTTTCGAATGCCGTGAGAAACTGCTTGAAAAATACAAACAGGACGGTACGTTCGTCAGAGCGGAAAAGATCGTCCACTCCGTCGGTCATTCCGAAAGGACCGGCGTCATGGTTGAACCGTATCTTTCCAATCAGTGGTTCGTCAAGATGAAACCGCTGGCGGAAGATGTCTTAAAGGCACAGGAAAACGAAGAGACAAAGATCAATTTCTATCCGAAGCGTTTCGAAAAGACCTTCAATCAGTGGCTGGAAAACATCGAAGACTGGTGCATCTCCAGACAGCTGTGGTGGGGCCACAGGATCCCGGTCTGGTATCATAACGAAACGGGCGAGATCTATTGCGACGTCGAACCGCCGAAAGATATCGAAAACTATCATCAGGACGAAGACGTTCTGGATACCTGGTTCTCCTCAGCCTTATGGCCGTTCACGACATTAGGCTGGCCGGAAGAGACGGAAGATTTCAAACGTTACTTCCCGACTTCCTGCATGGTCACAGGCTACGATATCATCTTTTTCTGGGTCGCCAGGATGGCATTCTCGGCAAGACATTTCTGCAATGACGTTCCGTTCAAAGACTGTCTGATCCATGGTCTGATCCGTGACGAAAAGGGCAGAAAGATGTCCAAGTCCTTAGGAAACGGTATCGATCCGATCGACCTGATCGACCAGTACGGCTGCGATACTTTGCGTCTGTTCTTATCGACCAACTCCACACCGGGTCTTGATATGAACTTCTCAAGCGAGAAGATGCAGGCCGGCTGGAACTTCATCAACAAGCTCTGGAATGCATCCCGCTATGTTCTGATGAACGTCGATGAGACCTATTCTTACAAGAGACCACAGATCGAAAACGAGACGGATGCCTGGATCATCAATAAGCTCAATAAGACGATCGCTTCGGCGACAGCCAACCTTGACCGCTATGAACTGGCGATCGCCGGCAATGAGATCATGAGCTTCGTCTGGGATGATTTCTGCTCGATGTATATCGAATTCACGAAGTCTGCCCTCAACTCGGAAGATCTTGCGATCAAGCATCATACATTGGATACCCTGATCTATGTCCTGGAAGCGATCGTGAAGCTGCTTCATCCGTTTATTCCTTTCGTTACCGAGGAGATCTATCAGAACATCCATTCAAAAGATGTTTCGATCATGAAAGAATCATGGCCTGAGATCTATGAAGGTGTCGATGAGAAGAAAGCGGAAGATGTCGACAGGATCATCGAGATCATCAAGATCGCCAGAGAGATCCGTAATGAAAACAACATCAAGCCTTCCAAGGAACTTGCAGTCATGTCTGACGGTTTCAAGCTCGATGATTCGCTTTCCGCGATCCTTTACAGGATGACGAAACTCTGTGTCACAGACAAGATGGAAGAAGAGACGATCGTCCGTCCGACGACTTTCGGTTCTGTCAGCTTCATCATGTCTGAGATCGTCGACAAGAAGGCGGAACTTGAGAAGATCGAAAAGGAACTCGCGAGACTGGAAAGCGAGATCAAACGTTCCACTTCGATGCTCGGAAACGAACGTTTCGTTTCCAAGGCACCGGCTGCCAAAGTCGAGGAAGAAAGAGCGAAACTGAACAACTACACCAATTCCTATAACACGCTTCTTGAAAAGAAGAAGGAGTTTGAATAATGGATCTGAAAAAGACTGCATTGATCACAGCCGGTCTTTCCGGAGCATCCTATCTGGCTTATCAGGCGATCTCTGATCAGCTGATCGAAAGGATCTTCACCAAGAGACAGGAGAAGAGGGTCGTTGAGACGAAGTATCTGGAGTGGCTTTCTTCCAGCAATGCGATCGAAGTCAAGGTAAAGAGTTTTGACGGACTCAAGCTTTCCGCTTACAACATCCGCAACCATGAAGATGACCGCTATATCATCATGCTTCATGGGGTGTATTCCGATAAGAGCGATATGTATGGCAGAGCGATGGAATTCGATAAGCTCGGTTACAACCTGCTGCTGGTCGACCAGCGCGGAGCCGGTGATTCGGAAGGGGAATGGTGCACTTACGGTGTCAAAGAGTCCCAGGACTTGCAGATATGGATCAATTATCTTTGCCAGAAATACGAAGATGTGAAGATCTGTCTGTATGGCGTTTCGATGGGTGCGGCTGCCGTCATGATGTCAACAGCCTATGAACTTCCTGATCAGGTGAAATGTCTGATCGAAGACTGCGGTTACTCCTCTTTGCGGGATGAAGTCGCCCATGTGATCAAGAAGGATTACAAGATCTATTTCCCGTATCCGATCCTGAAGATGCTGGAAAAGAAGATGATCGAAAGGTTCGGCATGCGTTTCGATGACGTGTGTCCGAAGCTTTGTCTGGAGAACAACGAGATCCCGATCCTTTTCATCCATGGCGAAAAGGACGAATTCGTTCCTCATGAGATGTCTGTGATCTTATACAATCACAACAAAGGCATCAAGAAGTATTACTCGGTCCCGGATGCCGGCCATAAGGATGCCTGCATCGATCCGAAGTATTACGAGAATCTCGACGGTTTCATTCGCTGCTATATGTAATGCGTTATTGAAAAACGAAAAGATTGAATCTATAATATTTTTTAGAAAACAAAGACTGAGACAAGATCTGTCCGCATTCATCTTCAGAGAGGACGTGGCTGCTGAAAACGTCTGTTGGACCGACAGGTTACTACTCACAAGTTTCTCCGTAATGGGAAGACGTCGCTCGCGTTAAGAGCATGAGTTAGAAATTAAGGTGGTACCGCGCATCTGCGCCCTTTGTGCCGCCTTTTTCATTTTTGGAGGATTTATATGATCAACATCAAGGAAGACGAAAAACTGAATGTCCTGAACCATTCCTGTGCACACCTTCTCGCACAGGCTGTTTCGCATCTTTATCCGCATGCCAAGTTCTGGGTAGGACCGGTCATCGATGAGGGATTCTATTACGATATCGATCTGGGCGAGGATTCGCTCCATGACGAAGATATCCCGAAGATCGAAAAAGAGATGAAGAAGATCGCCAAAGACGGCAAGCGCATCGTCAGAAGGGAGCTTTCCAGGGAAGAAGCATTGGAGATGTTCAAGGATGATGAATACAAGATCGATCTGATCAATCACATGGATGATTCTACGGTCATTTCCTGCTACAGCCAGGGCGACTTCACCGATCTGTGCCGCGGTCCGCACGTCGAATCCGTCAAGGAGATCAAGTATTTCAAGCTTCTGAAATATTCCGGTGCTTACTGGAAGAACGATTCCAAGAACAAGATGCTGCAGAGGATCTATGGCGTTGCGTTCTACAGCCAGGAAGATCTGGATGCCTGCCTGCAGGAGATCGAAGAAGCAAAGCAGAGAGACCATCGTAAGATCGGCAAGGAACAGGAACTGTTCATGTCGCATGTCTTAGTCGGTGCCGGTATGCCGATGTGGCTGCCGAACGGTGCGATCATCCGCAAACAGCTGGAGAACTACATCTACGAAAAGGAACAGAAGCTCGGCTACGAACACGTCTACACGCCATGCGTCGGTACGGTCGATCTGTACAAGACATCCGGTCACTGGGATCACTATAAGGACAATATGTTCCCGATGATGAAAGTCGACAATGAAGAATTCGTCTTACGTCCGATGAACTGTCCGCATCACATGCTGATCTATAAGAATAAATTACATTCCTACAGAGATCTTCCGGTCAGGATCGGTGAGTTTGCGACGGACTTCCGTTATGAAGCTTCCGGTGCCGTAAAAGGTCTGGAACGCGTCAGATGCATGTGCCAGAACGATGCCCACCTGTTCGTCACACCTGACCAGATCGCCGACGAATTCAAGAAGGTCGTCACTCTGATCTTAGATGTCTACAAGGACTTCGGCATCAAGAACTACAAGTTCCGTCTTTCTTTGAGAGATCCGGAAGATAAAGAAAAATACTTCGATGATGATGAAATGTGGAACGAAGCGGAAGCGAAGTTAAGAGAAGTCCTCAACTCCCTTGGCGTCAAATACTTCGAAGCGATCGGCGAAGCTGCCTTCTACGGTCCGAAACTCGACGTTGAAGTCAAGCCGGCCATCGGTCCGGAGATCACACTTTCTACCTGCCAGTTGGACTTCCTGCTCCCGAGAAGGTTCGAACTGACCTATGTCGATTCGGATGGCGAAAAGAAGACGCCGGTCGTCTTACACAGAGCGATATTCGGCACCTTCGATCGCTTCACGGCATATCTGATCGAAGAGACCAAGGGATGCTTCCCGGTATGGCTCAGCCCGAAACAGGCAGTCGTCATTCCTGTCCACTTTGAAAAGCAGGCTGATTATGCCTACAAAGTATGTGAGATGTTGAAAGAAAAGGGCGTCCGTGTCCACGTTGACAGCCGCAATGAAAAGCTCGGCTACCGTGTCAGAGAAGCCCAGATGAACAAGATCCCTTATGAGATCATCGTCGGTGACAATGAAGTGGAAAACAATTCCGTCAACATCCGCCGCTATGGTGTCGAAGGCTCGGAATCTATGGGTCTTGATGAATTCGTCAATATGCTTTGTGAGCAGATCGCAGACAGAAAGTAAAAACAGATAATACAAGATAAAAAAATGCTCAGTGAATCACTGAGCATTTACTTTGTTTAAGAGTTCTTCGATGGAGATCTCCTGGGCTTTCTCATCGGTACGTCCCTTGAATTCGACGATGCCTTCATTGGCCTTCTTGCCTACGGTGATCCTGTATGGGATACCGATCAGTTCCGCATCATTGAATTTGACGCCCGGTCTTTCATCTCTGTCATCCAGCATGACATCGATACCGGCCGCCATCATTTTGTCATAGAGGTCGTTTGCAACTTTGTTCTGTGTCTCGTCTTTGGAAGACATGATCAGGATGATGTATTTGAACGGTGCGATATTTTCCGGCCAGATGATGCCTTTTTCATCGTGTGACTGTTCAACGATGGCCGCCATCGTTCTGCCTAAGCCGATGCCATAGGAGCCCATCCAGACATCCTGCAGCTTGTTGTCGACATCGGCATACTGTAAGCCCATGGCTTTGGAATACTTGGTGCCGAGCTTGAAGGTATTTCCGACTTCGATGCCTTTGGTGAACTTGAGCGGTTTGCCGCATACCGGGCACAGATCGCCAGGTTTTGCGTTGACGATATCGCCGACGACATCATACCTGATATCGGAAACGTTGCAGTTGATGTAGTGATAGCCTTTTTCGTTGGCGCCACAGCAGAAGTTGGACATTTCCAGTACTTCTTCATCGATAACGACACGGCAGTTCAGATCGATCGGTCCGCAATAGCCCGGAACGGCATTGGATGTGGCGATCAGTTCATCATCAGCGAAATTCAGTTCGCTGGCATTTAAGAGCTTGAGGACTTTGGATTCATTGAGTTCTCTTTCGCCGTTGACGAAGAAGACTGTGAACTGGCCATCGACACTCATCAGAAGGGCCTTTACGGTATCTTTCATATCGATCTTAAGATACTTGGCGACATCTTCGATCGATTCGCAATGCGGCGTTTCGACCTTCGTCAATGGAAGCGGATCTTTCTTTTCATGTTTTTCCGCTCTGACTGTTTTGGCAACTTCGAGGTTTGAAGAATAGCTGCAGTCATCGCAATAGATGACGGTATCTTCACCAAGCGGAGCGATGGCCTGGAATTCTTCCGATAGCAAGCCGCCCATGACGCCGGTATCGGCTTTGACGATGCGGTAGTTTATGCCCATCTCATCGAATGACTTCTTATAGGCATCGAACATCTTCTTATAGCTGACATCAAGTCCTGCTTCATCAGCGTCGAAGGAGTAGGCGTCTTTCATGACGAATTCCTTGACGCGGACAAGACCGAATCTGGCACGCGGTTCATCTCTGAACTTCGTCTGGAACTGGTAGAGGTTGAACGGCATGTTCTTATACGATTTGATCATCGACTTGGCTGCATAGGCAAACAGTTCTTCATGCGTCGGACCCAAGACCATGTCTTTGTCGTTTCTGTCTTTGAGCTTGAAGATGGAAGGGCCGAAACCTTTCATCCTTCCGGATTCTTCATAATATTCCGCAGCGATCAGTGCCGGCATCTTGACTTCCTGGGCACCGGCCTCGTTCATATGTCTGCGGATGATGTTTTCGATGTTGTTCTGCACTCTTAAGCCCAGCGGCAGCATGATGTAGACACCTGCCGAAGTCTTCTTGATGAAGCCGGCTTTGACCAGCAGATTGCCGCTGATCGAATCTTCGTCTCTGGCATCTTCTCTGAGTGTATAGAAATAGGAGCTTTTTAATTTCATATATTCATCCTTTCGATCTCAACTATTTTATATCATCAACGGTATTTTTCAAAATTCTTGAAGTGAAGCTTTCCGATATTTTTCAGTTCATTTTTGCCATAGCGGGTGATGACCTGTCTGATGTCTTCTTCGATCGCTTCGGTCTCCGTCGCACCGCGATGGAAGACGATCCCGTATTTTTTATTCAGGGCATCCATATATTCCAGGAAGGCATAGCGGGAGATCATCGATCCGATGGCCACGGCAGGGTATTTGGATTCCGCTTTGGTCTCGAAGATCAGATCGTGGTAGACACGTTTTTCTTTGACGAGGTAGCGATAATAGTCATCGACGGAACAGAACTGGTCGACATAGGCGGCTTTCGGGATGTCATAGCCCTTATCGATCATATTGAGATAGGCTTTATTGTGCATCCTGGCTTTGATCGCATTGAGATTGTCGGTCTCATGGACGCGGTTGTAGGTCGCATCGTCCAAGATCAGCAGGGAGTGCTTGAAACGTTTCCTGAGTTCCGGTCCGATCTTGCGTATGAAGGCATCAGGAAGGGCCTTGGAATCGGTGATGTGGTTTTCTTCGATGAAGGGATAATCCTCTTCTTCGACGATCGCCGCACATACGACCACCGGTCCAAAGACATCTCCCGTACCGACTTCGTCCGATCCGGCCATGCGGATCTTCTTGGTCTCCAGATATGCCTGGGCATAGAAGAAGGCATCGTTGCCCTGGAATACGACTTTTTTCGACTTGTAGATCGTGATGGTCAGATCTTCTTTCTGAATGAAAGTGTCGATGTATTCGTTCTTGTTTTCTTTGATATATTCGTGAAAAGTATCCTTCAGTTTCTGTATCTTTTCATCGTCAAGCTTGAATGAAAAATTGCTCATATCACTAGTATAAAACAAAGTTTGTAATTATTCTTAATTGCGATAAAATTTAAATATGGTCATTTCACAAGAGTATTTTATCTTGATCTCGATATTCATCGGTGCAGTCTATCTTCTGATGATCTTCCTGGGATATAAGAAGGGATTTCTGTCGGAACTGCTGTCTTTATGCTATGCGGCAGCATCGCTTTTTTTCGCTTGGCTGGCCTCGCCGGTCTTTGCCGATCTGTTTCCGCTTTTTGATATCGGCAAGGTCTCGGAAAAGTATGAGCTGATCGATAAACTCATCGATCTCAATTCGCTTCTGAATATGGCGGCGTATTTTCTGATCGTCTTTCTTGTACTCAAACTTGCCTATCTGTTCATCTCTCTTGTCGTCCGTTCCGTCAACAAGATCCCGGTGATCGGCGGATTCAACCGTCTTTTGGGAGCAGTGTTGGGCTTTTTCAATGCGACGCTGATCGTTCTGGCGCTGTCGATGTTATTGTCGACGCCGTTAGTTTCCAATGGCGCGGCAGTAAGAGAGAATACGATCCTGAAATATATCTCCAGGTATTCCGACGAGGCGTTTGCCTATGTCGTCGATGTGATCTCGGAGAATAAGATCGATAAGAAAGCGGAAGGCTTTGATGTCGAAGAATACCGCAATGAGCTGAAACAATGGCTCATCTCTGTGAGGGAGAACAATGACTGAACGCTACGCAAATCTTGACCTTGATGTCATACAGGAATCCGTAAGCCGACTGACGCCGATCAAAGAATCGCGTCTTTTCATCCTGTCGGAAGAAGTGGATTTCAATCCGCTGCAGATCCGCAAGAACATCAAAGAGACATCGGAGGCCATGAAGATCCTCAAGGACAACGTCAATGTCAGCTTTGACGGCATTTACAATGTCAATGATCTTCTCATCAAGGCCGATAAGGGCATGGTGCTCAGCGGTGTGGAACTTAAAAACGTATTGGTCTTTCACAATCATTGCGAGCGGATCGTGAAGCAGTTTTCCAAATTCGATGAGGGTCTTTCCATCCGTGATTATCCCGATTCGATCAATCTCAATGGCCGCGTCTTTGAAAAGATCGAACGCTGCATCGACAATTCCGGTGCCGTCAAAGAGGATGCGACGGACCGTCTCAAGACGATACTCTTCGACCTTGACAGGGCGGAGAAGGACTTGTACAACCGCGCGCATACGTTCATCGACAAACACGGCGATTCCTTGCAGGAACCGTCCATCTTCATGCGCAACGACCGCATCACGTTCCTGATCAAGAATTCCGATAAAAACAAATACCAGGGTTATACCTACGGATCTTCTTCTTCCGGTCTGGCTTTTTATGTGGAGCCGGCTTCTTTCATCGAGGCCAATAACAGAAAAGTCTCTCTGATGCAGGACAGGGAAGATGAGATCGAAAGGATCTTACGCGATCTGTCCTATCTCATCGCATCGATCGCGGAAGAGTATAAAGAGAATTTCGATTCTCTGATGCGTCTGTCAGCCATCTTTGCCAAGGCGGAGTATGGAAGACAAAAGGGCGGGATATTGCCTTTGCTCAATACGGATCTGCACTTCGACTTTGAAAGTCTTTGTCATCCTCTGATCGATGAGAAAAAGGTCGTATCCAATTCCTATCGTCTGAAAGATCCGTATCAGGGCATCGTCATTTCCGGATCCAATACCGGCGGCAAGACGGTCTCTTTGAAAGCGATCGGCCTTTCGATACTGATGTCCTATCTTGGCATCCCGATCATCGCTGAAAAAGCAAATGTGCCTTTATACAGGAACATCTATGTCGATATCGATGACAACCAGTCGATCTCCGATTCCTTATCGACCTTCTCCGCGCATATCCGAAACATCAACAACATCCTTTCGGAAACGGATGATCATTGCCTCGTTCTGATCGATGAGCTGATCTCCGGTACCGATCCCAAGGAGGCCCAGGCCATCTCACTGGCGATCCTGGACAAACTCAAGGAAAAAGGTTCTTCTTTCATCATCACGACGCACTTCGATGACATCAAGAAGTATTCCTACGACGATCCCAAGATCCTTCTTTCTTCAGTCGGCTTCAACATGGAGACGCTTTCGCCGACCTACAAATACCTTGAAGATTCGATCGGCGCCTCCAACGCCTTAGAGATCGCATCGCGCTACTTCGATGATCCCGCGATCATTGAAAATGCCAGGAATTATCTGCAGAAAAACAAGTCGGAGCACGATGAACTGCTCGACCGTCTTTCCAAGCAGATCGAAGAGACGCAGGTCGAGAAAGAAAAGCTTGAGCTGGCAAGATCGAAAGCCGAACAGCAGATCAAAGAGTTCGAAGAAAAGAATGCGGCTTTTGAAAACGAAAAGGAGAAGCTGAAAAAGAAGTACCTCGATGAGCTCAATGCCTACATCGAAGAAGTCAAACTGGAAGCTCTGGAAAAGCTTGAAAGCATAAAACAGGTCAGAAACGATAAGGTGATCGAAGAGATCGAACACCTGCAGGCAAAAGCACCTGTCGAACATAAGGAAGAAGAGAAAGTCGTCTTCAAAGAAGGGGACAACGTCCGCATCAAAGACAACGAACAGGTGGGCGTCATCACGAAGATCTCCAAAGATCGGGCTTTTGTTTCGATCAGGGGGCTTACCGTTCAGACAAAGCTTTCCGATCTGACATTGATGCCTAAGATCAAAAAGCCGCAGACAAAGGTCATCGCCCGCAAATATGCCAGGGTTCCTTCCGAGATCAATCTGGTCGGAAGCAGAGTCGAAGATGCCCTGGTGGCGATGGAAGAATACCTGGATAAGGCCAATGCGTCTCACATGACGAACGTCAAAGTGATACACGGCATAGGGACCGGTACATTAAGAAAGATGCTGCGGCAGAGGCTGTCGCGCCTTTCCTATGTCAAGAGTTTCAAAGACGGTGATTATTATGACGGCGGGTCCGCCGTGACGATCGTGGAGTTCAAATGAGCGATCTGAAAGAAAAACTGCTGACGCTCCCGAAAAAGCCGGGGGTGTATCTTCATAAAGACAAAGACGGTACGGTGATCTATGTCGGCAAGGCGATCAACCTTTTTAATCGTGTCAATTCCTATTTCCGGGGAGCCCATGACTACAAGACGACGAAACTCGTCTCCAATATCGCCGATTTCGACTACATCGTCACCAAATCGGAAAAAGAAGCCCTGATCCTGGAATACAACCTGATCAAGGAATACGATCCCAAATACAATATCGTTTTCAAGGATGACAAATCCTATCCGTACATCCTGATCAAGGACTGCAAGGAGCCTTATGTCTCGGTCGTCCGCATGAAGAAGAAGTCCCGTTTCAAGGGAAAGCTCTACGGTCCGTTTCCGGATGTCGGTGCTGCCAGGAACATGGTAGAACTGATCAATAAGCTTTATCCGACCCGCAAATGCGAAAACATGAAAAAGGACCTGTGCCTGTATTATCATCTCGGCCAGTGTCCCGGCTATTGCAAGATCGATGTGCCTGAGCCAGACTGCAGCAGAACCAAAGATGAGATCATGGCATTCCTGAACGGCGACAACCGCGGCGTCATCCGCTCGCTCAAGGAGAAGATGGATGCTGCCGTGGAGCGACTCGATTATGAAAATGCGGCCTATTTCCGCGACCTGATCGAAGATGTCCGCCAGACCAATCTCAAACAGGATGTGCAGAAAAACAACCGTGAGACCTTCGATATCTTCAACTATTATGTGGAAGACGGCTATATCGCGATCATCGGTCTTTTCGTCAAGAACGGAAGACTGCTTTCTTCCGACAAATTCGTCGATTATCTGGTATCGGATCCGGAGAACTTCGTCACATCCTACATCTATCACTTCTATGAGATCAATGAAACGCCGAAAAAACTCTATGTGCCAAAAGAGATCTTCGACTATCTCAAAGATGTCTATGACTGTGCGACGGTCACCAGAGGCTACAAATACCAGCTTCTCAAACAGGCAAAGACCAACTGCATCGAGTCTTTGAAACAGAACAAGAACATCATCACCCGCAAGGAATCCTATTCCGATCAGCTGGATGAAGAATTCAAACGGATCTTCCATAAACCGATCAGGACGATCGAACTATTCGATAACTCCCATACGGGCGGCGTCAATACGGTCGGGGCGATGGTCGTATACAAAGATTTCAAGCCTTCCAAGAAAGATTACCGTCTTTTCAAACTGGAAGACTCGGCAGATGATCTTTCTTCGATGCGCGAGATGCTGTACCGCCGCTATTTCCGTGTATTGAAAGACGGGCTGGAAAGACCGGATCTGCTGATCGTCGATGGCGGCCGCATCCAGATCGATATTGCCAAGGAGATCCTTTCTTCACTGAACATGGATATCACGATCGTCGGCCTGGGCAAGGACGATCATCACAATACGTCCTATATGATGGATTCGGATTACGAGATCGTTTCGATCAAGAAGGATTCCAATCTCTTCTTTTTCCTGACCAATATGCAGGATGAGGTCCATCGTTTTGCGATAACGTATCATAAGAAATTGCGCCAGAAGGCGATGTACAAGTCCGTACTTGACGATGTCAGAGGCTTAGGTCCCAAGACCAGGGTCAAACTGCTTCGCAAGTATAAGACGATCGCCAACCTCAGGACTTTGTCACTGGAGGAACTTCAGACCGTCTTGAATAAAAATACGGCGGAAGAATTGTATAATAAACTGAGAGAAGAAAATGCTTAAGAATATTTCCGATTATCTTTCTTTGATGACACTGATCTTCGTATCGGCATACAGCGTGTATGTGTTTTTACTGCTGATCGTCAACAGGGAGAAGGATGATACGACGACCAGCCGCATGCAGCTGCTTAAGGATTATCTCAATAATGAGGAAGAATGATGGATAACAATACATTGCTGATCCTGATGGCATCGCTTTTTGTCGTTACCGTTTTGATCATACTGATCATCGTTTTAAACAATTCGAAGAAGACAAATGATCTCAACAATGAATTGAGCCGTTCGATCTATGAGATCCGTTCCAATATCAGCCGTGACTTCATGGATCTTGATGCCAGGCTCAACAATGAGTTCCATGACTTTTCCGACCGTGTGAATTCCAATATCATCCAGTCGAACAAGGCTTCAAACGAAGTCTTTCATTCGATCTCCGAAAAGATGGCGAAGATCAACGAAGCCCAGGATTCGCTTAGTGAGATGTCAAAAGACATCATCTCTTTGGAAGACATCCTGACCGACAAGAAAAGCAGGGGAGCCTTTGGCGAAGTGGAGTTATATTCACTATTGCAGTCGGTATATGGCGAAAACTCTTCTTTCTATGAAAAACAATACCGTCTGCCCAACGGTTTCATCGCAGATGCGGTGATCAAGGCGGAAGGCAGCTTCGATCTGCTGTGCATCGATTCCAAGTTTCCTTTGGAGAACTACCGGAACATGCTGAACGTTCATCTCGACGAGAAGAGCCGCCAGCTTTATGAAAGAAAGTTCAAAGAAGACATCAGGAAACACATCGATGATATCCACAGGAAATACATCATTCCCGGACTGACTGCGGATCTTGCCTACATGTTTATTCCGGCGGAAGCGGTCTTTGCCAGGATCTACGGTTCTTTTCCCGAACTGGTGGATCTTTCCTACGAAAAGAAAGTCTACATCGTTTCGCCGACGACATTGATGGCTTATATCACGGCGATGCGTTCGATCTATCTGGGAAGAAAGAAAGACGAGAAAGCAAGGCAGATCGCCGTCATGCTGGCGGACTTAAGCGTCGAGTTCAAGCGTTTTGAAAAGCGCAGCGAAGAGATCTACAAAGCGTATGAGAATCTGAATTCCGCGTTCTATGATCTCAATGTCTCGTCCAGAAAGATCATACGGCGTTTCGATAAGATCAATGCCGGAGAATTCGAAGAAGATGATGAAGAGAAACAATAAAAATGCCGTATCAGCTGATGCGGCATGTTTTGTTTTTACTGATATTTGATCTCCAGACCGATCTTGCGTTTGACTTCTTCAAGCTTGGCATCTGCAAGAAGGGATGCTTTTTTTGCGCCTTCCATGAGGACTTTTTCGATCTGACGGGATTCGATGATCTGTCTGTAGCGTTTCTGTATCTTTTCAAGTGTCTCACAGACGACATCGGCGACATAGGCTTTCAGTTTGCCATATCCCTGACCTTCGAATTCTTTGACGATGTCTTCCATCGTACGGCCGGAAAGGGCAGAGGCGATCTCGATCAGATTGTATAAGCCCGGCTGGTTTTCCTTGTCGAGCTGGATGATGCCGATCGAATCGGTGACGGCGGACATGATCTTCTTGCGGGCGGACTTGAGATCGTCAAGCAGATAGATGCAGCCTTTGTTGGTCTCATCGGACTTGGACATCTTCTTGGATGGATCGGATAAGGACATGATCCTGGCGCCGACTTTGGCGATCAGAGGTTCCGGAACGACGAAGGTATCGCCATACTTGTGATTGAAGCGCTGGGCGATGTCTCTGGTGAGCTCGACATGCTGCTTCTGGTCTTCACCGACCGGGACGTAATTCGCATCATATAACAGGATATCGGCCGCCATCAGACACGGATAGGTATACAGTCCGGCGGTCATGTTCTTTTCTCCTTTAGCGGACTTGTCTTTGAACTGGGTCATACGGTTGAGCTCGCCAAGATAGGTGTTGCAAGCCATGATGTAGCCAAGTTCCGCATGGGAATGGACATCCGTCTGAAGGAAGATCGTACTTCTTTCAGGATCAAGACCGCAGGCAAGATACAGAGCGACCGCATCGGTGAGGTTCTTTCGCAGGTCTTCCGGATCCTGGTATTCGGTGATGCAGTGTAAGTTGGCAATGAAGACGATCATCTCGTAGTCGTCCTGGTAGCTGACGAAATTGCGAAGTGCGCCGATGTAATTGCCTAATGTGAGCTGGCCGGTCGGTTTGATGCCGGATAACATTCTTTTCATGTGCTTTCTTCTCCTTCAAATAAAAAAGGTGATCACAAGGGCGCAGATGCGCGGTACCACCTTAGCTTTTCACTTTTTTCCTTAACGCGGAGCACGCAGACGACTGATGCCGCCTGAAAGTCAGGTCCCAATTCGACGCGGAGGCTGCTGATCATTTTCACCGACCATGATCTCTCTGAAAACAGTTGTTCCGGCTACTATTTCCTGTACCTATGATAAACCAGAAACACGCTTAAAATCAAACAGGAAGTGTTGTATAATACAACGTATGATAGTTGTCTACACATCACCTGGATGTTCTTCATGCCGAAAAGTGAAAAATTATCTGAAAGACAATCATCTTCGCTTTATAGAGAAGAATATTTTCAATACGCTCCTCAATAAAGAAGAGATCCGCTATCTGATCTCCAGGACGGAGAACGGGACCGATGACATCATCTCCAAACGTTCCAAGATCATTCAGGAAGACAAAATCAACATCGAAGAGATGTCCCTGAACGAACTGTGTGATTTCATCGTCAAGAATCCCTCGATCCTGAAACGGCCGATCATCATCGACGACAGGAATCTGCAGGTCGGTTATGACGAAGAGGAGATCGAGTTATTCAAGAAGCTCAGGTCGATCTCTAAGTGCGAAGGAGAATGTCCGCATTTCGAAACATGCGGTGAGATCAGAAAAGAATGCTGAAGATCCTCGTGGGACTTTCCGGCGGTGTCGACAGTGCCGTCGCCGCATATCTGTTAAAAGAAGCAGGGTTTGATGTGACCTGCTGTTTTATGCGTAACTGGGATTCCGCTCTCAATAACGATACCTTGGGAAACGATACTCTCAACAACGATATCTGTCCGCAGGAAGAAGATTACAACGATGCCAAGGCTGTTGCCGGCAAGCTCGGTTTGAAGCTCCTTCGTTCCGACTATATCGAAGAGTATTGGGATGCGGTATTCAAGAACTTTATCGAAGAATATGAAAGAGGAAGGACTCCGAATCCTGACATCCTGTGCAATAAATACATCAAGTTCGATCATTTCCTGCGTTTTGCGGAAAACAACGGTTTTGACAGGATTGCGACCGGCCATTACTTCAAGTCTGTCGAAACGCATGACGGGATAAGGTATTACAAGGCGGCTGATCTGAATAAGGACCAGTCCTATTTCCTGGCGCAGGTCGATAAGGCGGCTTTGGACAAGAGCCTGTTCCCGCTTGGCGATATCGACAAAGGGGAAGTCAGAAGGATCGCGCATGAGCTCGATCTGCCGATCGCCGATAAGAAGGATTCCACCGGGATCTGTTTCATCGGGGAACGTAATTTCAGGCAGTTTCTGAAGAATTATATCCCGATGAAGAAGGGGAAGATCGTCGATATCGATACCCTTGAGACCGTCGGGGAGCATGAGGGAGTCTATTACTATACGATCGGCCAGAGGAAGGGCTTTGGCGTCGGCGGCAACCGCGGTCCGTATTACTGTGCGGGCAAAGACGTGAAAAACAATGTACTTTACCTTGCTTCCGTAAAGAATGAAGATTACCTGTATTCCGACAGCTGCTATGTCGATGAGATCAACTGGATCGCCGATCTGAAGGATGAAGATATCCAGTGCAAGTTCCGCTACCGTCAGCAGGATAACGAGGTACGGATCAAGAAAGTCTCGGATACGGCGGCATATCTCTGCTATCCGCAGAAGATCAAGGCAGTCACACCCGGCCAGCAGGCGGTCTTCTACAAAGACGGTCAGCTGCTTGGCGGCGGTGTGATCGAGAAGACCTTCATCAATGATGAGGATCTCAATGAAAAACTGATGAGAAGGGTCAATGGACAATAACGAGACGATCGATATCATCGAAGGGGAATTTACCCGCACCATTTATAAGAGTGAGAACTATATGGTGTCCAGATTCAATACGAGCGAAGGGACCATCACTGTAACGGGCCCTTCTTTTGATTATGAAAAAGGGGAGCGCTATGTCCTGACCGGGACCTATGTCGAACATCCGCGCTACGGCTTTCAGTTTTCTCTGATCAGTGTCGAGAAGTACATCTCCACCAAAAAAGAGGAGATCATCTCCTATCTGAAAAGCTCTGCCTTCCCGGGCATCGGCAAGAAGGCGGCTGAGAAGATCTATGCGTATTTCGGAAATGAGACTTTGAAGATCCTGAAAGAGGAACCGATGCGCATCGCCGAAGTCGAACTCAGCGAAAGGCAGATTCTGTCCTTGCAGACGGGCTTTGAGGCGTTGGCCGATCCGCAGAACGAGATCATCCTGTATCTTGTCTCCGGCGGTTTCAATTCTTCCGATGCACAGAAGATCTTTTCCCGTTTCAAGCTGTCGACGAAAGAAGTTGCGGAAGACAATCCGTTTCGTTTTTACAACGAGATCTACGGCATCGGTTTTGACAAGGTGAAGCGTTTTGCCTCATCATTAGAATTTTCCGATGCGGAAAACAAGTATCGGGAAGCCTGTCTGATCCATATGATCTTGGAATATACCTTCAATTCCGGAGATATCTATATCACGTATGAGAAGCTTCTGTCTTTGTTTGAATATTACGGAACGATCGATAATATCGATGAGATCATCGATCGCTGCATCGAAAAGAATTACCTGGTCCGTTTTGACGATAAGATCTATCTGTACAACGATTATTACGATGAAGTCTACATCTCCGATTTCATCAATCATTTTGACGGCGGACTGGAAGTTGAAGACGAAAGAGTTGAAGAAGATATCCGGATGCTGGAAGACAAACTGTCCATCAGCTATCACGAGATCCAGAAAGAAGCCATCTTCAGGTTTTTCTCCAACAGCATCTCGATCATCGTAGGCGGTCCCGGTACGGGCAAGACGACGATGATCAAAGCTCTCAGTGAGATCTTCAAACAGCTCTATCCGTTTGGAAACCTCATCGTGACGGCACCGACCGGCAGGGCAGCCAAGAGGATCAATGAGATCTGCGATGTCGAATCAAAGACCATCCATTCTCTTTTGAAATGGAACAAGGAAAACAATACATTCATATACAATGTCGAGAATCCTCTGATCTACGATACGCTGATCATCGATGAGTTTTCGATGGTCGATAATTCACTGTTCGCTTCCTTGCTGAAGGCATGCGGCAGGGTGAAGAAGATCTGCATCATCGGCGATAACAACCAGCTTCCTTCCATACGTCCGGGCAATCTGCTGAATGATCTGATCGATTCGGGAAAGATCCCGGTGACACTGCTGGAACATAACTACCGCCAGTCCAAGGGCAATGAGATCATCGCTCTGGCTGCTGATATACGAAACAACGATGTCGATCTGAAACGGTTTGAAAACGACATCACGTTCTTCGATATCCGACATGACCGCTTCGATCTGGTCTCTTTGATCAAGGAAGATATCAAAGAAGGATATATGCTTGATGAGATACAGGTGCTGGCACCGATGTATAAGGGGGAGTGGGGCATCGATTCGCTCAACTATTCCCTGCAGGAGGCCTTCAATCCTAAGGATCCTTACAAGAAGGAAAAGAAGTCGGGAAAATACATCTATCGGGAAAACGACAAGATCCTGCAGCTGAAAAACCGGCCGAATGATGATGTTTACAACGGTGATATCGGAATTTTGGAAGATATTGATGACAAAGAGAAAAGTTTAATGGTAAACTACTCGGGGACGTATGTCTTCTATCCTTTTGAAGAGCTCGATGATATCTCTCTGGCTTATGCGCTTTCGGTCCATAAGGCCCAGGGTTCGGAATATCAGGCAGTCTATTTTATCTTCAACAGGAACAACTATCACATGCTGAACAGGAACCTGATCTATACGGCGATCTCCAGGGCAAAGAAGAAACTGGTGATCATCGGTTCGCAGGAACTGTTGAAAGAGGGCCTTTACAGGCAGATGAAGAGAAGGAATACCACTCTTAAGGAGAAACTTACAAATGCAGAATGAAAAAACCAAAAAGATCGCAGCCCTGGGTATCCTGACGGCGATCGTCGTCGTATTGCAGCTTCTGGGATCGTTTATCCGTTTCGGTCAGTTTTCGATCTCGCTCGTGCTGATCCCGATCGTTGTCGGTGCGGCACTGTTCGGTCCGGCAGCCGGTGCGTGGCTGGGCTTCGTGTTTTCCGTGACCGTCTTAGCTTCCGGGGATGCGGCTCCGTTCCTGGCAGTCAGCGTCATCGGAACGGTTCTTACCGTTATCGGCAAAGGGACGATCGCAGGCCTTGTCAGCGGCATCGTCTATAAGTTCTTCCATGAAAAGCCGACTCTTGCCGCAGTTCTTTCAGCCATCGCATGTCCTGTATGCAATACCGGGATCTTTCTGATCGGCTGCTTCTTATTCTTCATGCCGACCATCTCTGCCTGGGCGGAAGCGTTCGGCTTTGCCTCAACAGGAGCCTATATCCTGCTGGGACTGGTCGGAGGAAACTTCTTATTTGAAGTTCTGACCAATGTCATCCTTTCACCCGTCATCGTACGCGTGATCTCGATGGGTAGAAACCAATAATTGTGTTACTATATTGAAAGAAGATAAGTAATACGTCTTTCGCTTTGAAGAGAGTATCTGGCCGGTGCAAAGATATATCGAATGCGTATGAAGCTACTTCTTACATTCGGGGTAATGCCCGACGTGTTCCGCGTTAAGGATACAAGGGCAAATAGAAATATTTGAACTAAGGTGGTACCGCGTTTTACGACGTCCTTAGACAGGACGTTTTCTTATTTTTCGGAGGTAAACATGAACTATTTAACAGGCAATCAGGTCAGACAGAAATTTTTGGACTTCTTCGTATCCAAGGGCCACATGATCGAACCGGGCGTTTCTCTTGTTCCGGTCAACGATCCGACTCTGCTTTGGATCAATGCGGGCGTTTCCGGCCTCAAGAAGTACTTTGACGGCAGAGAAAAACCAAGATGCAACCGCATCACCAATGCGCAGAAGTGCATCCGTACCAACGACATCGAAAACGTCGGCAAGACGGCCAGACATCATACGTTCTTTGAGATGCTTGGCAACTTCTCGATCGGCGATTATTTCAAGGAAGACGCCATCAAGTGGGCGTGGGAATTTCTGACTTCTCCGGAATGGATCGGTTTTGACAAGTCCAGGATGTATGTTACGATCTACCCTGATGACACCCAGGCTTATGAGATCTGGACCAAGCAGACCGACATCGATCCGAGCCACATCCGCAAGACGGCGGACAACTTCTGGGAGATCGGTGAAGGCCCGGGCGGACCGGACTCCGAGATCTTCTATGACCGCGGTGAGAAATATGATCCGCAGGGTCTTGGCGACAAACTGTTCTTCGAAGATATCGAAAACGACAGATACATCGAAGTCTGGAACGTCGTCTTCTCTCAATACAACTGCAAGCCCGACGAGATGCCAAGAAGCCAGTATCAGGAACTTCCGCAGAAGAACATCGATACCGGCATGGGTCTTGAAAGACTGACGGCTCTGATTCAGGATGGTGAGACCAACTTCGATACCGACCTGTTCCTGCCGTATATCAAAGAAACGGAAAAATATGCCAAGAAGCCTTACAGTGAGGACAAGATGGCATATCGCGTCATCGCGGACCACATCCGTACCTGTGTCTTTGCCTTATCGGATGGTGCATCCTTCTCCAATGAAGGAAGAGGCTATGTCTTAAGACGAGTCCTGAGAAGAGCGATGCGCTATGGAAGAAACATCGGCATCGACAAACCGTTCTTATATGAACTGGTGGATGTCGTATGTGAGAATATGAAGGACTTCTATCCGTATCTGATGGATAAGAAGGAATTCGTGAAAAAGCTCATTTTAAAGGAAGAACAGTCTTTCCTTATGACATTAGCCAATGGTGAGAAACTGCTCGCAGAAGAGCTGAAAAAGGCCACAGACGGCGTTTTGAGCGGTGAAGTCATCTTCAAGCTCTATGATACCTACGGATTCCCGAAAGAAATGACGATCGAATCCGCGGAAGACAAGGGACTCAAATGCGATATCGAAGGATTCAATGCCTGCATGCAGAAACAGCGTGAGATGGCAAGGAACGCCAGAGACGTCGAAGATTCCATGCACGGGCAGTCCGAAGACCTTCTTGAGTTCAAGGCACCGTTCGTATTTACAGGCTATGAATTGCTGGAAGATGAAGCGACTGTTACCGGTACGTTTGTTTCCGGCAAAGCTGTCGATGTGATCGATTCGCAAGGTGAGATCGCCCTGGATCATTCCTGCTTCTATGCGGAATCCGGCGGTCAGATCGCTGACGAAGGTGATATCTGGGGCGAGGGCTTCAAGGCACATGTCACGGATGTCAAGAAAGCGCCGAACGGCCAGTTCTTACATCATGTCGAAGTCAAGGAAGGAAGCGTAAAGATCGGCGATACGCTCAAACTTAAGATCAATGCGCAGGATCGCCAGAAGATCAAGGCCAACCACTCCAGCGTCCACCTCTTACAGGCGGCGCTCATCAAGGTCCTTGGTTCCCATATCGCGCAAGCCGGTTCCTATGTCTGCAAAGACTATGCGAGATTCGACTTCTCACACTATGAGAAAGTTTCCAGAGAACAGCTCAATGAAGTGGAGGCTCTCGTCAATTCCTATATCGCAGCCGGTCTTGATATCACGACTGAGGTTATGTCGATCGAGGAAGCGAAGAATACCGGTGCGATCGCACTGTTCGATGAGAAGTACGGCGATAAGGTAAGAGTCGTTTCAATGGGTGATGTCTCCAAGGAGTTCTGCGGCGGTACGCATGCCTCCAACACGGCGGAACTGGGCGTCTTCAAGATCAACTATGAAGAATCTATCGGTTCCGGTATCCGCAGGATCGAATGCTGCACCAAACAGAAAGCATACGAAGCCTTCAAGGATTATGAAGCACGTCTTTATCAGATCATGGACGAACTCAAACTGAAGAACTTCGATATGATCTTCGACCGCATCGTCGCTTTGAAAAACGACAATGCCAAGCTGCAGTCCGAGCTCAAGACCATCAAGGAAAAGCTGATGAACGAAGAAGCCAACTCCCTGGTCAGCAAGGCAAAGGACAACGGCAGGTTCAAATACATCCTTCTGTCTCTGGATTCTTATTCCGGAAACCTCAAGGATTATGCCAATGGCATCAAGAACAAGATCGACGGCGGATTCGTCTTCATCGTCAACAGCAACGGCGAGAGACTTTCCATGGTCGCAGCGGCCGGTGACAAAGTCATCAAGGAAGGCATCAAGTGCGGCGAAGTCATTTCCAAAGCCTGTGCACTGGCTAACGGAAAGGGCGGCGGCAGACCTGATCTGGCTCAGGGCGGCGGCAGCAATGCGGACCCGGATATGATCATTTCGCAAGTCGAAAATATGCTTTCTTAAGTACCAGATAGTGTATAATGAAGTGAGGGAGGTGTTGGATATGGCTTCAAACAATTCCAGAACGATGCTTTTTACTTCTGAAGAGATTAAAAGAGAAAATATGAAACAGCTTCTCAAGGAAGTCTCGCAGGCTCTTGAGGAAAGAGGGTATAACGCGGTCAATCAGATCTCCGGTTATCTCATCAGCAATGATCCTGCCTATATCTCATCTCACAAAAATGCCCGCAATAATATCCAGCAGGTCGAACGATACGAGATCATCGAAGAGCTTGTAAGATATTATCTTGAAAGCAAATAAGAATGAACTTCGAACAGATCTCTATGTAAAACAATAAATAGTACTCTCCGCTTGCCGGAGAGTCTATTTCGTTAAAGAATAAGATTTAGAAAGATCCTTATATGAAAGAAAATTCTATTTTTATCACAGATGATGACGGCAAAGAAGTCGAAATGAAGATCTATCTGACCTTCGATGCTAACGAAAAACAATATGTCGTCGTATACGAAGAGGGGAACGAAGATGAACTCTATGCCCTGACGTACGATGAACAGGCCAATCTGTATCCGGTAGATGATCCGGAAGAACTGGCTATGGTGGAAGAGGTCATAGGGGCTTATGAAGAAGAAAAGTAAGATCCTGATCGCCATTTTTTCCGTCTTGTTTCTGATCCTGGCTCTCATATTCGGGATCATTTTCTATGTCCGTTCCTCTTTGAAACTGACCGATAAGTTCCTCAACGGAGAGATCTGCGAAAACGGACAGGCACCATGCGATTTCACGGTCTTCATCGTCGATGAAGGTGCTTATGGCAAATCCACTCTCGACAAGCTTGAGACCGAAGGCATCATCAGGAATTCCGATATGGTCTACTACTACAACCGTATCTTTACAGGTTATTCTTTTGCGGCCGGTTACTTTGAACTGCCGCATGAAGTGGATGACGGAAACGGCGGAAAGCGCAAGATCACGCTCGATGAGCTTATGGCATATCTGGCCGATCCGGCAAATGCCCACCAGGATACGGTGACGCTGACCTTCGATGAAGGTGACTTCATCCGCTCCTACGCAAAGATATTGGGCGAGAACACGACCGTTTCCGAAGAAGAACTGCTGGCATACTGGAACGATGAATCCGTCATCCGTTCCTATATGGCGGAATATCCGTTCCTTACGGAAGATATCTTCGATAAAGATGTCAAATATTATCTGGAAGGCTATCTTTTCCCGGATACCTATGAATTCTTTGAATTCACCAATCCGGATGAGATCACCAGAAGGTTCTTAGACAGGACCCTTGATGTGTACAACCGTCATATCGACGAGTTCAATGCCTCGGAATTCTCGATCCATGAAGTCTTCACACTGGCATCCATCGTGCAATGGGAATCCGGCGATCCGGAAGATTCCAAGCTGATCGCGGGTGTCTTCGTCACAAGACTCAAAGCTCCGGAGATCCTGGGATCGACCGTCACGGCATGTTATGCCTTCGATCTGAGCAAGGAAGAATGCTACAACGTCGGTGATACCTTGGACTACACATGGCGTCCTGATCCATACAACACCTATACCGTCCAGGGCTTCCCGCCGGGACCTGTCTGCTGTCCGAATGAAACGGTCATCAATGCCGCTTTGCATCCGGATACCAGTGAAGGTTATTTCTTCTTCTCTGCCGATATGTGCAACGGCGGTACCGTCTTTGCCAGAACGGAAGCGGAACACGAATACAACATCCAGCATTACTACCTGGCATGTGATTATTGATAAAGGAGCTTAGTATATGTCCAGAAACAAACCTGTCGTCATCGGCATTGCCGGAGGGACCTGTTCGGGAAAATCATCGATCGCAGGTATCCTTATCGATGAATTCCGTTACACCAATTCGATCAATATCATCAGAGAGGATGACTACTACAAGGATCAGTCCCATCTTCCGATGGAAGAAAGGGCCAAGACCAACTATGACCATCCGCTCGCTTTCGATTTCGATCTGATGACCGATCACATACAGCGTCTGATCGCCGGTGAAACGATCGAAAAGCCGACCTATGATTATACGGTCCACAACCGTTCCGATGTCACGGAGATCGTCCATCCGAGTGACGTCATCATCATCGAAGGACTTTTCGCTTTATACAGGGATGAGATCAGAAAGCTCGAAGACATCAAGATCTTCGTCGATACGCCTGCCGACATCCGTTTCATACGCCGTCTGAAAAGAGACGTCAAGGAACGTGCCAGAACGATCGAATCGATCACCGAACAGTATCTCAATACCGTAAAGCCGATGCATGATCAGTTTCTGGAACCTACGAAACAATATGCGGATATCATCATTCCGCAAGGCAAATCCAACACGGTCGCGATCGACCTGCTGAAGGTGAAAATCAATAGTATACTGAATGAGAAAAATGATATAATGCTCTAGACTGGAGGGTACAATGGAAGAAAAATTTTATGTGACCGAAGAAGGTCTGAATGACCTTAAAAATGAGTTAAGCACTCTGATACATGTAACAAGAGAAGAAGTCATCGAAGAACTCAAGGCTGCCAGAGCACAGGGCGACCTTTCCGAAAACGCCGATTACGATGCAGCCAGAGATCATCAGGCAAAAGTCGAAGCCAGGATCAAGGAACTGGAACACCAGATCAAGAATGCCGAAGTCATCACCGAGACCAAGAAGACGAATTTCGTCAGGATCGGTTCGACTGTCGATCTTCTGGAAATGGATACCAACAACAAGCTGACCTACAAGATCGTCGGTTCCGTTGAAGCAGACCCGCTCAACGGCTTGCTGTCAAACGTCACACCGTTGGCGGAAGCCATCCTTGACCAGCGTGTCAATGATGTCGTCACCGTCAAGGTCGAAGTGCCTTACGATGTAAAAATCTTAAAGATCTATTAGGAATCGGCCATATTTTTTACGAATAATGAACAGGAGGTCCTGTTCATTTTTTTATGCGCAAATATATCATCATCATTGTTCTGCTTCTTTCATCCATCTTCTTATCTTTCCGTTATCTTTCAAAGATCCTGGCGGATAAGAGACCGTATGTCTACGAAGCATCCAAAGATTTCTATCTCCTGCAGAAGCGTCCCATAATCCTCAACGACATATCGGATTTCGTCTTTGAGGAGTACTTTTCGATCCTTTCCAAATCCGCTTTGGCTTATCGATATGATTTTGACGAAGTTTCAATAAATATTCAGATCGGCGGCAGATCGTTTTCCTATCCCTATGAGCTGAGGGAAGAAAAGGTCATCGAGACCATCGTTTATGAGCAGGTGATCAGGGAAGTCAAAGTCTATGAAGAAATTTCCGACCATGAACAGGCCGTTGAGGAGAAAGCGGAATACGAAGAAGAATACTTTCATCTGAAACAGGATCACTTCGAGTTTGTCAAAGGGACAGATATTTCAAAGATCATCGAAGTCATACAGGCTTCCATCGATACGAATCAGTCGGTCAGTGTTGATTATTCACTGCTGAATCCGAATCAAATTGGCCAATACTCTTTGTTTTTGCACAAAGATGATCAGAAAATCGAGATTTTTGTTGAGATCGTTTAGGAATTGGTCTTCTTTTTTACGAAACATGTATGGAGGACATGAATATGAAAAAGAAACTGAAGATCCTGTTTGCGGTCTTGCTATGTCTGACCTTTATCCCGGTCAGAGCAGAAGAACAGGAGGATATGAGCAAGTTTTCGTTCAAGATCTTGCTGCAGCATGCCGATCAGCTCGATGAGCTCAAAATCGTTCGTTTCTATAATTCCGAAACGGACCGCTTTGCCTTCTGTATGGAAGCCCTTGTCGACTATTCACCGAAAGATAATGTTTATGTAAAGAACAGCTTCTTTGAAAAGAGGATATTTGATATCTGTCGGGCATTCACGACGCTTGGTGAAGATTACTATATCGCTGCCCAGCTTATGATCTGGGAAGCGCAGTCCGGCATTCGCTACAGTTTTGACGGGAAAGATGCGGCTGACTATGGTGAACAGGAGATCGAAGATCTGATCAAGAGCTTCGAAGAAATTCCGGAAGACAGGAATCTTTCATTTGATCTTGCAAAGGACCAGGTACATACGCTTACGATCGAAGGACTGGAAGATTATGAAGTTGGAAAAAGCGATATCGAGATCATCGGGATGAAAGGCGATCAGCTTAGTATCAGGATGTCCGATAAGGATGAACAGATCGTTTTAAAGCCGAAATACGATATGAAAAATGACAGCTTCCTTTATCACAGCGAGACTTCCCAGGATCTGTACAGTTTCGAAGGAGAATACATCGAAAAAGGAAATATCATCCTGACGTTGCATCCGATCGATGAGAGCTATTCGTATCAGTTCATGAAGACGGATGGATCAGGTACGCCGATAGAGGGTGCGATGTTCAGTCTTTACAGATTGGATGAGACAGGGGAAGAAGATATCCTTATGATACGAAAAGGGACTCCGGTCGATCTGCGTGACGTATATGATGAACTGACAGGCGAAGAAAACATCCTTACATCGGAACGCTATCAGAAGTACTTCGATGATACGAAGTTCAATTCCGATGAGCTGGGTGTCTTTCGCTATGAAACGGAAGATGAAAGGATCTCGGGCATCGGTATGGTATGCGATGAACTGCCGTTTGCGGAAAACATAAGAAGATCTCAGGCATCTTTAATAACAGAACATGTCACGGATGGCTCATCAGTACAGTCGATCGATGGTCTTGAAAGCGGAGGAACTTATCTTCTTGTCGAGATTAAGCCTGCAAGAGGTTATGGCTTTTCAAATGATCCTTGTGTATTCATTGATGATTCCAAAAAGGAAGAACAGGCGCATTTCGTCAATTCGATCCGTGATTTCGATCTGAAGCTGTATAAGGAAAACAGCGAACATACGATCCTGCTCGATGATGCCAGATTCGAGCTTTCCTATACCGATGAGGGAGAAGAAAGACGCTGTGAGTTTGTAACGGGTGCTCTCAATATCCTGCAGGATGAAGAAGGCGGATATGTCTATTACCGTCATGAGAATGAAGAGAATATTTCGATCGGTACCTTCAAAAACGGCAACTTCGTTTTACGCAATGCCAGACCGGGAAGGTATTTCTACAGCATCAGCGAAGATGAAAACAGCCGTTCACTAAACAGAACGACTTACGTTTCACAAGGCTCGATCTTCATTCAGGGCATACCGTATGATTCGAAGATCGATGTGAAGGAACTCGAAGCTCCGAAAGGCTATTTCATCGAAGAAGCGGAATATCAGATCGCTGCCGATCTGGATTACGATGAGATCACCTATAAAAACTATCGGGTCAATGAATTCATCATACTGGCCAACAAGAAACATAAGATCCCTAAGACATGTATCGGAAACTGATACTTCTCGTCGTGTTACTTGGTTTGTGTGCCTATAACAGCATCTCTCTTTCTTCCGTAGAACTTTCAAAGAAACGCAGTATCGAAGTCGAGATACGCGGTGAAGTAGTGAAGGAAGGGGTCTATGCGATGAAACTGGGCGATCGCTTTGAAGACATCATCGATCTGGCCGGGCTGAAACAAGACGCGGATATCTCTTCCTTTTCTTTGAACAAGGTTCTGAGTGACAGCGAAGTGATCGTCATACCGGCAAAGAAGGAAGAAAAACTGATCTCCATCAATTCTGCCGGATTGGAAGAACTTTGCATGCTGCCGGGTGTCGGTCCTGCCATCGCGGAAAGGATCATCGCATACCGCGATGAAAATGCGGGTTTCAAGAGCTTAGCGGACATCATGAATGTGAAAGGCATCGGCAAGGCGACCTATGAAAAGATCAAAGGATATATCACTCTTTAAGATCGCGCTGTTTTTATGCATCGCTTTATACTTTGGCGATCATCTTATTGCTGCCGTATTCTTTGTCTTGCTGCTGATCGATAACAGGAAAGATGCTTTCCTGTTTCTTGTTTTGTATGTGCTTCTGTTTTTCCTGAACAGTCTGCGTTACGATCTGATTCCGATCGGCATCGCAGAAGAAAGACGAAACGGTTATGTCATCGTCGATAAATTCTTTTATAAATCGATCGTGTTCGATGACGGGATATTTGAAGGAGACATCCTTTATTTTGATGTGCCAGGCAAGCTCAACGATACCGCTTCGCAGATCAGGAAAAACATCCTTTTCAAAACCGATGATTTTATAAAGATCGGCACTTTTGCGCTTCGCCGCTGGATAATGGCCCGTATTGAAAGCTATCCGCCGTTATTGAAGGATATCCTTCTGAAGATGATCTTCAACCGCTATCCGGAATCTGAGACGAGTCTTGAGCTGGGCTATGGTCTTTCCGCATACTATTTTTTCAGGAAAGTATCAAAGAGATCGAAGAAGCTCTGCTTTCTTCTGATCTTTCTGTTTAGTGTCGTTTTCTGTTTTCCTATCCGTTTTTATCTGCTGATCCCTGATCTGTTTTTATCTCTGTTCGAGCTCAGAAAGGATGAAAGGTTTGCGATAAAGCTCATTCTGATCATGGCTTTGAATTATGAGCTTCTGAAAAATCCTTCTTTTCTTCTGCCGTTTCTTTTTGATCTGTATTCCATCTTTTCTTTGGATATCAGTTTCAAGACGTATCTGGCTTTGCTGTCGGCAGAACTGTTTGGAGAGTTCGATCTTTTTGATGTCTTTTTCTTTGATATCAGCAGGAATTTCAAGATCTTTCTGTTTCTGATCTGCATCCTGAATATCTTTTTCCCGTTTCTTTCAACATCTGTCCTGTTTTTCGGAAAGATGCTTTCCTTCATTCAGAAGATCGATATCCCGATACGGGGAGAACTTGATCTGTTATGGCTTATCGTATTCATCAGCTTATGCAGACACGCTTTCATGGATGCAAGATGGAAGAAGTTTCTGTTATTGATCTTTCTGATCTTATTTCCATTGAAGGATCCTTTCCTGCAGGTCGGTTTCATCGATGTGGGGCAGGGGGATTCGGCATATATAAAGATTCCTTTTTCAAGATCCTGCATCCTGATCGATACGGGTTCTCCTTACAACTATTACAAGCTGAAGAGATTCTTACTGAAGAAAGGGATCTATCAGATCGACGAATTGATCATCACCCATAACGATTCCGACCATAACGGCAACATCGAAACTTTAAAAGAGGATTTCAAAGTGAAAGAGGTCATAGAAAGGGGAAGAGATCTGGAGTATCACGGGCTGTTTTTCGATCATCTGGATGCCGGAGTCTATGACAATGACAACGACAATTCCCTGGTCTATCTTCTGGATGTGCAGGGACTTTCTTTTCTGTTTACCGGGGATATCTCGGCAAAGGTCGAACGAAAGCTTGCCGACACCTATGATCTCGAGGGGATCGATGTGCTCAAGGCATCCCATCACGGTTCGAAGACGGGAACGAGTGAATACTTCGTTTCCAAGCTTCTGCCAAGGTTCTGCATCCTTTCGACATCGGGACAGTATGGCCATCCGCATAAGGAAGTTCTGGATGTCCTTGACCGGTATAAGGCAGAGATCTATTCGACGAATCTGTCTTCTTCGATCGTCTTTTTTCCTGGCCGTCTTTTCTCCTTTATCACAACGGGCAAATGTGAATTTGTTATAATTAGGTCGTGATCTATATCATACAGGGACAGGAGCCGTGTTTCATCAAAGAAAAGATCGAAGAGATCGTTTCAAGCAGCGAAGGGGAGATCCGCTCTTTTGACGGAAGCGATAAGAATTTCTCGATCGCAGAACTGATGGAAGCGTGCGAAGGTAATTCTTTATTTTCAAACGGTACGATCGTTTTAGTCGATCAGCCTTTTTTTCTTGTGAAGAAATGTGATGAAAAAAGTATTGCCGAACTGCTTGAGTATGTCAAAAGACCGCTCTATGATACGCAGCTGATCTTTTATACTTACGTCGATAATTTCAATTCCAAACTCAAGATCTACAAACAGATCGCTTCCAATGCCCAGGTCATCGATCTCAAGCATCTCGATTATAAGAATTTTTCCAACTATGTCCGTTCCAGGATAAACGAAGAAAAGCTCGATATCACTTCGGATGCCTCTTATCTTCTGAATACCATTTGCAAGAGGGATGCGACTTTGTTCAATGCCAATCTGCAGATCCTCAAGCTCTATCCGGGCAAGATCGATCCCAAGGCAGTCAACAAGCTGTGCACCGCATCGGATGACAATGACAGCTTTGAAATGATCAATGCCCTGACGAATAAGGATCTGTCCAAAGCCATCAGCATCGAAAGAAGGCTTTTGAGTCAGACCGACTCGATCTTCGGTGTCATCGGCTTGCTGGCGAATCAGCTTCGTTTCCTGTATCAGATCGCGTATTATGATTCGCTCAATATGTCCCGCAAGCAGATCCTGGAAACGACAGGTGTCAATGAATACCGTCTCAGCAAGGCAAACGAGACTTTGAAAGTGCTGAAAAAGGAAAAGATCATCGAACTGCTGAAGAAACTTTCGGATCTTGATGTCACACTGAAAACGGATAATTCGATCTCAGAACAGACAAGATTTGAAGTCTTTCTTCTGGAGTTTTTAAAGAAGGTGTAATATGCAGGCAATCAAACAGCTCTATCGTATCGGCTATGGCCCTTCCAGTTCTCATACCATCGCACCGTTCCGCATGGCAAAGCTGTATAAGCAGCATTTCCCGGAATGTGATTCTTATGAAGTGCTTTTGGGCGGTTCTCTGGCGATGACCGCCAAGGGACACGGAACGATCGACATCATGAAGAAGGCTCTGGAATGTGATGATGTGAGATTCACTTTCGATCATGATGATAACGAAAACGACATGTTCATTACCGGCTTCATCAGAGGCGAAAAGACTGAGACCTGGCATGGCCTGTCTTTGGGCGGCGGTGCTATCCGTATCAGAGAATTCGATGCCGGCGATGACGATGAAGTCTATGAAGAGAACGGATTCGATGCCATCAAGGAAGTTCTGAGAATGCGCTGCATCTCTTTGACGGAATATGTCTATGAACATGAACCTGATCTCAAAGAGTATCTCAAGGAGTGCCTGAAAGTCATGTTTGAGGCAGTCGAAAGGGGACTTTCGACAGTGGGGCTCCTAAACAAGGATCTCAATTACTATCGGGTCGCAAAGAAACTCTATGAGAAAGCATCGGATCGTAAAGACTATCTGATCGCATATTCCTATGCGACTTGTGAAGAAAATGCGGGCGGCGGCATGATGTGTACCGCGCCGACCCTCGGGGCATGCGGCATCCTTACATCGCTGATGTATTATCTGCATCATAACGAAAACGTAGAGATGGATGAATTGTGCGATCTTCTTGCGGTCGCAGGAGTATTCGGCAACTGTATCAAGAAGAATGCTTCGATCGCCGGATCGACCGGCGGCTGTCAGGCGGAGGTGGGAACGGCCTGCTCGATGGCGGCAGCAGCGATCGCTTATAAGGAAGGCTTTGAACTGGGCACGATCGAATATGCCGCAGAGATGGGCATCGAACATTTCTTAGGCCTTACCTGCGATCCGATCTTAGGCTATGTCATCATTCCTTGTATCGAAAGGAATGCCGTTTCGATCTTAAGGGCTTACGACTGTGCCTATCTTGCGGAACAGCTGAAGGATGTCAAAGGCAATCTGATCTCTTTTGATTCGGTGGTCCATGCGATGAACTACACCGGAAACAAACTGGCGATCGAGCTCAAGGAGACTTCTTTGGGCGGTCTTTCTCTGGAGTATAAATATGCGAAACGTTGAACTATTAGCACCGGCCGGAAACTTTGAATGTCTCAAGGCGGCCGTCAATAACGGAGCGAATGCGGTATATCTGGGCGGCAAGAACTTTTCCGCCCGTGCTTTTGCGAACAATTTCGATGAAGAAGAGCTTATCGCAGCGGTGAACTATGCCCACCTGCATGATGTGCGCATCTTCGTCACGTTGAATACACTTCTGTCGGAAAAGGAATTTGCCAACGCGATCAGGATGGCGGATTTTTATTACCGGAACAAGGTCGATGCCTTGCTGATACAGGACCTGGGGCTTTACTACTATCTGAAAAAGAAATATCCCGATTTTGAACTTCACTGTTCCACGCAGATGCATGTCCACAATATCCAGGGCGTAAGAAACGCAAAGAAGCTCGGCTTCAAGCGGGTCGTTCTGGCCAGGGAGTCCGATCTTTCTTTGATCAAAGAGGCCTGTAAGGAGGATATCGAGATCGAGACCTTCGTCCATGGGGCGATCTGTGTCTCTTATTCGGGACAGTGTCTGATGTCTTCTTCCGTCAAGAACCGTTCGGCAAACAAGGGAATGTGTGCCCAATGCTGCAGACTGCGCTACGAACTGTATGAAAAAGGCGGCGGAAAGGTGAAGACCGATACCGATTATCTGCTGTCCCCGAAGGACATGTTCCTTTTGAACGATATTCCAGATCTCATCGATGCCGGCGTTTCTTCGTTCAAGATCGAAGGACGGATGAAGTCGGCTGCCTATGTCGGACTGGTCACCCGTTTTTACAGGAAGGCCATCGATGCGGCATTGAATAAGGAACGCCTTGAAGTCTCTCAAGAAGACATGAAAAAGCTCAAGGTCTTATTCAACCGCAATTTCACGAACGATCTTCTTTATGACCGCAACGGTCTGTTCGGTCAGAAGACGCCGAATCATCTCGGGATAGCGATCGGCGAAACGCTGTATTACCGCAAGAAACTGCAGTATATCCGTTTAAATGACGATCTGAGCCAGTTTGACGGCATAAGGATCAACGATTTCGGCTGCATCGTAAACAAACTTTATCTCGACGGAAAACTCGTCAATAAGGCCCAAAAAGGGGATATCGTTGCGATCGAGTCCGATACCGCCTTAAAAGGAATCGTTTATAAGACACAGGATTTCCTTCTGGAAAAACAGATCGGGGAAGTAAAAGAAAAGAAAGTTCCTCTTTCTCTGATCGTCGATGTCTATCCTGAAAAGGAAGTCATAGTGGAATTGAGCCATGGTGAAATCTCTTATCGCTATACCTCCGATATCAAAGCGCAGGAAGCATTAAAAGCGCCGTTGGATGAAGAAACGATCATCCGTCAGTTTTCTAAGCTCAATGAAACGGTCTATGAGCTTTCCGATATCGATGTACATACCAAAGGTGCCTTTCTGTCGGTCAAACAGCTCAATGAAGTGCGCCGCAACGCGATAGATGCATTTGACAGGTACCGCCTGGATTCCTTCCATAAGGATCCGATCTATCCGGATTACACGCCTGTACATAAGCCGGATGATATGACCTATGGCCGTATGGAACAGAATGATGACACCATCACCTTACATGAAAATAGCTTTCTGATGGATCCGGTCATCAACAGAGAATCCGTTTATCATAAGCAAGAAAATGCGGTGATCTGCGAATTCGGCGGTCTGTTTGAGCCATATAAAGAAAAGATCGCCTATTATACGCTCAACTGTTTCAATTCCTATACCTATGAATTCCTTAAGGGACTGGGTTTTGATCATATCATCTTATCTTCCGAGATCCTGGAGGAACAGGTCAAAGACCTGATCACCGCTTATGAAGAAAGAAACGGTGAAAAGATCAGACCTTATGTGCTGATCCGTGGTGACAGGGTATTGATGTATATCAAGACCGATCCGTTTGAAAAGTATGTTTCAAAGGATCACAGTTACTATCTGCAGGAAAATAAGAACATCTACGATATAAGAAAGCACAACGGGGTGAATGAACTGATCGAAAAAGACTGTGATTACAACAGGGAAGACAGCCTGTATTCTTCGCTTTTCGTCCATCTGAAAACCGATTGATCCTTTACCCATGCATTGCTTAATCGACAGGCATTAAATCTGTTATAATGTTCTAGTGAAAAAGGAGTTTTAATGTTTCTTAAACGCATAGAAATGCAGGGATTCAAATCCTTCGCTGACCATATAACGATCAATTTCGAAGACCCCGTCACCGGGATCGTCGGACCCAACGGCTGCGGAAAGTCCAACATTTCCGATGCCATCCGCTGGGTCTTGGGCGAACAGTCGGTGAAGTCTTTGCGTGGTGAGAAGATGACGGATATCATCTTTGCCGGCACGGAAGAAAGAAAACCGATGAACATGGCGGAAGTGACGCTGGTCTTTGACAATTCGGCACATATGCTCAATTCCGATCTCGATGAGATCGAGCTGACCCGCCGCATCTACAACGATGACCAGGATGCCGAATATCTGATCAACCGCAAGAACGTGAGATACAAAGACATCCTCGATCTGATCATGGATACGGGTCTGGGCAAGAATTCTCTGTCGATGATCTCACAGGGAAATGTCTTAAGCTTTGCCGAGGCAAAGCCGTATGACCGCCGTGAGATCTTTGAAGATGCCGCAGGCGTCTCCAAATACAAGAAGAGAAAGATCGAGTCTTTGAACAAACTCGAAAGGACCAAGGACAACCTTGACCGTACTTTTGATATCCTCTCAGAACTCGAACGTCAGGTCGCGCCGCTTCGCCGTCAGGCAAAAAAGGCGGAGATCTATCGCGAAAAGAAAGAGAGACTCCAGCAGATCGAAGTTGCTGTTCTGGTCAACGATATCCGCAATCTGAACCTGCAGAAGACGGAACTTGAAAAATCACTGTTCGAACTTGAGACCAATCTTGCGATGCACGAGACCACGATACAGGTCCATGAGAATTCCACTTTCGAGGCAAAATCCCGTCTGAAGGAATACGATAAGGAGATCAACTCTCTGCAGGAAAAGCTGATGAATGTCATCAACGAGATCCAGACCCTCGAAGCAAGAAAGATCGAGATCGATGAAAAGCGTAAATATGCCATCGAAATGGGTTCTTCCGAAGAGAAGATCAAAGAGATGGAATCTTATATCAATGAAGCGAAATTCGAATACGACGACAGGCTGGAACGTCTGAATAAGCTGAAAGCCGATATCGATATGCTGAATACGAATCTGGAAAATACGGCGATGGATCTTTCGGAAGCGTCTTTGAAGAAAGATGAGACTTCCAATATCGTCAACCGTATGTCCAACCGCATGGAAGTCTTAAGAAACGTCATTTCCGATCCGTTTTCTTCAGCCAACCAGTCCGGTGTCAAGTCGATCATGGCACATAAGTCCTCCTTCTATGGGATCATGGGTGTCATCGGTCAGGAGATCCATCCGGATGAAGGCTATGAAGAGGCGATCGCTACGGCACTTGCGGGAAGCGTATATCACATCATCACCAAGGATGAGGAAGCAGCCAGAAAGGCCATCGGCTTCCTGAAAAAGAACCGTTCAGGCAGGGCGACCTTCCTTCCTTTGACCGTCTGCAAGCCGCATATGATCCGCTATGAAGATGAGATCGTTGCGGACAACACCAACGGATATCTTGGCACCGCCTATGATTTCTGTACCTGCGATAACGAATACGAACCGGTCAAAGCTTCTCTGCTTGGAAATGTACTTGTCTGCGATACCTTGGAAAACGCCAATACGCTGTCTGCCTTGCTGAAATTCGGCTACAAGATCGTCACTTTGGACGGCGAAGTCGTTCACAAAGGCGGTTCGATGACCGGCGGCAAGGTCAAGAATGAGATCTCTTTGATCACGGCCCAGTCCGAACTCAACCGCATCGAATCCGATCTTGTCTCATATCGTGCACAAAGCGAGATGGCAAACAAGAACTATAACCTTTTAACGGCACAGCGTGATTCCTTTGAGAAACAGCTGACTGAAAAAAGGATCGCCATGGCGCAGCTGGAACCGATCGTCGATACCAAGCGTGCCAAATATGAAAAACTGGTGGCGGATTTTGAATCCATCTCTCCGTCAAACAGCCAGGAATCGATCGCCGATACGGTCGTCGCAAAACTTTCGGAAAACTATGCGAAGAAGGATGAACTGTCTACTTCACTGAAGCTGAGAAGAGATGACCGCATGAAACTGTCTGCCGAGATCGACCGTAAGGAACAGCAGACCCGCCAGGTGAGAAGACAGCTCGATGAGACCAGAAGCTCCATCGCCAACGTCAATACCGGCAAGGCGGTCTTAGAGACCAAGCTGGAAAACAATCTCAACCGTCTGGCATCCGAATACCAGATGACGTTTGAATATGCATTGGAAAACAATGACATCGAGATCGATGAGAACGCCAAAGAAGAAGTCATCACTTTGCGTAAAGACATACAGGAGCTCGGAAACATCAATATGTCCGCTCCGGAAGAATTTACGGAAGTCAATGAACGCTATGAATTCTTAAAGAAGAATTATGACGATCTGATCGCTTCCAGAGATAAGATCCTTGCGGCCATCGATGAGATGGATGAGATCATGAAGGTGCAGTTTGAAGCGACTTTCAATTCCATCAATGCCGAACTTCCGGGAACGTTCGCCAAACTGTTTGGCGGCGGCAAGGCAAGACTGGTCTTGGAAGATCCAAATGATATTTTGAATACCGGTATTGACATCGATGTCCAGCCTCCTGGAAAAGCAGTCAAATCGATCCGTCTGTTCTCGGGCGGTGAAAAATCACTGATCGCGATCTGTGTACTGTTTACGATCCTGAAGGTCCGTCCGCAGCCGCTGATCGTCTTCGATGAGATCGAATCGGCACTTGATGTCGCCAATGTCGAGCGTTTCGCAAAATATGTCAAAGAATTTGCCGACCGTTCGCAGTTCATCATCATCACCCACAGACCTGGCACGATGGAACAGTGTGATTCATTGTTCGGTGTCACGATGCAGAAAAGAGGCGTCTCGCAGATGCTGAAAGTCAAACTGGTCGATGCCATCGAAATGGCTGAGCCGGAACAGAACGCGGAGGCGAAGGCATAATGGGTTTGTTTTCCAAGAAAGATAAGAACAAGTATCTGCATGGTTTTGCCAAAACGAATGATTCTTTAGGCAAGAAGCTCAAATTCGTTACGGAAAACAAGAAGCAGAACAAGGAAGATTTCATGGAACAGCTGATGGTCACGCTGATCGAAGCGGACATCGGCTATCGCACATCGGAACTGATCTGCGATAAGTTCTTTGAGACCTGTCAGAATTACTACTATCTGTTTGCCAAGGACATCATGAACTTCCTGGGGCAGACGTTCCGCGAGGTCTACTTTGAAAAGCCGGATGAGCCGATCAAAGAGAATCCGGATGGTCCGACGGTCATCCTGATGGTCGGCGTCAACGGGTCCGGAAAAACTTCGACCTGCGCCAAGCTGGCCAATCGCTATAAGGCGGACGGCAAGAAAGTCGCTGTGGTCGCAGCCGATACCTTCCGTGCCGGAGCAACCCAGCAGCTGCAGGCCTGGGCAGACCGCCTGGAGATCCCGTGCATCGCCGGCAAGGACAACGAAGATCCTAGTTCCGTCCTTGTCAAAGGCTGCCGCTATGCGAAAGAAAACGACATCGATTATCTGATCTGCGATACGGCAGGCCGTTTGCAGAACAAGATCAATCTGATGGCGGAACTTGAAAAGATGCATAGAGTCGTTGCCAAGGAGATCCAGGGTGCGCCGCACAATACCTGGCTGGTCCTGGATGCCAACACCGGACAAAATGGCTTATCGCAAGCCGAACTGTTCAACGAGATCACCGATCTTAACGGCATCATCCTGACTAAGATGGATGGAACTTCCAAAGGAGGCATCATCATCGCCATCAAGAACATCACCGGCTTACCGGTACGTTTCATAACGGTAGGGGAAGGGGTCGAAGACATACAGGATTTCGATTTCGATATGTATCTTGATTCGATCATCGGAGAGCTCAGACATGCAAACTGACCGCCAGTACAATTCTCTGCTGCTCGATTATTACGGGGAACTGCTGACGAATCACCAGCAGGAGATCCTCGACGAATACTTCAATGAAGATCTTTCGATGAATGAGATCGCCGATAACTACATGATCTCGAAAAGTGCCGTACAGGATCTGATCAAGAGGTCTCTTGTACAGCTCAATGATTACGAGAAGACCTTGAAGCTGATCGATAAAGACAGGAAGCTAGACAGGATCATTGAAGAAATGAAACAGGAAGAAAATGAATTGCTGAATTCATTTGTCACAAAGATAGAAAAAATTAGATAAGGGAGACTAACTATTATGACAAAAATCATGGCTGTTAACTCAGGCTCTTCATCACTCAAATTCCAGCTGTTTGAAATGCCTGAAGGAAAAGTTCTGACCAGCGGCAACGTTGAAAGGATCGGCTTACCGATGGGTATCTTCGGCATCAACGTCAACGGCGAACATTTCTCCAAAGACGTACCGGTTCCTAACCACCAGGTCGCTGTCGATCTTCTGCTCGATGCTTTGATCAACTACGGTATCGTCGAATCACTTGACGAGATCAAGGCTGCCGGACACAGAATCGTCCAGGGCGGACCTTACTTCAAGGATTCCGTAAAAGTCGATGAATATGTCGTTGACAAAGTACGTGAGCTGATCGATATCGCTCCGCTTCACAACGCAGCGCATCTGACCTGCTATGAAGCATTCAAGAAGGCACTTCCGAAGATCGAACATGTCTTCGTCTTCGATACAGCATTCCATCAGACGATGGAAGCCGATTCTTACCTGTTCCCGGTACCTTACGAGTGGTATACCAACTACAAAGTAAGAAGATACGGCGCACACGGCACTTCTCACAAGTTCGTTGCCAACAGAACAGCTGAGATCATGGGTAAGAACATCGAAGATCTCAACCTGATCACTCTGCACTTAGGTTCAGGCGCTTCCATTACAGCCATCAAGGGCGGCAAATGTATCAATACATCCATGGGCCTTTCACCTTTAGGCGGTATCATGATGGGTACCAGATGCGGTGATATCGACCCGACAGTCGTTTATTTCATGATGAAGAAGCTCGGCTGCACTCCGGAAGAGATGGAAACATACCTCAACAAGAAGTCTGGTATGGCAGGCGTATCCGGCGTTTCTTCCGATTCCAGAGATGTTGAAAAAGCCATGAACGAAGGCAATGAACGCGCAAAACTGACGTATGATCTCTATGTCAACAGAGTCATCAATGTCGTCGGCGGTTATGTCATGCAGTTAGGCCATGTCGATGCGCTCACATTCACCGCAGGCCTTGGCGAACACGCGACTCTTGTAAGAGAAATGATCTGCAAGAAACTGGAAGAAGGTCTCGGCATCAAGGTCGATTACGCACTCAATGCCAAGACACACAGCGAAGCTGAACTTTCACTTCCGGATTCCAAAGTCAAAGTTTACGTCGTTCCGACGAACGAAGAGCTTGCGATCGTCAAAGATACTGTCAGGATCTTAGGCTTATAAGATGTATTCAGCGATCTTAGATAAGATCTCAAAATACGATAAGATCTCGATATTCAGACACCAGCGGCCGGATGGCGATGCCATGTTCTCGGCCCTGGCTCTGGCGGGTTTTCTTGAGGAGAATTTTCCTGAAAAGACCATCAAAGTAGCCGGTGAAGATGAATATGACATCATCAGCCGCAACGATGAAGTCCCGACTTCTTTCATTCAAGAATCTCTGGCGTTCGTCTTGGATACTTCGACGTCCGACAGGATCGACGATGATAGGGCTTTGCAGGCATCGTTCATCATCAAGATAGACCACCATCCGATCGATGATCCTTATGGCGGCATCAATCTCGTCGATGCTTCAGCGGCCGCTTGTGCGCAGATACTTGCGCAAATGTTTCTGTCCGAAGAATTCTCTTCGCTGAAATTGAGCCAGAAGACATGCGAGTATCTCTACAGCGGGATCGTGACGGATACGATCAATTTCCGTACGACAAATGTGAACTCAGATACCCTTCTGATCGCTTCCAAGCTGGTCAGGGAAGGGGACTTGCAGGTCGCCGAGATCGTCGAAACTGTCATGGATAAGGATATCGATCATTTTATCCTGGCAACGAAGATCAGAAACCGTCTGAAGATAAAAGGGCACTTCGGTTTTATCATTTTCAGAGAAAAAGATCTCGAGAAACTCGGAATATCGCAAATGGAAGCAAAAAACAATATCGATGAGATCGGCAAGATCAAAGATCTGCAGATCTGGTCGATCGCTTCCGAAAAAGACGGTCTGTTCGATGTATCGGTCAGATCCAAGAGGGGACATGTCATCAATACGGTCTGTACGGCTTATGGCGGCGGCGGTCACAGAAATGCTGCCGCATGCAAAAAACTGAACAGAAAACAGCTGAAAACGATGTATGAAACGCTTACAAAAATGAGTGATGAAATACCCGTCTGAAATGGTTGGTTGAAACGTCAACAATTGATCACAAAATTGTAAAAAAGCCTTTAAAATAAGGCTTTTTTAGTTGCTATAAGGCACTCAGAAGTTATATAATATACATCGGAGGTTGTAAAGAAAAATGGAAAACAAAATCACTAAAAAAGAATTAGCTGAAAAATTAGTCGAAAAATACGGTTACACGAAAAAAGAAGCAAATGAAGTCGTTACGACAGTATTTGAAGAGATCGCTGCCAAATTAGCTGAAGGCGTCAACACTGACATCTCCGGTTTCGGTAAGTTCGTCGTCAAGACAAGAAAAGAAAGAGTCGGTATCAATCCTGCTACTCGTGAAAAGATCACGATCGCTCCAAGCAAGGCTCCGGCTTTCAAGCCAGCTAAGGCTTTAAAAGATTCCGTTAAATAATTCCATTTAACTGAACTGATCAAAGTATCAAAAAACGCCGTTTCAGATCGAAATGGCGTTTTCTTATATATAACACAACAAATATCCAGATAATATACTATATTTCGCATAATGTATGTTATGCAATATTTATGTATATGTGGAAATGAGGCCAGCAGATCAGAGTTTTTCGATCTCTTCGATGATCTCCCCTATGTTCGAATACACCTTGTTATCGACCAGTCCTCCGACGAAATTATTCAGTTTGAAATCCTCGTTGTAATAATTCCTTACATCCGATTTATAAGCGAAGATCTTTTTATTCAATGCGTAGCACATGCCTATTTCGGCAGCCGTTCCTGAATCGATATCGATGCCGTTGCAATTGGCTACCACGATCTCACACAGATTGATCGCTTTGAAATCCATATAGAAACACGCTGCTTTTACGAGTTTGCTGCTGTCTTTATCGATGACGACTTCCTGCGGTAAAAACGTGGCATAACCTTTCTGTCTTAAAGCATCGGAATTGAGCTGGTTGGAGTAACGATCGCCTTCGTTGAATAAAGGACCGGCCATATAGATGTTCTTTTTGCCTGTTCCATAGGGATCCATATATTTATTTAAGGCTTCGTTCTCCTTTTTGCCGCTTACTTCTTTCAAATCGATCGAAAAGATCGGCTGTTCTCCGTATTTCTCTTTGAATACCGGATAATAGCCTTTCTTTGCTTCATCATAATAAACGACAAAAACTTCATCGCAAGGATCTGCATAGTAGTATTTCATGATGTCATCCCCCTTTTATTATTGTTCATTATATGTTCATTTATCAAGTGTTTTCTCTTTTGCGAACGGATGTGCCTTCAGATAAGACTCTTTCAGATGCTCGGATTGTACGTGCGTATAGATCTCTGTCGTTGAGATATCGGCGTGTCCGAGCAGTTCCTGTATGACTCTCAAGTCCGCTCCCCCTTCCAGAAGATGCGTTGCATAGGAATGACGCAGTTTATGCGGTGTCAGATGCTTTTCAAGTCCGACTTCATTCAGTTTCTGCTGTATCAGTTTTTCAACATATTGCGGATAGATCTTTTTGCCCAGCCGGTTGATGAAAAACAGATTCGTATTCTTCTTTATACGCAATGGACGCAGATTGGAAAAGTAGACTTCCATCATCTTCCTGGTCTGATCGGGTATCGGTACTACCCTTTCCTTATTCCCCTTTCCCAGGACTTTGACAAAGCCGTCGCGCAGATTGACCTGACTAGTCCTCAGGTCACAGCATTCCGAAACCCTGAGTCCGAGTCCGTATATCGTTTCCAGGATCGTATGTTTGAAGAATTCATCCATATCTTCATCGTTGAATCCGGACATGAGTTTATCGATCTCATCTTTCGTGGCATAGACAGGAAGCCGTTTGGCTCCTCTTGATGTCTTTAAGTTCAATGTCGGGTCTTTCAGATCGTATTTGAAGTTGAGAAAACGATGAAAATTGCGGATCGAGACTTTGATACGGTTGATGCTGGCGGAAGAATAGTGTTCATTCAAGCCTTCCGTATAGGAAAAAACATCTTCTTCTTTTATCTTTGAGGTATCTGTGATCCCTTTTTCCTGAAGATAAGCAATATATTTATTGAGGTCACGGGAATAGGATTCCACCGTATTGGCGGCTTTTCCTTCGTTGGTCGATAAGGCTAAGATATATTCCCGCAAAGCATTTTGCAGTTTCATTTTCTGACCTGCGCCTGGGCACTTTCATAGAGCGTTCTGGCGGCTTCGATCGCGGAAGCGCTGGTCTCGGATGTCGAGATCATGGCCAGTTCTTCGATGATCTGTTTTTCATCGAGCTTCCTTACGGAAGTATTCGAATAGCCGGCTTCATCGTTTTTATAGATATAGAAATGTTCCTTTGCGCAGGCGGCAACGGCAGCCAGGTGGCTGATGCACAATACCTGGGCAGATCTTGCGATCGAAGCGATCTTGAGTCCGATCGCCAGTGCGACCTTGCCGGACACGCCGGTATCGATCTCATCGAATATGGCAAGACTTGTTTCGCTCAAGGATGTGAATACGGCTTTCATCGCCAGCATGAGTCGGCTGATCTCACCGCCGGATGCGGCATTTTTCAAAGGCTTGAGTTCTTCCCCTTTGTTCATCGAGACATAGAATTCGATGTCGTCGATGCCGTTATTATTGAGATCCGTCTCGTCGATCCGTATCGAAAAACGGGTATTCGGAAGGATGAGATCCTGGCAATGTCTGACGACGCTGTTTTCAAGATCTTTTGCCTTTTTCTGACGGATCTCATGCAAGACTTCGGCTTTCTGATGCGCTTCATTATAAAGCTGATCGAGCTGTTTCTTCTTTTCGGAAAGAACGTATTCGCGATCATCGAAAAGTGCGATCTTATCGGAAAGTTCCTTCTGCTTTTCTAAGAGCCCTTCTGTATCGGTAGCATGCTTGCGCTTGAGCTTGGAATAGGTATAGAGTCTTTCTTCGATATACTCGATATTGAAATCCTCATCGGTAAACTGTGCTAAAAGATCCTTGAGGCGATCAGTCTCATCGTTCAGATCATAATAGATGCTTTCGATCTTTTCCTTGACGCTGTTTACGACTTCGTCATCGAGATTCAATCCGTGCAGCAAAGTGGAAAGCTGTTCCTTTATGCCGCTGTCTCCGTCGTAAAGTTCGATGGCGGAATTGAGCGTCGTGATGTATTTCTCGGCAGATTTGTAGCGTTTTTCCTTGGCTTGCAGATCCGCTTCTTCTTCGATGTCGATATTTGCTTCTTTCAGTTCATTGAGATCGAAACGGATGAACTCGAGTTCCCTTTCGCTGTAAGTGTTGTTTGTAAGCTCATCATATTCTTTCAAAGCGGCTTTATATGCCTTATAGGCTTCTTTGTATGCAGCGAGCTGTTTTTCATCGTCGCAATAGCGGTCCAGTAAAGACAGATGGTTCTTCTTGTTGAGCAGGTATTGGGAGTCTCTTTGCGAGTGAATGTCGATATGTTCGTCGAAAAGGTCCGTCAGAAATGCCAGAGTGACGGAGACCTGATTGATCTTGATGGAATTGTGATTGTCTCTGGATATTACCCTGCGTATGATGAGTTCATCATCATATTCGATATCGGCTTCATCGAGTTTTTCTTTCATGTAATCATCGATCGAAAAGATCCCTTCGATGATGGCCTTCTGCGCACCGTTGCGGATGACGGAGACATCGGCTTTGCTTTTGATCAGATAGGACAGTGCGCCGACGATGATCGATTTGCCGGCACCTGTTTCACCGGTGAACACGGTAAAACCGTCGCTGAATTGCAGTTCCAGTTCATCGATGATCGCATAATTTTTGATATAAAGGCTTTTCAACATGAGAAATGATCATCCCTCTATTACATTATTTGTCAAAAAATGAAAGATTCCTAATGAATTCTTGTTTTTAACGGTTTTTTAATGCCTGTAAGAGCTCTGAGATATAGGTTTTATCGATATCTATATCATTGAGCAGTGCATCGAGTTCATTGAACTGGTCTTCGATCAGCTGCTTTAGCTCATCCAGAGAATAAACGGATAAGGCAGAGCCTTTTTCGTTGCGGGCATCAGACAATGATTTGCCCATCTCCTTTTCTGATTTTATCACATCGAAGAGGTCATCCTGGTTCTGGAAGATCTTCCCGATCAAAGAACCCATTCTGATGAAGCAGTCCTCTTCTTCTCTTCCGGCGATGTACATCGGGATCAGGCAGGCGATCTTGAAAAGGCCGCCGGTCTTGTTGTCCTGAATGACGTCGAGTTTTTCGGCATCGATGTTCTGATTGTCACTTGTGACATCAAGAAGCTGTCCGTAGATCATCCCGTCAGATCCGGCATATGTGGACAACGCCTTAATGATATTGACTTTGCACTTCGCATCATAGCTATCGGATTCCGCGATGACACGGAAGGCATTGGTGAGAAGCTGATCGCCGGTGAGAATGGCGATATCTTCGCGGAACGCCTTGTGAAGAGATGGCTTTCCCCTTCTGAAATCATCGTTATCCATAGCCGGCAGATCGTCGTGGATGAGAGAATAGGTCTGTATCAGTTCCAACGCCAAAGCGGCATCGTAGCCTTTAGATTCATCGATTCCCATGCCTTTGAGAAGTGCAAAGATGACACGCGGACGGAAACGCTTGCCCCCTTCCATGGCGTACTTCATCGCATCGGAGATCAGGCACGGACGCTGTGAGCCGAGATATTCCTGTACGTGTGATTCAAAGTTACTCATTTTCTTCTCCTTTATTCAGCTGTGCGATCTTTTCTTCAAAGGCGGAGAGCTGATCCTTGAGCGTTTTGGAAAGCTTGAGCCCTTCTTCGTAGAGCTTGATCGATTCATCGAGTTCTACGTCGTTTGCTTCGAGTTTTTCAACGATCTGCTGCAGCATATTCATCTGCTGTTCGAATGATTTTTCTTTTCCCATATCAGTCCCTTTCCTTCGCTTTCACGATGCCATCGGCAAAGCGGATATCGAATTCCTTATGTTTGAGTTCTTTCTTGCTCTTGATGACTCTGTCATCCTGCAAGACAAGGCTGTAACCGCGTTTTAAGACGTTTTGCGCGTTGTAAGCTTCCAGCAGTGTAGTAAATCGTTTGTAGGATAATCTTGCTTCATTGAGCTTAAGATCGAGTTTTAAGGCCATCCTGGTTTCAAGGTGATCGATCAGATGAAGATCCTTATCACATTTATGCAGTATGGAGTTTCTGATCTGCAGGATATAGGAATCGATCCTGTCCTTGATCGATGTCAGAGAATCCATATAACGGAAGAGCCTTTGTGTATAGAAGTCAAAGGCCATCTTCTTTTTCTCCAGTATCGACAGGATGTCCTCCTGCAGGTCGGTCTGAATATCTTCAAGTAACTGCTTTACTTTTTCGATATCCGGTGTGATCAGTTCGACGGAAGCGGTCGGTGTCGCCGCTCTTAAGTCGGCAACGAAATCCGTCAGTGTGAAATCCTGTTCGTGGCCGATGCCGGAAACAAGAAAGGTCTTCATATCATAGATCGTTCTGATCAGCATCTCATCGTTGAAACAGAAGAGGTCTTCAAAGGAACCGCCTCCTCTGGCCAGGATGATGGCATCATAGCCGAGCTCATCGGCTTGTTTCAGTTTGTTTATGATATCTTTCGGCGCATCCGCTCCCTGTACCAGGACCGGATGATATTCGACTTTGCATAAAGGCCATCTTCTTCGAAAGGCCGTTTTGATGTCGGACATCGCAGCCGATCTGTCACCGACCAATACCCCTACTCTTTCCAGGTATGTCTTTTCCAGGATCTTCTTGTGGCTCTGATCGAAAAGTCCTTCTTCGGCCAGTTTGTTCTTCAAGGCTTCGTACTGAGCGTAGAGATCACCCAGGCCGTCCAGATTCATCCTTTGTACATACAGCTGCAGCTGCCCGCTTGCTTCGAAGATGGAAGTATTGGCATAGACGATGACCTTGTCACCGGTCTTCGGTTCAAAGCGCAAAGTTGCGGCAGCGGATTTGAACATGACGCAGTTTATGGATGCGTACGGGTCTTTCAACGTAAAATACAGATGACCTGAAAAGTGTTTGTGGTAATTTGATATTTCCCCAGACACGTAAATTTTCTGCAGATGGTCATCTGTATCCAGACGGTTTTTAAGATATCGTAATAGACTGCTTACTGAGAGCTGCTGCATATATGATCCAAAACTCCGTTGATGTACTTATAGGACTCCTCGTCGCAATACTGTTTGGCCAGGATGATGGCCTCATCGATCACGACAGCTTTGTCATTGAGCCCCTGTTTGATCTCGGAGACGGTCTCCAGAAGGATGGCCTGTTCCACGAGATTGAGACGCTCAAAAGTCCATTTGTTAAGATATGCTGAGATTTCGGAAATATAGTCTTCTTTGTTGCGTAAAAGATCGTTTCGGATGGCGATCATGTATTCGTTGTCGTCTTCATCAAAGTTGTCCAGGAAACAGGATAAAAGATCCTTGTGTAAGAGCAAGTGCTGATATAAGGCGAATACGATCTTTTCGCGATATTCATGGCGATTAAGCATATCGTTATTATATACCAAAAAAACTAAGATTGATCACATGCCTTTCAAACTCAGAGCGATTTTATCTTCGTTGATGTATAATTCATAACGTGGAAGAAAAAAACTTTGCCCAAAGGTTCTTCGGGCACTTAAAAACGATATTGCGGCACAGGCATCTGGTCATGTTTACCTGCTTTAAATGCGGCATGTACGCTCAGGGACTGAAACATGATCTTTCGAAGTTTTCGCCAAGTGAATTCATTCCTTCCGTGAAGTATTTTCAGGGCTTCCGTTCGCCGATCTCCAAAGAGAAACAGGTCAAGGGCTATTCGGAATGCTGGCTGCATCACAAAGGAAGGAACAAGCACCATTGGGAATACTGGACCGATCGCATCGACGGCCATCTTGAGATCGTATCTCTGGAGATGCCGGTACGTTACATGCTGGAATCGGTGATCGACCGCATCTCGGCATCGAAAGTCTATAAGAAAGAGATGTATACGGAAAACGAACCGCTGAATTTCTTTGTCAATTCCAGAGAATACAAAGTCATGAATCAGAAGACGGCCGAACAGATCCGCTATCTGCTGCAATATCTCGCCGATAACGGCGAAGAAAAAGCTCTTGCGTATTACAAGAGCCTGTATAAGAAACATAAATACGACAGGACGATCAGTTTCTAGTCCTCAATTCAACATCGATCTCATAAGGAAGCTGCTGCAGTTCTACGCCGGCTTCTTTTAACATTTTCTTGGATGCGACATTGCCTTCCGTACCGTCATACTTGTCGGATTCATAGACGACTTTCTTTATGCCGGACTGGATGATCGCTTTGGCACATTCATTGCATGGGAAAAGCGAGACATACAATGTACAGCCTTTGACCGGTCTTGGGGAATTGAGTATCGCATTGAGTTCCGCATGGACGACGTAGGCGTATTTGGTATTCAGGAAGTCCCCTTCTCTTTGCCAAGGGAAATCCTGATCATCACAGCCTCTGGGCATGCCGTTGTAGCCGATCGAGACGACTTTGTTTTCCTTATCGATGATGCAGGCACCGACCTGTGTATTTGGATCTTTGGAACGAAGTGCCGAAAGATGCGCGAGACCCATGAAGTATTCTTCCCAGCTGATTACCATTTGCCACCTCCGTATTTCACATAGACATCGCTCAGCCTTCTTGCCAGATTCAGAGCATATTCTTTCAGATTCAGATCGTCAAACATCTTGACGATCTCCATGTCTGTTCCGGCATAGAACGGTGATATTATCTTCATTGTTGCATATTTATAAAACAGTGACAACAGCATGACTCCGATCAGGACACCGAGCCCGATCTTGTCTTCCGAGAAGAAGAAATAGTATAGGACGATACCTGAGATCAGACCGCCGATGTGGGCGATCCAGGCCGTGGTATCCAGGAAGTTGATCATGACATTGATGATGATCACCGGCAGAAACGATCTTAAGGAGATCAGCTTCAGTCGATACATATCCATGATGAAGATGACCATCAGGGCATAGATGCCTCCGGAGATGCCGATCGTGATCGTGTTTGCCGACAGCAGTCCTTGTGTAAGGGACGAAGTCAGTATCGAAATGATCAGGGCACCGATCAAAGACAGCGGACCCAGTCTTTTCTCAATGTAGGATCCAAGGATATACAGGGAATACATGTTGGTGAAAAAGTGTAAGAAACCGCCATGCAGGAATGCCGTGGTGAACAGACGCCAGAACTCTTTCAGACCTAAGGTGAAGGTCTTGTAGTCGGCACCCAGGAAGACCAGGACGGCACTTGAAGTATATTTGCGTCCCATGAAGACGGTGATCAGATACATGATCGCACATAATGCGATGATGCCATAAGTTACAAGTGGATGCCCCTGTTTGAAAAGGGACGTCTTTTTGTTTCTTCTGGCATGGGCTTCATTGAGTTTTTCGGATAAGGCATGGATCTCATCGGGGATCTGTTCGTCATCGACATACTGCAGACAGGTATAGAGTTTCGGATAGATCTTTGAAACGTCATAGCCTTCCGCAAAACCCCGTGTATACAGGTTCAGATGATGGTATTCTTCTTCGGTCGAAGAAAAATCTTCCCGGCTGATATGGATATCCAGAAAGGACAGGTCTTCGATCTCTTTGAGATAGGAGATGCCGGTGATGACATGTTCAACGCGGTCTCTGTCCTGCTCAAAGACGGATTGCGGACGTATCGTGACGCGGATCAGCTGGAAGTTTGGATCTTCGGCATTGAAAAACCACATCTCTTCTTTTAAGAAGGATGAGTATTCGCGTATGAGCTGTTCTTCGAAGTTGTGTTCGATCGAGAGAACGGATGCGACCTGCATCATGTAGATGTAGTTTATCTGAATGTTCTCATCCATTGAAACGGCCGCCCTTTTCTTTGATGTATTCTTTCATATAATCCGGAAGATCGGTTCTGAATTCCACGCGTTCCAACGTTCTTGGATGGATGAAAGACAGGAAATAAGCATGCAGATACTGTCCGGAATCATCGATCGTCTTCTTGCCGTATCTGGCATCATTGACTACAGGATGATGGATATATTGCATATGGACTCTGATCTGATGGGTCCTGCCGGTCTTGAGTTCGACATCAAGCAATGTGGAATCATCGTAGCGCTCCTTGACTTGAAAAAGTGTGATGGCTTCCTTGGAATTTTTCGGCGTGACGCACATCATCTGCCGGTTCTTCTCACTGCGTCCGATCGGAGCATCGATCTCCCCTTCATTGTTTTCGATGACGCCGCTTACGATCGCGTAGTATTTGCGATAGCAGGTCTTGTCTTTCAATTGATCGGCAAGGAAGCGATGTGCCTCATTGTTTTTGGCGCAGACCAGAAGTCCCGAAGTATCTTTGTCGATCCTGTGGACGATGCCCGGTCTGTAATAGCCGTTGATGTCGGAAAGTTCCTTGCAATGGTATAACAAGGCATTGACGATCGTACCGTCGGGATTGCCGACTGCCGGGTGAACGACCATGTCTTTCGGCTTGTTGATGACGATGAGATCTTCATCTTCATAGACGATGTCTAACGGGATATCCTGCGGAAGGATGTCGGTCAGTGTCTTTACTTCATAGGAAAAACTGACGCGGTCATTCAGCTGCGTCTTTACTTTTTTGTTTGGGACCTCGCCATTGAGCAGAACTTCTCCTGACGAGATCAGTTTCTGGATGGCGGTCCTTGATAAAGGCGTGTTTTCGGAAAGATAGACATCCAGACGGATGTCGGTATTTTCTTCATCGACGATCAGCTCAATTTTTGGCATGTCTGGCCTCCCATAACATCTTGACGATCAGAAGAACGCATCCGACCGTTATGAAAGAGTCGGCTATATTGAAGACCGGATAGTCGTAGCCGAAGATCTTGAAATCGAGAAAATCGATAACATAAGAAAAGCGGACTCTGTCGATGAAATTTCCGATCGCGCCGGAAATGATCAGCAGATAGCAGACTTTCGATAAAAGGTCTTTCTTTTCCGTCGTAAGCAGCAGATAAGTCAGAACGACGCAGGCGATCACCGTCAGTGCCAGCAGGAATGCCGTGGCATGCTGAAGGATGGAAAAACCTGCGCCGTAGTTGCGCACATATGTCAGATTGAAAAAGCCTTTGATCACCGGAACGACTTCGTTGAGTTTGAAATTGGAAACGATCAGTTTTTTGGAAAACTGATCGATAACGACGAAGATCGTGATGAATAAAACATAAACACAATAGATCATATACTTCCTCTGAAATGAAAGAAACACGATTGCTCGTGTTAGTTTGCCTGTGCTTTGTAAGCTTTTAAAGCTCTGGAGATCTGGTCAGGACAGCTCGTCCCTCTGCCGTGGCAGTCGACGCCTTCAAATGCTTTGATGACATCATCGACATCCATGCCGACGACGATCCTTGAGATGCCGCCTAGATTCCCCTGGCAGCCGCCCTCGACTTGAAGTGAGCGGATCTTGTTATCTTCGATATCTAATGTATAGTGTCTGGAGCAGACATTTTTTGGTACGTATTCAAATTTCATGTTTTCACCTTCCCTGCTATTTTATCTTAAAAGGCGGATATTTGCTAGTTTAATGCGCTTGTATCTGCTAAAATGACTAGGGGGAATTTTATATGAAAAAAGTAAGAACAAGATTCGCACCTAGTCCTACCGGCTACATGCACATCGGTAACCTCAGAACCGCTTTATATGCATATCTGATCGCCAAAAAAGATGACGGAGATTTCATTTTACGTATTGAAGATACCGACCAGGGCAGACTGGTGGAAGGTGCTGTCGATATCATCTACAACACATTGAAACAATGCGGTCTTTCCCATGATGAAGGACCGGATGTCGGCGGAAACTACGGACCTTACGTACAGTCTGACCGCATGAGATCAGGCATCTATTATGAGTATGCCCACAAACTCGTTGAGATGGGCAAAGCCCATGTCTGCTTCTGCAAGGAAGAAGATATCGAGGAACAGAGAAAAGCTGCCGGCGATTCCTTCTATTTCGTCGATCCGTGCAAGCTCTTAAGCAAGGAAGAAGTTGAAAAGCGTATCGCCGATGGCGAAGCTTATGTCATCCGTCTCAACGTTGAACCGGAAGGCACGACGAGTTTTGATGATGAAGTTTATGGAAGGATCACCGTTGAAAACAAGACGCTCGATGAGATGGTCTTATTGAAATCGGACGGCTTCCCTACTTACAACTTCGCCAATGTCATCGACGACCATATGATGGACATCACCGACGTCGTAAGAGGAAACGAATACCTTTCTTCGACACCGAAATACAATCTCATCTACCAGGCCTTCGGCTGGGATATCCCGCGTTACATCCACTGCCCGCCGGTCATGAAAGATGAGCACCAGAAGCTTTCCAAGAGAAATGGCGATGCCTCCTTCCAGGATCTGCTGGCAAAGGGCTATCTGCCGGAAGCGATCCTCAACTATATCGCCCTTCTTGGCTGGGCACCAAGTGAAGACCGCGAGATCTATTCGCTTGATGAGCTTGCGAAAGCTTTCGATGTCAAAAGGATCGGTACGACCGGTGCCATATTCGATATCGACAAACTGACCTGGATGAACGGCGTCTATCTCAGAAGCATGGATATGGAAAAATACTACGACCTGGTCAAACCTTATATCCAGGAAGTCATCGGTGAAGGCTATGATTACAAACTTGTCGCTGATGCGATCCATGACAGAGTCAATATCCTTTCCGAGATCAGAGATATGATCACCTTCTTCAAGGAACCGGGCGAATATGACAACGAACTGTTCTTCAACAAGAAGGCAAAGACGGATGCGGAAGTCGCAAAGACGATCTTACCGATCGTATATGATTGTCTGAGCAGTCTTGAAACATGGAACAATGAATCGATCTTTACCGTCTTATCCGAAAAAGCCAAAGAACTCGGTTACAAGAACATCACCATGATGTATCCGATGCAGGTCGCCCTTTCTTCAAGAAGCGTTGCCCCGGGCGGAGCTACGGCGATCGCCGAGATCCTGGGCAAGGATGAATCTTTAAGAAGAATAAGAAACGGCATCGACAGACTGTGATACAGTCTGTTTTTTATCGAAGGGACAACGTATAATTTATTTATGAATGAAGTAAGAATAATCGAAGTAAAACAGTCTGTTTTCGCCTCAAACGAAAGACGGGCCGATGAGCTGCGCAAGGAACTGAAAGAAAAGAAAGTCTTCCTGCTCAACGTCATGTCTTCCCCGGGTTCGGGCAAGACGACGACGCTGACCGGCATCATCAATCGTCTGAAAGATGAATTCAGGATCGGCGTCATGGAAGCTGACATCGATTCGGATGTCGACGCAAGGACGATCTCGAAGAACACCGGCGTGGAAGCCGTACAGCTTCATACGGGCGGCATGTGCCATCTGGATTCCGATATGACAAGACAAGGAATCGAATCGTTCGGCGATTACAGCCGTTTCGATCTGATCATCCTGGAGAATGTTGGAAATCTGGTCTGCCCTGCCGAATTTGATACCGGTGCTGTAAAGAACATGTGCATCCTCTCCGTTCCGGAGGGCGATGACAAACCTTTGAAATATCCTTTGATGTTTGAAGTATCCAACTTCGTGCTCATCAACAAGATCGATGTCGCTCCTTATTTCGACTTCGATATGAACAGATGCAAAGAAAATATCGCCTACCGCAATCCGATGGCCGACATCTTCGAAGTCTGTGCCAAGGATGGCAGAGGTTTGGATGAAGTTGCCGCCTACATCAGAGAACAGATAAAAGAATGGAGTAGATAATGCCTGAAATGTCAAAAGCGTACACTCCCCGCTATATGGGAGAAGAAAAACCAAGTGAAAAGATCTTAGCTTTAGGCAAGAAGATCACCGATGTTGCCAAACACAAGCTTTTCGGCATTACTGCCAACGATCCGGAATACTGGGGCTTACGTACCATCTGTACCGATGAGATGGCCGATATCGCCTTGAAGATGAAAGTCAGAGCTCACTACACCCTTGACGAGATGGTCAAGCTCACCGGCAGAAACAAGGAAGAGCTCGAACCGATCTTAGAGACGATGGCACACCGCGGTCTTCTGGAATTTGACTATGGCGATAACTTCGACAAGAACGGCGAGATCAAAGGCGCACCGCGCATCAAGCGCTACCAGCTGCCAAGATTCGTCCCGGGTTCTGCCGAATTCACCAACATGCTGAAGGAACAGATCGATGAGTTCCCGGAACTGGCACAGTTTTTTGAAAGGATGACTTTCATCCCTCTGGCAGGTATCACGGAAATGGTCCCGCCGGGCGGTGCCGGTATCGGCATGCATGTCATCCCGGTCGAAAAAGCGATCTCGATGGAAAACAAGTCGGCGGATATCGAACATATCTCCCACTGGCTCAAGAAATACGAAGGACACTTAGGCGTAGGCATCTGTTCCTGCCGTTATGGCCGTGCAAAGCTGGGCGAAGGATCGGGCGATTCCTGCGAAGACTGGTGTATCGGTGTCGGCGATATGGCCGATTATCTGCGAGAGACCGGCAAAGGCCACGACATCACCTATGAAGAGGCTTTGCAGATCTTACAGAATGCCGAAGACAACGGTTTCGTTCACCAGATCACCAATATCGATGGCGAAGACAAGATCTTCGCGATCTGCAACTGCAACGTCAACATCTGTAATGCCTTAAGGACATCACAGCTTTTCAATACCCCTAACCTTTCCAGAAGTGCCTATACGGCAAAAGTCGATCCGAAGAACTGTGTCGCCTGCGGCAAGTGTGTCGAATACTGCCCGGCCGGTGCGGTGAAGCTCGGACAGAAGCTCTGTACGAAAAACGGGCCTGTCGTTTACCCGAAACACGAACTTCCGGATCATATGGCCTGGGGCGAAGACAAGTGGGATGAAGATTACCGCGACAACAACCGCATCAACTGCTACGATACCGGTACGGCGCCATGCAAGACGGCCTGCCCTGCCCATATCGCCATCCAGGGTTATCTCAAGCTCGCTTCCCAGGGCCGTTACAGAGATGCTCTGGCTCTGATCAAGAAAGACAATCCGTTCCCTGCCATCTGCGGAAGAGTCTGCAACAAACGCTGCGAAGACGCATGTACGAGAGGTCTTTTCGATAAAGCCGTCTCTATCGATGCGGTCAAGAAATACATCGCGGAAAAAGACCTGGATGCGGATACACGCTATATCCCGAAAGTCGTCATCCCTTCCAACGTCGAAGATCATTGGACGCAGAAGATCGCCATCATCGGTGCCGGTCCTGCTGGACTTTCCTGTGCCTACTATCTGGCACTCAAAGGCTATCGTCCGACCGTCTTTGAAAGAAACGCGAAACCGGGCGGCATGATGCGCTATGGCATCCCTTCTTACAAGCTTGAAAAAGATGTCATCGATGCGGAGATCGAAGTTTTGAAAGCCATCGGTGTAAAGATCAGATGCGGTGTCGATGTCGGAAAGGACGTCACTCTCGATGATCTCAGGAAACAGGGCTACAAGGCCTTCTATATCGCGATCGGTGCGCAAGGCGGTAAGCTGCCGGGCATCGAGAACGAAAACGCAAAAGATACCTATATCGCTGTCGACTTCTTAAGGAAAGTCTCGGAAAACGAGAATATGAAGCTTGAAGGCAAGACAATCGTCATCGGCGGCGGCAATGTCGCGATCGACTGTGCAAGAAGCGCACACCGTATAGGCAGCCGCAACATCGAGATGTACTGTCTGGAATCAAGAGATACGATGCCTGCCTCCAAAGAAGAAGTTGCGGAAGCGGAAGAAGAAAACATCACTATCAACAACGGCTGGGGTCCGAAAGAGATCCGTCTCAATTCCGATGGAACGATCAAGGATGTCGTCTTCAAGAGATGCCTGTCCACTCTGGATGAAAACGGAAAGTTCAATCCGGTCTATGATGAGGAAGATATCACGATCGTACCGGCAGATCATGTCATCTATGCGATCGGTCAGTCTGTCGTCTGGGGCGATCTGTTAAAAGGAAGCAAGGTCGAATTCTGGCATGGCAACTACCCTGTCGCTGATGCTCTGACCTATCAGACGGCACAGGAAGATGTCTTTGTCGGCGGTGATGTCTATACGGGTCCGAAATTTGTCATCGATGCGATCGAAGCCGGCCATCAGGCTGCCGATTCCTTACACAGATTCGTTCAGCCGGGCACTTCGATGACTATCGGTAAGAACAGAAGACAATTCGTCATGCTGGACAAGGATAACATCGATGTGGCTGATTACGATCATGCACAAAGACAATATGCCGGTATGGATGAAAGCATCGACTACAAGAACTCCTTCAGAGATGCTCATAAGACCCTCACAGAGGAACAGGTAAAGATTGAAACTTCCAGATGTCTGTCATGCGGTGCTTCCGTAGTCGACGAGAACAAATGTATCGGATGCGGCGTCTGTACGACGAAGTGCGAATTCGATGCGATCCATCTGTTCAGAGATCATCCGGAGAATTCCACGATGATCAAGACGGAAGACAAGTTCAAAGCGATCATTCCTTACGCTTTGAAGCGTGAAGTCAAGATCCTTTTCGGTAATAAGACACCGGAAGAAAAAGAATCCGCTAAAAAACACGCGGAATGGAAGAAAGCAAAGAAAGAAGCCGGAAAGAATGCATGAGCTCGGTGTCGTGTTTCATGTGATCGATGAGGTGGAAGAACTTGCGAAACAGAACGATGTAAAACACATCAATTCCGTGACATTACAGATCGGGACGGTGACCGGGATCATTCCCGATTACCTGACCGACTGCTTCAACTGGGCCGTCAGCAAACATGAGCTTATGACCGATTGCAAGCTGAAGATCGAAAAGATCGAAGCGATCACCCATTGTAATGCATGCGGAAAAGATTACAATACGATCGTTTACGGCAAGACTTGCCCGCATTGCAAGAGCGAAGACACCTATCTGCTTCAGGGAAATGAATTTATGATAAAAGAAATGGAAGTCATCTGACTTCCATTTTGTATTCATATGGTGATCAGTACGGGATTCGAACCCGTGAGTGTCGCCTTGAGAGGGCGATGTGTTAACCGTTTCACCAACTGACCATGAAGGAGCATACGCTCCTTGTATTTCTATTTTACTACTATTCTGCAGCTTCTGCTTCAACTTTTTCAGTTTCTGCAGCTTTCTTGGAAGCTTTCTTCGCCTTGACGGTCTCGACCTTGCCTGCTTTTGCAGTATCGCAGATCTTAGCGAAATCTTCCGGATTGTGGATGGCGATCTCGGAGAGCATCTTTCTGTTGACAGCGACGCCTGCTTCCTTAAGACCGTGCATCAGTCTGGAGTAAGATAAGCCGTTCATTCTTGCGGCAGCGTTGATCCTGGCGATCCAGAGCTTGCGCATATCTCTCTTGAGCTGTCTTCTGTGGATGTAAGCATACTTCCAGGAATGCATGACCTGCTCATGAGCGGTCCTGTATAATAAGTGCTTGGATCCGAAATAGCCGGACGCAGCCTTTAAGATCTTCTTTCTTCTGTTCCTTGTAGGAGTTGATCCTTTTACTCTAGCCATTATCTTCTACCCCCTATCCCTGTAATAATTCTCTGTCTCTCTTGACATCAGTAGGATGAACCAGAGATGGCTTGTGTAAGTGCTTGTTCTGTTTGTGTGTCTTGTTTGTTGCAAAGTGAGAAGTATAGTTCGAATACTTTCTTAATTTGCCTGTTCCGGTAACTTTGACTCTTTTTGCAAAAGTCTTTTTTGTCTTCATTTTTGGCATTTTATCTTCCTCCTATTTCTTTTTAGGTGTTAAAACACAAGACATGATGTTGCCTTCGAGTTTCGGCGTCTTGTCGACATTGGAGATATCGGAAAGCTTTTCAATGAATTCGTTCATGATCTTCATACCGACTTCCTGGCGGGTCATCATCCTTCCTCTGAAACGCATGTCGATCTTCACTTTCATACCGGATTCCAGCCACTTGCGTGCCTGTTTCATCTTGGTATCGAAGTCGTGCGTATCAATGACAGGAGATAAACGAAGAGGTTTGATCTCGGTGTTCTGCTGATTGCGCTTAGCTTCTTTTGCTTTCTTCTGTGCTTCGAAACGGAACTTTCCGTAATCCAGTATCTTACATACCGGCGGCTGTGCGTTCGGAGCAACGCAATACAGATCCAGATCTGCATCGTAAGCAATCTGTAATGCCTCGTTTCTCGACATTACTCCCAGTTGGCCTCCATCTTGGCCGATGACCATAACTTCTCTGAAACAGATCGCTTCATTCACAAGGTCATCATTTCCACGTTTTCTTGTTATAGTTTTATACCCCCATAATTAAATAAAAAGTGAGACAAAGCCCACTCAAATATCGTTACACATCTGTAGCAATATGTTTACCCAGGTCCTTAAGGACGTCAGGTGAGAAGTGGTCTTCTGCTTTCTACATACTTTTTATTACCTGTTTATTTAAGCATATTCCCTTTGAAAAGTCAAAGAAATTCGGCTTTTATGTGTGTTTTTCATATTATAAGTCCCCTTTTTCCCTCTTCCTGTTGACATATCGCAGGAAAAGATTGTATAAATAGATTCGTAAAAAATCTGTGTATAGAGGTAGCGGTGCAGATCAGTACTTTGCGGAGCCGGCAGGCTTTGAAACAAAGGAAAGGCAATCACCGCCGAACGTATCATCTGGCATGGATGATGCGTGGGGCTTAGGGAAATACCTTAAGCACTCCTTCGCAAGAAGAGGCGCTATTACTTTCGATGGGATATCGTATGTGATAGTGCATACGATTTTTTATTGAAAGGAAGAAAAATAATGAAAAAGATCTTAACACTGTTATTCGTACTCTTACTGGCCTGCGGCTGTTCTTCTCAGCAGCCTGCTCAGGATGCACAGGAAGGCACTTCCGTGCTTCGCATCGGCATGGAATGCGACTATGCCCCGTTCAACTGGACACAGTCTTCCGATTCCGATACGGCAGTCCCTATCTCTTCCGTCGACTTTGCGGATGGCTATGACGTCGTCATCGGTTCCATGATCGCGGAAAAGCTGGGCATGGAGGTACAGGTCGTAAAGACGGACTGGGATTCCCTGATCCCTTCTTTGAACGCTGGAGCGATCGACTGCATCATCGCCGGTATGACCGAAACTCCTGAAAGAGCGGAAGCCGTGAGTTTCACCACTCCTTACTATGAGTCGCAGATGGTCGTCATCGTCAGAAAAGATTCCGACCTTGTAAACATCACCAATATCCAGGAACTCTCCGGAAGGAATGTCCTGGGCCAGATCAATACGACTTATGATGAGATCATCGACCAGATCGAGGGCGTCAACCATATGACACCGTTGGACACTTATCCGCGTATGGTCTTATCTTTACAGGCAAAAGAAGCCGATGCGATCACTGCTGAGCTTCCGGTCGCAAATGGCGTCGTTGCGGCCAATCCGGATCTTGCGATCGTCAGCTTTGCGGAAGGAAACGGCTTTGTCGTAGATACCTCCGTTTCGATCGCTGTTGCAAAAGAAAACGAAGCATTGCTGAATGATATCCAGGCTGCTTTGGATTCGATCTCCGAAGCGGACAGACTTTCGATCATGGAAGCAGCTGTCAACAGACAGCCGGCTATCGAAGGATAAGACATGTCTCTTGGAAAGTGCTTGGAGATCCTCTCCAAATACAAGCTGTCTTTCCTGCTTGGCGTCAGAACGACCCTGATCGTGGCGGTCTTAGGCACTTTGATCGGCCTGTTGATCGGACTTGTCGTGGGCGGCATCCGTGCCATACGTCTGGATAAGACGGCAGCTCCTTATAAAAAAGTCCTCAAAAAAGCTGTCGACATCATTTTCCGCATCTATATCGAGATCTTCCGCGGAACACCGATGATGGTACAGGCCGTATTCATCTACTACCTCGTCTATACCAATATCGTCCGCTGGGATAAGATGGTGGCTGCGATATTCGTCATCTCGATCAATACCGGTGCCTATATGGCGGAGATCGTCCGTTCAGGCATACAGGCTGTCGACCCGGGACAGAACGAAGCCGCCAGGTCTTTGGGCATGTCTTCGATGCAGACGATGTTTGATGTCGTATTGCCGCAGGCCATCAAGAATGCCTTCCCGGCCATCGGCAACGAGCTGATCGTCAATATCAAGGACTCTTCCGTTCTGATGATCATTTCGATCACCGAACTGATGTTTCAGTCCAACTCCATTGCCGGTACGACCTACCGCTTTACGGAGACCTATTTTGTTACCGCACTCATCTATCTGTGTCTGACCAGCATCTCTTCGATCATCCTCAATGCGATCGAAAAGAAGATGAACAATACGAAGACTTCCCTTCCGCAGTCCGATACGGACTTCAAGTCCATCTCGATGGCAAAGGAGGAACTGTGATATGGCTGTGATCGAAGTAAAAGACGTCAGAAAAGGATTCGACGGTCTGCATGTCTTAAAAGGCATCAGCTTTGAAGTGAACAAAGGCGAAGCCGTCTGTCTGATCGGTCCTTCGGGATCGGGAAAATCGACGATGTTGAGATGCATCAACCTGCTTGAAGATATCGACGGCGGAAGCATCAGAGTGCTTGGCGAAGATATCGCACAGCTCAAAGATATCAATACCTACCGTTCCAAGGTCGGCATGGTCTTCCAGCAGTTCAACCTGTTCAACAATATGAACGTCTTAGACAACTGCATGATCGCCCAGAAGCGTGTCTTGAAGACAGATCCGGAGACCGCCAGACAGAAAGCTCTTTTGCATTTAAAAAACGTCGGTATGGCCGATTTCGTCAACGCCTACCCTTCCACCTTATCGGGCGGCCAGAAGCAGCGTGTGGCGATTGCCAGAGCCTTGTGCATGGAACCTGAGATACTGCTATTCGATGAGCCGACTTCGGCACTTGATCCGGAGATGGTCGATGAAGTGCTCAACGTCATCTCAGATCTGAACAAGCAGAACATGACGATGCTGATCGTCACCCATGAGATGGGTTTTGCCAAGGATGTCGCCGATAAGATCATTTTCATGGATTCGGGCGTCGTCTGCGAACAAGGCAGTCCTGCCCAGATCTTCGATGATCCGCAAAATGAAAGGACCAGACAGTTCTTGAAACGCGTACTTTAAAAGAGAACTCACGTTCTCTTTTTTAGTTTTATAAATCAACACGTTCCACGAAGATCTTGCCGTCATCATCGATATAGACTCGTGCGTAAGACGGCGATGTGAGATCTCTGTTGTAAAGCGTGGATCCGGGATTGATGAATCGGATGTTGTTGTATATGTCATCGGCAAAGCTGTGCGTATGGCCATAGAAGACAACGTCCGCTTTTTCGCTTCTCGCCTTATCGATCATCAGCTTCTTGGAAAAGGTATAGCCCGTGCCATGGAAGATGAAGATCGTGTGACCGTTGAGTTCGATCTTTCTGCTTTTGGGATAGTCGTAGGCCCAGTCGTTGTTTCCTTCCACCGAGGCAAAGGGTGAAAGTTCTTCCGGCGGAACAAGAGAATCCCCGCAATGAAAATAATAATCGCAGGCCGGATTATCGCTCAGGATCTTGTTGATGGAATCCATGTCGCCATGGTTATCGGAACATAAACAGATCTTCAGCATCGTAACAGGAAATCCTCTCCTTTGATCACTTCTCTGTCGCTCAGATCGCCGAAACCGATCTGCCGCATGCATTCATATGCGCCGATCGCGACGCAGTTTGAAAGATTGAGACTTCTTGCATCGGAACGCATCGGGATGCGGTAGCACTCGTCAAGATGTCCTTTCAGTATGGCTTTGTCGATGCCGGTCGATTCTTTGCCGAAGACAAGATAGATATCTTCTGCCGTTTCATCGAAATTACATTCAACAAAGGATTTCAAGGCATATCTTGTAAAGTATACGAACTGTCCGTTCCTTCTTTCATAGAAGTCATCCCAGTTCTTATAGACGCTGTAATCAAGTTCTTTCATATAGTCCATGCCGGCTCTGCGAAGATGTTTTTCATCGAGTTCAAACCCCAGAGGTTCGATCAGATGAAGCTTCATCTTGAAAGCCGAACAGGTACGCATGATATTGCCGGTATTCTGCGGGATCTCCGGCTCGAATAAGACGATATGGATCATAAGCTTCCCTTTGCCGTTACGGCCTTTAAAACGAAATATGCTGCCGCTAAAAGAGCGATGAACGTGACGACGATCGTGATGACCAGATGATTGAAGAACTCCGGCGGTACGATCATGATCAGGATGTCTTTCCGCAGATCCAGAAGCCAGAGATCGTTGCTTGGGAAGAAGACATGATGAAACATCGTCCAGAACGAATCGAAGTCGATCAGGATCCAGGCACCAAGTACCGCAAGTATCACTGCGGTATAAAACAACACTTTTTTATAGGAGCTGAAAAGAAGCGGCAACTGCTTTTTCTTTATCGCATGGTATATCGCAAAGATCGTTACGATAAGACAGAAGATGCCGATATAGTTGGCTGCCAGATTGAGGTTACGCACATCGATCATGTGTAACTTCTCATCATCGGTAAAGATCTCACGCATCTGTCCGCTGACTTCCATCTGCAGGTCCAAAGAAGCATTCGGATCGTTGAGATAGGAAAGCGTGAAATGCGTCAGTTCATCAAGATCGGATTCGCTGATACCGATATGATCGGCGATCGACTTTCCATACAGGGTGAGTTTGGAATGTTCGGATCTGTAGAACGATTCGTTGAATGCCCAGAAGTGGATCGACAGGATCAGACTTCCGATGATGAACAGAAAGGCAAACAGTTTATAAAGCGTGTTATCAGAATTTTTCTTTTGCATCGATGATCCATTTCTTCAGTGCTTTTGCACGATGTGAGTATACGTTCTTATATTCTTCGCCCAGCTCCGCTTCGGTCTTGTTGTATTCGGGTATCAGGAAGATCGGATCGTATCCGAAGCCTTTGACGCCGGCCGGTTCTTTCGAGATCTCGCCCTCATTGACGCCTTCATAGTAATGGACCTGTTCGTCCTTGTCGATGAAACAAAGGCAGTCGACGAATCTTGCGCCTCTGTTTTTCACATCTTTCATGACATCGACGATGTAGCGGCATTTCTGCGGATAGTCCATTTCAGGTAAGAACCTGGCGGAATGGATGCCCGGTTTGCCGTCGAAATAGTCGATGCAGATGCCCGAATCATCGGCGATCGTCGGCAGATGGAACAGATCATGATAATACTTCGCCTTGATATAGGCGTTCTCTTTGAAGCTGTTTCCGTCTTCGACAGGTTCTTCATGATGATCCATGTCTTTCGGACAGACGAGTTTGACATCGACGACGTTGTCTTTGAGTATGTCAGAGATCTCTGAGATCTTGTGCGCGTTGTTGGAAGCGATAAATAGTTTTTTCATACTTAAAAATTATAATATAAAATCTCTGATTTTCAATTTAAACCGCTATAAGACTAAAACGGGCAGAAACCCGTTTTTGCGTGAAAAAGCGCTCAGAACGAATAAAAATGCTTCAGATAAGCTCTGAAGCATCAGTCGAGATTGAAGTGTTCGATGATCTTGGATACCAGAGGGTTCCTTACCACATCGGAATTGTTGAATTCCAGGAAAGCGATCTTTTCGATATCCCGGAGCTTTTCATATGCGATCTTGAGACCGCTGCGATTGCGACTGATATTGAGGTCGATCTGGGTGATGTCGCCGTTGACGACCATCTTGGAATTGAATCCGAGTCTTGTCAGAAACATCAGCATCTGTTTGTCGGTGGTATTCTGCGCTTCATCCAAGATGATGAAGGCTTCATCCAATGTCCTTCCCCTCATATAGGCGAGCGGTATGACTTCGATGATGCCCTTTTCGATCATCTTGTCTTTCTGTTCCCCGCCAAGTATTGCATCGAGTGCATCATAGATCGGCATCAGATAGGGATCGATCTTCTCTTTGAGATCGCCCGGAAGATAACCAAGGGATTCTCCGGCTTCCACGGCCGGCCTTGTGATGATGATGCGGTTGACTTCCCCTTTCTTGAGATAAGTCACGGCCATCAGAACGGCCAGGAAGGTCTTACCGGTACCGGCAGGACCGATGCCGAAGATGAGGTCATTGTTCTTGATCAGATCTATGAAACGCTGCTGGTTGTAGGTCTTGGCCTTGAACGGCTTGCCGGCAAAGGAATATGCGATGACTTCCTTCTTGAAGTAGCCGTTTTGTGCTTCGTTGATATGCATGAAGGACTGCTTGATCAGATCATAATCGATGGTATCCTCTTTGCAGCGGGAGACCAGATAATCCATATGAGCGGAGAATTTGGCAAACATTTCCTCATCATCGCTCAGCAGTTTGAAATAATCATCACGATATACGATGCCGCAGTCATACAGCTCTTCCAGCAGCTGCAGATTGGCATCGTTGACACCGACGATATTCTGTATATCGTCCTGACTCAGATTTTTAAAAACATATTTCATACACTTCTATTTTAGTTGAAATCTTTCAATAAAACTATAAATATGAAACCCAGGTATTGGCTCCCACATACTGGCAGGCTTTAGCTCCGCAGCAGTTGGCATTTTCGATGGAAGAGATCACAGTTTGCCCTTTTGACAAGCCGGAGATGAATCCGGCAACGAAGGAATCGCCCGCTCCTGTCGAATCGATGCATTCGATAGTTTCTTGAGGCGGATAGAAGCTTCCTTTATAGAGACAGCCTTTTGCGGAGGCTTTGATGATGACGTTTCTGATGCCTGCCTGATACAGGATCTTTTCACATTCCATGAGATCTTCTTTTCTGCATAATTGTCTTGCTTCCGACTCATTGCAGAAGAAATAGTCGACATAAGAAAGGCAACGCATATCAAGTGCGTATTCATCGTTTTTGATCGAAGAAGTATCAACACACAATGTGATGCCTTTTTCTTTGATCTTTTCAAATAAGACGGTCAGTTTTTCATCATCCAGCATCTTCGATATGAAAAGCGAGGCAAATGAAACGATCTTGCAGTCATCATCGATATGGACATCTTCAAGATCATAAAGACGAAGCGAACCGTTTTTTGAGCCGACGAAGCTCCTCTCCCCTGTCTCATCGATCAGTACAAGAGAGATGTAGGTATCGATGTTTTCGCGAAAGACGTCATCGCGTATCTTTACACCTTTCTGTTTCAGAAAATCAAAGATCATATGGCCGCTGGGATCATCGCCCAGGATGGTGGAAAAAGAGACGTCATTGCCCAAAGCGGCTAAGACGACAGCTTCATTGAGACCGTCTCCGCCAAACGATGTTTTGATCTGATCGGCTTTGTAGCGGCCGGAAAAGAATTGTTCTTTGTCTGCTTTATCGACCAGGATGTCGATACAGGAAGCACCTAATACATTGATCTTGCTCATACATCTATTGTATTAAAAAAACCAACTTTCGTTGGTTCTTATTTGGATCTTCTTAACTTACGAGCGTTTTCACGTTTCAGTCTTTTCTTGATACCAGGTTTAACGTAATATTCTCTTTTTCTTGCTTCAAGAAGAGTGCCGTTACGGGAGACCTGTCTCTTAAAACGACGTAATGCGTCATCGAGCTGTTCGTTTTCCTTAACTACGACCTTTGCCACAATTTCACCTCCTCTTGCTTCGCGCAAGAATTATTATATCGAAAATATTTTCAAAAATAAAGTCTATTCGCCTTTTGCGATCAGTTTCGTTCCGGAAGAGGTTCCGATGCGGTTTGCGCCGAGCTCGATCATCTTTTCGAAATCCTCTCTGCTGCGCACGCCGCCGGCTGCTTTGATCAGACATTTATCTTTGACTGTTTCTTTCAACAGTGCGACATCTTCAAATGTGGCACCGCCTGTTGAGAAACCGGTGGAAGTCTTGACGAAATCCGCCTTGGTATTCAGGATGCACTTGCAGGCAGCGACTTTTTCTTCATCTGTTAACAGACAGGTCTCGATGATGACTTTAAGTGTCTTGTCTCCGACCGCTTCCTTGATTTGTGCGATCTCATTTGTGACATAATCGTAATCCCTGTCTTTGAGACGGCCTATATTGATGACCATGTCGACCTCATCGGCACCTTTGCTTAAAGCGTCTTTTGCTTCAAAGACCTTGGCTTCCGTAGACATGGCACCTAAAGGGAAACCGATGACGCAGCATACCAGGACATCGCTTCCTTCCAGCTGTTTCTTGCAGAATTCGATGTTGCAGGTATTGACACAGACGGATTTGAAGTCGTATTCTCTTGCCTCATCGCAGAGCTTTTTGATCGCTTCCAGAGATGCGTCAGCCTTCAGCAGCGTATGATCGATATACTTAGATAATTTCATTTTCTTCTCTCCTTCTCTTTTTTATGAATTTGACGGCGTAATGTTTATCGCCGTAATAGAATTCTTTGCCTAAGCCCATCGAAAGGAACCTTTCATTGCCCTTGCCTATGATCAGCAAGGTATCGTTCCTGTTCATGATCTCGATCGCATTCTCGATGGCTTGCGAGCGCATCGGCATATATAAGATGCGTCCGTTCCTCTCATAGCGGTCGCAGCGTTCCAATATCTCCATGACCGAAGAATCCTGGGATTCGTTTTCGGTGAGTATGGATACATCGAGGTATTTGTTGCACAGTTCCATGATCTTTTCCAGACGCTTGTCGCCATCGGAATAGTTGATGGAGATGACCCCGATCGCCCGGTTCTTGCGTTTGACGTAATCGCCATAGCGGAAGATCTCTTCGATCGAATTGATGTCATAGGCGGAATCGACGATGATGTTGAACTCCTCGTCCACCCTTTCCATGACGCCTTCGACATATGGAACATCTTCCATATGCGCGATGATATCGTTCAAGTTATTGCCCTGTATCGCCAGAGCGATGATGGCAGCCGTCAGGTTGTATACATTGACCATTCCCTGTACTTTGGAGCGTACCGGGAAGACTTTTTCATCATGTACGATCTTGAAGGCGATGCCGGAAGAGGAAACGGAAACATCACGTATCTGGAAATCGGCGATCGAAGAAGTGCCGTAGGTCACATAATTCTCGACGCAGTCTTTCAGTTCGTTGAAAGATTCGTCATCGATATTGAACAGTACCTGTGAAGAGTTTTCCAGAGTATAGAGATAACGGCGCACGTAGGTGTAGTAATCGTTGCTCTGGTATTCACTGGAATTTTTGTTGGTGCAGGTATAGATGACGCATTCCGGCCTCAGGGAATCGAGCTTCTGCAGATTCAAAGATGCAGCATCCGCTTCAAAGGTACAGGCTTTGACGCCGTTCTTTTTCATCGTGTCGAGCATCTTGAGGTTGTCTAAGATGTTCAAAGTGGCAAAGGAAGAATTGAGTTCGAGTCCGTTGTAACGGATGCCCAATATCCCGATATAGCCACAGGAAGAGAAAGAATTCAGATAGTAGTTGATGAAGGAAGCGACGGAACTGCGTCCATAGTTTCCCAGTACGACATATTTTTCAATACCGGCATTGGGATCGTTGTAAAAGATATTGGCTGCCTTTGTCAGAACGGTATTGACGTTTTTTACTTTGATATAGACGGCTTTGTATTTTTCTTTGACTTCCTTGGAATAGACGATGACTTTCGCACCGTTTTCGATGGCTTCCCTGATATAGTCATGACCGTCATACTTGATGCCGTCCAGACAGAAAAAGATCGCATTCTTCATCGAATGGCGCGAGTCGATGGAAAGCTGTTCGATCTCGATGTCGGGAGCCCCTTTGAATAAACGGCTAAGCAGCATGGCCTTTCACCCCTTCTAAGCTCACTTGATCGATGATGACTTTGTATAGTCTGCCGACCTCAAGTTTTTGATCGATGTCGATATAGATGTATTGCCTGCAATAGCCGCTGGAGATGCCGTCATTGCATTTTTCGATCAGCACATCGACGCTCTTGCCGATAAAAGAAGAATAATATCTTTCTGTGTATTCTTTTTCCAGTTCCATGACTTGTCTGACGCGGTCTTTTTTGATCTTGGGATCGATGTGGCCGTCCATCTTATCGGCTGCCGTGCCGGACTTCCTGGAATACGGGAAGACATGGATGAAGGAAAAACCGATCTTTCTGAGGTTGGAAAGCGTCTCTTCAAAAAGTTCATCGCTCTCGTTCGGGAAACCGACGATCAGATCGGTCGAGATCGAGATATCCGGCATCTTCTTTCGGATATAAGTAATGCGTTCCATGTATCCTTCTACGGTATAAGGGCGATGCATGGCTTTCAATATGGTATTGCTTGCGGACTGGATCGGGATATGAAGATGCCTGGCGAGCTTTTTATTTTCTGTCATCAGGCCGATGATCTGATCATTGATCTCCGTTATTTCGATCGAAGAAAGACGTATCGTTTCAAGATCTTCGATATCGGCCATATCCTTCAGAAGATGATACAGGTCATAGGAACCGTCATTGTATCTTCCGGTATGGATACCGGTTAGTACGATCTCCTTGTTTTCTCTGGCGAGAATCTTCGCCTCTTCCAGGATCTTTTCATGATCCGCCGATCTTTCCCTGCCTCTGGAATATGGGATGACGCAATAGGAACAGAACTGGTTGCAGCCATCCTGTATCTTTAAGAAAGAACGCGATCTGCTGGGATAGGATTCGATATACAGATGTTCGAAATCTTCGGAGATCTTTTCTTCCACCATGTTTTTTTGAACGCCTTGGCGTATGAGATCGACGATCTGATCCTTCTTGTCGGAACCGATGATCAGGTCGACATCTTCAAAGACTTCCGAAGAGGATTTGATCTGGGAAAGACAGCCGATCGTACAGATGTAGGCATCGGGATTGTTCCTTCTGGCGGCATGGATGAATTTTCTGGTCTTTGCTTCGGCGGTATTGGTCACGCAGCACGTAAAAATGAGATAGATGTCCGCTTTGGACTTGAAATCTGTCTCTTTGAAGTATTTATCCATGTTTTCGCGGACATAGGTCGCTTCGTAATCATTGACTTTGCAGCCTAAGACCATCATTGCATATGTCTTCATTGATTCTTTCCCACGATGATACTTGTCATATATAAGGCAGCCGTCTCTGCCCTGAGTATCCTTTTGCCCAGAGAGATCGACGCAAATCCCAGTTCACAGATGTTTTTATATTCTTCTTCCTCAAAACCGCCTTCCGGTCCGATGATGTAGCTGATCGAAGAGGATGAAGAGATGTCGGCGATGTTTCTTTCCGACTCGTAGCAGATGTAATTGACATCGCTCATATAGTTTTTAAGCTCCTTAAAGCCGATGGGATCTGTGACTTCCGGAACGATGTTGCGGTGGCTCTGTTCAGCGGCTTCCCTGGCGATCTTTCTTAAACGGACCATCTTTTTGAGGTCTTTGATCTTCATGACGGACCGCTTTGCTTCGTAAGGGATTATCCTTTTCACACCGAGCTCGACGAGCTTCTGGATGCAGAGCTCCAGCTTATCGCTTTTGATCAGTGAAAGGATGCAGGTGATCTCACAATCCAGTTCGTTGTTTTCATCGAGCTTTTCCAAAATGAGGCAGTTTTTCTTATCGGTCAGATGGGCATGATAGATATCGCCTTTGCGATCGGCAAGTCTGAAGATATAGGAAGCATCCTTTCTCAAGACTTTGATCAGATGATAAAGTATCTCTTCATCAAGAGCTACCGTATCGCCGCTATTGATCTCATGATCGATGAAATACTGCTGCATAAGATTATTATAACGTAAAAAGGACAAGTTACTTGTCCTTAGTTTCGTCCTCCTTGTCTGAGAAAGTGATCTTGATCTGATTGACTTTCTTGGAGTCGGCGTCCGTGACTTCGATGTGCATGTTCTTGAAATCGAAGCTGTCGCCTTTGACCGGGATCTTATCGAGCATGTCGATGACCCAGGCGGAAGTCGTGTTGAATTCATAATCCTCGTCAACTTCGATGCCGAAGTGTTCAAACATATCGTCATAATCGACATCCGCTTTGACAAGATAGGTGTTGTCATCGATCTTCTTGTAGTATTCGATGACTTCATCGTGTTCGTCATAGATCTCACCGACGAGTTCTTCCAGGATATCTTCCATCGTGATGATGCCTTCGGTACCGCCGTATTCATCGACGACGATGGCCATATGGGTCTTGGTGGTCTGGAACTGTTTGAGAAGTGAAGAGATCTTCACCTGCGGAGAGGTATAGATGACTTTTTTAAGCACATCTTTGATGTCTACGGACTTCTCGTAGAAAAGATGATAATAGAAATCTTTTTCGATCAGGACACCGATAATGTTATCGATCGTTTCCTTATAGACAGGAAGTCTCGAGAATCCGGAATCCCGGTATTTGAGTTCGATCTCTTCGATCGTATAGTCTTCGATATCTACTGCGATGACATCGATCCTCGGTGTCAGGATCTCGCCGACATCCAGGTCGTTGAATTCCAGAGCATTGGTGATCAGATCCGCTTCATGGTCTTCGATATCACCGTCTTCATTCGCCTCTTCGACCATGGTGATGAACTCATCCGTCGAATAGGTATCGCTTTCCCCTCCGTAGAAGCCGGCAATGATCTTTTCCAGATAATTGAAGATGAATGTCAGCGGTGTGAAGATCCACACCAGGAAACGCAGGATCGGTGTGCAGGCCATCGCGAATTTTTCAGGAATGAATTTTGCGACGTTTTTCGGAATGATCTCTCCGATGATCATGATGATCAATGTCATGACGATGGAAGAGACAGTCACACCGCTTCCTCCCAGAAGCTTGGTGAAGAATACAGTTGCCAAAGAGGCAGAAACAACATTGACGATCGTATTGCCGATCAGTATAGTCGTCAGCAGCTTGGAAAAGTTTTCCGATAGTTCATAGGTCTGTTCCGCTCTCTTGTTGCCGGTGTTGGCCAAAGCCTTGATCTTGATCTTGTTCAGTGAAGAAAAAGCGGTTTCGGCAGCAGAAAAAAAGCTGTAGCATAAGACCAGGAATGATATGATAAGCAATAAATCGGAATTATCCATAAAAACACCTCATTTCTGAAGTGCTGCGACTACACGGTAAAGGAACTTCTTCTGATTTATACATAACGATAGAAATTATAGCAGAATCGGTTTATATAATCAAATATCACCCACAAAAGCACAAAAAAACCTCTTTTTTTCAAGAGGTTTTATGATTACATTCTTGTCTTGAAGAAAGCCGGGACATCATCGTCATCATTGTTGGTGACGACTTCATCTTTGCCTGCTTCTTCTTCCTTGTTGGTACTCGGACGATCGAAGATCAGGTTGGTCTGCGCAGCAGTGGAAGTATGCTGGGTGCTTGGAAGATCGAAACCGGTCGCGATGACGGTGACGATGATCGCTTCACCGAGAGATTCGTTGATGGCAACACCGTAGATGATATCGATATCGTTGCCGGCAGCTTCCTTGATGAAGTCGACAGCGATCGAAGAATCCTGTAAGGAGATGTTCGGTCCGCCGGTGATGTTGATGATGGCGGATTTGGCACCCTTGATGTTTGCTTCAAGAAGCGGCGAACGGATCGCTCTTGCGGCTGCTTCCTTGGCCTTGTTTTCACCCTGTGCCATACCGATACCGATGAGGGCCGTACCCTTGCCTGCCATGACAGACTTGATATCAGCGAAGTCGAGGTTGATGAATGCCGGAACGGCGATCAGGTCGGTGATCGTCTGAACACCCTGTCTTAAGACATTGTCAGCTTCCTTGAAGGATTCCTGCATCGGGATCTTGCCGATGACATTGAGCAGCTGGTTGTTGGAGACGATGATCAAAGAGTCAACGTACTGCTTGATCTGTTCGATACCGACATTGGCCTGATCCATTCTCTTTCTTCCTTCGAAATCGAACGGTTTGGTGACGATACCGACGATCAGAGCACCCTGTTCTTTGGCGAATTTTGCGAAGATCGGCGCAGCACCTGTACCGGTGCCGCCGCCCATGCCGCAGGTAATGAATACCATATCCGCACCGGCGAGAGCTTTTTTGATCTCTTCCTGAGATTCCAGAGCAGCTTTCTGGCCCATTTCCGGATTGCCGCCGGCACCTAAGCCCTTGGTCAGTTCTCTGCCGAGAACGATCTTATTCTGGCATTTGGAAAGGTTCAGAGACTGGATATCGGTGTTGCATACGTAAAAATCGACACCTTTGACTCCGTCGTTGACCATTCTTGAAACGGCATTGCATCCGGCGCCGCCGATACCGAAAACTTTGATCCTAGCTACTTGGTTGTATTCAGGTTTAATACTCATCTAATTCTCCCCCTTTTCCATGTATTGCTTAAACAGGTTCTTTATTTTGGTGGTGATCGTCTCACCTTCCGAATCGAGTTCTTTGTGATCGATCAGAGAATCATATTTCATCAGATCGACACAGCAGACATCGAGATCGTTCATTAATACTTTATCACGATAAACGAAGAATGCACCATATAAGGCGGCAAATGACGGGTCTCTGACCCCGATCGTATCCGGATAATAGGATTTCACGCTGCAGTCTGCCTTCTCCTGCAGGACTTTTTCAAACATCGCCATCTGCTGACCTTCGCCGGTCACCACGATCGTTGCGCCGGAATCGATGATCGGCTTGCACATGGTGATGAGCTTCTCACACAGGGAATCCAGCGGTTTTTCGATCGTCTCGTTGAGATCCTTGGTCGTTACCGTTCTTGTCGTTCCGCCTTGCGACCAGGCGTAGACGATGTCATCAGGATATTCGCTGTCAAAATTTACGGAATATTTGACGAGCTTTGCGATATCGTTGTACGGGATCGAATAGGTCCTATAGATCCTGTTGATCAGAGAATTGAGTCCGTCGAATACGATCTCCGTCGATACGAGCTTGCCTTTCGATAATAAGGACAGATACGTACAGGAGCGGTTGACATCCATGACGATGATCGACCGGCTCAGCGATTCTTCAAACAGGGAAGCTTCCTTGGCGATGCCGTAGGTATTGAGCACGATATCCAATACCTTGACACCGCTGCTTTCCACGGCTGAGACATAATCATAACAGACGTTGATGTCAGCACATAGCAGATCGATATCACATATGACCTCGTTGGTCGATTCCTTTTCCGGAAGCCTTCTGGTCGAAAGACCGTTTACCGTATATTTGACGATCATCGGATTGACGACCATGACATCTTTGTCGACCTGCGACCTGAGCGAATTGGAAACGGCTCTTGCGATGTCTTCCTTCCGGACGACCCCTTCTTCGATCACGACTTTCGAGCGAAGCGGGAAACGTTTGAAATTATAGGCAGGAAGCACGAGCAGGACTTCTTCAAGATCGGCTCCGATCTTTTCCGATGTCTTGGCAACGGCAGCCTTGATATCTTTGATCAGATCTTCCTTATTGGATATTTTAAAATCGCTGATCGTATTTGTCGGATACTTATCAGCCCGTATGATGTTGAATCTTGTATTATAATACTCTCCGACAAGGATCTTGATCTCACTTTCGCAGAGTTCCATTGCAGCATAAATCTGTTTCATAGTACTATTCATACATGATAATTTTAGCATAATTCAATTCCGGTAGACATAATAAAATGTTTTTTCTATTTGCATTCTCAAAACAGTTATGATAAAGTAATAAGGCGTTAATAAAAGAAAGGGGGCAAGCTGTATGTCAAGAGTTTGTGCTATCACTGGTAAAAAACAGATGTCTGGTAATAACCGTTCGCATTCACTTCGTGCTACACGCCGTAAATGGAATGTAAATCTTCAGACCGTTACAATGATGGTTGATGGTAAACCAAAGAAGGTTCGCGTTTCTGCCCGCGCACTTAGAACTTTAAAAAATCAGGCAAAGGCAGCATAACTTCCGAAAGGAAGTTTTTTTATGCCCAAAAGAAAGAGGATGTTTCCATCCCCTATTCACATCTTCTCAATCTGGCAACATTTTCTTTGATGTCACCGTTGAATACGAACGATCCGGCAACAAGTGAGTTCGCACCGCTTTCCATGAGTTCATGAGCGTTGCGGTCATTGACGCCGCCGTCGACTTCGATGATGAGATCAAGATCATGCTGCTTTTTATATTCTGCGACCTTTTTGAGACGGTCTATCGATTCCGGAATAAAGGACTGACCGCCAAAACCCGGCTCTACCGACATCAGCAAGAAGATATCGATCTTATCCAGCAAAGGTTCGATGACCGATACATCCGTACCCGGACGGATCGAGATGCCGGCTTTGAGATACATCGAATGGATCTTGTCGATCAGTTTCACACATTTTTCGATGTCGTTGTAAGCCTCGTAGTGGAAGATGATCGAATCGGCGCCGGCCTTGGCAAAGACGTCGGAGTAATAATCGGGATCGGAGACCATCAGATGCACATCCAGAAACAGTTCACTGTTTTTGCGTACGGTCTTCAGAATGCCCGGGCCGAAGGTCAGGTTCGGGACGAAGTGGCCGTCCATGACATCGAAATGAATCCATTCCACACATTCGTTCAAAGCGTCGATCTCTTCCTTGAAACGGTCGAAATGCATGGAATATAAAGAAGGCGCTATGATCATTATTCTCCCTCCCTTACCGTATAGTAATAGATCACGACACTGAGATCATCGGTCGTATTGAATGCTTTGCCTAATTCCGGTGAAGTCTTGACGACTTTGTTGACATCGGAATTGAGCAGTTCTTCTTCGCTGAAGAAGGAACGGTCTTCTTCCGATAAGACAAAGCTTACGTTGTTTTCTTCGAGATATTCGCTTGCTTTTGCGATATCCCAGCCGATCAGATCGGCAAGGATGATCTCCTTGTTTTCCATCGAATAGCGTATGGTGATCTCGTTGTTCTGTGAGGCATCGTATTTCGTGCCTTCCGGAAGTGACTGCTCAACGACGAGCCCCGCTTCATAGTCAGATTCCACCGGGACGAGTTTGACGTTGAAATTGAGCGAATTGAGCTCATCACGCACGGATTCGTAGTTCCTGCCGACATAATTGTCCAACACCGAATACAAACCGTTGGAGACCGTCAGTTTTATCTTGGTGCCGATCTCGACTTCCTCATTGGCGAGAGGATTGGAAGAGATGATGTGATCTTTTTCGATCGAATCGGAAAGCACCCAGGTGATCCTGGAATCATCGACTTCAAGATTCTTTTCCGCCAGAAGGTCTTTTGCCTCCTGCACCGTATAGTTGCTTAAGTCAGGCACCGTTACATAATGGGAACGGTTGCCGATGATGCCGGTAAGAAACAGCACCATAACAAGAATGACGATCGAGATCAGTGAAGCAAAGATCAAAAATGTCTTGGATAGGAAGCTTGCCTTGGTTTCGTCTTTCTTGTCGGAAAGCTTGGATATGTGGACATCCTGTTTCGCGGAATGTCTGGACTTATCGTTTAAGGAGATCTTCGGATCGTTGCGGTGTTCCTTTTTCAGACACTCGTTGAGATCCTGCAGCATCAGCGCGATGTTCTTATAACGGTCAGCCGGATTTTTCGCCGTCGCTTTGATGACGATGTTTTCTACGGACTGCGGTATCTCGGGGTTGATGGAACGCAAAGACGGGATATCGTTTTTGATATGCATCAATGCCACCTGTACCGGATTGTCGGCTTTAAACGGCACATCGCCTGTAAGCAGTTCATAAAAGACGATGCCCAAGGAATAGATGTCCGACTGCATACTTGCCTGTTTGCCCCGGGAAAGTTCCGGTGCCAGATAATGGACGGATCCCAATACGGAATCTTTCTTCGTTATCTGCATCGCACCGTTGGCCAAAGCGATACCAAAGTCGGAAAGCTTGATCGTACCGTCGTCCTTGATCAGGACGTTTTGTGATTTCACATCTCTGTGGATGACGTTGTTCCGATGTGCTTCCATCAGGGCACCGGCCAGCTGTTTCATCATCCAGACCGCTTCCTTGTATGGGATCGGTCCTCTTTTCTTGATCAGCTGCTTCAGGGTATAACCCTTTATGTATTCCATGACGATATAATGACGGTCTTTATCGTCTCCCACGTCATAGACATCGACGATATTCGGATGGGAAAGCTGCGTGACTGCGCCGGCTTCGCGTTTGAAGCGTTCCAAAGCAGTGTCGTCATCCGCCATATCGGATTTCAATATTTTGACGGCGACTTCTCTTTTCAAGATGACATCATAAGCAAGATAGACATCTGCCATGCCTCCCCTGCCGATGAGTTTTACGATCCTGTATCTGTTACCGATATATTCCGACATATTCACCTCTTCACCAATACGATCGTGATGTTGTCAAAACCGCCTTTCAGTAAGGCGAGGTCTTTAAGATCGATACATTTTTCTTCAACAGACTTGTCTTTTCTGATGACGATCTTTGCGATCTCTTCATCGCTGACATAGGAATGCAGTCCGTCCGAACAGACAAGATAGTAATCCATATTCCTGACTTTATGAACATCCGGTGTGACGACCGGGAAGATGCCGATCGCCTTTACCAGATAGTGTTTCTTCGGATGATTGAGCGATTCTTCATAGGTGATCTGTCCTTTTTCCAGCATCTGATTGACCAGAGTGTGATCGACCGTAAGATGGATGGAAAGATCATCGATGAAACCGTAGACTCTCGAATCGCCGCAGTTGATCGAGATCGTACCGTGCGATGTGATCAGAATGCCGGTCAGCGTCGTTCCCATACCGGCATATTCTACGTAGCGGGACGAAAGATCATAGATGTGCCTGTTGGCACAGGAGATATGATAGCGGATGTAGTTGATGCCGTCTTCGATGTTTTCGAAAGGACCGGATCCCTTGAAATGATCATCGAAATACTTGATCGTCTCACCGCTTGCCACTTCCCCGGCTTTTCCCCCGCCGATACCGTCAGCGACCAGCACTAAAAAATCGCCGTAGGCGTTGGATATCGCCAGATAAGAATCCTGATTCTTTTCTCGGACAAGACCGGTGTCTGTCACACAAAAATATTCCATAAACTTATTTTAATGTTTTTGCCCGCAATTGGCCACAGGCGGCATCGATATCGTCGCCTTTTTTCTGGCGCAGCGTGACTGCAACATTGCGTTTCTTCAATAGGTCATAGAAACGAAGTGCGTTCTCATCGGAAGATGTCTCGTAATCCTTTTCATCGACCTTGTTGTACGGGATCAGATTGATGTAGGCGTTCATGCCTTTGAGCAGCTCAGCGATCTGATCGGCTTGTTTTGGCGAATCGTTGACATCCTTCAATAACAGATATTCGAAAGTCAGCCGGCGGTTGTTGAGACTGCAGTATTCGTGTAAGGCATCAAACAAGACCTCCAAAGGATACGCCTTATTGATCGGCATGAGCGTATCACGCAAGGCATTGTTGGGGGCGTGCAAAGAGATGGCAAGATTGTATTGCAGGTTCTCTTTGGCGAAGCGGCGTATGCCCGGGACCAGACCGCAGGTCGAGATCGAAATGTGTCTTGCACCGATCTCCAGGCCTAAAGGTTCGTTGATGATCGACATCGCCTTCATGACATTGTCGTAGTTGTCAAAAGGCTCTCCGGTCCCCATGACCACGATATTGCCAAGCCGTTCGCCGTCTTTGTCGAGTTCTCTTTGTATCATCAGAGCCTGGGAAACGATCTCATCGCTTCTCAGATCCCTTTGTTTCTTCAGAAGACCGGATGCGCAGAAGTTGCAGCCCATATTGCAGCCGACCTGCGAAGAAAGACAGGCGGAAAAGCCATAGTCAAAGACCATGAGTACGGATTCGACGAGCGAACCGTCGTCCATTTCAAAAAGAAACTTCTTCGTGCCGTCTTTCGATGTCTGCATCGAAACGATGCCAAGTTCTTCCATCGAGAAATCTTCTTTGAGCTTTTCGATCATCTTTTTCGAGATGTCGGACATTTCATCGAAGCTTCTGACCCGCTTATGGTAGAGCCAGCGGAAGATCTGTTTGCCGTGGAACGGCTTCATGGAATTTTCGATCAGGTAGTTTTCCAGATCTTTTAAAGAAAGTCCGTAAATACTTCTCATATCTTCACCTTCTTCATCTTAGCATAATAGAAACAGTCGCCCAGACCATTGAGTATGGTCTCTTCCTTGAGCAGTTCCATAGATTCATGTTCCTTCAGGAATCTTGCGATCAGTTTCCCGTTTTCTTTCTTATTCAAAGTGCAGGTCGAATAGACAAGGATCCCCTCTTCTTTCAGTAAAGGCATCATGCTTTCCAGCAATTCATACTGCAGCTTCTGCAGTTCATCGAGGCTTTCGGGTTTGATGTGGAACTTGAGATCGGGTTTTCGTCCGATGACGCCAAGTCCCGAACATGGCGCATCCAACAGGATCTTTTCAAACTGCAGATCAAGATGATCTTTCAGTTTTCTTCCGTCATGATTGAGATAATGGATGCCTTCAAAACCGAGCTTTTCCGCCATCTTTTCGATGAGTTTTACACGGTTTTCATGGACATCGTTGGCGTAGCAGTTTGACGGATCGGCGATATCCAGACAATTGAAGAGCTTGGATCCCGGTGCACTGCATACATCCAGGACATGATCTTCTTTTCGCAAGTCCAGATTCTTATACAGGGATGCCGAATTGATATCCTGGATGTAAAAATAGCCCTTGCCATATTCTTCCGTTTCCAGAAGATTATTTTTGGAAACGAAGATCTCTTCATTCAGTATCTCTATATCCAGACCTTTAAGGTCTTCAAAACAGCATTTTGACTTGTTCAGCCTGTAAAAGACCTTCGGGATCTGGTGATAGACTTCGATGATCCTGGAAAGTTCTTCCGCATCGTATTGTTTCTGCAGCAAAGAATAGATCCATTTGGGAAGCGATGCATTGATATAGCCCTCATCTGATGTTCTTATGTGTACGCATTTATGCAATATCGCATTGATGAACGAGCGTTCATATTTGTTTTTTCCTAATTCCGTGTATTCGTTGTTGACGACATAATCCTTCTGTTTCATATAGAAACGCTCGAATAACGCCATGCATAACAGCAGTTTCAGGCGAAGCGAAGTCGAAGCCTTGCTGTCATCCTCGAACTGGTAACAGAGAAGCTCGTAGTTTCGAAGGACACCGTTGACCAGATTGGTTACGAAGCCTCTTTGGATCGGCGGTATCTTATTCAGTTCCCTGCGCATCAAAAGATTGGAATAGGATTCCTCTTTGACAGTCATATGAAGGATGTTCAAGGCAAGTTCTCTTTGGTTCATAATCACTCCAGATATAAAGGGTCAACATCAATTCTAACACGCGAATGTTTTCTGGCGGCGACATAGCGGTCGATGACCTCATTTGTCTGTTTCAATAAAGCGAGCAGATCTTTGTCCATCAGCAGCAGTCTGTATCGGTATAAGGCTTTTGACCTTCCCAGTTCATACGGCTTGTAGATCTTGAACGGCAGATCTTTGATCTGTTCATAAAGATAAGCTACGCTTTCTTTGATCTTATCTTCATCGCTGTCTGATAAAAGGATCTCGATGATATGGGAATATGGCGGATATTTGGTCTTATTCCTATAATTCATCTCGATGTTGTAGAAATAGGTATAATCCTGCGACAGGACGGCTTTGATCGCATAATGATCGGGATTGAAAGCCTGGATGAGGACTTTTCCCGGATGATCCGCCCTGCCGGAGCGTCCGGAGGCCTGCATCAGAAGATCGAAGGTCACTTTTGCGGAATTGTAGTCCTGATGCATCAGACCGGCATCGGCATTCAATATGCCGACAAGCGTCACATCGGGATAATCAAGACCTTTGGCGATCATTTGTGTTCCGAGAAGTATGTCAGCCTCATGGGCTTCAAAGCGCTTTAAAATGGCCTCATGCGCTCCTTTTCTGTAAGTGGAGTCACGGTCCATCCTTTCGATCTTCGCCTCAGGAAAGAGCTTCTGCAGCTCTTCCTGCGCTTTCTTGGTGCCAAAACCGTAGTATAACAACGGTTTATGACCGCAGCTTGGACAGCGGTCTATCCTCTTATAGATTCTCCCGCACTGATGACATTTCAGAACATCTTCATCTTTGTGATAGTTGAGCGGCGTATCGCAATCCTGACACATCAGCGTCGATCCGCATTCTCCGCACTTGACGATCGGCGAATAGCCGCGCCGGTTCAGTAAGATGATGGCTTGTTTGCCTTGTTCAAGGCATTTGCCGATCTCTTCTTTCAAAGGCTTCGTGATGATGTAGGATGAGTGATTTCTTACCTGTGTGTTGAGATCGATGATCTCGATCTTAGGAAGCGAATGATTGATCCTGTCTTTCAGCTGCAGAAGCTGATAATCACCGCGCAACGCTCTCGTATAAGATTCCAGGGATGGCGTTGCGGAAGCTAACAATACCTTGCCATGGTGGTCTTTGGCCCGTTTGAAAGCGACATTTTTGACGTGGTAACAGGGAACGGAATCCTGTTTGTAGGAAGAATCATGTTCCTCATCGATGATGATCAGACCCAGATCATGGAACGGAAGGAAAATGGAGCTTCTTGTTCCGACGACGATGCGCACTTCCTTGTTTCTGACGCGCTTGTACTGTTCATAACGTTCCTGATCGGAAAGTTCGGAATGATAAAAGACGACATCGGTGAATCTCTGCTTGACCCTTTCGATCATCTGCGGAGTCAGAGAGATCTCCGGCACGAGTATGAGGACATCCTTGCCTTGCGCAAGATAATGCCTTGCCAGATGCAGGTAGACTTCCGTCTTGCCCGATCCGGTGACACCGAAAAGAAGCGATACGCTCTTATCCGTATCCAGTATGGCTTCATAGGCCTTCTGCTGCGATGGCGTGAGGGTCTTGAAAGCGGAAGAAGCGATCTCTTTGTTGGTGAAGACGGCTTCTTCTTCATATTCTTCGATCGCTTTTAAGGAAATGAGCTTTGGAATGATCGAGACGGAGATCTTTCTGGCATCGGATGCGATGATGCCTTCATAAAGCAGATCATAGACTTCCTTCTGCCTTTTCGTGAAAGGAAAGTCCCCTTCGTATTTGTGAAATCTGGCGATCATCTTTGGCGAAGAATGCTTCTTGGAAGTCTTTAAGGCTTTCGGCAGCATCGAATTGAGACAGCTGATCAGCGGCGATATGGTCGTTCTGGAAAGCCAGAATGCAAGATCGAAGAGTTCCTTGGAAAGTACGGGTTCCTCGTCGACGATCGCACTAATATATAAGGGCTCATAACCCAGTTCGGTTTTTAGCTGTTCGATATCCTGATCGGTATATTTGCAGGAAGATACGATGGCCAGATTGTCCGCATTATGAAAACGGACCTTGACACGGCAATAAAGAGAGACTTTCTGATCGCTCAGATACGTGAAAGGCCGATTGATGTTCAATGTGGCATTGGTGACGTAGACTTCCAGCAGATACATATCCTAATTATAACAAAAAGGGACTAACCGATAGCCCCTTCCATATTGATCTTGAGTAACTGATTGAGCTCGACCGCATACTCCATCGGCAGCTCTCTGGTGAACGGTTCGATAAAGCCTAAGATGATCATCTGCGTCGCATCTTCCTTGGACAGACCCCTGGACATCAGATAGAACAATTGTTCCTCCGAGATCTTGGAGACGGTTGCCTCGTGTTCGATCGTCGAAGTGTTGTTGGATATGATGTTTGTCGGGATCGTATCGGAAGATGAGATATCATCGAGTATCAGCGTATCGCATTCCACTTTTGCCTTGGAATACTGCGCCTTTTCCGACATCGAGACCATGCCGCGGTAATTGACTTTGCCGCCGGTCCTGGCCAGGGATTTGGAAATGATGGTCGAAGAAGTGTGCGGAGCCAGATGTATCATCTTGGCACCGGCATCCTGTATCTGTTTGAAGGATCCGACAGCGATGGAGATACATACGCCTTTGGCATTCTCCCCTGCCAGCACACAGGCCGGATATTTCATATTGATGTGTGATCCGACGTTTCCGTCGATCCATTCCATGACGCCGTTTTCTTCAACAAGCGTCCTCTTGGTGACGAGGTTGAGGATGTTTGCCGACCAGTTCTGAACGGTCGAATAACGGCATTTGGCATTCTTCTTGACGTAGATCTCGACGACTGCCGCATGTAAGGAATCATTGGAATATTTCGGTGCCGTACACCCTTCCACGTAATGTAAGTCGGAGCCTTCATCACAGATGATCAGTGTTCTTTCGAACTGTCCCATCTGATCGGAATTGATGCGGAAATACGACTGCAGCGGTTTTTCCAGCTTGACGCCTTTCGGAACGTAGATGAACGATCCGCCTGACCATACTGCCGTATTGAGTGCCGCAAATTTGTTGTCGGCATAAGAGACCACTTTCCCGAAGTATTCCTTGAATAATTCCGGGCACTTTTTCAAAGCGGTATCGGTATCGTAGAAGATGACGCCTTTGGATTCGACTTCTTCCAGCATGTTGTGATACACGACTTCCGATTCATATTGCGTAGAAACGCCGGCCAGGAATTTCTGTTCGGACTCAGGGATCTTGAGCTTCTCGAAAGTGTTCTTGATCGTTTCCGGAACGGCATCCCAGGTCTTTTCGACACGTTCGGACGGTTTCTTGTAATACGTAAAATCGTTGAAATCGATCTCACTGAGATCCGGTCCCCATTTAGGCAAAGGCATCTCCAGAAACTTGTGATACGCCTTCAAACGCAGTTCCAGCATCCAGTCAGGCTCGTTTTTTGCCTTCGAGATCTCTCTTACGACTTCTTCCGAAAGGCCCTTGCCCGTGGAAAAGATCGTGACATCCTTATCCTTGAAGTCGTATTTATAATCGTCTTGCGACTGCAGGATATCTTTATTTGTCGTATTCATTGATCAGATCCTCGATTGCCCTGATGCCGATGGTGCCGCATTTGATGCGGTTGGCCTGCTGATAAAGCGTATCGAAGGCATTGGCTTCTTCCAGAGCATCTTCATCAAAAGGCTTTTCATCGACCATCTTGTAATATTCATTGATGATCGCTTTTGCTTCAGAGAGGTCCTTGCCGGTGACAAGATCGCACATGATGTCGGTCGAAGCCGTACAGATCGTGCAGCCGATGCCGTCGAATTTGACATCTTTGATCTTTCCGTCTTCCGCCAGCATGAACACCGTGATGTCATCGATGCAGGAATCTGAAGCATTATGAACAGACTTGTAACGCTCATCGTTTACCGTCTGTTTGTTGTTCGGGTGATTGTAGTGATCGAGCATGATCTCTCGTTTGATCTCTTTGTCCATCATAATATACTATCCACACATTTCTCCAAAGTCGTTTCTTTGATCACATCGACGAAGCGGTCGATCTCATCCTTCGTATTGTAGATATACATCGAAGCACGGATCGTCTCGTTGACACCGATGATCTGATCGAGCATCTTGGCACAATGGTTGCCTGTCCTTACGGCGATGCCCTGTTTGTTGAAGTAACCGGCCGCATCCTGCGCGAAGATGCCGTTGACATTGAATGTCACGATACCGGCTTCCGCGCCATGATTGTAGACGGTCACGTTGTCTAATTTTTCAAGCTTGCTGATGAAATAGCCGGCTAGCTGCTTGCCATATTCTTCCACGTTATCCATGCCCAGCTCTTCAAGATATTCGATCGCTTTGCCAAGTCCCAGTACGCCTTCGATATCCGGCGTTCCGGCTTCGAATTTTTCCGGTGTGTTCTTCAATATGATCGAACAGTCCGGATAGAATCTGGCATTCGATCCGCCGCCATAGAAGACAGGGTCCATCTGTTCCAGCAGTTCATATCTTCCATACAGGACGCCTATGCCTGCAGGCCCCAGCATCTTATGAGAAGAAAAGGAAAGAAAATCGATATCCAGGTCTTGCACATCCATTTTGATGTGCGGCACGGCTTGCGCACCGTCTACCGCGATGTATGCCCCGTGTTTATGGGCGATCGCTGCGATCTGTTTCATAGGATAGATGAAGCCTAAGACATTGGATACGTGCGGCAAAGCCACGATCTTCACGTTTTCGTTTTCAAAGCACTTTTCATAGGCTTCAAGATCGAATCTTCCGCTTTTCGGAAACGGTACATATTTAATGATCGCACCGCTTTGTTCGGCCGCCTTGAACCAGGGAAGGACGTCAGATGCGTGTTCGACTTCACTGGTAAGGATGACATCGCCTTTGTTCAGGAATTTCTTTGCGAAATTGATGGCGACGATATTTAAGGAAGAAGTCGCCCCATAGGTATAGACGATCTCTTCGGGACGCTTTGCGTTGATGAAGCGGGCGATGGTCTTTCTTGTATCATCGTACCTTTTCGATACCGCAAAAGAGATGTCGTAATCCCCTCTGTGGATGTTGCAGTTATTATGCTCGTAATAATCGATGACCGTATCGATGACCGATCTTGGCTTGAAGGATGTCGCAGCCGAATCGAAATAAATGAGATCGGGATGATTCATGATCATCGGAAAGTCTTTTCTTATCTTTTCTACATCGAACATATCTGATCCACCTTTGCTATCGCACTTTCCTGGATCTGTCTGCCATCTTCAAAAGCCTCATAATAATCATCACTTGGCATCAGGTAGGATTTCAATATCAGATTGAGAGCTTCCTTCTTATCGAGCCCTCTGGAATTCATGTAAAACAGGATCTCTTCATCGATCGTACCGCTGGCCAGAGAATGGGATGCTTCGACATCGTTCTCATCGATGTTGAGTACCGGAAGTACCCTTGCCCTTTTCGGTGAATCGATGGTCAGACAGTGAGTCGACTGATGGCACTTGGAGCGTTTTGCTCCTTTGATGATCGTCCCGATGCAGTCCATCGAAAAATCAGCACCATCCAGACACACGATGTTGTTATAGATATCGATCGAAGAATCCGATCCGTTGTTATACAGATCATAGATCACATCTTTCTTTCCGGTTCCAAGATATGTCGAATTGACATTCAAAGAAGAACCTTTTTCGACAAAGACTTTCGATTCCTGTTTCAGATCACAGGCATCCAGCTGCAGATAATTGATCTGTACGCTGCTGTTAACGATCTGTCCGCTGTCAGATAAGACAAGATCGCCTTTGTGATCGTTATAGATCAGTATCTTGTAATCTCCGTCTTTGAGATCGTATTTCAGATTGATCTTATCGTTTTTCAATATGACAGTCATCGAAGAATCGATGAGGACTTCTCTTTCATCTTCTATGATCTTTTTAGGCATTTTTACCTCTCGGGTTTCTGGCACAGGTGCCTAAAGAATAGACTAAAGGACGGCTTTCCTTGACCGGCTGGATCTTGAGTTCGTCATATAACCAGTCATATCCGTCGGAATCGATCTTGTAGACCAGCTCATCATCGCCTTCCACGACGATCCTTCCGTCAACGATGACATGCGAGTGGGTCGGTTTGATCATCGTAAAGAATCTCTCGTAATGCGAAACGATCATGAGGCCAAGATCCGTTTCGTTCTTAAGATCATGGATGGCATCCGATACAAGCTTTATGGCATCGACATCAAGACCTGAGTCGATCTCATCGAGCATGGCGATATCCGGATGCAGCATCATCATCTGCAGGATCTCATTTCTCTTCTTTTCACCGCCGGAAAAACCGTCGTTGACGAAACGGTGCGCGAGATCTTCTTTCATCTTCAGTTTGGATATATTGGATTCCATCGCTTTGATGAACTTGAAAAGAGAGATGTTCTTTTCAAGTCTGGCGTTGATCGCTGCTCTCAAAAAATCAGAATTGGTCACGCCGGCGATCTCTTTGGGATACTGCATCGCCAGGAACAGACCCTTTTTGGAACGCTCATCGACGCTCATCGCAAGGACATCTTCCCCATCAAAAAGGATCGAGCCTTTGGTCACGGTATATGCGGGATGGCCCATGATCGTTGACAGCAAGGTAGACTTGCCGTTGCCGTTTGGGCCCATGATCGCATGGATCTCACCGGTATTGACCGTAAGATCGATGCCCTTCAGTATTTCTTTTTCTCCGACACTGACATGGAGATCTTTGATTTCTAATGTTTTCATATTCACCACCATCTCGAATTATAACACCTAAGTATAAATAAGGTTATTTTATTATTCATCCTGAATTTTATGTGAACTTTAAATGTTCAAATTGTATTAAAGAATCGAAACGCTTATAATATATAACGTTTGGAGGTTTTTTTATGGACAAAAAGGAACTTATTAAAAAATATTGGTTCATTGGCGTCGTCGCTGTCGCCTTGCTCGTTTTTGTCGGGATCTATGCTGCAGATGCATATAAAAATAGAGAGATCGTAGTAAATAACAAACAGATCGACGGCAAGTATGTCGCTTATACCCTGGATGGAGAACCTGTCTATGCGGATGACCTGTATGCTTCTCTTTATGAAAAAAGCGGTGTCTCGCAAGCAGTCGTCGCTTATGAACGTGCCATCTTCAACGAAGGTTATGAGACCACGGAAGAGATGAACACCAACGCGACCAATTCCGCTGCCAGCATCCTCTCCCGCTATTCGGAAGACTATGTCCTGGATTCGCTCAAGGCCATGGGCTACACCGGCGGTATCGATGATCTGAAGCAGTACTACATCGATGCGCAGAAGCAGGAAATGCTGATCAAGGACTATGTTGCCGCAAATGCCGATACTTATCTGACAGATTCCATCGGTACCAACGGTCGTCTGATCTATCACATCTTGGTCAAGTGCGATACGACTCCGGTCAAGGATGAAAACGACAACATCATCGGTTATGAAGCAAATCCGACCGATGAGCAGAAGGAAAAGCTCACGCAGATCCAGGATGCTCTCGCTGATGCGAACAACACGTTCGAATATGTCGCTTACATGTATTCGGATGATTCCTCTTCTTCCAATGGCGGCTATATCGGCATGATCAACGAAGAAAACAAAGCTAATTATGATCAGTTCTTCGCAGATGCTTCCCTTGCCCTTGCGGAAGGCGAAGTTTCCGAACCGGTCGTTTCCCAATTCGGATACCACATCATCAAGAACGTTGCAATGAGTCAGGAAGCTCTGTTAAATGATTACTACTATATTGCAAGTCTTCAAAGCACCTATCCGACGATGGCGATCAAGGCCATTATGGAAAAAGGCACGGAGCTCGGCTTTGAGATCAAAGATGAAGATCTGAAAGCACAGATCGAAGCTCAGCTGGAGGAAAACTAGTATGAAAAAAATCATTGTCACTCTGTTTGCCCTGCTCTTGCTGGCGGGCTGCTCGAACGCAAATCATTATTCCTCATTATCCGATGGTGATGATGTCATCTTCACCGGACCGAATATGAGCTATACGAAAAACGACTTATATAAGTCCTTGAAAGTTTCCGGCGAAGAAGCGATCGCTTCCGATATCATCGACCAGATCGCATTAAAGCTTGAAGGCATCGATATGGAATCCATCAACGCGCAAGCCGATGAACTTATCGAAACTTACAAATCATTAGGCTATGAGTCCTATATCATCTCTGCCTACGGATCTTTGGATGCCTACAGGAAATCCTATGTTTCCACCCTTCTGTTATCGGAACTTTCCAAAGAATATGTCAATCAGAAATTCGATGAACTCTCCGCAGAAAAGAAACCGGTAAAAATGCAGATGGCAAGCTTCGCTAACGAAGAGGATGCCAAGAAGTGCATCGAAGATGTAAACAACGGTTCGACCTTCGATATGGCTGCCGTCAACAACGGTGCAGCGAATGCTCCGCAAAGCGCAGTTTATACGGATGATGATTCTTCGCTCGCTTACGAAGTAAAGGATTATCTCAATTCCACGGAAACGACAGGTCTTTCCACGATCATCGTCTCTGCGAAATCTGCACAGGATGCCAACGGCAACATTACCGAGAACAATACCTACTATGTATTGAACATCGAATCCAGAAATGTAGAAGAATTCAAGGATGAATTCGTCGATCTTCTTGCAGCGACCGTCTCATCCGATGATGTCAGAAACCACTTCCTGGGAACTCATGAGATCGAATTCTTCGATCAGGATCTCTACGAGATCATGACTGCCGCTTACGAGGTATTGAAATAATGTGCATCTTCTGTTCGATCATCGAAGGAAACATTCCTTCCAAGAAAGTATATGAAGATGATGAGATCCTTGCGATCCTTGACATCTCCCAGACGACCAAAGGTCATACTCTGGTGATGCCGAAGAAACACTACGAAAATTTCCTTGAAATGCCTGCCGAAGAATTTGGCAGACTGATGGAAAAAACAAAGGATATCGCAGCCAGAGTCGTGAACAATCTTCACGCCAACGGATGCAATATCCTGATCAATACGAATGAAGTTGCGGGACAGACCGTGATGCATACGCATGTACACATCATCCCCCGCTATGATGAAAATGATTCGATCAGCATTCAGTTCAATGAAAACAAACTGGATCTTGATGAAGTATTGAAACAGATAAACCAGGATTAATCCTGGTTTTCTTTTGGTCTGATCTGTATCCTTTCGATGGATACAGGTGTTTTTGTCTTATCATCGATATCGATGAGCACTCCGCAGAAGATGGCCGGACCTTCGGCGATCGTATAGCGGGTCGGCTGCTTGTTGATATGAAACTGTATGGTCTCATCCACATCTCTGCCGATGATCGAATCATATGCGCCGCACATGCCCGAATCCGTGATGAAGGCACAGCCGTTGATGATGGCCTCATCTGCGGTCTGAACGTGCGTATGCGTGCCGATAACGACTTTCGCATAGTCACAGAAGTATTCGGCAAAAAGACGTTTCTCTGCCGTCGTTTCCGCATGCAGATCGACAAAATAGAAGTCAGGCTTCAGGTTCTTTGTCTGTTCGAGGACTTCTATGAAGGCCGAAGGCGCATCCATGGACGATTCTCCGATCAGAATGTTTCCCAAGATATTGGTAAGAATGAAGCGTATCCCGCCGAATTCGATCAGCTTATAGTAATTATCACTGCTTCGTTTGATGTGATTGTATGGCACGACGAGCTTATCCATCTCCGCCATGTGATCGTTGATCTCGGCTTTGGAATAGGTATGATTGCCCATCGTGATGTAATCGATGCCTTGGGCAAGGAACTGTTTGTAGATCTTATAGGTGATCCCTTTGCCATGGGCTGCATTTTCCCCGTTTGCGATGATGAGATCTGCTTTATATCGTTCTTTCAGAGAATATAAAAGCGAAGAGACGATGTCTCTTCCGCTTTTTCCTACGATATCTCCGATAAATAATATCCTCATTATTTTGCTGTTTCCTGAGCTCTCATTTCACGGATGACCGTTACTTTGATCTGTCCAGGATAAGTGAGTTCGTTTTCGATACGCTCTTTGATCGCTCTGGCGATCATCGTACACTTGTTATCATCGACCTTTTCAGGGACGACCATGACTCTGACTTCCCTGCCGGCCTGGATTGCATATGCCTTTTCGACACCGTCGAAATCGCTGGCGATCTTTTCCAATGATTCAAGTCGGTTGATGTAGTTTTCAATGCCTTCGTATCTTGCGCCTGGTCTTGCGGCAGAAAGCGTATCTGCGGCAGCGACCAGATTGGAGATCAGGTTGTCAGCCGGCACATCGCCGTGATGCGATTCGATCGCATTGATGACTTCTTTTCTTTCGCCGTATTTCTTGGCAAGTTTCGCACCGAGTTCGACATGTGTGCCTTCCTGTTCGAAGTCAACTGCCTTACCGATGTCATGCAGAAGACCTGCACGTTTGGCCAGGTTCTGGTTGAGTCCGAGCTCAGCTGCCATCATACCGGCAAAGGATGCCACTTCGATGGAATGCTCCAGACCGTTCTGGCCATAGGAATATCTGTATCTCATTCTGCCGATCAGTTTGACGAGTTCCTTGTCGATCTTGCCGATCTGCAGCTTGAAGCAGGCATCTTCACCATACTTCTGGATATTGCGGTTCATTTCCTTCGTCGTCTTTTCAACGACATCTTCGATCCTGCCCGGCTGGATACGGCCGTCTCTGATCAGAGTTTCCAGTGATAATCTGGCGATCTCTCTGCGGATCGGATCGAAGCATGAAACAGTGATCGCTTCCGGTGTATCATCGATGATCAGGTCGACACCTGTCGCCTGTTCGATCGCACGGATGTTTCTGCCTTCTCTGCCGATGATCCTGCCCTTCATTTCTTCCGAAGGAAGCGCAACGACAGAAACCGTACGTTCCAATGTTTCATCCTGAGAATATCTCTGAATGGCTGTTGCGATGATCTCTCTGGCGTTTTCAGCTGCTGTTTCTTTCGCTTCTTCCTCTTTTTCGCGGATGTAAGCGGCAACTTCATCAGCCATCTTCGATTCGACAACTTCCATCAGTTCGGAACGCGCTTCCTCTTTGGACATGTTGGATACACGCTCTAAAATTGCAATCTGACCGTCGATCCTGGATTGCAGTTCTTCTTCCATTTTATCTAGTTGAGCAGCTTTATCTTCTGCTTTTCTTAGCTTTTCATCTAATTTACGCTCTTTTTGTGTTAAATTCTCATCACGGAAATTCAAAGAATCTTCTCTTCTCTGAAGCTTGTTTTCGTGGTCCTGGACCTCGCTTCTTTTTTCTTTGATCTCCTTTTCAGCCTGCAGTTTCAGATCATAGACCTGTGTCTTACCATCCAAAACGGCTTGTTTAACAGTGTTTTTAGCTTGATTATTTGCTTCATCTAAGATTTTCTGAGCTTCTTTCTTGGCGTTCTTGCCGACAGCAGAGTTATACAGCAAGACCAAGGCAGCCCCCACAACTAATCCGATAAAAATGGAAAGTACATTAAATTCCATATGTATACCTCCATTTCGTAACTAAATTACAGGTTTTTAACCCTTTAAATTGTACTATATTAGACTGTTTTGCACAACCTCAAGTTATCTGCGGCTTATCCTTGCAATAAGAAAAAAGATGAGGCATCAGTCCTCATCTTTCGCAAACATTTTTTCTTTGATCTGCTGGGTGATCGCTTCATCGATCTGCGGATTTGCCTGCAGATAAGCTCTTACGGCATCGGAACCCTGACCGATCTTTTCGCCATTATAAGCGTACCAGGAACCGGATTTTTCGATGATGCCAAGTTCGACGCCCAGATTGATGACTTCGGATAAGTGGGAGATGCCTTCGCCGTAATAGATCTCGACCTGACAGGTCTTGAATGGCGGAGCGACCTTGTTTTTGACGACTTTGACATTGACTTTGTTGCCGATGACTTCCTGACCGTTTTTGATCGCTTCGGATTTTCTGACTTCGATACGGATCGTCGCATAGAATTTCAAAGCACGGCCGCCGGTCGTCGTTTCCGGATTTCCGAACATGACGCCGACCTTTTCTCTGAGCTGGTTGATGAAGATCGTCGTACAGGAGTTGGCATTCATCGCACCGGCAAGCTTACGCATCGCCTTGGACATGAGTCTGGCATGAAGACCGATATTGGAATCACCCATCTCGCCATCCAGTTCCGCCTGCGGGACAAGTGCGGCGACCGAGTCGACGACGATCAGATCGATCGCACCGGACTTGATCAGCACTTCAGCGATCTCAAGAGCCTGTTCACCGGAATCCGGCTGGGAAAGGATCAGTTCATCGACATCGACACCTAATGCTTTGGCGTATCTTGGGTCGATGGCATGTTCCGCATCGATGAATGCGGCTTTGCCGCCGCCCTTCTGACATTCGGCGATGGCCTGAAGTGCCAGTGTCGTCTTACCGGAAGATTCCGGACCGTAGATCTCGATGATCCTGCCTTTCGGAAGACCGCCTACGCCTAAGGCATAGTCGATCGCCAACGAACCGGTAGAGATGGCATCGACATCGACATCGGCGTGTTCGCCGAGCCTCATGATCGAACCTTTTCCGTATTGTTTTTCTATCGCTTTAAGAGCTTCATTCAGTAATTGTTCTTTTTTATCTTTTGTAATTTCGCTGACTTCTTCTTTCTTAGCCATGAAATATACCTCCTAATACATTATTTGTAAAAAATCGGCCGATACCTACATCGATTCGAAAATAAAATCTTTTACCTGCATGAAATACGAGTATCCGCCGGCCACGGAAATGAATGTCGTGAACCAGATCAGGACCTCATCCATCGGGATGTACCACATCTCAAACGGGAAATTGTTCATCAGGATAAGGACGATCGTGATCATCTGCAGGAACGTCTTGAGCTTTCCAAGCATGCCGGCAGAAACGACGACGCCCTTCTGTGCCGCCAGCATGCGGCAGCCATCGACAACGATATCTCTCAATATCATAAGGATGCAGCAGACAAGCGGGATCAGATGCTTGTAAGAAAGGATGAGCAGCATCATGTTGACCAGAAGCTTGTCGGCGATCGGATCGGCGAATTTGCCGAACGTCGTGACCAGATTGTTCTTTCTGGCGATATTGCCGTCAAGATAATCGGTGAAAGATGCGATGGCAAATAATGCGGCAACGATCACATTGAGATACGGAATGGAAACATTTCCAACAGTAAAACTGCCGATTTCCGTTCCCGTTTCAGAGTATGGAAAGAGCCATACCAGGGCAACGATCGGCACAAGAACGATTCTGAATAAAGTTAATTTGTTTGGTAGATTCATAAAACTATTTTAGCACACTATCTTTCATTCACAATTATACAAAAGCTTGATTAAATTTCAAGTAAGATGATAAAGAGAAAAGACCCTCAGGTCTTTTGGAAAATAACATCGAATAAGCCATGTTCTGTACTGGACAATCATTTATCTGCACGATGTGCCCCGCAAATCACTTCATTTCGTTATTGCAGGTTCCCCTACCAAATTTGGGTTTCTCGCTTATGGGGTTTATCACGTTCCACCTGTACATTTCTGCACAGCTCGTCTCTTTGACACTTTTACAGGCTGTTTCCATGGATCGCTCTTTAGGAAACGCGCCAGCCGTCAGCCGCAAGGCTGCCCAAGCTTATTGTTTGACTTGGCATAATCACTACATCCGTCGCAGGATGTGCGAGCATGGACTTTCCTCTGAATGTTCAGCGATTGTCTGGATGTTACTTTTTGTAAACTAATTCTTCGAGTCTAGAAAGTCTCTTTAAAACGTCAACGGAACTGTAGGATGTCGTATTGGAAAGATCGAATGCCATCTTTCTGCCTTCCAGTTCGATATTCTTGGCAGTCAGATCCTTGACCTGGTTCTGTAATGCAGAAACAGCATCGAGAAGCTGCTGGATGTTCTCTTCCATGATCTGGTAGTCTTCCAGGACACTGTCAAGGAACGAGTCGACTTCAGCCGGTGAGTAACCTTTGAAATCGATATTGAACTCTTTATTGAGAATTTCTTCCGGGGTGAGGTTGAGTTTTTCCATATCTATCTCCTTTTTAAATAATAAAACAAAAAAATGGCACAATCAAGCAAACTAGCAATTTACGGTACCAATATTATATAATAAATTTTAGGTGAAAATATGAAGTATCCTAACAGCAGCAAAGAATATGTCAGACCGAATATTGGCGCCGGCAATCGAGGCATGTCATTAGAGGAAGACATAAACAGGAGCAACCGGTATTACCTCACTGAAGATACCGCTGTCATCCACAAAAAGCCTACTCCGATCACGATCGTCAAGGTCGACTATCCCAAGCGAAGCGCGGCCAAGATCACGGAGGCATACTTCAAACTTGCTTCAACGACCGATTACAACGGTATCTATAAGGGGAAGTACATCGACTTTGAAGCAAAGGAATGCGAGTCAAGGACATCGTTTCCGTTTTCATCCATCCACGAACATCAGATAAAACATCTGGAAAGCGTGGAGAAACACGGGGCTATCGCCTTTATCATAATGCGCTTTGTGTACTATGATAAAGATTATCTTATTAAAGCAAATGAATTCATCGAGTATTACAGATCCTGCAACAGGAAGTCTCTTCCTTTTGCGTGGGTCGAAGAGCACGGTCATGAGATCCGCAGGACCTTTACCAAGCCGTGTGACTATTTAAGTACTGTAGACAAGGTCTTTGACCTTTAGGGAGGGTTATGTCAAATAAAGTAAAGAAAAAGAAAAAGATCAATAAAGTCAATCTGTGGGCGACCATCGTTTCGATCGTTGCCGTGATCGGTCTGATCGGGCTGATCGGCGGTATCGTAGTGATCGCTACCCTTTTGAGAAACAAACCGACTCTCAATGTGTCGGATTTTGATCAGCAGGAATCCTCCATCGTTTATGACTCCAGAGGCGAAGAGATCGCAAATCTGGGCACCGTCATCCGTCAGAACATCGAATACGACGAGATCCCTAACTGTGTCGTCGATGCTTTCGTCGCGATCGAAGACTCCCGTTACTTTGAACATAACGGCTTTGATGTGCCGCGTTTCACCAAGGCGATACTGGAGAACATCCGTACGATGTCCTTCGGTCAGGGTGGTTCCACCTTTACGATGCAGTTAGTCAAGAATACCTACTTCACCGATGATGAGACCGGTGAACAGGCCGCAAGATCGGGTGCCAGAGGTGTCAGACGTAAAGTTCAGGAGATCGCTCTTGCCCTTGAACTGGAAAACGCAAAATCCAAGCAGGATATCTTTGAGTCCTATGTCAATAAACTGAATTTCGGCGGATCCAACAATATCCGCGGTATCCAGAAAGCTGCCCAGTACTACTTCGGCAAAGATCTGGCAAATGTCAATCTGGTCGAAGGCGCATTGCTGGCAGGCGTCATCAATGCTCCGAACTATTACAATCCTTTCTATAATCTGGAAGCGGCACAGGAAAGAGTCATGGAAGTCCTCTACCAGATGCGCAACCATGGTTATATCTCCAAAGCCGAATATGAACTGGCCAAATCCGTCAGAGTCGAGGATATTCTCAAAGATCCGTTCAAATCCGATTCTCAAGGCGAAGGAATCCCATATCAGGCCTATATCGACCAGGTCGTATCGGAAGTCATGGAACTGACAAACCTCGATCCATACACGACAACGATGCACATCTACACCTATATGAACAGAGACATACAGGAAGAGATGGACTCCATCCAGGCCGGCAATATGGATCCTGAATATCTGCAGTTCCCGGATGATTACTTCGAATGCGCATCGGTCTGTATCAAGAATTCGACCGGTGAAGTCGTAGGTATCATGGGCGGCAGAAACTACGCTAACGGCGGACAGTTATTGCTCAACCACGCAACGGAGCAGTACAAGCAGCCCGGTTCCACGATCAAACCGATCCTGGACTATGCCCTCGCCTTTGAAAATCTCGGCTGGGCGACCGACCACGTTCTTACCGATAAACCGATGTTCTATGATGATGTTTCCAAGATCGTCATCCAGAACGACTCGGGGACCTACGTCGGTGATGTCACACTCAAACAGGCCGTCGGTCAGTCGATCAACACCTGTGCGATACAGGCATTACAGGCGGTCCTTGATGCGAAGAAATACGAATATGTCGTCAATTACGCGCAATCCTTAGGTTACAATTTCAATCTGGATGATTTCGATATCCAGTATGCGATCGGCGGCAACACCTGCGAAGTCACCCCTTACCAGCATGCGGCAGCTTATGCGGCCATCATGAACTACGGTGTCTACAACAAACCGCACACGATCTCAAGAATCGAATTCACCAACGGCAAGTCTCCGATCACACCGGTCTATAATTCGACCCAGGTCTTATCGGAAGCCGCTTCCTATCTGACGACGGAACTCATGTACTCCAACGTACAGAATTACGGCGGTTCCTATTCATTCGTCAAAAACGACAACTACCCTGTTTACGGCAAGACCGGTACGACCGACTACGGTACGACGGCACAGGAATACGGCATCCCTTCCGGTTCGATCAAAGACGGCTGGCTGGTCGCTGCCACAAGCGAATACACAACGGTCACCTGGTGCGGCTATGAAAAAGCCGTCATCGGACAGCCATCTTATATCTCAAGAGATTACTATTACAACGACAGACCGCAAGGCAAACTTGCTCATCTGGTCTTGGAAGCTGCATACAAGTATGGTGACGGCACACCGACAAAACTGGAAAAGCCATCCGGTGTCTCCAGCATCACCCATGTCATCGGTACCTGGCCATATGCAGCCTTCACCGAAGGAATGGATGAATCTTTAAGGACGACCGGACTGATCAAGTCCGATTCCGTCAAGCTGGTCTCCCTGGCTACTCCGAAAGTCGCCGATCTGGCAAGCTTTGATATAAATGTCGATTCGGCACTTACTATGCACTGGGCCGAATATCCGGACAAGTCAAAACTTGAGACAGCTTCCGGAACGAAAGATATCTCATTGAAAAATTCATCCGGCGAAGTCATCATTGCCGCGACCGGAACCTGTCTGTTCGATTACACCAAACTCTATGGTCCGATCAAATATATGGCGGATGTCACGATCAACGGTAATACCGAACATATCAAATCTGACGATGATAAATACGATATGGTCTTGCACGCCAACCCTGGAGATAAGGTGAAAGTCGAAGGCTATTACGCATTTGAAAACGGATCCTTCACTTCCAACAAGATCTCCAAGGAAGCGACGATCACCGCAATGATCACTGTTCCGACCGGTGCAAGCCAGTCCGATATGGAAAGCTGGGCGAATCGCTATGATTTTGTAAGCTTCAAGACAGAAGCTACGAGCGATCCTAACCTTCTTGCCAAGAGATACAGAGTCGTCGACCAGAACAATACCGAGCTGCAGCAAGGCGCTTCGATCAACGTCGACAATTCCGCCTTCCGTCTCACGGTCACCTATTATGTAGAGAAAGAACACACGCTTACGATCGTTCCAACGACCTCAGGTGACGGCAGATCCCTGAAACTGGTCCCGCAGTACGATCCGGATTCCCAATTCTCAAGCTGGGATCTTACCTCCGTTACAAGTGCAGTCACGACATCCGTTGCCGGTGATAATTCACTTACGATATCGCTCGCATCAGAACCGTTCATAACACAGTTCATCGTTACCGCAAATACCAATAACAAATCGGCGAACATCACGATCTACGTCAATCAGACAGAGACCGGATTCACGATCACCTATTAGAGAAACGATCCCGTTCATGGGATCGTTTTTTTTGCAAAGAAAAAGCGGAACCTGAGTTCCGCAATTTTGATTAACGATTACTTAGCTGTTTCAAAGCCCTGGATATCGATATCGATCTGTTTGCATTCGATACCGCTCATCAGCAGTACGGCTTCCTTGATCTCATCCTGCAGCTTATTACAAAGTTTGACGATGTCGACGCCCTGCTTGACACGGATCGAGATCGTAAAGACCGGTTCTCCGGCTTTGGAGATCTTGCATTCAACAAAATCGTTGTCTTTCTTTGTCGGATAGACGTGTTTTACGGAAGAACATGCGATCGCCGCTATATCTTTAAATGCTTTTTCACTTATGATGTAAGTGCCTATTTCATTTTTTCTTAGTTCCATAGTTCGATTACCTCAAAATTGATTATATCATCCTTCTCAGGCCTTTAGGATATTTATTTTTGATCGTACCTTTGGCGCATTTGCCAAAACCGATCGAAATGCCGCGGTATGTCAGCTGATAATAGTGATCTTCCAGGTCTTTTTTTATCTCTTTTCCGGAAATAAAATCCAGATATTCCCTGTCATTCAGATCATAAGTGTATCGGTATTTCCCCTTCAAAGAATTGGCACGATAGAGATCATGCGCGGGTTCAAAACGGTTTTTGATCACTTCGCCCAGACAGATGCCGTATTTCATAACGTTGTATTTCATATCCGGCAGCGGCTGCAGAGACAGATAGAAGTGTTCGTTGTTCTTATAGAGATAATATGAATCCAAAAGCAGGTTTTCTTTTATGAAAGTCTCCGCCGTCTTGTCTTTTATCGTTTTCAGTGGTTTCAGACTGCTTTGCGTAACTGAACCTTTCTTTCTCATCAGGGCAAAGAACTGCCCTTCCGTATGATCAAGGAAGGAAAGCTTGACGGTCCCGTTCAGTCTGCTTGAAGAAGGTAAATCGATATTTATCAGAGACATATCCTCGTGTCTTTCAAGGAAAGAACTTACCTGATCCTCATCTTCTTCAAAGGCAAACGTACAGGTCGAATAGATCAATGTACCTCCGTTTTTCAACATCCGATATGCGTGTTCGAGAAGCTCACTTTGAAGTGCAGCCAGAGATTCGATATTGTTCAAAGACCATGTGTCTAGGATCTGCGGATATTTTCGTATCATCCCTTCGCCCGAGCATGGTGCATCGAGTATGACAAGATCTGCCTTGTCTTGCAGAAGATCGGCAAGATCTTCACATCGTTTGTTCGTGACGATGACGTTGTCTAAACCAGTCCGTTCGATATTCGATGATAAGACCGATGCCCTGGCATGGGAAAAGTCATTGGAAATGCAGATGACATCGTCGTTTAATCGGTTAAGGATATTGATCGTTTTGCCACCCGGCGCTGCGCACATATCGACGACGGTCTTTATATCTTCAGGATCGATGTATTTGGAGGTCAGAGAGGCTCCGATCTCCTGCGGATAGATTATGCCGAGTTCATAAGGGATCGTTTTGCCGATATTTTCATGTTCATAATAAAAGCTCTGATCGCTCAAAGGGCTTTCTTTTATTTCAAAATCGATCAGCGACAGGATGATCTTCCTGTCCGCTTTCTTTTCATTGAGGAAAAAAGCCTGGGTCGGCTTTTCTTTCATCAGACAAAGGAACTCATCGCTTTGCTGACCGAAATATTCTTTTACTCTGTCTTTGAATGTGACTTCGCTCATGACATCACGATCTTTACATGTTCGAGAAGATCGAACATCTGGCTTTCATGAAGATAAAAGGACCCCTCCCTTACTTCAAGTTCCTGCCCATAGAAACCGTCTTTGGGCACGATGCAGGAATCATCGATGTTCTTGCACTCCATGACGTATTCTTTATTGATCTTGAGGCAGTTTATGACTTCAAACGTAAAATAGTACGGAAAACCCAAAAGTCTTTCAGCAAGCTCAAAATTGCCCTCATAAACCGCTTCCTTTATCCTTGTGGAAGAGATCTTCTTTCCCTCATAGCGTAATTCTTCTATGATCTCCACAGGAAATTCAGCAATCTGTTTCAAAAGCTCCGGATCCCCTTTTCCGTATCTTCCGAAGGAAAAATCAAATCCGCAGATCAGTTCATCGATATTCATCTTCTGCAGATAATCTTCAATGAAAGACTCCGGCGGAAGATTCATGAATTCTTCGTCGAAACGGATGATCAGGATCTGATCGATGCCAAGATCTTCCGCGATCTTATAGCGCTCCTGATCCGAGAACAGATGGATCGCTTTTTGCCTGCTGATGACTTCGACCGGATCGGGCGAAAAGCAGATCAAAGAAGAAAGGATCCCCTTGGTTCTGGCCTTTCTCACCGCACTGTTTATCAGCTTCTGATGTCCCTTATGCATCCCGTCAAAATAGCCGATGCAGCACACCGACCTTTGCAGATCCGGGAAATGATCTTTGTTTATCTCAATAATCTTTACCATAAACCTCTCACACATTTATAGGCATCGCCGTCTTTTTCATAGATGGCCAATGCCCGATCATCCTTTGCCATTAGGATCTTGTTTTCGCTACTTGCAACGTTTATCCGCTTGCCGTTCAAAACGTCTTTTTCTTCAAATCCTTCAAATACAGGATAGCGTTTGCTTAATAAGACATAGAGATCATGTGCCTTATAATTTCCCTTGAGGATCTCATCAAGACTGTCACATTCCTCAACTCTTATATCATCGACTTTCGTCCTTCTCAGTTCACTCAGGGTTCCGTGGATATTCAGTTTCTTCAGGATGTCCCTTGCCAGAGCGCGGATATAGGTCCCTGAACTGACGGAAGCGGAGAATACGAAAGAATCTTCTTTTACCATTTTTAAAGAGATATCATAGACTTCGATCCTTCGTTTCGGAAGGATGACTTCCTTGTTTTCTCTCTGGTACTGATACAGACGCTTTCCATCTACGGAAACGGCCGAAGTGATCGGAACTTCCTGTTCATTTTCGCCTTTAAAGGCATTTAAAGCCTCTTTGAGCGTCGTTTCATCCGGCATCGCTTCGTCATACTCTCCGATAACATTGCCGTCGATATCGAGCGTATCGGTCTCTATGCCGATCTTTACTTCCGCCAGGTATTCCTTGGAATCGGAGACGAGAAACTGATTTGCCTTGGTGGCCTTGTCAAATAAGACGATCATCACACCTGTCGCATTGGGATCCAGTGTTCCGGTATGACCGATCTTCTTTGTCCCGAGAACTCTTCTCAGACGATAACAGACATCAAAGGAAGAGATCCCCTTCGGTTTATCGACATAAAGCACATTTTCCATAAAACGATTATAACATGAGATATAATATTCACATGTCGATGAAAAAACTGCTTGCACAAGTCAGAAAAGCCGATCAGATGTTCGGACTGATCGAGGATCACGACAAGATCGCGATCGGTCTTTCTGGCGGAAAGGATTCTTCCTTGTTACTGTATACGATGTATCTGTACAGGTTTTTATATGAGAACACCTATCATAAGACGTTTGATATCGTAGGCATACACATCGATCTCAACTTCGGAGAAGCGGATATGAAGCCTATGATCGACTGGTTTTCAAAATATCCGATCGAAATCGTCACAGAAGAATCCAAGATCGCCGATATCCTGAAGCTGAATCTGCATAAGGACAGGATCGACTGTTCCCTTTGTTCGACTTTGAAAAAAGGTGCAGTCATTAAAACAGCCAAATCCTTAGGATGCAACAAAGTGGCTTTTGCCCACCATGCCGATGATGCGATCGAAACACTTCTCATGAACATGATCTATGGCGGCAGGATAGCGACGTTTGATCCCAAGATGTATCTCACCAACTCCGAAACGACTTTCATCCGGCCGTTCTGCATGTCTTTTGAATCGGAGATCGTCAAGACCTGCAGACAGCTGGAAATCCCTGTGATCTCATCCGGATGTCCGAATGACGGTTTCACGAAGCGGCAGGACGTCAAAGAGATGCTGCATAAGATCTATCATGAATATCCACAGGCAAAAGAAAACTTCCTTTTGTCCTTATACAACAAAGATAAAGTCAATCTTTACCTGAAATAGGCCTCATGCCTATTTTTTTATTTTGAGCATAAGAAAGGCGCCTTGCGACGCCTTTTTGTATTTTTTTAGTTTTCGTAACGTTTTCTGCGGATCATCTTGCCGATCTCGAATGCCGGGAATGTCGTTAAGGCAAGGAAGACACAGATCATCAGTTCGTTGATCTGGAACGTACCTGCTTCGATCCCAAAGACATTGGATAAGCCCGGAACATAGATCGCTGATAAGGTGATGGCGACTGTGATCAGGACAGCACCCAATAACCACCAGTTGAAGTTCTTCAACATGCTGGCGGAGAAGATCGACTTGGTCTGCGAACGCATGTTGATCGCACAGCAGATCTCTGCGAAGTTGACTGTCAGGAAAGCCATAGCGATGGCATTTGCGCAATCCGGAGCACCGAAGAAGCCGGCGATCGTACCTCTTTCAAGGTGCAGACCGATGAAGTAAGCAGCCAGTTCGATGATCGCAAGGTAGATACCCTGCCATACCATGTCGACACCTGCGCCATTGGCGAAGATGCCGTCTTCCGAATTACGAGGCTTTCTGGTCATGACGTCGCCTTCCGCTTTTTCCATACCTAAGGCAAGACCCGGTAAGGAGTCAGTAACCATGTTGATCCAAAGCAGATGGACCGGGGTCAGAAGCGTGAAGTTGAGAAGTGATGCAACGAACATGATGATGACTTCACATAAGTTGGTCGATAACTGGAACTGGATGACCTTGCAGACGTTGTCGTAGATCTTTCTTCCTTCTTCGACCGCATTGACGATCGTAGCGAAGTTATCATCTGCCAGGACCATATCCGCAACAGACTTGGTGACATCCGTTCCGGTGATGCCCATACCGATACCGATATCGGCAGCTTTGATGGAAGGTGCATCGTTGACACCGTCGCCTGTCATGGCAGTGACTTTGCCAAGTGCTTTCCAGGCATTGACGATCCTTGTCTTGTGTTCCGGCTGAACACGTGCATAGACACGGTATTTCTGAACGACTTCCTTCATTTCCTCATCGGAATACTTGTCGAGTTCGTGACCTTCGATGGCCTCTTCTTCGTTTTCGATGATGCCTAAGTCTTTACCGATCGCAACAGCAGTATCCTTATGGTCGCCGGTGATCATGATCGGACGGATGCCGGCAGAACGGCACTGTTTGATCGCTTCATAGACTTCCTGACGGCAAGGGTCGATCATGCCGACGATACCGATGAACACAAGATCAAATTCAAGATCTTCCGGTTCAAGGGATGAAGGCATCTTGTCATATTTCTTATACGCCGCACACAGGACACGAAGTGCCTTGGAGGCGAATTCCTTGTTCTTATCAAGGATCTTTTTCTTGAGAGCATCCGTCATCTTGATCTCGCCCTGTTCGGTGAGATACTTCGTACATCTGTCGAGCATGACATCCAGAGCACCCTTGGTGTATTGGATGTAGCCGCCTTCGTACGGATGGATGGTGGACATCATCTTACGGTTGGAATCGAATGGTGCCTCACCTACTCTTTCGAATTTTTCTTTCAGTTCATATTTCGGCAGACCGATCGAATTGGCATAGTTGACAAGCGCCGCTTCCGTCGGTTCACCGGTCGAACTGGTCTCGCCCGGTTTGATCTCGGCATCGGAACAAAGCGCCATAGCCGTAGCAAGAAGGTTCCTGTCGGCGGTGAATTCATCGACGACCGTCATCTTGTTCTGGGTGAGCGTACCGGTCTTATCGGAACAGATGATGTTGGTGCATCCCAGTGTTTCAACAGCCGTCAGCTTACGGATGAGAGCCTGGCGTTTCGCCATGGCAGAGACACCGATCGAAAGGATGATGGTGACGACTGCCGGAAGACCTTCCGGAATGGCGGCAACAGCCAAAGCGATCGCAGCGATGAATGTGTCGAGCATCGTGCTTCCGAGAAGTTTCATAGAGAAGCCTTCATCAGAGACCAGTATCGTTTCAACGACACCTACCGCAAAGACGATGACACAGATCCAGATGACCAGTTTGGTAAGGAAAGCGGAAAGTTCCGACATCTTCTTCTGTAAAGGTGTTAGTTCCTTTTCGGCAAGCGTCAGAGCATCGGCGATCTTGCCCATTTCCGTATCCATGCCTGTAGCAACGACCACTGCCGTGCCACGGCCATATACGACGGTCGAACCGTTATATAACATGTTTTTACGATCGCCCAATGCGACATCTTCTCTGCCTTCACAGAGCATCAGGATGTCGATGACCTTGTTGACCGGAACGGATTCGCCAGTCAGAGCTGCTTCTTCCGCTTTCAGGGAATGGGATTCGATGATCCTGCAGTCTGCCGGTACCGTATCGCCGGCTTCATAGATGATCACATCACCGACGACGATGTCTTCGGATTTGACGACCTTTACTTCTCCGTCCCTGAGGACCTTGGAAGTGGAAGCCGTCATCTGCATCAGAGCTTCCATGGCACCTTCGGCCTTGGATTCCTGAATGAGAGACATGATGGTATTGATGACGACGACCGCCATGATGACGATGACATCCGCAAACTCCGAGAGCTTGAATCCTTCTGACATCTGTAAGACGTTGACCAGCGCCTGAATCGCTGCCGCGACCAGCAGCATGATGATCATCGGGTCAGAGATCGAATCTAGGAATCTCTTCCACATCGGAGTCTTTTCTGCTTCTTTCAGTTTGTTTTTGCCGTATTTCTCAAGTCTGGATGAAGCTTCCGCCTGAGTGAGACCTTTTTCGGAAGTTTCAAAGTCCTTGTATACTTCCCCGATCTCCTGCAAATAATACTTTTTCTCCATTTTTCTCCTTCTTCTTAAAAAGAAAACTCATGCACGCATGAGTCATAATCACTCATGCATAACATAAAGTCATACATGAGTCTCGCTTATTAAGACAAACCAGGCTTTCGCCGAGATTGTTGGCTTGACACGCTGTATTGCGCAAGCTACTCCCTCACTGTTAACAATCATACATGAAATAAGGCTTTTTTACAATAATCAGCGGATTTACCGGCATGTAAAAATAAGGTAAAATCGACGTATGAAACGTGTCTATCTGGAGATCACCGATGCCTGCAATCTGCGCTGCCCTTTCTGTACCTATGACAAGGGCGATCATTTCATGTCTTTTGATGAGATCAAAGACTACATCGGCCAGATCAAAGCCTTCTGCGATTATATCTATCTGCATATCCTGGGTGAGCCTTTGCTTCATCCGGATCTGGAAAAGATACTCGATCTGCTCGATGAAAAACAGATGAAACTGCAGCTCGTCACAAACGGGACCCTTTTATACCGCTATCCCGATCTGCTCGATCATATGTGCCTGCGCAAGCTTTCGATCTCCCTACACAGCTACGATCATTCGGACAAAGACGAACGGTATTTCAAAGTCATCGATGATCTTATCGAAAACAGCAAAAACAAAGCCATCGAACTGCGTTTCTACAAGTCCGATTCTTTAAGCAAGACGCTTCGCGATTATAAAGATACGCTGATAAAGAACTATGGCTTACATGAGACGAAACGAAAGAACTCCTATCTTCTGAAAGATAAGATCTATCTCTATGAAGAAGAGATGTTCAACTGGCCGAAGATGTCCGATCCTTTCATTTCCGATATGGGGACGTGTCATGGCGGTATCGATATGATCGCCATCAATCATGACGGCAAAGTAAGTCTCTGCTGCCTGGATCCGATCCCTTCCAATCTGATCGGTGACTTAAAAAAAGAAAGCCTCGCTCAGATACTAAAAAGCGAGACTTACAATAAGACGATCGAAGATCTTAAGAAACACAAGCTCGATATGGAACTTTGCAAGAGGTGCACTTACCGACTGCGTTTCTGATCATAGGCTGCTTCCAGGATGATGGAAGAGCGTATGGATAAGGAGATCTCTTTCTTACAATCCTTCATAAGACAGATGCCATCGGCAAAGGAATCCAGACCATGGGGATCCTGGCTTATCAGCAAGCCGTACGGCTCCTTGAATTCCACTTCTTCAAGCTGACTGTTTGAATTGGATACGAACGGATAGATATGAAAGCCTGCAAAGGCTTTTTCATATTCTTCAAGGGATGCATATCTGCCTAGACCGATATGGAACACGGAACCCATCGAAGCCCTGATGCAGCGGGGATCGAAGATATCGATATCCGAATTTATCAGGATGATATCCTCAAAATCGAATGCGACGGCCGAGCGAAGTATCGTACCGAGTTCACCGAAATCATTGAATCCGTACAGAAGGACATGCCGCAAAGTCTTTACAGGTGATTCGGATTTTTCAAAGACACCGATGCAGTAACAGTTTTCCTTGACGGAGAGTTTTCGTATGACGTTTTCATCATAACGGTATGGGATATGATTCCTGTCACAAAGATCGATCAGAAGATCGAGCTGAGAATTCTTGTTTGCTTTGGCCGAAAGCACGACTTCCCTGACCTTATCCGGTTTATGAAGCAGCGCTTCGATCGTCAGGGACATTCCCAGAGAATAGGAATGATCCATGTCTTTTGTGTATTTATCCATGATTCAATATTAGCTCATTGGCGATCCGTATGCCATCCAAAGCGCAGGACATGATGCCTCCCCCATATCCCGCACCTTCTCCCATCGGATAAAGGCCCGGTGTGTTGATCGATTGGAAGTGTTCATTCCGCAGGATGCGTATCGGGCAGGAAGAACGGGTCTCCGGACCGACCATGATCCCTTTTTCAATGAATCCGGGGATCTTGCGATCGAAATCCAGGAAAGCCTGTTTCAGGATATCGCAGTCTTTTTCTGAAAAGAAATCGTTGAAATCATGCAGAACAGTTCCCAAAGGATAGGTCGAATCAAAGATCAGGGGATTTGATTCACCTTTCATGAAGTCAGCGATGTTCTGCGAAAGAGCCTTATATGAAGAAGATATCGCAAATGCCTTGTGTTCAAGATCATGAAGGAAAGCATAGCCGTCTTCGAATTCTTCCTTGAAGACCTGGATCAGGATGGCTGAATTGGCAACGCCAGAATCTCTTGCGGCATAGGACATGCCGTTGGTGACGATCGTATCCTCATCGCTCATCGCCGGAATGACGAAACCCCCGGGACACATGCAGAAAGAATAGACACCTTTTTCGCCTTTATAACGCAGGAAGTATTCGTTGGCAGCTTCGATGATGGAATTTGTCTGTCTGGCATCGATGAAGGACTGCGGATGTTCGACACGGAAACCGATCGAAATGTCTTTGTTTTCGATATGTACGCCCTTTTCCTTCAGCATCTTCACGCTTTCATATGCCGAATGGCCAAGACCGATCGCCAGAAGATCGCAAAGATATTTTCCTTTTTCCGTCCGTATCCCGACGATCTTTCTTCCTTCATCAAGAAGGATCTCCTTCATTTCTTCTTCAAAATGGAATTCGACGCCTTTTTGTGCCATATCATCGGTAATCGAGGAAATGATCTTTCGTATCTCATCGGTTCCGATGTGGGCATGATTCTCATAGCGGATCTTTTGATCGGCTCCATGTTTTACGAAGATGTCCAGGATATAATCGATGTATTTGTCTTTGATGCGGGTCGTCAGTTTTGCATCGGAAAACGTACCGGCACCGCCTTCCCCGAACTGTACATTGGAGGAAGTATTCAAGATACCGGTCTCAAAGAAACGTTTTACGTCGGCCTCCCTGTCCTTGATCCGTTTTCCTTTCTCAAAGACCAGGACTTTGAATCCCGCTTCCATCAGACGGTATGCCGCAAAGATGCCGCTTGGCCCGTATCCTGCAACGATGATCGTCTTATCGCGTTTTTCGTACTTTGGATGCAGGTCTTCCGGAACATAGATACTTACATCTTTTGACAGCAGATGTTTGCCTTCTTCCGTCTCTACGATCAGTGAATAGACATAAAAAGGCTCTTTTCTGGCATCCAAAGAGCGTTTTCTGATCTCAAAACTTTTGATTTTATGATGCAGCTTCTTCTCAACACCGGCCTTGATATCAGCCTCACTATGTTCGATCGGAACCTTGACCTGATTGACTAACAGTTTGATCATCTTAAAGAATTATCATCCAGGACCATACGGAAGAAAGAATTCAGATAGTTGCGTACGAGTTTCAGCAGAACGATAGTATCCAGTTCATTATTTGCGAACAGATGGCAAAGACCTTCATAGATCGCGCAGGCATAGGCATCCGAAAGAAGATCGATCTGTTTCTTCCGATCACTTAAGGAATAACTCTGGCCGATCAGATCTCTGATCGTATCTTTGAACCATTCTTTCAGCTTTGCGGAAGAAGCCTCATCCTTCAAAAGGATATTGAACGATACCCCTTTGGCTTCATATAGCTTACAAAGCCTAACGGAAAGCTCATCCACCATATTCTTCAATTGGATCGGGTCAGACTTCATCTCAAAGACCCTCGGTTCCTTGGAAAGCCGTTCCACTTTCAGGGAATTCAATAGATCCGAGATATCATCACAGGTCTCTGCCACGATGTATTTGTTGAGTTCTTCTTTGTTTTCAAAATAACGGTAGATGTTGCCTACCGTGATGTTTGCTTTGGCAGCGATACTACGCATCGAAGCATCTTCAAAACCCTTTTCCAAAAATTCTTTCTTGGCTGCTTCAATGATCGCTCTTCTGGTCTCGTCTTTCAGTTTCTGTGCCATATTAGTAAACTTATGTTTATTTAATTGTAACACAGATTAAAAACATAAAGAAAAGCAGGCCGCCCTGCTTTGGAAATCTTATTTTCTTAAACCTAACTTCGAAACGAGATCTCTGTATCTGTTGACATCTTTTCTCTTGAGGTATTCCAGTAAGTTTCTTCTCTTACCGACCATCATGAGCAGACCTCTGTTGGAATGGAAGTCTTTCTTGTTGGACTGCATATGAACAGTCAGCTTGTTGATGGTAGCAGTCAGTAATGCGACCTGGACTTCAGCAGAACCTGTGTCCCCTTCGAATCTTGCGTAGTCTTTGACGATCTGCGCCTTTTCAGCTTTTGATAACATTTCTTTTTCTCCTTTATTTCTTTTCGATTGTAACCGTGTATAGATCCGGAGTAGGTCTAAACTCAGCAACAATGCCTAATTAATATACCATGGACAGGATCGCTTTTCAAGCGCAAAAGCCCTATTCCTTCGCTGTTTTTACGCTTTTTCGCTCCTGGAACGGCCGAAGGTCTTCGTATACAAAGCGATCTTTTTCGCAAGCTTTGCGTCCGCTTCCCCGCTTAAAAGACGCCATTTCCAGTTGTTCAGCGTTCCCGGTGCATTGATGGTGGCCTCTTTGCCAAGACCCAGGTAATCCTGCATCTGGCAGATGAACAGATATGCGTGGGAAGCCATGCCGCCTCGTATGAAGCCGTAGTTGTAGCCTTCCTCTTTATTGAGACCGAAATAACGCTTCGCCAGAGCCAGGTCTTTCGCCTTGGCTTCCTTGAGCCAGCCCATGACCGGAACATTATCGTGCGTTGCGATGTAGCAGACACAGTTCTTATCCTGATTGTGCGGAGAATGGGAAGACATGCCGTCAGGATCCAACGAGAATTCCAGGACGCGCATGCCCGGGAATGTCGATTCTTTCAACAGTTCGATGAGACCCGGAGAAGATTCGCCGAGATCTTCGGCAATGAATTCGATATTGGAGAACCAGTCGCGAAGCACACCGACAAAACCGATGCCCGGACCTTTCTCCCAATGACCGTTCTTGGCTGTCTTTTCTCCATATGGGACCGCCCAGTATTCCGCAAAACCGCGGAAATGGTCGATACGGATCACATCGAAGAAAGCGGAAACCCCGGCGATGCGGTCGATCCACCACTTATATCCGGTCGACTTCATATAGTTCCAGTCATACAAAGGATTGCCCCAGAGCTGTCCGTCTTTGGAGAAATAATCCGGCGGTACGCCTGCGACATCTTCCGGAACCTTGGTGTTCTCATTGAGCTGGAACTGTTTGGAATCGCACCATACATCGCAAGAATCCATCGCCACATAGATCGGCAAATCACCGATGATCTTTATGCCGTTAAGATTTGCGTATTCCTTCAGCTTTACGAACTGTTTGAAGAACAGATACTGGATAAAAGAATAGAATCCGATATCCTCTTTCAGTCTTTCCGAATACATGCAGACCGCTTCCGGCTTATGCTGGCGGATGAGAGGATCGGGCCATTCAAGCCAGGATGCCATATTGAAATGCTTCTTCACCGCCATGAATAAGGCATAATCTTCAAGCCAGCCTTTATTTTTATTCACGAAATCCTTGAATTCTTTCGCATAGAGATCTTTCCCTTTTTCATACGCCTTACGCAGAATAAGGAAACGTGTTTCATAAAGATGTCCGTAGTCGATATAACGATCATCTTTCACTTTGAGTTCTTTCAGATCGCTTTTTTCCAGCAGATGATCTTCCACAAGCAGATCCGGATCGATGAAATACGGATTTCCTGCAAAAGAAGAAAACGACTGGTATGGCGAATCGCCGTAGCTTGTCGGACCGATCGGCAATACCTGCCAGTAGGTCTGATCCGCTTTCACGAGAAAATCGACAAATCGGTATGCTTCCTTGCCTAAGGTCCCGATGCCGTATTTTGACGGCAGTGAGAATATCGGCAAAAGGATACCGGCACTTCTAGTTCTTGACATATAATACCCCTTTAAAAATATCTACATTTATTCTAACGCAAAAGTTAAAATAGAATTAAATATTAAACAAAGAATCAACGGAGGTATAAGGCATTGAAGAAAACAATAATTACTTTGATCCTTTTGCTTTTTCTGACGGGATGTTCGGCAAAAAAGCAAGCTGACTCTACAGATGATAATTACAGGGTTTTCTATGAGATCTTTGTCGGCTCGTTTTCTGACAGTGATGGCGATGGGATCGGAGATCTCAAAGGTATTATCGATCGTCTGGATTATCTTAATGATGGAAACATTTATTCCAAGACATCTCTTGGAGTACAAGGTATCTGGCTGACGCCGATCTTCTATTCTCCTTCCTACCATAAGTATGATGTGATCGACTATTACCGCATCGATCCTTCATTTGGAAGCCAGGATGATCTTCAAAAGCTGATAGATGAATGTCATAAACGAAACGTTTTAGTGATTATGGATATGGCATTCAACCATACATCTTCGCAAAATGAATGGTTCAAACAATTCCTCGCCGCGCATCGAAACAACGATCATTCCAACAAATACTATGATTATTACACTTATGAATACAAAAGTGCCAATACATCCGGAAGATCGTTCTGCGATATCGAATGGACTGACCAGAACTATGAATGTAATTTCTCATACGACATGCCGGAATTGAATTTCGATAATCCGGAAGTCAGACAAGAAATATTAAATATCTCCGAATACTATCTGAATAAAGGCGTTGATGGTTTCCGTTTCGATGCCGCAAAGTATCTCTATCTGAATGACAGGAATGCGACCATAGATTTCTGGAGATGGTATACGGATGAACTGAAAAAGATCAAAGATGATGTATATCTCGTCGGAGAAGTCTGGAGCGGAGAATCCGAAATCAATGAATTCATTCGGATTATGAACTGCTTCAATTTCACAACATCACAAAACGAAGGGCTGATTGCTGAAACTGTAAAAAGCGGCAATATCGATCGATTTACTTCTTATATCGAAAACTATCAGAACACAATCAGAGACATAAACCCTGATTCGATGTCGATATCCTTCATTTCAAATCATGACATGGATCGTTCAGCCGGGTATTTGAACGTTCAGAGCGGCCAGGCTCATCTGGCTGCTGATCTGCTGCTGCTTTCGCCCGGATCCCCTTTCATCTATTATGGTGAAGAGATCGGCATGAAAGGCTCCAGAGGCGGTGCAAATACTGATGCGAATCGACGGCTGAAGATGCTCTGGGGAGATCAAGATCCAATAAACGATCCGGAAGGAAGTACTTACGAAGAGAAGAATCAGATCAACGGAACGGTCGCAGAACAGCTTAAAGATGAGAACAGTCTTCTTGCGAATTACAGGAACCTGATCTTATTACGAAAGAAATATCCCGCAATCGCAAGAGGAGAATACAAACATCTTTCGTTTGAAAACTCTTCTCTTGGTGGTTTTAGCGTCAAATACGAAGATGAATTAATCTACATCGTTCATAACTGTTCGGATCAGCAGGTGCAGATCAATACAGATCAGTTTACAAAAATTTTGGATCAGGTTGGATATCAATCTTCTTCATTAAAGAATAACGAGCTCATCATCGGCCCCTATTCTTCTGCAATTCTGAAATAAGTCTTTTTAAACCATTGATTGCATTCAAAAAGCTATACAGTTTATGCATGATTGCTGCTGTATAGCTTTTTTGATTTATCAGTTGCTGATAAATATTTACTGTAATCTGTTTTAACCCTTGACTGCGCCTGACATTCCTTCTACATAGAAACGCTGCATGTAGATAAATAATATAGCAATCGGAATCGAGATGACGACAGCGCCTGCTGCAAAGCATGTATACCATTGATAGATATATTCTTTCTGCAGCATATTCCAAAGGCCGATTGCAACTGTAAATTGATCAGCATTTGCTCTGCATATGACTTTGGCAAATACGAAGTCGACCCACGGCGCGATGAAAGAAGTCATAACAGTATAAATAACTATAGGTTTGGAAAGAGGCATGGTAATGCGTGTGAAAACTTGCCATTGCGTAGCACCATCCATCACAGCAGCTTCATCGATCGATCTCGGGATCGTATCGAAGAAACCTTTTGCGATCTGGAATCCAAGACCTGTACAAGCTGAATAGACAATGATAAGACCGATTCTGATCATTGATCCTTCGGTAAGGCCCATTGCTTTCAGAATAAAATACTGAGCGACCATAGCCATAAAACCCGGGAACAAACCAAGAATCATGGCGATATTCATATAAGGCTTCCTAAATGCAAAGCGCATTCGGCTCAGCGAATATGATACCGAAAGGACAAAAAACGTACTGAAGATGCAGGTAAATATCGCTATGATCAACGTATTCATGAACATCTTAGGGAAATTCAGAACGTTACGGTCCGTAAACAACTTGATATAGTTATTGAATGTATATCCTTGAGGAAGGAATGTGTTAGTGTAGGCACCCGGTTCTGCCCTGAAACTGGTCAGAATGATCCAGAAGATCGGCAGAAGCCAGATAACAGATAAGATCGCCAGCAATAAATGAACCAGGAAATTGATGAGCTTACGTCTTGGACTAAGCTGATTCTTTGCAACTTCATTCATTACATGAACGCCTCCTCATTCTTATATGAACCGGAATTGCGATACGTGACCAATGTAACTATAGTAAGGATCACGAACGTCATAATACCGATAACTGCTCCAAGGTTGTAGTACTGCTGATCGACGGTCAGCTTATATAACCAGGTAACAAGCAGATCCGTCTGACCGGCTGTATCGCCGACATAAGTCGGACCGCCGCCGGAAAGCAGATATATGACACCAAAGTTATTTATGTTTCCGACAAAACTGGAAATCAGATAAGGTGTCGTTACGAACAGCATATACGGTAAAGTGATCTTGAAGAAGATCTTCACCGGTCCTGCTCCATCCATCTTGGCAGCTTCATAGAGTTCTGACGGTATATTTTGTAAAATACCGGTAATCTGAAGCATTGTATAAGGAATACCAATCCAAATATTGATCACGATGATCGTAATCCTTGCCCACATTGCGTTTTGCCAGAAAGGCAGCGGAGAAGTGATCAAGCCCAGATTCTGCAAGAGTACATTGATTGCTCCGGAAGGCTGCAGCATGATATTCATGATCATTAAAGTAACAAATTGAGGTACGGCTATCGAAAGGATGAAGCAGAAACGCCATAAACCTTTCCATTTCGTATCTTTTCTGTTTATGACCATAGCGAGGATCATACCTAGGATATAATTCAGGAAAGTAGCAAAGATTGCCCATACGATCGTCCATCCCAGTACATGCCAGAACTGTCGTCCGATGTTTCCATTCATATTTAGGACACGTTGGAATTGATGTAGTCCGTCCCAGTCAAAAAGCATCAGATGTTCATCTTCTTTTGAATAAGTCGTGAACGCCATCGAGATCATGTAGACAAGTGGAACAATATTAAATACCAGGATACCTAAACATGGCAGCGTCATCAAAGTAATATGAAGATTCTTATCAAACAAAGAAATGATGTCTTCTTTGAATGTAGGAACACTTCCTTTTTCTTTCAGCTGAAGCTGTAACTTATAGGAAAATCTGAGCTGAAGGACCCAAAGAACGATGATGGCTGCGATCACAAAGCATGTGACAACTCCTGCCAGAAGGATCTGCTGAGAGTTATCACCTGCAGTATATTCGTAGATCTGTTTTGCTTCATTCCAAATCTTTTCTTGTGCTCTGTCTCCTAATGAGGGCATCATCGAAAGAGAATGGATGCCTGTCGACAGCATGTAGAAGATAAATGCAATCTCAAACAAAAAGACAATACATCCCTTTGTGACTTGTTTATGTCCGATCATGCCGATGCCCATCAAAACAGCAGAAAGCTTTGTGAACAGATCTCCGTGAAGCAGCGCATTTTTGACATTGATACGATTATTTTCCATAAATAACCTCCGAAGGAAAGCAGAAAACCGCAGCAGATAATAATCCCACTGCGGTTTTCTTAAAAACAATGATTATTGAACTGCAGAAGAATTCATGGAAGCATTCATAGCTTCTGTTTTTTCTGCTGCATTTGCATGAGTGACAGAACCGGCAGCCAGTTCTTCGCCCATCGACTGAGCAGGTGTCCAGTAGTTGCCCATGTTAGCCTGTAACGGCTGAACGATAGAAGCATAAGACATAGTATCCATCTTAGCTTTTGCAAGAGCATTTTCGCCTACGTTGATGTTGACATCTGTAGGAATGACTTCTCTTTGATCAAAGTGAGCCTGCTGAGCTTCAGTACCACCAAGATATGCTGCTAAAGCAACAGCGATCTCCGGATGTTCAGCATAAAGGGCTGTCATTGGGTTGACACCGACGGCCTTTGATCCGGCAAACGCCTTCATCTGTTTCAGTTCGCCATTCAAAGTGTAGGATGGAGAAGCAGCAATACCGAGGTTGTCACCATAAGCGTCTTTTGCTTTCTGATAATCCCAGTCACCAGAGAAGAACGCACTGATACCAGTACCTGTAGAAACATCACCGTTGACAAAATTAGGATTTGCGACCAGATCAACAAGATAATCTGTAACAGCTACAGCTTTATCGCCGGAGAAATCGAATCCAGCAGCAGCATCGCCGCCGTTCGGGCCAAACAGAGTGCATCCGTTAGCAACATAGAAAGCAGCAATATACCAGGAGTTGCTCAGAGGGAAAGCTACCTTTCCTTTTTCAAGCATTGTATCCAACGACTTGATATCTTCTTCTGTGAAGACACTCTTGTCATAGAACATGAACCAAGTATTTCCTGAATAAGGCGCACCATAAACTGCTCCGTCATAAGTAACGGTATTTACAGTCGTTTCAGAGTTGTTCTTCTTGATCGCATCAAGTGTAGAACCGCCTAATTCAGCGATCGCACCGGCTTTTAAGAGATCAGGGATCTGATCGTTTGCAAACATGTAGACATCAGCGGCAGCTGCCGGGTCAGTCGTAACATTTGTTTTTGCATCACCTTCAGAGCATACGCCGTAGTTGAAAGTGATCTCCCATTCAGGATGTGCTGCTGCAAAGTTTTCACACATCGTCTGCAACCATTTTCCGTTTTCTTCAGACTGGTCTTCCTGCGGACTCCAGACTGTAACGGTAACAGCGACTTTTTCATCTGCTGCCGGAGCAGGTTCTTCGCTTGGTTTTGAAGATGAGCATGCTGTTAACATACATACCATCATCAGAACCGCGAGACTCAAAGCCAATAATTTTTTGATTCTCATTTCAATTTAATCCTCCTTGATAATATATGTTCACCGGATTTTTCCGGTAAGCACCTTATTTAAAGATATTCCAGATTTTTTCCGCTTTGTTTATCAAACATATGAACAACGTTTGGCGCAAAAGTAAACGGAACTACAGATCCGACTTTCGGGTAGTTATCTCCCAGTTCAAGCGTCGGAACGATGACGATGCTGTCTTTTCCGCCGGCGTTGAGATGCAGATGGATCGAGCTTCCCATCATTTCCGAAACATCTACAACACCTTGAATCATTGCACCTTCTGTGTTCTTTAAAGAAATGTGTTCGGGTCTTGCTCCAATTGTGATATCCATTTCCGCAGTATTACGCTCTTTCAGACGAGCTTGCTTATCTTCAGAAGGAACGATTCTGGCGCCTTGGACTTCGATCACATACTGATCATTCTCTTTCAGCAATCTGCCATCATAGAAGTTCATCTGAGGCATGCCGATGAATCCTGCTACGAAAGTGTTGACCGGTTTGTTGAAAACTTCCTGCGGTGTACCGATCTGCTGGATCTCACCATCTTTCATAATGACGATACGATCACCTAAAGTCATAGCTTCTGTCTGGTCGTGAGTGACGTATATGAATGTCGAATTGATCTTTTGTCTAAGCTTGATGATCTCAGCACGCATCTGATTACGCAATTTAGCATCCAGATTGGATAATGGCTCATCCATCAGAAGGATACGCGGTTCACGCACAATCGCTCTGCCAATGGCGACACGCTGTCTCTGACCTCCAGATAAAGCTTTTGGCCTTCGGTTAAGGTATTCGGTGATACCTAAGATCTCAGCAGCTTCATTGACCTGTTTATCCATTTGTTCTTTTGGGACTTTTCGAAGCGTCAGAGGAAATTCGAGGTTCTGTCGGACGGTCATGTGCGGGTATAACGCATAATTCTGGAAGACCATTGCAATGTCTCTGTCTTTTGGTTCTACATCATTCATTCGAACGCCATCGATATAGAGATCACCTCTAGTGATATCTTCAAGACCAGCGATCATTCGAAGCGTTGTTGATTTACCACATCCCGAAGGTCCGACAAAAACGATGAACTCTTTGTCTGCGACTTCTAGATTGAAATCATCAACAGCAACAACACCTTCGTCGGTGATCTTCAGATTATTCCTCTTTTTTGGGGCTTCGCCCTCTTTTTCTCTTTTCTTTCTTCTCTCCTGAACAGCGGCGTTCGGATAGATTTTTTGAATATGCTGCAGACTGATCGTAGACATAATCTCCTCCTCCTTCTTATGATTGGTGAATCATTAAAAAGCTGTTTTTCGCTTATGAAAAAAGTCTGATCGGTTTGATAAGATTAGCTATAAGCGGTAAGCCGAAGAAAACTTTTTCTACTATTTATTATAAGGCACTTGTAAAAAGAATGTAAATAATTACAAGAAAAATATGTGAAAAATTGTGATGGTGTCAGATCATGAAATCCAGCAGAACGTGATTCAATATCTCAAGTTCTTTGCAGATCAGTCTGCCGTTTTCGATCTTCATTGCAGGATTGGCTGCCCCTTTTGCGTATCTGACAAGAAGGTCAGTATCATAGGTTTTATTGAACTGTTCTATATCAAGCCCGTAGATCGTCCTCAATGACATCATGATATGTTCGAATTCAAGATCTTCCTTCGTTAAGTAAAGATCTTCATCCTTGCTGGAAGTATCATTAAAATATCTTTCGAAACTTCTGGTTTTCGTATAGCGATGTTCCCCTATCTTGGAAGAAGCACCAAGTGAGATGCCTAAAAAATCTTCGTAGTTCCAATAGGAAAGATTGTGCTTTGATTCATAGCCCTTTTTTGCGTAATTGGAGATCTCATAATGGATATAACCCTGTTGAGTGAGCCTTTCTTCGATACGCTCATACATATCGGCTTCCGTATCCTCATCAAGATTTTCTATTCCTTTTTTGCCGAATACCGAATTTTCTTCAATGGTCAGAGAATACAAAGAAATATGTACCAAGTCCAGAGCCAGGATATCTTCGATCGTCTTATCCAGCATCTTCATATCCTGACCGGGCAGCGAATACATCAGATCGCCGCTTATGTTATCAAAACCATATCTTCGTAACATTTCGATCTTTTCTTTTGCATCATTGAACGTGTGTTTGCGGTTGAGATACTTCAGCATTTCGTCATCCGAAGACTGTATGCCCATCGAGATGCGGTTGATATGGTGTTTCCTGAATATCTCTGCCTTTTCCTCATCCAGAGATTCCGGATTGACTTCGATCGTATATTCAACTGCTTCTGATGTATACGGATCGAGATAACTTAAAAGAGTGTCCAGCTGAACACTCGATAAAGCGGTGGGCGTGCCACCGCCGATATAGATCGTTTCGTATTGATCATGACATTCTTCTTCGATCTCTTTTTTTACAGTTTCCAGCCATCTTTGCGCGATCGTATCAGCATATACACGATGACAGAAATCACAGTAATGGCAGATGCTTGTACAAAACGGGACATGAAGATAGAGATGCTTAATTCTTGTCGTCATCCAAAGCCAGTACAGCCATGAAAGCCTCCTGCGGTATTTCCACACTTCCGACTGCTTTCATGCGCTTCTTGCCCTCTTTCTGTTTCTCTAATAGCTTTTTCTTACGTGAGATATCGCCGCCGTAACATTTTGCCAGGACATCCTTACGCAAAGACTTGATATTGGTCCTTGCCAGGACCTTGTTTCCTATGGCAGCCTGGATCGGGATCTCGAATTGCTGCTTCGGCAGGATCTCTTTGAGCTTGACGGTGATGGCCTGTCCTCTTTTATAGGCGAAGTCTTTATGTACAATGATGCTCAGCGCATCGATGACTTCTCCGTTGATCAGGATATCCATCTTGACCAGGCTCGATTTGCGATAGCCGATCAGTTCGTAGTCCAAGGAAGCATAGCCTCTGGAAACGGACTTGAGCTTGTCGAAATATTCAAAGATGATCTCGGAAAGCGGCATCTCGTAGATGAGCTGGTTCCTGTTTTCATCCAGATAGATCATTTCCTTATAGACACCGCGCTTGTCCTGCGACAGCTGCATGATCGGACCGATGTATTCGTTCGGCACCATGATTGTCGCTCTGACATACGGTTCTTCGATGAATTCTATGAGATTGGATTCCGGCATCAGAGACGGGTTGTCGATATATCTGATCGAACCGTCGGTCAGTGTGACTTTATAGATGACGGAAGGCGCCGTAGCGATCAGATTGAGATTATACTCTCTTTCCAGTCTTTCCTGAACGACTTCCATATGTAAGAGTCCCAGGAAGCCGAGACGGAAACCAAAGCCCAGTGCTTTTGAGGATTCCGCTTCAAATGTCAGAGACGAATCGTTGAGCTGCAGTTTTTCCAAAGCATCTCTCAAGTCATTGTATTTGTTGTTGTCGGTCGGATACATACCGCAATAGACCATCGGATTCATCTTACGGTAACCCGGAAGCGCTTCTTCACACGGTCTGTCAGATAAAGTGATCGTATCGCCGATATGGATGTCCTGTATCGATTTGATCGAAGCACAAAGGTAGCCGACTTCGCCTGCCGACAGGCTGTTTCGCTTGACTTCGCCAGGTGTCTTGACGCCGACTTCCGTGACCTCGTATTCGGTGTTCGTCTGCATGAAGCGGATATGATCGCCGACTTTTACCTGTCCTTCCTTCAGACAGATGAAAACGACGACGCCGCGATAAGAATCGTAATAGGAATCAAACACCAGAGCCTTCAAAGGTGCGTTCTCATCGCCTTTGGGAGCCGGAAGATACTTTACGATGCCTTCCAGTACATCTTCAACGTTGAGGCCTGTCTTCGCCGAGATGCAAGGCGCATAGGAACAATCGAGTCCTATGACATCTTCGATCTCTTTTTTTGTCCGTTCGATGTCTGCACTTGGCAGGTCGATCTTATTGATGACCGGCAGGATCTCCAGATCATTGTCCAAAGCCAGATAGGTGTTGGCCAGAGTCTGCGCTTCTATGCCTTGCGAGGCATCGACGACTAAGATCGCCCCATCACATGCTGCAAGAGAACGGGAAACCTCATAGGTAAAGTCGACATGACCCGGTGTATCGATGAGATGGAAGATATACTCCTGACCATCCTTTGCCTTATAGGAAAGCTGTACGACATTGAGCTTGATCGTGATGCCTCTTTCTCTTTCCAGATCGAGAGAATCCAGGATCTGATCCTGCATCTCTCTTTTGGATACGGTATCGGTCAATTCCAAAATGCGGTCGGCTAACGTCGACTTTCCATGGTCGATATGGGCTATGATCGAAAAATTACGTATATGATTCTTATCCAAGTTTTTCACCCTTCATATTTCTGCCGGCACCGTTATAGAATGCCTTTGCATCCATCGAGTTCTTTCCTTCCGGATGGATCTGATAGACTTTGATGAAACCGTCGTAGCAGTCGATGCGAAGATAGTCTTCTTCCAGTCCTTCAAAGACGCAGGGAACCGTCCCTTCCTTTTCCGCAAAGGAGACTTTCTCCATTTTATATTTCTTGTCTTTGTGAATAAAATAAGCACCCGGATTGTCGAGCAGGCCTCGGATATGGTCATAGACTGTCCTTACCGGTCTGTCAAATGTGATATGTTCGATCTCTTTTTCCAGGTTCCAGGCATAAGTCGACTCTTCCTCGTTCTGTTTTACAGGCTGTACATCACCCGCAAAGAGTTTCGGAAGAAATTCCAGAAGCATATCCAGCGCCAATCTTGCAAGCTTATCAAACATCGTGGCATTGGTATCTTCATCTAAGATCGGAATGGCTTTCTGATACAGGATCTCGCCCTGATCCATCTTCTTTGCCATATATTGAATGGTGATCCCGGTTTCCTTTTCGCCATTGATGATGGCACGCTGTATCGGAGCGCCGCCTCTGTATTTGGGAAGCAGAGAGCCATGGGCGTTGATGCATTTGTAAGCGGGATAATCCAGTATGGCGGAAGGAATGAACTGTCCGTAGGCAGCTGTGATGATCAGATCCGGTTCGTAGGATAAGACTTCCTCGTATTCGTCTTTGATCTTAACCGGTGTCAGGACGGGAATGCCCAGTTCGATCGCCTTTTCTTTGACCTCAGAAGGCTTTAAGAGTTTCTTGCGGCCGAATTGTTTGTCCGGCTGCGTGACGACAGCAACGATATGATAGCCGGCCTTGCAAAGGCCGTCCAATATATGGGAAGCGAACTGCGGCGTTCCCATGAAAACGATCTTCTTCTCATTAAATTCCATACCCTAATATTATACAGTATTTATTGCATTTTCCAGGCGATTTGAATATAATAATAAAGCGTAATTAGGATAAGGAGGATCTATGGCAAATATTAAGTCTCAAAAGAAGAGAGCCCTGACGAATGCTAAGGCCAATCTCAAGAACAGAGCAGAAAAGTCCCAGTTAAAGACAGCCATGAAGAAAGTTAGTGCTGCTGTAGCTGCTAATGATAAAGAAGCTGCTGTTAAGGCATTCAACGATGCTAACTCGCTTCTGGATAAAGCTGCGGCAAGCCGTTTAAAACATAAAAACTATGTTGCAAGGCAAAAAGCTCGTTTAGCTAAAGCCGTTTCAACCTTAGGTTAATCGAAAATCGCATCTGAAAAGATGCTTTTTTTATGCCTTTTCAGCATAAAGAAAAGCAGACTTTCGTCTGCTTAGATCTTTTCGATGTGCCAGATGTCTTCGACATATTCTTCGATCGTACGATCGGATGAGAAATATGCGGATTTGGCGATGTTGACCAGGCACTTCCTTGCCCATGCATGACGGTCCTTGTAAAGTTCGAAGACTTTGTAGTGCGCGTCCTTGTAGGCATGGAAATCGGCTAAGACCATGTATTCGTCGTTTCTCCAGCGAAGTTCTTCCAGGATCTCCTTGAAGTCGTTCGGGTTGTTCGACCATGTGCAATCCGATAAGGAATCTAAGATTCGGCGGATCTCCGGATCATGATCGTAGTAGTCATAGGAATTGTAGCCGTTTTTCTTGGTCTGTTTGACTTCTTCTTCTGTCAGACCGAAGATGACACAGTTTTCATCCCCTACCAGATCCCTGATCTCGACGTTTGCGCCATCCAGTGTTCCCAAAGTGACGGCACCGTTCATCATGAACTTCATGTTGCCGGTACCGGAAGCTTCCTTACCGGCCGTGGAGATCTGTTCGGAGACATCGGAAGCCGGCATCAGCTTTTCAGATACGGTGACGCGGTAATTCGGAATGAAGATGACATTGATGAATCTGTTTACCTGCGGATCGTTGTTGACCTTTTCCGCAACACAGTTGATCAGTTTGATGACCTTCTTGGCAAACTTATAAGCACTTGCGGCTTTTGCGCCGAACAAGAACGTCGTCTTAGGCATCGTGAAGCTTGGATCATCCTTTATCCTGTAGTACAGATGCATGACGAACATGATGTCCATCAGCTGTCTCTTATAGGCATGCAGTCTCTTGGCGATCGAGTCGAATATGGAATCCGGATCGATCTGGATATCATAATTCTTTCTTACCCAGTCGGAGAGCTGCTGCTTCTTGATCTGTTTGACCTTGAGGAATTCATCCTGCAGTTTCTCATCATCGACATAGTTCATCAGATCGGCGATCTTCGTGAAATCCTTGCGGAAACCCGGACCGATGTATTTTTCAAGCAAGGAACAAAGTTCCGGGTTAGCATACATCAGCCAGCGTCTCGGAGTGATACCGTTGGTCTTGTTATTGAACTTGTACGGATAGATATCGTAGAAATCTCTGAAGGTATCGTTCTTGATGATGTTGGAATGGATCTTGGCAACGCCGTTGACCGAGAAGGATCCGACGATCGAAAGATATGCCATACGGACATTTCCTTCGTGAATGATCGAGACGGAATCGATGAAGTTGTGCTTCTTGCCCATCGCGATGAGTTCGCGCTTGAACTGGGAATCGATCTCTTCGATGATCAGATAGATACGCGGTAATAATTTCTTGATATATTCGATCGGCCACTTTTCCAATGCTTCCTGCATGACCGTATGGTTGGTGTATGCGAAAGTATGCGTGACGATGTCCCAGGCTTTCTTCCAAGGAATGTTGTAGGAATCCATGAAGATCCTCATGAGTTCCGGGATAGCCAGTGCCGGATGAGTGTCATTGAGCTGAATGACGACCTTGTCGGCAAAGTTATCGAGCGTGCCGTAGATCTTGAGGTGATCGTTGATGATCGTCTGCAAGCCGGCAGCTACGAAGAAGTATTCCTGCTTGATACGAAGATACTTGCCCTCTTCCGTCGTATCGTCCGGATAAAGGTTCAGGCAGATGTCTTCCACATCGGAAAGATACTTGCGGTAATCTCTGCCGGCCGGAAGATCATCGGAAGGTTCCGCGTTCCACATACGCAGCGTGTTTGCCGTCGCATTGTTGGAACCGATGATCGGCATATCGTATGGGACAGCCAGGACGTGTTCGGTGTCCTTTCTGTGGAATTCCAGTTCGCCGTTTTCATCTCTTGTGATATCGACATAACCGTAGAAACGCACATCGACGGTCTTATCCGCCTTTCTGACTTCCCACGGATTCTCGATCCTTAACCACTGGTCAGGAACTTCGACCTGTTCGTTGTTGATGATCAGCTGCTTGAACAAACCGTTCTTGTAACGGATCGTATTGCCCGATCCCGGATACTTCAAAGTAGCCAGAGAATCCAGGAAGCAGGCAGCCAGTCTTCCCAAACCGCCGTTTCCAAGGCCTGCATCGGTCTCGATGTCTTCGATATCGTTGATATCGATGCCCAGGTCATTCAGGCCGTCTTTGACGACGTCATAGATGCCTAAGGACATTAGATTATTACGCAACATCCTTCCCAGAAGGAATTCGAGTGAAAAATAATAGATCTGCTTTTTGTGTTTCGTTCTGACGGAGTTCTTGGTCTCGCGCCAGTCTTCCAGCATGTATGTCTTTACCATTTCCGATAAGACGACATACTTTTCGATCATTCCTGTTTCGGAAAGATCTTTACCGTAATGAATATGAGCGAAGTAATCGAAGTATTCGATAAAACTCTCTTTGTTCTGGAATGCTTCGTTACGGTAATTTTTAAAACTATTACTCATAGACTTGACCTCACAGTGATTTATTATACAATATCTTTTCGATTTCGCTTATTTTTTCGTCGAATTGCGATTTGTTTGCGATTTCATTGATCTTTATAAGCTTATCTAGCTGATCTTTCAGATATGCGATGAAGACTTCATCCCTTCTTTTCAACAGGACAGGTCCGTATTTGATCTCCAGTTCCGAATACGGTTCATGAAGATCGGCTGAGAAACGGATGACCTGATAATAAAAGCCGTCGAAGACGATCCTTTCATCTTCGATCGTATAGTTCTTTTCGGAAAGATATCTTCTGAGAAGATCGACATCGGTATTGGACTGGATTAGGAAATACTGGTAACGTTCGACTTCACAGGATTCCAGGATGTGCTTTATGGTGTGATAGCCCATGCCGGAAATGATGACGATATCCACATCGTCCTCCGCCTTGGCAAGGCCATCGGAAAATACCGGAATGAGTTTTCCTTCCAGATGATGCTTTTTCACCGTCTCTTTGACATTGTTCAAAGGACCTTCGGCGATCTCACCTGCATACACTTTTTCGCAGATGACGTTTTCCAGCAAAAAACAAGGTAGTAAGGCGTGGTCGGAACCCACGTCAAATACTACCTTATTTCTTTCTACTAACATTGCGATCTGTAATAATCGATTGGAAATCATTATTTCTTATCTTCCAGGAATTCTTTCAGACGTTTCGACTTGGTCGGATTCTTCAGTTTACGCAAAGCCTTTGCTTCGATCTGACGGATCCTTTCTCTTGTGACATCGAACTCTTTGCCGACTTCTTCCAGGGTCCTCGTACGTCCGTCTTCCAGTCCGAAACGCAGACGTATGACTTTTTCTTCCCTGTCGGTCAGTGTCGATAAGATCAGATCGATCTCATCTTTCAGGAGTTCGTTATTGGCATACTGGTCAGGTGACATGGCATCCTTATCTTCGATGAAATCGCCCAGGTGGGAATCATCTTCCTCACCGATCGGTGTTTCCAGCGAAACCGGATCAAGTGCGATCTTCTGGATCTCTCTGACCTTTTCCGATGTCATGCCCGATCCCATCTTGGCGGCGATCTCTTCTGCGGAAGGATCTCTGCCCAGCTCCTGAACCAGCTGTCTCTGGATACGGGTCATCTTGTTGATGGTCTCGACCATATGGACCGGGATACGGATGGTCCTGGCCTGATCGGCGATGGCACGGGTGATGGCCTGACGGATCCACCATGTAGCGTAAGTCGAGAATTTGAAGCCCTTGGTGTAATCGAATTTATCGACCGCCTTGATCAGACCCATATTGCCTTCCTGGATCAGATCGAGGAACAGCATGCCCCTGCCGGTGTATTTCTTGGCGATGGCTACGACCAGTCTGAGGTTTGCGGAGATGAGTTCATTCTTTGCCTCGGCGCCGTCTGCTACGGCTTTGGGATCATCGGGATTGGCGATGCCGTTTTCGATGCGCTTGGCGATCTCTACTTCTTCATCTGCCTTTAAAAGAGGAACACGGCCGATCTCTTTGAGATACATCTTGACCGGATCGTTGACCTTCGTATAGGCGGAAGCCTGTTCGTAGTTGATGACGATGTTCTTTTCGGAATCATCTTCCTCATCTTCGTCATCGCTCTCGCTTGCCAGGTAGTCATCGTCTTCCAGATCTTCCTCATCTTCCGATTCATCGATCAGATCGATGCCTACCGAGGAAGTCCAGTCATAGAACTGGTCGATCTCATCGTCGGACATCTCGAATCGGTCCAATGCGGATACGACATCCGACTGGACGATATCGACGCCCTGTTTGTTGAGTTCGATCAGATCGTTCTTGAGATCTTCGATATCGTTGTATTTCTTCTTCAAGCCAAGAGAAGATTTCTTGACCTTCTTGGCTGCCTTGATCGCCTTGCCATCGGAACCGATGACTTCCTTGATCGTTTCGTTTTTCTTGTCTTCTTTCTTTTCAGTGATCTCTTCAGAGAGTTCAACGGTCTTCTTCTTTTTGGAAGTTTCCTTCTCATTCACAGGCTCTTTGATCTTTTCTTTACTGGTTCTTGCCATTGTTACCCCCCAATTCTTTTATGAGTTTCTCATATTCCATCAGATATTCGGCTGTCCTGGCAGGATCGATATCCGATACTTTGGAGATCCTTTCCTTCAGATCCGCCATCTTGCGGCGCTTGATCTCCAGTTTGACCTTATCGATCGCTCCCATTAAGCTGTTTTCATCATAGCTGTCCGGCAATGTCTCAAGAAGTGCAAGTGAGGAGATCAGATCTTTGATCGCATCATCTTCACATTCGTCGTAGATCCTCGATAAAGAACATTTCTCATTTCTTCTGTAATCATCCATGATGAGCATGGCGAGCTTCTGATCGTTCTCATCGAGCAGACAGCCGAGCTGCCTCTGATAGATATCCAATGCTTTCTTCGACATAGCGATCTGCGCTATGATCAGATATTCGGCTTTCGTCAGTCCGTCTATCGAAAAACTGATATCGGCCGTCTTTTTATTATACCTTATTTCGGGGCTTTCTTTCGATACTCTTTTGCGTATTTTCGTGATTTCATACAGCTGCGAGAGATAATTCTCCCTGTCGTATTCATCCTTGAGCTTTTCGATCAGGGAAGTCATCGATATCGTCATCTTTTTGCGGTCGTCGTAATTCTCCAGATTGTAGATCTTCTTATAGAAGTTCATCGCAAAATCGATGTAGCTGATCTGCTTGACTTCCAGATCGCGCAAAGCGTTCTTGCCATACTGGTTGATGATCTCGTCTGGGTCAAGTTCCGTCCTGTTGTCGATGCAATAGACATCAAGTCCTTCGCTTAAAAGCATATCGCCGATCTTCATGTTGGCGTTCTGCCCCGCCCGGTCGCCGTCATAGGACAGGACGACCTTCTTGCCGAAGCTTTTCAGCAGTTCGATCTGATTTCTCGTACATGCCGTGCCAAGTGTAGCGACGACATTTTCCTTTCCGGCCCGATAGAAAGCGATGACATCCATGACACCTTCGCACACGATGACATATCCCGCCTTTCTGGCGGCATCGAAGGCGCGATGGTAGTTGTAGAGATGATCGCCCTTGGTGTAGATGATGTTATCGGAAGAGTTGATGTATTTGGAACTTGAAAAGCCCTTGTAGTCCCTTGCCGTAAAAGCGATCGGGTTTCCTTCCCTGTCGTGGATCGGGAAGATGATGCGGTTGTAAAAGACATCCGCCATGCCGCTTTGAAGCATACGGCAGACACCGGTCTTGATCATATCCTCATCTTTGAATCCGTGGTTCTTGAGATACTCATAGATCTTGTTTCCATCCGGATCCAGACCGATATTGAAATATTCGATGACTTCTTTCTCCAGACCACGGTTATTCAAGTAAGTCATCGCCTCTTCGCCGAGCTTTGATGCGCTTAAAAGGTAGTTGCAATAGGAGATCATCGCTCCTAACAGATCGTAGTATGGCTGAAAGCGGGAGACTTTCTTCGGTGCCAGGTCGATATCGATCGGCTTGCCGATGATCGAAGCCACTTCCGATACGGCTTGCGGAAACGGGATCTTCTTGAAATTGGAAACGAATGTGAACACATTGCCGCCGTTGCCGCAGACGAAGCACTTATAGATCTGTTTGTCTTCCGAGATCGAAAGTGACGGGTCATGATCATCATGAAAAGGACAAAGTGCGCTGTAGCCCTTGCCCTTTTTAACTAACGGGATATAGTGACCGATGACATCAACGATATCGGCACTGTTCCTTATATCATCAATGACCTCTTGTGTTAGTTTCATTAAAATGCGAGTCTGTTTCTGATGTAATCCTTCAATTCGTCGATCTTAACTCTTTCCTGTTTCATGGAATCACGGTCTCTGACGGTGACGCAGCCATCGTTTTCCGTATCGAAATCATACGTGATGCAGAACGGTGTGCCGATGGCATCGTTTCTTCTGTAACGCTTGCCGATCGAACCCGACTCATCGTATTCACAATGGAATTCCTTGCAAAGTTCATTGAACAGAGCAGTCGCCGGTTCCGAGAGCTTCTTGGAAAGCGGACAGACACAGGCTTTGACCGGTGCGATCGCCGGATGGAAATGCATGACGATACGTTCGTCGTTTTCTGCGATCTGTTCTTTCTCGTATGCATCGCAGCAGATCATGAGGAACAGACGTTCCACACCGACAGACGGTTCGACACAATACGGCGTATATTTTTCATTGGTCTCCGGATCGAGGTAATTGAGATCCTTGCCGGAGTATTCGGAATGTTTCTTCAGGTCGTAATCGGTACGATCGGCGATGCCCCATACCTCGCCCCAGTCGGTGAACGGGAAGGCATATTCGATATCGGAAGTTCCTTTGGAATAGAAAGAGAGTTCTTCTTTTTCGTGTTCTCTGATACGCAGGTTCTCTTCTTTTATGCCAAGTCTTTTTACGAAGTTATAGCAGTAATCGACCCAGTATCTGTACCATTCCAGATCGGTATCCGGCTTGCAGAAGAATTCCAGTTCCATCTGTTCGAATTCACGGATTCTGAAGATGAAGTTGCCCGGCGTGATCTCGTTACGGAAGGATTTTCCGATCTGTCCGATACCGAATGGGATCTTCTTTCTTGAAGTCCTGGCAACATTATTGAAGTTGACGAAGATGCCCTGAGCAGTCTCCGGTCTCAAATAGACGACGGATTTTGCGTCTTCAAGAGTACCGATGTAAGTCTTGAACATCAGATTGAACGGTCTTGCGTTGGTGAAGTTGTGCTTGCCGCAGACCGGACAGACGACGTTGTTGTCCTCGATCATCTTGTCCATCTCTTCCGGTGTTTTGCCTTCTGCGGAAAGACCGGTCGCTTCTTCGATCAGGTTGTCCGCTCTGAAACGGCCTTTGCATTCCTTGCAGTCGACCATCGAATCGGAAAAGCCCTTTAAGTGTCCGGATGCTTCCCAGGTCTTTGTATTCATCAGGATCGCGGAATCGATCCCGACATTGTAAGGCGAACGTTCGATGAACTCACGCCACCATAAGTCTTTGATGTTCTTTTTCAGCCATGAGCCCAGGATACCGAAGTCCCAGGAATTGGAAAGACCGCCGTAGATCTCGGATCCCTGATAAACGAAACCCGAAGATTTCAGATGCGATACGATCTCATCAAAAGTGTATTTCTTTTCCATATCTATCTACCTTCCTTATAAGTTTTCACTGATATATCTTGCGACATAGACGCCGCTTGCCGAAGCATGTGACAAGGAGTGCGTTACGCCGGAACAGTCACCGATGACGAAGAGTCCCTTATGTCTTGTTTCGAGGTTTTCATCGAGCTTGAGTTCCATATTATAGAATTTGACTTCGACGCCGTACAGCAGAGTCTCATCGTTTGCCGTACCCGGAGCGATCTTGTCCAAAGCATAGATCATCTCGATGATATCATCCAATATCCTCTTAGGCATGACAAGGGAAAGATCTCCCGGTGTCGCCTTCAGGGTCGGCGTAATGAAGGAGGATTCGATCCTTCCCGGTGTGGAACGCTTGCCTCGTATGAGATCGCCGAAGCGCTGGATGATGACACCGCCGCCCAGCATATTGGACAGTCTGGCGATCGATTCGCCATAACCGTTGGAATCTTTGAACGGTTCGGTGAAGTGTTTCGATACCAGCAGGGCGAAGTTCGTATTTTCCGTCTGTTTCTGCGGATCTTCATAGGAATGACCGTTGACGGTGATGATGCCGTTGGTGTTCTCGTTGACGACAAGGCCCTTCGGGTTCATGCAGAAGGTACGAACCCTGTCCTGATATTTCGATGTACGGAAGACGATCTTGCCTTCGTAAAGTTCATCGGTGATGTGATTGAAGACTTCACTTGGCAGTTCCACTCTGACGCCGATATCGACACGGTTGGAGATCGTCTCGATGCCAAGTTCCGAAGATACCTTCTCCATCCATTTGGAACCGGAACGTCCCGCAGAGATGATGCAGTATTTCGAGGCAAAGACTTCGCTGTCCGTGACGCATTCATAACCTTCGTCCGTCTTCTTTACGCTCTTTACTTCCGTATTGAAGTAGATGTCGACTTTTTCTTTCAGATACTTGAACAGGTTGCCGAGCACTTCATAGTTGATATCCGTACCCAGGTGTCTGACTTTGGCATCCAGAAGATGCAGACCGTTGCGGATGCAGTCGGTCTTGATCTTTGAAGAAGCGGTCGAATACAGCTTCGTCGCCGCACCGCCATACTCCACATTGATATCATCGACGTAATGCATCAGTTCCAATGCTTTTTTCTTGCCGATATGTTCATATAAGGTGCCGCCAAAATCATTGGTGATATTGTATTTGCCATCGGAAAAAGCACCTGCACCGCCAAAACCGTTCATGATCGCACAGGTCTTGCAACTGATACATTTTGTGATCTTTTCTCCATCGATCGGACATTTCCTCTTTTCCAGAGGATTGCCATATTCGATGATCGCTACTTTCAGTTCAGGTGCGACTTTGGAAAGTTCATAAGCCGTGAATATTCCGCCGGGTCCTGCGCCGACGATCGTAACATCGTAATTTTTCATAGATTGTCCCTTTTACCAATCAATATTATATATTAATTTTACAGATTAAAAATGTTAAAAACCTATCCTTATGTTTTATAATATTTCGGTGGAGGTAAAATTTATGTCCAGAATGACAGGAACAGTTTCAAGGGGCATCCGCTGCCCGATCTTCAAAGAAGGTGATGATCTCGCCAAGATCATTCCTGCTACCGTCATCGAAGCAGCAGAATGTGACGGATTCTCTTTACACGACAGAGATGTCGTTGCGATCACGGAATCAGTCGTCGCAAGAACGCAAGGCAATTACTGCACGATCGATGATATCGCAGAAGATGTAAGAAACAAGCTTGGCGGCAATGATATCGGTGTTATCTTCCCGATCACATCCCGCAACCGTTTCTCCGTATTGCTCTCCGGCATTGCCAGAGGTGCCAAAAAGATCTTCCTTATGTTCTCCTATCCGTCCGATGAAGTAGGAAACGCATTCCTCACATTAGACGATCTCGATGAAAAAGGTGTCAATCCATACTCCGATGTATTGACTGAGGAACAGTTCCACGAGCTGTTTGGTGATCCTGTTCATGAATTTACCGGCGTCAATTATGTCGATTACTACCGCGATCTGATCAAAGCACAGGGCTGCGAATGTGAGATCATCTTCGCAAATCAGGCAAAAGCGATCTTGGATTATACGAAGAACGTCCTTACCTGCGACATCCATACCAGAGCCCGTTCCAAGAGGATCTTAAAGTCTTTAGGCGCAAACGTATGCGGTCTTGACGACCTGCTTACAGCACCGGTCAACGGCTCCGGTTACAACGAAAAATACGGACTTCTCGGTTCCAACAAAGCGACTGATGAAAAAGTCAAACTCTTCCCGAGAGATTCTCAGGAACTCGTCGAAAAGATCCAGAAGAATTTCTATGATCTGACCGGCAAATGCATCGAAGTCATGGTCTATGGCGACGGTGCCTTCAAAGATCCGCAAGGAAAGATCTGGGAACTGGCAGACCCTGTCGTATCCCCTTTCTATACCAAAGGTCTTATCGGCACACCGAACGAAGTCAAGATCAAGTATCTTGCAGACAATGACTATGCGGAATTAAAGGGCGAGGAACTCAAGGAAGCGATCAAGCAGACGATCTCCAAAAAAGATTCCGACCTGGTCGGCAAGATGGTCTCTGAAGGTACGACTCCTCGTCAACTGACCGATCTGATCGGTTCCTTATGTGACCTGACTTCCGGTTCCGGTGATAAAGGAACACCGGTCGTCCTGGTCCAGGGTTACTTCGACAACTATACCAACGATTAATAAAAAAGGTCCAAATCATCAGGATTTGGACCTTTCATTTAACCTAATATTGCGGCATCATTGGAGAATTCTTCTCCGCTGGCCTGTTCGAATTTCTCAAGGAGCGATTCGACGGTCAGCTTTTTCTTTTCTTCCCCCTTGATATCGAGGATGATCTTGCCGTTATTCAGCATCAGCAGACGATCGCCATGGATGATGGCATCTTTCATGTTGTGCGTGACCATAAACGTCGTAAGTCCCGACTTGCGGACGATCTTTTCCGTGACATCCAGGACTTTGGCAGCTGTTTTGGGATCCAATGCGGCCGTATGTTCGTCCAGTAATAAGAGTTTCGGGCGCTGCAGCGTCGCCATGATCAGCGTCAGAGCCTGCCTCTGACCTCCGGACAGCAGACCGACTTTGGTCGAAAGACGATCCTCCAATCCGAGATCGAATTCCTTTAACAGGAGTTTGAACGTTTCACGTTCGGAATTGTTGATGCCCTGACGAAGTCCTCTTTTCAAACCTCTTCTATGAGCTAAGGCGAGATTTTCTTCGATCCACATGTCGGCAGCCGTGCCCATCATCGGATCCTGGAAGACACGTCCGATGTATTTCGCCCTTTTGTCTTCGCTGAGTTTCGTGACATCGATATCATCGATGAAGATCTTTCCTTCATCGACCAACCATACGCCGGCGATCGCATTGAGAAGTGTGGATTTACCGGCACCGTTTGAGCCGATGACCGTGACGAATTCCCCGTCATTGAGCACTAAGTCTACCCCGTTGAGAGCAACTTTCTCATTGATCGTTCTGGGGTTGAATGTCTTTCTGATATTTTCGATCCTTAACATATCATTCCCCTTTCTTCAGATTCGGTATGGCAAGAGATAACATGACGATGATCGCCGTTGCCAACTTAAGATCGTTGGAATCGACTCGGAGCCATAAGACGATGATCATGATCAGATAATACGTTATACCGCCCAGGATGACGAAGATCAGTCTTGTGAAAAACTGGCAGCCTTTCGGGAAGATGATCTCGGATAAGACTTCGCCGATGATGATCGCCGCAAGGCCGATGACGATGGCGCCTCTGCCCATATTGATGTCGGAGAAGCCCTGGTATTGAGCCATCAGACCGCCCGCTAAAGCAACTAAGCCGTTGCCTAAAGCAAAGCCGATGACTTTCATATTGTTGACATTGATGCCCTGGGCCTTTGCCATGCGTTCATTGTTGCCGGTAGCACGGATGGCGCAGCCCTGTTCGGTTCCGAAATACCAGTACATGATCATGATCAGACATGCTGCAAACAGACCGCCGACCAGTATCGCTTTTGGAATGGAACGCATCGAGATGAAGACATTATTTTTAGAAGGATTGCATGAAACATTGGCGACCATACCCATGATGTGCAGGTTGATCGAATACAAGCCAAACTGCACAAGGATTCCGGAAAGGATAGCCGGGATCTTTAATTTGGTATGGATAAGACCGGTGATACAGCCTACGACGATGCCGGTCACAAAAGCGCATAATATTGCGATCCAGGGATTGACTTTCGCTGTTATCAGCATGACCGCAACAGCCCCACCCGTGGCAAAAGAGCCATCCACTGTAAGGTCTGACTCTTTTAAGACGCGGAACGTGATATAGATACCCAGGGCCATGATGCCCCAGATGATACCTTGGGCGATACCGCCAGGGATCCTGGAAATGAGATTCGAAACAGTGATCATATATATGCTTCCTGATTATTCGATCGGTTCAAAGTCCTCCGGTACGCTGACACCAAGCAGGTCACAGACCTCCGGATTGAACTTCCTGACCGGATTTTCAAAATACTGGATCGGCATCTCTTCGATCCTGGATTCGCCATTCAGGATCTTTACCGCCATCTGGCCGGTCGTGACGCCCAAGTCATAGTAATTGATCGTCAAAGTAGCGATACCGCAAAGAGAACAGATGCCTTCTTCTCCGGCGATGACCGGGATCTTCTTTTCCAGAACGACATTGGCGATCGTTTCCGCACAGCTTGCCGCCTGGTTGTCGGTCGGGATGTAGATCAGATCGACTTGCGAACACAAGTCTTCGCAAACCATCGAGATATCATTGGAATCGGTAAAGGAAGCCGTCTTTACTTCAATACCCTTTTGAGTCAGTTCATCGGAAACGACTTCGACCTGGTATTTGGAATTTGCTTCATTGGAACAGAAGATGATACCGACGGTCTTTGTTTCAGGGAAAAGATCAAGGATCATCTGTGCCTGCTGATCAAGCGGTGCCAGATCGCTGGTGCCGGATACGTTGGATCCGATCAGACCGTTGAAGCCGTCGATGCCTAAGGCGACACCATATTCCGTAACCGAAGTGCCTAAGATCGGGATGTCCTCCGTTGCCGATACGGCAGCCTGCAAAGCCGGTGTGGCATTAGCCATGATCATATCGACGCCGTCATTGACGAAACCCTGTACGATCGTTGAACAGGTCGCGGAATCGCCTGCCGCATTCTGTACGTTGATGTCCGCATCCGGGAAGGCTTTCTTCACTTCATCGACGAAACCCTGTGTTGCAGCATCGAGCGCCGCATGCTGGACCAGCTGTACGACACCGATCTTCAATGTCTTTGTTTCTTCAAAACTTCCTTCCGGCTGCTCAGAACTGCCGCCGTTCGAGGAACAGCCCGCCAATGTCAGTACCATCAGTACCGACAGCAACATCACTAATAACTTTTTCATGCAATCTTTCTCCTTTAAACAAAAAAAACGTCCCTGCAAGGACGAATTCACCGTGTTACCACCTTTTTTCACCAGCACATCACTATGCCGATCTTACCAGCCACAATCATGGCTTTGTCTTTTAACGGAGACATGCCGGGATCTCCTACTGGATTCAAAGATCCGACTCGGTAATGTATTCTCGCAGAATTTCCATAGCTGTTTGCACCATCCACAGCCTCTCTTTAATGGTCTTTAAGCGATACTGTTTACTTCAAAGTCTGTAACTGAGTTTATTTTAAAAGAATAATGTAAGTGTGTCAACGATTATTTTTCATTTTCTTTCTGAAAATATTTTCATTGATTTTTATTACCGATCAGCTCGTTTCCTAAAGATGCACAAAGGATCATAGCCGCCCCTATCAAAGAGGAGATCCCAAGCGGTTCATGGAAGACCAGAGCACCGATCATAAAGTTCAGGACCGGTTCAAGATAGCCTAAGATCGCGATGCTTTGCGAAGGCAGAACATCGATCGAAGAGAAATAACAGATATATGCGACACCGGTATGTACGAAGCCCAATAACAGTACGATCAGAGTCGATCGAAGATCAAAGCTTACCGGGAAACCGTGATTGAATACGACATAAGGGAAAACGATCACAGCAGACGCCAAAAGCTGTACGAGCGTCTTTTCCAAAGGTTTGATATCCGTAAGCCTTTTGTTGCATAAGACGAGTACGACAAAGCCAAGTGCTGCCAGAGAACCGTAGAGGACGCAATGCATATCCGCTTTGACATCCGCAGAAAAGATACCTATCAGAAGAAACATGCCAATTACTGCCATCAGGATGAATACGATCTGTATCGGCTGTATTTTTTCCTTATAGACCAATGTCGTGATGATCACCACGGCGATCGGTGCCATATAGTTGCACAAAGACGAGATCGCTATGCCATAGCGGTAGCCGGCAAAAAGAAAGACCCAGTTGAAGCCTAAGGCAAAGCCGGAAAGAAGAAGGATCCTGAGATTCTTTCTGATCGCTGCCATATCGAGCTTTTCCTTACGCATGGAAAGAACCAGAAATATGAACAAGGAGCCAAGGACTCCCCTTCCCAGTACGACGAATTCCGAAGAATAGGATACGAAATGCAAGAAAAAGCCGATGGTCCCATATAAGAATAAGGCGAACAAATATCGTAAGGTCGCAGAGTTTTTCATAAATCGAATCAACTATACCACGATCTGAGTCATAGCCCGTCAAAAACACTTTCACAAGTGATACGGCTTCAATTGAAATTCTGAAAGATTAGTGATACATTAAATAAGCGATGTGCCTGTAGCTCAACTGGATAGAGTGTTTGGCTACGAACCAAAAGGTTGCGAGTTCAAGTCTTGCCAGGCACGCCACTCTTGAAAAACAAACCGCAGAAAGCGGTTTTTCTTATACTGTCGGCTTATGATATTATAGTTAGGTCAAGGAGAAAACCTTATGAATATTGAAGAAAAGATCGTAAATGTGCTCAAGCAGATCGTGAAAGACATATTCCAGCTGGAACCGGAAGAAGGTCTTGTCATGATCGAGATCCCGAAAGAAAACAGCAACGGCGATTATTCCACCAATCTTGCCATGCGTCTGACTAAGATTTTGAAAAGACGTCCGCAGGAGATCGCCGCACAGATAAAAGAAGAAGCGGAAAAGCGTCTGGATATCGTCGATTCCATCGATATCGCCGGTCCGGGCTTCATTAACTTCTGGCTGAAGAAAGACGCGATGGCCAACATCATCAATACCGTCATCGATCAAAACGAAGCTTACGGTTCCTCTGATGCCGGTAAGGGACTGAAAGTCCTGGAGGAATATGTCTCTGCCAATCCGACCGGACCGCTGCATTGCGGCCATGCCAGAGGCGCCTGCTGGGGCGATTCCTGTGTCCGCATCATGAGAAAAGCCGGATACGATGTCACAAGAGAATACTACATCAACGATGCCGGTGCGCAGATGCTCAACTTAGGCAAATCGCTGCTGGGAAGATACAGAGAACTCTATGGTCTGGATTTCACGCTTCCGGAAGACGGCTATCACGGACCGGATGTCATCGAGATCGCAAAACAGATCAAAGAAGAATATGGCGACAAGTATCTGAACATGAAGGAAGAAGACGCCATCGAAGAACTGCGCGAAGTCGGCAGGACCCTCGAACTTGAAAGGATCCGCAAGGACCTCGCCTACTACGGATGCGAGTTTGATTCCTGGATCTCCGAAAAGTGGATCTTATCGCAAGGCAAAGTTTCTGACGCTGTCGAAAAGATGAAAGAAATGGGTCTGACCTATGAATCCGAAGGTGCCTTATGGTTCGCTTCTTCCAAATACGGCGACGACAAGGACAGAGTCTTGGTCAAATCCGATGGCTACTACACCTATCTGACTCCGGATATCGCCAACCACATTCATAAATTCGAAAGAGGATATGACCTCTTAGTCAACATCTGGGGTGCCGATCATCACGGCTACATCCCTCGTATGAAGGCTGCTATGAAGGCATTGGGCTATGATCCTGATCATCTGCAGGTCGACTTATGCCAGATGGTGCGTATGATCGAAAACGGCAAGGAAGTAAAGATGTCCAAACGTACCGGCAATGCGATCACCTTAAGAGAACTGATCGATGATATCGGGCTCGATTGTGCAAGATACTTCTTCTTATCCAAGGCTCTGGATACCCACCTCGATTTCGATCTGACGCTTGCCAGGACGCAATCCAACGATAACCCTGTCTATTATGCCCAATACGCATATGCCAGGATCTGTTCCGTCCTTCGTCAGGCAAAGGCTCCTTACCGGAAAAAGGATTCCTATTCCCTGTTGAAAGACACGAAAGAAGTCGATCTGCTCAAGCACATCTCTTCTTTCGCAGATGTCGTTGCCGACTCGGCAGCCAACAGAAGTCCGAACAAGATCTGCAACTACGTACAGAAGCTTGCGACTTACTTCCATTCCTTCTACGGCGCCTGCAAGATCAACGATCCGCAAAACCCGGAATTATCCAACGAACGTCTCGCCTTATGCGATGCGACAAGGATCACATTGAAAAACGCTCTTGAACTGCTCGGTGTCTCCGCACCTGAAAGCATGTCCAAGGGCGAAGCTTAAAATGACAAAAACCGCTTGAAGCGGTTTTTAAAATACATATTCAAATAATGAAACCAGAATATTACCGGTATCTTCATAACAGACTTCCTTATCTCCCTGATAGAGGAAGCCGGCTTTTTCATAAAGCTTTGCGGCGGCGAGATTCCCTTTTACGGCATCCAGGTGGATCGCTTTGGAAGTCTTTTTCGTCTCATGAATGATATTTTCCAATAACTTCAAGGCAAGCCCCCTGCCTCTGTATTCAGGATCGATGGCAAATAAGTGCAAGACGGCGATCTCTTCATCCGGAAATATAACAGACCAGTTTCCGCCCTTGTAGATCGGATCTTCTTTTAACGATACGATGCCCGCCCCGATGATCTTCTCCTCATCTTTCAAGACATAGACCTTATCCATTTTTAGATGATCTTTCAGATCGTTCCAAGAAGGATAGACATCCTTTGTCCAATCGGCGGAATATTCATCGAATCTCTGATTATCGATGACCCGATCATAGAGATCATAAAGCTCAGAAAGATCTTCTATTCTGCACAGTACGCATTTCATGTTTCCATTATAGGAAAAAGAATGCCGGAACAAAAAGAAAACACCCTTTCAGGTGTCATATTCTGCTGGCGTCCATGGAGAGACTCGAACTCCCGACCGTCCGCTTAGAAGGCGGATGCTCTATCCAACTGAGCTACATGGACACAAAAGTATCCTATCATTTTTGAAATCTGTTTTCAATAAATCGTCTTCATCGATTTGAATTTATTCTTTTTTAGTGATACATTAAATAAGCGATGTGCCTGTAGCTCAACTGGATAGAGTGTTTGGCTACGAACCAAAAGGTTGCGAGTTCAAGTCTTGCCAGGCACGCCACTACAAATCAAAAACCGCTTGAAGCGGTTTCAGACTGTTGACAAACGGACATTTTCAAAACGAAGATGTCCGTTTTTCTTTGATTCTTCCGGTTTTGGAATAGGATTTTAAAGAAATTGATGAAAATGTTCATGAAAAGGAAGCGGTATAAG
>JAFRQF010000012.1 GCA_017428765.1 Erysipelotrichaceae bacterium
GTCAAGCCAGATATGCCATGTCTGCGGTTATCGAAATCCTTTGACAAAGAATCTCATTGTCCGTGAATGGGATTGTCCGGTATGCGGAAGTCATCATGACAGAGACCATAACGCTGCGCTGAATCTGAAAACAGAAGCACTGAGAATCGCACTTCTGTAATACATCAAAAAAAACAAACAATGGTACCCTGGGGCACAGGGGATCCGATAAGCTCGGGTGATCTGAACACACCGGTGTTCTTGACCGAGAAGCCCGCACCTCTAAGCGTCAGCATAGGCAGTGGGAGTATGTCACCATGTATGGATCTCATCAGCCATTTAGCGCTCTGTTATAATTTGAAGCGAAAGAAGGAAAGACCATGGAATTCTTACTGACCAACAGACCGCGTTACTATTTCAGACAGATCTCCGATATTCCAAGAGCCAGCCGCAATGAAAAAGCCATCTGTGAATACATCGCCGCTTTTGCCCAAAGACAAGGCTTGGAGTACAAGAGCGACGAGGCATACAACATCATCGTCAACAAGCCTGCGACAAAAGGCTATGAGGATGTCCCGGCCATCATCTTACAGGCCCATACCGATATGGTATGCGAGAAAAACAAAGGTGTGGAACACGACTTCGACAGGGATCCCCTTGACCTCTATGTCGATGAAGAAGGCTTCTTACACGCCAGAGGCACGACTCTGGGAGCGGATGACGGCTATGGCGTGGCCTACATGTTAGCTATACTGGAAGACACGACACTGAAACATCCGGCACTGCAGTGTGCCTTCACCTCGATGGAAGAGATCGGTCTTCTGGGAGCCCAGAAACTGAAGAAAGAAGACTTCTATGGCAAACGCTACATCAACCTCGATGCCGGCGGCGAAGATCAGACCGCCGTCTCTTCTTCCGGCGGCACCAGAACAAAGATAGAACGGAAACTTGCGTTTGAAGAAAACGATGCCCCGTCTTACACTTTGCGCATTCGCGGATTACAAGGCGGTCATTCTGCCGGCATGATACATCTGGAAAGAGGAAACGCCATTCAAATCGCTGCCAGAGTCTTATATGCCTTATCCGATAAATGCAATGACCTTAAGCTCTGCGATTTCAACGGCGGCGACAAGATCAACGCCATCCCAAGAGAATGCGATGTCACCTTCTCCACGCACGCAGATCTTTCAGACATTCGCACTTGTGCGCAAGCCCCGATCGATCAGATCGGCAAAGAACTGCAATACTCCGATGCCGGTTTTCATGCCTTCCTGGAAGAGACCGCAAAATGTGATAAGTCATTAAGCATCGAAGACAGCAGGCAGATCATAAACTTCCTTTACGTCTTACCGAACGGTCTTCAGCACAGATCGATGGCCATAGAGGGACTTTCCGTCGCCTCACTCAATCTGGGTGCCATCGCTTTTGAAAACGACAGTCTTCGCATCAATCACCTGATCCGTTCGGCTGCCGCATCCCATGGCGATCAGATGATCGCACAGTTAGCGATCTTAAGTGAGAACTTCGGCTTTCACTTTGAAGTCATCAGCCGCTATTACGGCTGGGACTATGAAAAGGATTCGCCATTCAGAAACATCCTGAAGGAAGTCCTCAAAGAAAAAGGCATCGAGATGAAGGAACATGCCTCCCACGGCGGACTTGAATGCGGCGTCTTCAAAGGGATGATACCGGAACTCGACCTCATCTCCTACGGACCAATCAGCGAAGGTGCCCATTCCCCGCAGGAAAAGATGGATCTTTCATCCTTTGACAGGTGTTATGACACCCTTGTCAAGATTCTTGAAAACGCAAAATAAAAGATCTTTAGCAACAAAGATCTTTATCTGAAGAAAGGGTCTGCCCTTTCTTTTTTCACAATAGGTCGATATGTGACGAATAGATCTGACAGAGCTTTTCCTTGGCCGTCTTTGCCTGATCCGTCCAGAAACACAGCAGATCGAAGGCATGGACATCGCCATGATAGATGTCGATATCCGCCTCGACGCCGTCCCTTCTCAGATTCTCGACATAGTCGATCGTCTCCTGATAGAACGGTTCGCCATCGCACACATAGGTGTAGCAGTATGGAAGTCCGGAGTAGTCTTCCGCTCTGGCCGCTGAGGCATAGGAAGGCACCTCCTTGCCATACAGATCACCTAGATACTTGCGCCAGCCCCAATGGTTTCGTCTGGTGTTCCAGACCTTGCCGCGGTTGTTTCTTGAAGACTCCGTATCGTAGCAGTCGATCATCGGATACAGAGGCAGATGCATGGCGATCTTCACTTTTCCCTGATCTCTGGCATAGATGCATAAGGCTGCCGCCAGTCCGCCGCCGGCACTCTCACCGCCGACGATGATCTTGTTTTGATCGATCCCAAGTTCTCCGGCATGATCCCACATGTATTCCAGAGCCGCATAGCAGTCATGCAATGCCGCCGGATACGGGGCCCTGTTTGCCAGAGTGTAGGCCGGTGAAAAAACGATCCCTCCGTATCTTTCCGCCAGAAGCTTTCCACAGGAAAAACCGACCATGGAAGCCATGCCCAGCATATAGCCGCCGCCATGGATCCATAAGATCCCCGGCAGTCTGCCTTCTCTTTTTTCCGGCTGCAGGACGATCGTTTTCATGTTCCTATCGCCCGCTTTGATATAGAGGTTTCTTCTTTTCATATGACTTTTTTAAAATCGAAGAAAGGCCTGCCTTATGACAGGCCTTATAAATTGATCAGTCTCTGCTGATGGAAACGATGATGTGTGAATAGGTCGGGAAATCATCCGCATCGGATAAGGAATGATCGCCGATGATCACATACAACAGAGTTCCATCGTAGTATTTTTCGGAGTATTCGCCCCAGATCTCATAATCGGTGAAACCGCGGTTCTTGAGATACTGTTCGACGTTGGCTTTGGTCGCCGCATAACCGATATCATAATCCGAAAGCATCGTCTTCATATCCGCAAAGCTGTCCAGATGTGCCATCGGAACGACCGGACCGGAAGAGACGACATAGTCGATCTTGGCACCCTTGGCTCTGACACCCGTATCGTTGGATACGATGTTGCCTGCCGGTACCAGCGATGACTGTACCGTACGGATACCGACATTGAGGCCGCTGCCGCGAATGAATTCCAGCAGCGAAGACTCTGTCTCGCCCTTGAAATCCGGAACGGTGACATAGACGTCATAACCTGCCGAGATCACATAGGAGACGGTATCTCCCGAGGAATACTTACCGGTATTGTAGGAGATGACTCTTCCTTCCGGAACGGTGGTCGACTTCGATGTCGAACGGCTGCCCTTGAGGCCCATGCCGTTGAGGTAATTGAGCAGTGCTTCTTCGCTGGCTCCTTCATAGCCCGATACGACTCTTGCCGGACCCAGAGAGAGGCCGTACTTCCATTCCTCACCCTTTTCATAAGTACCGTAGCCGTGCGTGACGATGTATCCCTCATCGATCCTTGTCGAATAGGCATCACGTCCGTAGATGTGTTTCGGGGAAAGCGTGAGATCCCTGGCTTTCGCCTGGAAATCCGCTTCGCTCAGACCGATGTAGGTACCGCCGATGATCTCGATCGCATTGACGCAGATACCGTAGTTGAAGACTTCGCCCTGAACATAGGTACCCGAACCGTGCCATGCGATGTTGCCGAATGCGACATCCTTGTTGAAACGGTCACGCGAAACGTTGTGATTCGGCTTGAGACCGAGCTTCATCGCCTTCTCTTCGAACTGTTCCACCGTAAGACCGATGAAATCGCCGAAGACGATCCGGATCTCTTTTTCTTCCGGTGTCAGTTCTTTCCTTGGACCGGAAGAGATATAGACGGTGACCGGCGTATCCTTGCGGATACCGGCTGCCGGAATGATCGAGATAACGTGGTTCTTTTCTACCGTATTGGACGGTTCTTCGATATAGGTAAGAGACTGGATGCCCATGTTCTGACGCCAGAGCTCGACATCCGATTTCTGCGTATCTTCATCGATGTATAAGACCGGGATCTCCGAGACTGCTCCGTTGGAGATCTTGAACGCGATATTGGAGTTCAGACGGCCGCCTGCCTGGATCGACTGTTCGATGACGATGTCCTTCTCCGCTCCGTTGCCTTCGGCGTAGGAGACTTCGCAGGCATACTTCGTGTCGATCTCGGAGCACCACTTATAGACTTCCGAAACGTTTTTACCGACAAAATCCGGAACGGAATCGGAAGCACAGGCGCTCAGGCTCATCGACAGCAGAAAGATACATAATAAGATGATCCCCTTGTTTCTCATCCTATCTTCTCCTACTGCATACCCATGACAAGAGAATTGAGCTCATCGATGGTGATGCCGTTGCCTTCGGTCTTCTTGTATTCCTTGTCGGAAACGGTGACGGAATAATGTGCGACGTTGTTTCCGAACAAAGCCATATTGATGGTCTCGCCGTCACCGTAGAGGTCGACTTCCAGACCCTTCAGAGAGTGCTGCCAGTTCTTGGAATAGCTGTTGTAGTCACCGGAAAGTTCAAGACCTTCGTAGACATCCGACTTGCGGACCGTCAGCTTGCGGTCTTCGCTTTCGTAGTTGGCTTCGATGATGCCATTGATGTTGTAGCCGTACTTGGTAAGTTCAAAGCCTTCCGGAACGGAGATCGGCGGATCGAATTCGACGGAAGAACCTTTTACAGCTTCTTCGATATCCGCAGTATAGGTCCAAGGATTGGCCATATCCGGAACGGATTCCGTATCGTTTAAGACAAAGACGATTGGCTCAGCGCCCTCAGACTTGTCATCATGCCAGATCAGTTTTCCGTCTGCGATCTCGAAATAACCGGTGCCGTCATTGTAGACTTCCGAAACGGTCGACTTGGTGTCGGATTCAAATACCGTATTGGTCTGTTTGCCGTTTTCATAAGTCAGCTGATTCTTTTCGGCATCATAGACGATATCGAAATCGAAATGTGCTTTTTCAAATGCGGAGCTTGACCAGTCGATGACGATCTTGTTTTCTAAAAGCTCCAGCATAGCTCTGCCGGCGATCTCATCGTGGTAGGAACCAAGCAGTTCTTCCGGTACCTTGACCGGTTCTGCCTGCTCCGCAGGTTCGTCCGGTGCTGCCGGCTCTTCTTTCTTTTCTTCTTCCTTGTTCTGCGCGCATGCTGATAATCCGACGATCATCATTGCGGCAAGAAGGATCATGATCATTTTTTTCATATACTTTTCCTCACCCTAAGTCATTTTTTCAATGACCTTTTTCATTTTAAGGTACCGGCCGCATCATGACCGCAACAAAAAAGCAGTTTTTTCAAACTGCTTCATCGAAATACGACTTCGAGTGAATACTCTTTGGCGACGCCTTTGATGATCGGGTTGTACAGTTCCCAGACGCTCAGCTTGGCGAAACGGTCGGCGATGGCCGCCACATTGTCCTCATCGAGCTTCTTCTGCATCTTCTTTCTGGCTTCCGCCTGGATCTGCGCTGCCTGCTCGGCCGTCATCTTGATATCACCGAACGCCAGTAAGCCCTTGGTGGTATCGCCGAACTGTATCTCATCCTCCGGAATGTTGATCTCTTCCTGCACCGCATGCGGGATCTTCAAGGTGATCATCTTTTCTTCCTCATTGAAGCTGATATCCGTGCTTCTTAGAGCGGAAAGATCCACCGTATAGACTGCCGTACCGTTGTAGGTGATCAGCTGATTCTTGGTGAAGATGCCCCAGTTAAGCAGACCCGTATCGGTGATGCTGGAAACATCGGAGACCTTCTGTTTGAAGACCTCGAGTTTTTTCAGCTTGGTGGAATCGCCCAGGATCGCTTCTTCAAAATCCGCTGCCGTATAGCCGAAGATCGAATCGTTTTCGATCGTCATGTCGTGACCTTCGACCGGTTCATCGAAATGAAAGACGCTGTTGAGTCCCTGATTGATGGAATTGATCTTCGGAACGACCAGATATGCCAGCAGGCCGATCGCCAGCAGGGTCGGAAGTGCCGAGATCAGGATATTTTTCAGAGTCGATCTGCCAGTGCCTCTGGCAGCTGCTTTTTCTACTTTTTTCAGAAGTTCTTCTTCGTTGAATTCTTTTTTCTCTTTTTTATCAGACATAAGGACCTCCTTTGCATTACATTTTTAACATACACTATCTTCCCGCAAGATGCCAAGCGATCAGATAATCCGTCACGATGCCATATGAGCGTATGCCTTCCTTCTGTGAGAAGGTCTTGAGATAGGTGTCATTGACCTTATCCGAGACTTCCTGCAGCGGGGAATCGTATTTCTGATAGGCCTCATAGGTATCGCTCCGATCCAGTTTTATGAGCTGATAGCCGATCTCTTCCTTCGATCGGTATAGTTCCAAAGCTTCTTCCTGATCTGCCCTGTACAACGCAGAGAAACAATAGGAGAAGGCATTGTAATAACCGCTGTACAGGAATCGGACATCCTCACTGTTGGCACAGGCCAGGAAAGCCGCAAAGTTGGCTTCTTCTTCCGCCGCCAGACCCAGACGGTGTCCGGCTTCATGGGCCATCGTAAAAGCCAGCGGAACGACCGGCACGGATCCGGGCACCCCCGCTTCCCCCGTGATCGGCATGAACATGCCCACGATCCCGTTGTACATCAGATATTCGCCGATCACAGAAAGCTTCTTGACCGGGACATCAGAACCTCTGAAGATCGGATATGTATCTTTCAGTTTTTCATAGGAAGAACCGGCCAGCTTCGCCATCTCATAGAAATCCTGTTTTAAGGCATGGCCGTTTTCATCCCTTGGTATGAGAGAAGAATAGAGGCTTGCCATATCGTAATAGTATTCCGTACTTTCATAGAGCTCTTCGTAGGAATATTCCTTCACATTCAAAGAAAGCTCTTCACTCAGTTTCGGTGCGTAATGATTCAGCATCCATCCCAGTATCGCGATGCTCAATAGGATCGAAACGGCAGCAAGGACATGAGACAGCCAGTTGAAAAAGGAACGCTTCTTTGTGATCACATAGATCAGACTAGCGATCGCCGTAACGGCAAGCACCAGTGCACCGATGTCCCACAGGGCGATCTTCATAAAAGAACACAAGCGGCTCAACAAACCGATCCAGGCTTTGGAAAGATCCCGATAGAAAGGAAAGAAGACATCGGGAAACTTCGGAAACAGAAACATCGCCGCCAGATCGATGAGGATCGCCGCAGCGGAAAATACATATCGCTTTTTCATGATCTCACCTTTCCTTGTAGCGGGCACCTTTGGCCCTCTGTCCCCAGATCTTCAGCGTCAGATCGATCCACATCTGACGGCTCACGATACCGCCATAGGAGAGAAGTTCATAATCCACATCGAAGAAATGATAAAAGATACCGGTACTCGTATAGCCGTTTTTCTCATAGAAGAGTCTTCGCCGCACTTCTTCGATGTAGTTGTCATCGTCGGGATTGACCTCTTCGATATCGACCACGATCGGCTTGTCTGCATAAGTGTCATGGATGTGTTTCAGGATCGCAGTGCCTGCCCCCTGATTCTGAAAGGCAGGATCGACGCAGATGTAGGAAAGATAGTTCACCTCATCTCCCAGAAAGACATGATAGAGGCCGATGAGCTTTTCGCACTCATACGCCGCATGGAAAAGGGCTTGCGATCTTTTCTGCTTCAGCAGTATATGAAAAGGGATCCTCTCATTTTCCGGAAAGGATCTCTCATAAAGTCTTTGGATATCCGCAAGATCATGACTGCCTCTGTCTATGATCCTGAATTCAAGTCTACCGTTCATAAGGATCCTTTTCCATTTTAACAGAGAAGGATCTTCAGAAGCTGAAAGACGAAGCGCCTTATTTTGAATCAATGAGAGGGTCTTAGCTTTTAAGCAGGCTCTTCGCCTTTTCAGCTTTGCTGTATCCGTGTTTCAAGACTGCCGAGATATGATTGTGGAGGTATCGGCAAGCAGTCAGAAACACTTTTTCATTTCGCGCTCAGTCACCCTTTCCTGCAGCAAGTAAACAGGATGCCGCCTGACAATTCTGATTGTTAGGGGTATTGTCTGGAAGGAGTAAATGCGATGTTGTAACATCTTTGAAATAAGGAAGCCGGCAGCCGGACGACCTTGCGCGAAATCGGAATACCTTTGTCTGGAAAGCGGATGCTTTCATTTTTCGTTTTTGCCGCCTTAAAAAACGGTGCCCGTAAAGATGGCAAAACCTCTTATCAAAAAGAGGTCTGTTCTTTTACTGCTTTTTACCGTCTATTTGCCGGATATCACTTCGATCTGCGGTTCGACGGTCTTCTTTCTTCTGGTCCTTTTTACGGACTCTCTGTACTTCTCGATCGCATCCTTTACTTCAGGTTTCATCTCCAGAAGCTGGTCATACTTTTTGATCGGAAGATCGACGATGCCAGCATAGCGGAACGAAACAGACAGCCTGTCACGTGTGATGCCCGTGATGACGCCGGGGGAACCGGTGGCGCGGCTGCGGATAAACTTGCCGATTGGGCTCATAGTTCCTCGCTTTCTTTGGAGTTAAACTAAATTTTGTATACCGGAGGGTATACTGATCTTTCTGGCCCGTACGAGTCAGAATATTTACTGTGCAGAATTATTATGTTGCTCAAAGCCTAGTCGGCCATAATTCTAAGTACATTTTACTGAAACTTTGCAACAAATCCGCAATTGTAAAGCCTTTGTAAAGTTACAAAAAGTTCGTATTTGTACTTTTTTGATACGATTTTACAATTCCGGACCGTACAAAATATCTTTTCCCATATCGTACAAAAAAAGAAACTGTCAGGACCTCTTGGATCGATCTTCATCGATCCGGGGAGTGACAGCTTCTTTGTTTATTCTTCTTCAGATTCTCTTTCTCTTCTCAGGACGACAAACAGGATGAACAGAAGAAGGAGGAAGATAAGGATCGCAGGGATCAGGATGTACCACAGTAACGGGATGCCATGACCTTTCGCGGGTTCTTCGATCTCCGGTTCCGGCACTTCTTCCGGCACTTGGACTTCCGGTTCCTGCGGTTTTGGTTTTTCTTCCTTTTCCGGTCTTTCTTCTCTTTTCGATACCGGGCCATTATCGGTCACATACGTCACAGGAACTTTGTATTCGCCTTGTATCGGTTCATGATCGTAGACAGGTTCTTCGACCGCCGGTTCAGGCTGTGGTGCATGCGCCGGTGAATTTCTGTTATACAGATCTGAGAAGTCCTGTATGTAGATCTCTTCAATCGAAGAGAAGCTGACCTTTCTTGTCGAATCGACATCTTCGATCTTTTCATCGTTGACCAGCAGATATGCCGCAAGGTCGGTGTGTCCGTTCTGACGCCAGAGGCCCTTGAGATCGATATAGGATCCGCTCTTGTGATGGCCTGCAGGGATATCCATGTGATATTCATATACGAGCTCATTCGTATTTGCGTCATATATATAGGTATGTAAGGTCTTGTCTGCGAAGCCTTCGTTTAACACCTCCCAGCTTAAGTCCTCATTCATATAGACGAGGTCATGACTGTAAAGCACACTGACGTGGCCTATTCCCAAAGTGACAGGAAGCGAAGAATCGATGCCTTCATTGAAACCGGAAATGCCGATCTCGAAGGTCTGCGCTTCATTCGTAGCATCTGCGCTCAGATGTACGGATGCGTGGACCTCGGTCTCTTCCCCCGGTCTGAGTGAGACGGGCAGTGTCGTAAGATACTCGCCGCCGTTATACAGCGTGACTTCCTCGACCGGATATAATCCGTTGTTGCGGATCTTCAGTGTGAATGGGATATCGTTTCCTTTCCTTGCGGAATCTTCGTCATCGAAGCTGCCGGAAAGGATCTGCATGCGATGGTTGGCTTTTCTTGCCTTGACGTAAAGATCGGTATGCGTATCCGAGAAACGCGGATCCTCTTCGCCTAAGCTTAAAGTCTGAAGACCTTCAAAGCCCGATGAAAGCAGATTCCCTTCCAGATAGTTCGATGCGTCAAGAACTGCCGGATCGTAGTTCGCTTCATAGTTCTGTACGCTGTAGAAAAGGATCGGTTCATCCTGTTTGGTGAACATCAGTGCCGATGCGTTGACCAGGGCATTTTCCTTGATGTCGGTCAGATCGGTCTTTGCCCAGGTGTCGCCGCCGTCTCTCGAGAAGATCGCATAAAGATCTTCACTGCTGTCTTTGGAAGCAGTGCACATGATTACGACATAGGAAGATCCGCCGAAGCGTCCGTAGATCTTATAGTTGTTGGATGGGATCCTGATGTCTTCCGGTGTGATCCTTTGAACGTTCTGCGATGAAAAGTCATCTATGCCATAGAGACTTCCGCCTTCCATCCAGGTCAGGATGTGACCCTCACCGTAATCAAGGAACTTTCCGTTGTATGCGCCGCTTCTTTCAAAGATCTTGTTTTCGCCTTCGTATACGGAAAGGATCGAAGTCTTGGTGCCGTCATCACCGGTGTGGGTGGATGTGATCGCAAAAACATCGGAAGTGCTCTTGCCTGCCGCATCGAAGGAATCGATGGAGCCCGTGTAAGAGAACAACTTTCTGTTTCGATATGCGCCTTCTTCATACACTGCGGTATAGATGTCATGGGTATATCCCTCATTCAAAGACAGAGGATCGTTGACATCCGCAAGGCAATAGGCAACGGCCGGCCTTCCTTCGTAAGAATCATAGACGACCGCTTCCGAGGCAAAGACGCCATTCTCATTGAAGGCATAATCGGTGACTCTCGTTGCGCCGGTCCAGGAATTGGAAGCCTGGTGTTTGGCGATATAGATGTCGGTGCTTGAAGCGATCTGCGCTACGGTAGAATCCGCATTAAGTTCATTCATGGCATTCCGCCAGAGCAGATAGACTTCCCCGTCCCTGCTGCGGAAGGTGTACGGATCAAAGTCGGCAGTCCCGTCATCATCGCAAGCCCAGGCAGGATCGGAAATGAAGTTCTTGTTTTCATCAAAATAGAAGTTCATCACCCTTGAGCGGTTGCCGTTGGCTCTTGACGGATCGCTGCCCAAAAATACGGCATTGCTCGTATATAAGTTGGCGGAAGAAGTATCGACGACCTGCAGCAGGTTATCTGCATAGATGCCTTCTGCGATCATATGTTCAAAGTCCGGATCGCTCTCGTAGCCGCTCAAAAGTTCCGGCGCACTTTCGCTGGTGTACCAGCTGCCGATGCTGTCGGGCTCATCGATGTTTCCTTTCACGGAGGCATAGTTGGACTCTAACAGCATCCTCTGCAGATCGGCGGACCCGTCAAGGTTCAATACGCCGTTGTTGGTCTTACGCACGAAGTCGTGGCTTCCGGATACCAGCGCAAAGGAGAACAGCGTCCTGGAAAAGAGTTTGACTTTGAAGCCGCATTCGCCGGCAAGGACCAGAGAATCCAGTTCTGTGCTCGGATAGAAGATCGTATAGCCGGCGATCGATCCGGCACCATAGATGCCGAAGCTCATCAGAGAACTGATGCCTACGCCGCCGAAGAGTTCAAGACCCAGTTTGACACCGATGCCGAAGCGGTCCACGATGAAGTCATACTTGCTTTTTTCTTCGTTGTATTTCAGATCGAACTGCAGTACGCCATTGGCTCCGCCGGTCGCCGTGACATCAAAGGTCAGTATCGCATACTGTCCCGACGCCATGAAACCGGAGCCGATGAAAACGTTCAGTTCGCCCTTTAACGGTTCGTTGGTATAGGAATTGCCCTGTACCCAGCCGGCTGCGTCAAAGACGAAGCCCATGTTCTTGCCGGTGACCGCACTTCTTTTCGCACTGTCACCATAGAAAGCTTTCTCCAGATCGGAATGGGTAGCGCCAGTCCCGATCTTTCCTTTTGCCGCCTCCGCCCAGAAAGACGTATTGCTGGAATTCAGACCGATACCCAGGACGAAACGTCCGTCGGTATATGCCTTGGCACTGATCGGCAGAAAATACGGTGGCAGGTTGAAGTTCATGCCCGGAAGAAGTTCATCCATCTTCACCTGGATGGCAGAATCATATTGTGAAGTGATCTGTTCCGGGAAACTTTGCGAGAGTTTTCCTTTTTTAAGACGTATGGTCAAAAGACGGTAAAGGACATCATCTCCTGCTGCATTGAAGACGCCCAGATACAAAGGGATACCGCCTTTCAACAATGCCGTATTGACGGTAAAGCTCTGCGACGGAGAAGTCAGCACATCGTATCTTTGTTTCGTGGAATCATCATACTGCACAAGCTGATAGGTATAATTGCCTTTTTCCGTAATGCTCACATCAAAATGGAGATCCGTCATCACATCCGCATCGAGTTCCACGACCTCAAACAGTACGTTCTTCTTCTCCTGATCACCTACGGTGAGGTAGACAGAAGCAACGTTCAGCGAAAGGCTGTCCTCCGCCAGGATCGTATTCGTGCTTATAAGGCTCAGACACATAAGGATGAGCAGCAGCTTGTGCAGGAAATTATTCATATGATTGTTCTCCGATCAGAGTAAATTGTTTTCTGCTTTTATTCTAAAACGAAATCATCAGTTTATGCGAAGACAAAATGTTCCTTTATATATGAAAAAGCTCAAGGAAGCAGACCTTGAACTTTTTTTCGTTATTTGAATGAAACGATCGCTATGCTTTCTTCAAAGCGGAATAGCGGTTGTTCTTGAACGTATTGACAAGGAATGGCAGTACCAGCAATTGCAATACGATGCCCGGTACCGCATTGGTCAAAGCGCCGGCGATGAATGCCGCAAAGGTAAACGTTGAACCCGACATCCCCAGAAGGATGACCTGGGCGATGCAATGATCTTATCAACACCTAACTTATCGATCAGATAGGAGGCTGCCGTCACATCGGCGATCGCATCCATCGTTCCCACTTCATGGAAGTGGATATGTTCGATATCAGAGTCATGGACCTTGGCTTCCGCCTCACCGATAAGCCGGCAGACTTCAAGAATATCGTTTCTGGCTTTTAGAAAAAGAGATCTTGCGATCTCTAGTTTTCTTTCAGATTCTTTTTGTGATTCCGTATGTGCATGTAGATCGTATTCTTGGAGATGCCCATCAGTTTCTCGACCTTGATGACGGAATCTTTCAATTGGAAGATGCCCTTGTCGTAGAGCCGTTCGATGATGATCTTGTTCTTATTGGAAGGAAGTATCGTCGAATCCGATAGGACGGAAAGCTTTTCTTCTTCCAAAGTCGATTCGATCAGTTCATCCGGGTTCTGCGTATAGGTCTCCGTGAAGGAATGGGAATTGAGCGCGGAATCCGGCACATAGGAGTTGATCATGTCGATGAGCGGTACGTTCATGTACATGTTGATACACAATAATCCGATGACCTTGTTTCCTTCTCCGCGTATCGCCAGAGTCGTTGATTTCAAAGGTTCGCCCTTGGCATTCCTTGAAAAGTAGACTAAGGAATCCACATGTCCCTCTTCGATCTGTTCCAGCATCTTCAAAGCCAGATCCGTGATCGGCGCACCGACTTTACGGCCGGTATGTTCGCCGTTGTAGATGCAGATGACGGAATGGTCAAAGTCTTCTAACGAGTGTAAGACCAGCTCGTAACAGGAAGAGAGATAATTTGCCAGACCATCCAGCACTGGAATGTAGGAATGCAGGATCTGACGGTCGGTCTTTGTCAGTTTCACTTGTTTCATCAGTTTCATTATCTAATGAATGACTGAAAAAAATCAATGTGAATATGGGTATTTTTTCAGTGCAGATGCAATCCTGTTCAGTGCATCGACGACACGCTGATCGTCTTTGTAGACGCCGAGGATGATGCGCAGGTGGCCTGCGCCGCCCGGACCGTAGTTGACGCCGTCATTGACCGAGACCTTGGCCTCTTTGACAAGATAGGAGACGATGTCGGAAGAACTTCCAAGTTTCGAGACGTCGACCCAGCACATGAAACCGGATTCCGGAAGTGCCACATGCACGCCCGGTACGGCGTTGAGGATCTCGTAAGCCTGATGTCTTCTGTATTCATAGGCATTTTCAAATGTCTTCATGAACTCCGGATGTTTCAGTGCTTCCATCACGGCGATCTGGGCAGCCGTGGAAGTGGCACCGATGACGCCGACCGCGTTGGCATACATCGCATCCATGATCTGATCGTGGGCGACGATATAGCCTACACGAAGTCCCGATAAGCCCATGCCTTTGGAGAAGGAGAAGACCGTTACCGTTCTTTCAAACATGCCATCCATGGCAGCCGGTGTGATCATCTCGTTTTCATATGTGAAATCTTCGAACGCCTGATCGACGACTAAGATAAGATCATTTTCAACGATGAAATCGCGAAGTCCTTGTAACGACTTCCTGTTATAGACGATCGTCGTCGGATTGTTCGGATGCGTCAGAAGGACGAGCTTGGTCTTATCGGTCAGTTTTTCTTTCATCTGCTCGATGTCGAGCTGATATCCGTCTTCCTCATGCAGGCAGATCTCGACGATCTTTCCGCCCATCGTTTCGATATCGAGATAATTGTTCGGATAGGAAGGAGACGGGATCATCACCTCATCGCCATCCGCAACGAACGGAACCAGTGCGAAATAGAGACCGGAATCGGAACCCGGAGTGATCAGGATGTTTCTTTGCGCATCGACTTTTAAGCCGTTCTGTTTTTCCAGCTTTTCAGCGATCAGTTCCTTGAGCTGCGGGTTGCCGATCGGTGCGGTATAGTGTGGAGCGGAGTCGCTGCGTATCGCTTTGACCAGAGCTTCCTCCACAAAATCCGGCATCGAACGATCCGGCATGAACGGATCGGCCCAGCCCATCAGGGCAATGCCCTGTTTTTCCATTTCCTGGTAGGAAGCGCCGACATCGGCCTTTTCCACCTGCGCAAACAGACCGCCCTGCGCTTTGGCAAACGACGGGATCATTTTTTCTCTGATGTTCATAATATCCTCCAGATAGGTAAGAAGCGGGAACCATGGGCTCCCGCTTTTACTTTAATCGATATTCAGATTATTCAGCTTCTTCAGGATTCCAGAAGAGGTATGTGAGAACTGCAGCAACGACGAAGGCGATCGTGAAGCAGACCATGACTAACAGACAGTTGGTGACTGCGTTTTCGCCGCCTAAGAACATACCGAAGTTTAAGAAGGAAGGACCGCCCATTGCGTATGCCTTTAATCTTAACAGACCTGCGATGAAGCCGCCGACAGCACCGCCGATGGCTGCGAAGAAGAACGGCTTGCCGCTTGGTACGGTGACACCGTAGATGACAGGTTCAGTGATACCGACACAGGCTGCGATACAAGCGGAAGCGGCGTTGGCCTTCTTCTGCTGGTTTCTCGTCTTGAGCCAGACACCGAATGCCGCACCGGCCTGACCGATGTTGGCAGAACCGGAAGTCGGAGATACGAAGTTGAAGCCCTGGTTGGCGATCATCTGTGTCAGAACAGGGACCATACCGTGGTGGATACCTAAGACGACCATGGAGGAGTAGATACCGCCATAGACTAAGCCGGCGATCGGACCGCCATGTTCAAACAGCCAGTTCATACCGTTGGCAATAGCCTGACCGATAGCGTAAGTGATCGGACCGACAGTCCAGAATGTGATCATAGTGCCGAATAAGATCGTGAAAGCAGGAACGATGATGATCTTGAGAGGTCCCTTGACGACCTTGTTCAGGCCTTTTTCGATATAGGAAGCAACGATGACCGCAAAGACGATCGGTAAGACAGAGGAAGAATAATCAACGACTCTGAACGGGATACCTAAGAAGTGGTAGTATTCCGTACCGGCAGCGATGAGACCTGACCATTTGGAAGCCATCATAGCCGCACAGATCGTCAAAGCGACGTATTCGTTCATCTTGAATACCTTTGCGGTAGAAGATGCCAGTAAGAACGGAATGAATGTGAAGACTGCCATAGAGATGGCAACGAAGGTTGCGAATGTCTCGGACTGCATGGAAGCACCGAATGCCATCGCGACCATGATGATAGCGGACAGGAAACCGCAGCCGGCCAGAGCCGGAACGATCGGGTTGAAGATCCTTGCGACTGTTTCGAAGAACAGTGTCAGGCCTGCACCCTTCTTGCCTTTGAGGTCTTCTTTGAGTGCCTTTGCGTCATAGACTTCTTCCTCTTCGGAAACGCCGGTGTAGTCACAGAATTCTCTGTAGACATCAGCGACATCGGCACCGATGACGATCTGCGTCTGGGTAGCGCCGTCGACGACACCCATGACACCGTCGAGTTTCTTGAGGGCGTCAAGTTCGACCTTGGATTTGTCTTTTGTCGTAACTCTCAGACGAGTTGCGCAGTGAGCAGCTGAAGCGATGTTGTCAAGACCGCCGAGCTTTTCAACGATTTCTTTTACTGAAGCTTTTGCCATAATTTTTCCCCTTTCCCAATGTTATTTGGAAGCAATTACCTCAACTTCCACAAGCGCACCTTTCGGCAGATCCTTCACTGCAACACAGGATCTGGCAGGCTTGCTTGTAAAGTACTCTCCGTAAACTTCATTGAAGGCTGCGAAGTCACCGATATCTGCCAGGAAGCAGGTCGTCTTCACAACATCATCAACGGTATAGCCGGCACACGATAATACGGCCTCGATATTCTTCATGATCTGCTTTGCCTGGACTTTGATCTCAGACTCGACCAGCGTGTTGCTCGTCGGATCGACAGGGATCATCCCGGACATAAACAGCATGTTGCCGCACTTGACAGCCTGTGAATACGGGCCGATAGCTGCCGGAGCATTTTCGGTATAGATCTTTTCGTTCATTTCTCTACTCCTACTAAAATATTTTTTATCTGAATTCATCTTAGCATTATGATATTTCATTCGTCAACAAAAAAATGTAAATTTTTTTATTTTTTAAGCGATTACATAAAATTTGACTAAAATTTATTTCATTTTAATTTATTTATTGTTATAATCAGAATCGGAAAGGAAAATATTACGTATAGTAATAAGGAAAACAAAATGAACGACACGATCAGACCCTTCCCCGAAAATTTCTACTGGGGCGGTGCTACTGCTGCCAATCAGATCGAAGGCGCATGGAATGAAGACGGAAAAGGAGCCAACCTTGCCGATGCAATGGTCGCCGGCGACCATCACACGCCGCGCAAGATCACATTAGAAATCGATGAAAATAAATACTATTATCCAAGCCACAAAGCAATCGACTACTACCATCACTTCAAGGAAGACATCGCCCTCATGGATGAAATGGGCATGAAGATGTACCGCATGTCGATCTCCTGGGCCCGTATCTTTCCAAACGGCGACGATGACAAACCGAACGAAGAAGGCCTGAAGTTCTACGATGAAGTCTTCAAAGAATTAAAGAAATATAATATGGAACCGTTGGTCACGATCTACCATAACGAGATGCCTCTTCATCTGGTATCGGCGACCGACGGCTGGGTCGACAGGAAAGTGATCGACTATTATCTGAGATTTGCGGTCACCATCATGAAACGCTACAAAGATTACGTGAAATACTGGATCCCGTTCAACGAGATCAACGACCTGACGACATCCGTCGGCAACTGGAACCACGGCGGCATCAAGAATCCGGGCACGGAAGACTTCTCCAACCAGGTCGATGACCCGGATAAGAGATTTGCGGCATTGCACAACCAGTTCGTCGCGTCCGCAAAATGCGTCATTGAAGGAAAAAAGATCAATCCAAACTTCTGCTTCGGCACGATGATCTGCCACATCACCGTCTATCCGCTCACCCCCAATCCGGAAGACATCCTGGCAACCCAGAAAGAAGACCAGCTGCGCAACCGCTTCTCCGGCGATGTACAGATCAAAGGCGTCTATCCTTACTATATGAAGCGCTACTTCGAAAAGAATGACATCCACTTCATTACGGAACCGGAAGATTTCGAGCTTCTGAAAGAAGGACATTGCGATTTCTATTCCTTCTCTTACTACATGTCCAACTGCATCACCGTGCAGAAAGATGCCGAACAGGTCTCCGGCAACATCATGGGCGGTGCCAAGAATCCTTATCTCAAGGCGACCGAATGGAACTGGCAGATCGACCCAATCGGCTTAAGATACACGCTCAACCACATCTATGACAGGTATGGCGTTCCGATCATGGTCACGGAAAACGGCATCGGTGCCAGAGACGTCTTTGAAAACGGCATGATCCACGATGACTACCGCATCGCCTACATCAGAGAACACATCGAACAGATGCGTCTGGCGATCGATGACGGTGTCGACCTCATCGGTTACACCCCTTGGACGGCGATCGATGTCGTCTCCTGCTCGACCGGTGAGATGGCCAAGAGATACGGCTTCATCTATGTCGATGCCGATGATGAAGGAAACGGCACCTATAAAAGATATAAAAAAGATTCTTTCTACTGGTACAAGAAAGTCATCGAATCCAACGGACAGATCTTATAGTCACAACAAAAGACCGCAGTCAGATCTCATCATGATCCTTCTGCGGTCTTCTTTATGTATCCTTTACCCTTCAAAAGAAACGATCTTTTTCCAATCCTCCAGCATATCTCTCACAAATTCCACTGAGACCGCCGGTTCTTCGCCCTCCTGCAGCAGCTCTTCCGCTTTCTTCAGGTCTTCACTTACCAGATCATAGATCTTTTTGGGATCTTGTACATCGATATCTTCTCCGTTGAAAGAAGCTCTCAGATATTCCACAGCCCGATTGGTATATAAGAACGCCTTGTCAGGGGCAAGCCGTATCGCCTCAGACAGGTGTTCGATCGCCTTACCAGTATCGCCGCTGTTGGAAAAACCGATCGACGCTTCAAATTCCTTTTCCCATTCTTCCAGCTCTTGCGCAGGCTTGGACAGCAGCGGATCATGTTCTTCGATGCTGACCTCACCGGTATTCAGATCGATGTTTTCCGTATATGCCAGCGACCCTTGCGTATAATGATCGACCCGTATGACCCTGTCATCGACATGGTGAAAAGTCACCGTTGAAAGATTGCCGTTGTCATCGTATTCAAAGATCTTTACATAGTTTTTTCCCTCATAGATGCCGACGTTCGGTGTCGAATCGTAGCGGTATTCCTCTTTGATGATACGCTCTGTATCTCCTTCATAGTAAGTGCGCATATGCAATGTATCTGTCTTTCCGGCAACGATGTGGTAATTATCGCCGTAGATCTGTCTGCTCTTTTCATCAAACGCGTAGCAGGCCGAAAGTTCGCCATCTCTGAAATAGGCTTTCGTATAGGCATAGTCCACATCCCAGACAGGGGTACAGCTCTCGTTTTCTTCCGTTTCCGCTTTTTCGATGAGTACTTCCCCGGCAACATTATTGATCGCTTCCCGGAAATCTTCCGCTGCCTTTCTTCCTTGCGCGATCTCCTGTTTCAGATCCTCATTGTCGGGATCGAGGTCCAGCGCATGCTGCAGGTCGATCATCGCCTGATCGTAGTTTGAGACCGGATCGATCGTTACTTTCCCCTTTTCTTTTCCCCGGTTATAGATGTGGCAATAGGCTCTCATCAGATAAAGGGCGGGATCATCGCTTTTTAAGGCGATCGCCGCATCCATCTGTTCCAGTGCCAGGCCATGGTTTCCTTCTTCCGCCAGTTTCTCAGCCTGCTCATAATGAAGCTGCCACTCCTGTTTTCTGTTACAGCCTCCAAGAAGCAGGACCGTCATGATGATCATCAGTATCTGTTTTTTCATAAGCTTATCCCTCTTGATCAAAGTTTCGATTTATCGGTCACGATCATAAAGATCGTTCAGTTTCCGGATGATGAAGCCGATCCCATAGGTCACAGCCAGAATGATGAAATAGATCATGACACCGATCGGATAGCCCCAGCTCAGAAAGCCATACCAGTCATTGCTGTGAGGCCGCTGTCCGATGCCGTTGATGACATTGTTTCCCACATAGAAGATCCCATAGACCGCCATCGGCAAAGCCGCATAGAGGTTTTCCTTCTTTGTATAGCTGCGTTTGACAAGAAACAGCACTTCAAATAACGCTGCCAGCGGTACCAGCAGATGGAACCAGAGATTCGGTCCGGCATACATCAGCCGATAGCCAAACAGCGGACCTAAGAAGACGATGACCACGATGCATGTCAGCATCACCGATACGCTTGCCACATACTTGAGCACTTCATTTTTCTTATACAGCCACCATGCGCAGGCAAAAGCCTCCAGGAAATTGGAAAGGATCGTAAAGTACTTCAAAGAAGCGATCCCTCTTGTCGAAAGGACGTTTTCTTCCGCAAAACAGAACATATCGAGCCACTCGTAGATGATGATCAGCGGCAAAGCGATATTGAGAAAGATCCTGAACTTATTCATAGTTTTCATATGATTCAACAATACCATCTCTGTTTTTATTTTCGCACAGATTTGATCTTCTTTTTTCTTTGAGGCACCGATACCTTAAATGGACTATAATGAAGTCAAGAGGAGTATCTATGGAAAACAACGATAATACTATGTGGGCTCTGGTCAAAGAGAAACCGGAAGTCGGTATCTGGCCAAAGCGCGTTCCGATCCCTGAAGTCGGCTACAACGATGTCAAGATCAAGATCCGCAAGACAGCGATCTGCGGTACCGATGTGCACATCTACCAGTGGAACAAATGGGCACAGAAGACCATCGTTCCGGGACTGACCATCGGACATGAATATGTCGGTGAAGTCGTCGAGACCGGACCGGGTGCCAGAGGTTTCAACGTCGGCGACATCGTCTCCGGCGAGGGACATATCACCTGCGGAAAATGCCGCAACTGTCTCGAGGGTCACAGGGAAAACTGCCGGAATGCCAAAGGTGTCGGCGTCAACCGCAACGGCGCCTTTGCGGAATATCTGGTCATCCCTTACGTCAACGTCTGGAAGACCAGGAAGAACATCCCGGAAGAGCTCTATGCCATATTCGATCCGTATGGAAATGCGACGCATACCGCTCTGACCTATGATGTCTTAGGTGAAGACGTCCTGATCACCGGTGCCGGACCGATCGGCTGCATGGCAGCGGCCATCGTCAAATTCTCCGGGGCAAGACACGTCGTCGTCACCGATTTCAACGACTACCGCCTTCAAATGGCCAAGACCATGGGGGCGACCAGGGTCGTCGATCTCAAGAAAGAAAAACTCGAAGACGTCATGAAAGATATCGGCATGACCGAAGGCTTCGATGTCGGTCTTGAAATGTCTGGGGCACCAAGTGCACTCAACCAGATGATCCACAACATGAAGAACGGCGGCAATATCGCATTATTAGGATTATTGCCGGATACGACGGAAGTCGATATGGAACATGTCATCTTCTCCGGACTCAACTTAAAAGGCATCTACGGACGCAAGGTCTGGGATACCTGGTACAAGATGACCACGATGATCGAAGCGGGACTCGATATCTCAAAGATCATCACACACCGCTATGACATCACTGACTATCAGAAAGGATTTGACGCAATGTTATCCGGCAACTCCGGAAAAGTCATCCTGGATTGGACGAATATCGATAAGGTGGAACAGTTATGAACAGAAACGAAACATTGAACTATTACGCAAAGACCCTTGAAGAGATAAAGGAAGCCGGTTTATTCAAAGCCGAAGCGCCATACGTCTCGCCGCAAGGTGCTTATATCCTGATGGAAAACGGCGAAAAGCTGCTCAACATGTGCGCCAACAACTACCTGGGCTTAGGCAATTCGCAAAGGCTCATCGATGCCGCAAAGAAAACCTACGATGAAAAAGGCTATGGCCTGGCATCCGTGCGTTTCATCTGCGGTACGCAGGATATCCATAAAACTCTGGAAGCAAAGATCTCCGCATTCTTAAAGACGGAAGATACTATTCTTTATTCTTCCTGCTTCGATGCCAACGGCGGCTTATTTGAAACATTGCTTGGCGAAGAAGATGCGATCATTTCCGATGAGCTCAACCACGCCTCGATCATCGACGGCGTGCGTCTGTGCAAGGCAAAACGCTACCGCTACAAGAACAATGACATGAACGACCTGCGTGAAAAGCTCAGGGAAGCTGACGCCAATGGTGCGCGCATCAAGATGATCGCCACGGACGGCGTCTTCTCGATGGACGGCATCATCTGCAACCTGCAGGGCATCTGCGATCTGGCAGACGAATACGGAGCTCTGGTCATGGTCGATGATTCCCATGCGGCAGGCTTCTTAGGCGAAAACGGCGGCGGTTCCGTCGAATACTGCGGCGTGCAGGGAAGAGTCGATGTCATCACCGGTACTTTAGGAAAAGCTTTAGGCGGAGCTTCCGGCGGCTATACTTCCGGCAGGAAGGAGATCATCGATCTCTTACGGCAGAGAAGCAGACCATACCTTTTCTCCAACACCCTGGCTCCGGCCATCGCCGGCGCATCGATCGAACTCTTCGATATGTTATCAGAAAGCTCGGAACTGAGAAAGCACCTGATGGAACTCACCCAGTACTATCGTGCAAAACTCAAAGAGAACGGCTTTGACATCATCGACGGCGTCCATCCGATCGTACCGATCATGTTATATGACGAGATCAAAGCCGGCAGGTACGCAGCCAAGATGAGAGAGAAAGGCATCTATGTCGTTTCCTTCTCCTATCCGGTCGTTCCGAAAGGCAAAGCCAGGATCCGTACCCAGGTCTGTGCCAACCACTCTAAGGAAGACATCGATCATGTCGTGAAGTGCCTGATCGAAACAAGAGACGAACTCGAAAAGCAATAATGGATTTAAAAGAAGCCCGATCCCTGTTTCGGCATTACAGAGGATGGCTGTTCATGATGGGCAGAGAAGAACCTTCCAAGTATCACGAGTTCGCCTCGCTGCAGATCCCTAAGGATACCTTCGAGTCGTGGCGTCAGGAACTGATCGCCGAGTATTTCGAAAAAGCAGAAGAAGATCTCTCGAAAGCCTGGATCCCCTTTTCCGATATCGTCCGGATCTTACAAAGCACTCTGACCTTGAAAGAAGAAAACGGCGAAAAGATCCTCGATCTTCTCATAAAGATCCTGGAAGAGGAAAACTGTGACAGGGGACTGATCATGAACATCGTCTATGGAAACTCCTATTCAAGAAAGGATTCCCTGCTTTGCTGGATCGAAAACAACACTTCTCTTTCCGAAAAACTGGATCGGATACTGCATTTTTATATGAAGCTCTAGACTTCCCGAAAAGGAAGTCTTTTTTATTCTTCGCCCATCGGGATCGGATCAGGGTCTTGGGCTGAGCGCTTTACAAAAAACATACAATTTCTTTGCAAAAGAAAAAAACGATCCCGTTCTATAATGAATATACGGAGGATCGTTATGAACAAGAAACTTCTCAACGGAATACTCTATGTACTGGTATTCTTTGTCGTATACAACCTGCTGGATTATCTGGTCTGTTTTGCCCTCTTACACAAACCATACCAGTTCTCCTTCACCAATGACCTGCTCAATCCCTTATTCTTAGGCGGAGTCACCTATTACTTCCTGTTTGCCAGAAACCGTTAGTCTCAAGGTCCTATATCGCAGTTTCGAACAAATGCCATATGGCATTTGTTTTTTATTTTTCGCGGTATCCGAAAAAATGGTTAGTCAGAGCTAATATTATTGCGTGACATCCTTAAAAACGCGTGTAAAATAAATGAAGAAGGAGATAAAAAATTATGGATCTTAAACTGAAAGACAAAGTAGTTCTTATTACCGGCGGTACCGGCGGCATCGGTACAGCCATCGTCAAAGGTTTCTTGAAAGAAGGTGCCAAAGTTGCATTCTCTTCCACTTCCCAGGCAAAGATCGATGCCCTGCTTCCGACGCTTGAAGCTGAAGAAGGTCAGGTCGCAGGCTTTGTTGCCGATATGTCCAAGGAAGAAGACATCAAAAACCTCGTTGAAGCTGCCAAAGCACATTTCGGTACCATCAATATCGTCGTTCCGAATGCCGGCTACGAAGGAAAGGCACATCCGGTCCAGGATATGGAACTCGAACTGTTTGAAAAGACATACATGCTGAATGTATTCTCCGTCATGCTGATGATGAAATACGCAGCACCGACTCTCATCGAAAACAAATCCGGTGCCGTTGTCGTCGTCGCATCCGCTGCGGCTTATGAACCGACTGCCGGAAACAGCGCCTACGTCTCATCCAAATATGCCGTTGCCGGCCTGACGAAATGCGTTGCGATGGAACTTGGTCCTGTCGGCGTTCATGTCAACTATGTCTGCCCGGGTCCGGTCGATACCCCGATGATGCTCAGGATCGAAAAAGACTTCTTCGGTGACAGTATGACACATGAAGAAGCGATGGCGATGCTGGCAGGCAATTATGCGATGGACAAGCGCTATGCGACTCCGGAAGAAGTTGCCAACGCCGTCTTATACCTGGCATCCGATGTCTCCGCACATACTGCAGGTATGGGCATGCACGTCGATTCCAAGGTATCCGCTCCAAACTAAAGAGCTCTCCTCATGCAGACCTCAGGGTCTGCATTTTTTTGTTAGGAAAACATCCTCTTTTTTTTCAAAGAGCTGCCAGAGAAAAATGACATCGCAAACGCGATGTCATTTTACTAAGAAAGCTGATCTTCTTTTGCAGAGTCCTGTTCGAGGTTGTTCCAGCGATGACCGCATCCTTCACAATGGAAATCTTTTACGATCCTGCTTGAAGAATAAGAGGTCTTCACGTTGATCTTCTTGCAGCCGCATACCGGACAGGTATAGACGCCTTCAAAAAGCGTCGTTCTTTCTTTCTTTTCAAGATCATGCAATTTCATAAGATCTGCCATTTTTTCTGCTTCCTTTCTTTTATTGTTTATTATGCTTCCGCCGCATCTCTCAGCAGTTCGCTGATCGTCGGATGCGGATGTACGACTTCACTCAGCTGTTCAGGTGTAAGCTTCTTTTCGATCGCTACAGCAAGCTCGGAAATGAGCTCCGTTGCGTGCGGTGCGACGATCGATGCGCCGACGATGACTCCATCAGCGATCAGCAGTTTGACGAATCCGCTCTCGGCATTTTCGATCAGACATCTGCCGTTTGCTCCGGTCAGAGCCTTCTTACTTGTATATGCGATGCCTTTGGCCTTGAGCTCTTCTTCACTGATCCCGACACTTGCGATCTCAGGATCGGTGTAGATGCCTGACGGGATCACCGACATGTCGATATGCGGCTTGTTTCCGAGGATGAGATCGATGATGTTTCTGCCCTGTGCTTCCGCGACATGTGCCAGTTGGATATTTCCGCTTCTTACATCGCCGATGCAATAGATGTTTCCGATATTGGTCCTTCCGTTTTCATCCGCGAGGACGCCCCTTTGTATCTGCAAGCCAACGCTGTCTTCAACAAGCCCTTCGACCGCAGCCCTTCTGCCGGCCGCCAGCAGGACTTCCTTTGCCTTGAGACAGACTTCCTTTCCCGCCTTATCGGTAAAGGTCACCTTCTTTTCCCCGTCTTCCTCTTCGATCTTCTTTACGGCAGAAGAAAGATAGACATCGATCCCTTTCTTCTTGAAAAACATGCCAAGCCGCTGACCGAGGTCCTTGTCCAGAGTCGGGATGAGCCGATCGGCCATCTCAATGATCGTGACCTTCGTGCCGAAACAGTTCAAGGCATCCGAGATCTCGGAGCCGATGACACCGCCGCCGATGACGATGAGCGACTCGATGAAGGCAGCCTTGCCTTCCAGGATATGATCGGAACTGATCGCAAGCTCTGCCCCTTCGATAGGTATCCTTGACGGGATCGATCCGGCCGCCAGGATGATGTGCTCGGCTTCATAGACTTCGCCGTTACAAAGCACCTTGTCTTTTTCAACGAGCTTCGCCTGACCATAGACGACTTCGACCTTGTCTGACTTCAGCATCTTTTCGACGCCGCTTCTTAGTTTTTCGACGACCTCATCTCTTCGTGCGATGATCTTTTCATAATCGAAAGACGCATCGAAATGAAGGCCGTAAAGTTCCGCCTCTTTTCCTCTCTTGTAAAGGTGGGCTGCTTCGATGAGCGCCTTGGTCGGGATACAGCCCCGGTTCAGGCAGGTACCGCCGAGCTTGTCTTTTTCAAACAGGATCGTCTTCAATCCGTTCTTCGCCGCCTTGTGGGCAGCCGTATAACCGCCGGGTCCCCCGCCGATGATCGCTACATCATATCTCATTTTCCACCTCTTTCAAAAGGGCGATGACATCCCTTTCTTCTTTCTTTTCACTATCCAGTTCACTGATCTTTTTACCGATCAGTGTCTTTTCAAAACCATCAAACAATGTCTCATCCATCGCATCCGTATAGACGATCAGATCTTCGATCCTGCCGTCTTTCTCAGAGAAACAGACTTTCACCGTTCCCCAATCGAAACGTCCTTCTTTTTCTTTTTCAAGAAGATACCTTCTTCCATAGCGCCAGTGTTCGTCTTTGAACTGTTCGCGATAGGAAACGATCTTCTCCTCATCCAAAGGACCGATCCTTTGATGATCTAAGCCATAGACTTCTTCAGCCGAAGCGATCAGTGCCTTTTTCATCGTTTCGACGTCCAGATCCTGCTTCACCGACTTCAGGTTGATGATGCGCGAGCGCAATGATGAGACGTTTTTGGAATGCAGTTTGAGCTTTGATACGCGCAGGTATTTTGAAAGCTTTTCCTCATCCACCTCCAGCATCAGAGTCCCATGGTGCAGGCAGGCATCTTTACCTTTGTGATAGGCATGGCCCGAGAATTTCTTCCCTTCCACCAGCAGGTCGTTCCTGCCGTTTTTTTCCGCCCTGATGCCTAAGCCTTTCAATGCACTTAAAATGACTTCATCCTGTTTCGGGACATCGAAATCTCTGCGCGAAGTGATGAAGGTAAAGTTCAGATTGCCCGTATCATGATAAACGGCGCCTCCTCCCGATATCCTGCGGGCGAGGCTGCCGTTATCTTTTTCAAATGATCTGATATCACATTCACTGTACGCATCCTGGTTCTTTCCGATGACGATCGTATTGGCATTCTGCCATAGATAAAGGATGACTTCATCGGCCTTCACATTTTCAAGCAGATAAAGCTCGACCGCCTGATTGTAAAAGACATCGAAAGAATCGGACAGGTAAAGTGAAAGTCTATTCATCGAACGAATACCTGAGTACCGGCTCTCTGGCCGCTTTGGTCTCATCCGGTCTGCCGATCGCGCAATTATGCGGCGCATCGTGCAGGTATTGCGGATCTTCGTGTGCCTTCTTGTAAAGATCGAGATAGATCTTCACGGCTTCGTCGATGACTTCCTTCGATTCGCTTTCCGTCGGTTCGAACATCAGCGCTTCATGTACGATCAATGGGAAATACATCGTCGGCGGATGGATGCCGTAGTCCAGAGAACCTTTGGCGATATCCATTGCCGAAACGCCGGTCTCTTTCTTGAGATCCTCCAGCGACAGGACGAATTCGTGCATGCAGATCTGATCGTAGGCCACATGGTAGGAACCTTTGAGCTTGTTCATCATGTAGTTGGCATTGAGCACCGCCTTGCCGGACGCCTCTCTGATGCCTTCCTTTCCTAAAGTCAGGATGTAAGTCAGCGCCTTGACGACGACCAGGAAGTTTCCATAGTAACTTCTGACCTGACCCATGGACTTTTCCGGATCATAGAAGCGATAGCCTCCTTCGCATTTTTCCACTTCGTGTTTCGGAAGGAACTTCTTCAGGAAGTCCTTGCATCCGACAGGTCCGGAACCCGGACCGCCGCCGCCATGCGGCGTTGCGAAAGTCTTATGCAGGTTGAGATGGACGCAATCGAAGCCCATGTCGCCCGGTCTGACTCTGCCCATGACCGCGTTGAGGTTGGCGCCATCGTAGTAACATAGACCGCCTGCCTCATGGACGATCTTTGTGATCTCCAGGATGTTCGGGTCAAATAATCCCAAGGTATTCGGGTTCGTCAGCATCAGTCCGGCCGTATCTTCACCGACTGCGTTACGCAATGCTTCAAGATCGACGCCGCCGTGTTCATCGGAAGCGATGTTGACGATCTTGAAACCGGCCATCGCCGCACTGGCAGGATTGGTTCCGTGTGCGGAATCCGGAACGATGATGTTGACTCTCTTTGTGTCGCCTTTGTCCTGATGGTATTTTCTGATCAGCAGTAAGCCCGTGTACTCACCATGGGCACCGGCTGCCGGCTCGAAGGTCATGGCATCCATGCCGGTGATCTTACATAAGAGGTCTTCCGCTCTGTGTAAGACTTCCATCGCACCCTGGACGGTATCCTGAGGCTGCAGAGGATGAAGTTCCGTGAATCCTTTTAAGGAAGCGCAGACTTCATCGATCCGCGGATTGTATTTCATCGTGCAGGAGCCAAGCGGATAGAAACCGTCGTTGACGCCGTGCGTCTGTTTTGCCAGAGAAGTGTAGTGTCTTGAAAGATCGACTTCCGAGATCTCCGGCAGTCTGAGCTTCTTGTTTCTGGCAAATTTGCCGGAAGGTCTGGCCTCACCGGTCTTTATCTCAGGAAGATAGTCCATGCCTCTTCCCGGCTTGCTTGATTCAAACAGGAGCTTCATGACAGCACCTCCTTCAAAACATCAATGAGTTCATCGATCTTTTCTTTCGTGTTGACTTCGGTCGCACACCATAAGATCTTGTCTTGACACGGAAGACCAGACAGGATCTTCTTTGCGGACAGCTTTTCTTCTAAGAGCTTCGGATCGATCGGGGAGGAAGTCAGGAATTCATCGAAATATTCCCCTTCATCGCATCTTTCAAAGCCAAGCTTCTTAAGTTCATTTTCCAGATATCTGGCGTTGTTGTAGCAGCTGAGTGCCAGCTTCTCCATGCCCCTAGGACCCATGGCTGCCAGATAGACGGAAGCCGTCATCGCGCAAAGGGCTTCATTGGAACAGATGTTGGAAGAAGCTTTTTCTCTTCGGATATGCTGCTCTCTTGCCTGCAGAGTCAGAACGTAAGCTCTTCTTCCTTGATGATCTTCGGTCTGTCCGACGATCCTGCCGGGGAGCTTTCGCATCAGCTCTTTCTTGCAGGTCATGAAACCGAGGTACGGTCCGCCAAATCCCATCGGCATGCCAAGCTGCTGGCCTTCGCCGACGGCGATATCGACATCCATCTCACCCGGTGTCTTATAGATGGCCAGAGCGATCGGGTCGCAGCCCATGATCATCCTGGCCTTGTTTTCATGAACGAGTTTTGTCAGTTCTTCGACATCTTCGATCAGTCCGTAGCAGTTCGGACTTTCGACATAAAGGGAAGCCGTCTTTTCATTGAGCTTTGCCCTCACTTCTTCGATGTCGGTCCTGTGGTCTTTGCCCTTTAACAGTGTGAGCCTGACATCACGGCTTTCGCAATAGGTCTTCATGACTTCAAGCGTCTGCGGATCTGTCGTATCGGAGACCAGGACCTCGTTCTTGTTTCTTTCCAGGGTCATGAACAGCGCTTCGGCAGCTGCCACCGCACCGTCATAGACCGAGGCATTGGAAACATCCAGACCCGTCAGTTCTGAGATCTGGGTCTGGTATTCAAAGATCGACTGTAAGACGCCTTGCGAGATCTCTGCCTGGTAAGGCGTATAGGCGGTCAGGAATTCTTCTTTGGAAGTGATATAGGAGACGATGGCCGGGATGTAGTGTTTATAGACACCGGCACCGCGGTAGATCTGATCATAGACCAGGTTCTTTTCGGCGATCTTCGTGACCTCTTCAAGGACCTCCATCTCACTTTTCCCCGCAGGCAGTTCAAGGTCTTTGAGCTTTACCTCTTCGGGGACCATCGAATAAAGATCATCGATACTCTTTAATCCGATGTCCTTCAACATCGCTTCCTGCTCGCTTCGCGTTTCAGGAATGTATCTTCCCATGGCTATGCCTCGCTCTTGCAGAATTCTTCGTAGGCAGCCGCATCGAGCAGTTCATCCTGCCCGCTTACTTCCCTGACTTTGATGAACCAGGCATCGTAGCAGTCATTGTTGACTAAAGCCGGATCATCGGTAAGGGCATCGTTGACTTCTTCGATGACACCTGTGACAGGCGAATAGACATCGGAGACCGCCTTGACGGACTCTACATCGCAAAATACTTCGCCGGCTGTTACTTCATCACCTACGCTTGGCAGATTGACGAAGACGATATCGCCTAAGGCATCCTGCGCAAAGTCAGTCAGACCGACGACGCAGAGGCCGTCTTCTTCTTTGACCCATTCATGAGTTTTTGTATACTTGAGTTCTTCCGGATTCTTAAACATGTTTCCCCTCCTTATGTTTATCTTTCCCTTTTATAGAAAGGCATTTCAACTACTTCTGCCTTCAGTCTTCTTCCGCGGACATCGACTTCAACGATCTGTCCGATATCCGAATATTTCTTATCGACCAGCGCCATGGCGATCGACGTCTTGAATAACGGCGAATAGGTACCGCTGGTGGTATGGCCGATCTTTTCTTCTCCGACATAGACATCCTGATGTTCTCTTAGGACGCCCTTGTCAATGATCTTCAAGCCGATGCGGCAGATCTTCGGTTCGCCCTTTTCTTCCAGAGCTTTCTTTCCGATGAAGTCTTCCTTGTTCATCTTCACTCCATAGTCAAGGCCTGTCTCCAGAGGCGTGATCGTCTCATCCATCTCATGGCCGTATAAAGGCATCGATGCCTCAAGACGTAACGTATCTCTTGCGCCTAAGCCGCAAGGACGAAGCTCGTATTCTTTGCCTGCTTCCAACAACATATCCCAGAGCTTTTCGGCATCCTTGTTTTCCACATAGATCTCATAGCCGCTTTCACCCGTATAGCCAGTATAGGAGATGATGCAGGAGATATCGCCGACCTTCACATCACGCTTTGCCGTGTAGTACTTCTGCGGTATGTCTTCTTCCTTCATCAGCTTGGAAATGATCGCATGGGAGCACGGACCCTGCAGGGCGACCTGGGCGATCTGATCCGAGATGTCTTCGATCTGCGTATCCGGCAGGATATGGTCCTTCATCCAGGCGAAGTCCTTGTGACGGTTGGACGCATTGACGACGATGAAGTAGTCTTCTTCGCCAAATTTGTAGACCAACAGGTCATCGCAGACACCGCCGTCTTCAAAGCACAGGATGCCATAGCGAACTTTGCCAAGAGGCATCTTCGTGTAGTCGTTGGTCAGCAGATGATTCAGCGAGGCAAGAGCACCCTTTCCTTTGAAAGTGATCTCACCCATGTGCGAAACATCAAAAAGGCCCGCTTTCTGTCTTACTGCCAGATGTTCGGCGATCACGCCTTCATACTGTACAGGCAGCAGGTAGCCGGCAAACGGCACGATCCTGCCGCCGGCCTTTACGTGGGCATCGTAGAGAGGTGTTTTCAGTTCCATGAACGATTCTCCTTTTATCTGATAAAAAAGACAGGAAAAAACCCTGTCTCTGTATGTTTACCTGAAAGATTCTCCTTTTTGGGATTGCTTCTTTGGTGCATCTGATTATGCTCTCCAGAGTCTGTCCGAAACCGGTCCTTTTGCCTGAGAGTTTCTTCCCCTTCGGCGTTTCCTGTCGAAATCTCTCCCGGTCTCATCATCCAGTTCTTCTGTCTTTATTTTACCATAGCCTCAGAGACCTGAGCCCTCAAATCAAAGAACTTTACTGACCTTTCTGTGCACTTTGGAAGGCTTCCTGATGTGTCTCCCACAAAGAGATCATATCGTCGATGATCTTCTCCTGATCCACGAAGTTCAGGAATACGGAATCCCCGTCCTTGAATTTGAACGTGAAACCTTCTGAGGTCACTTCCCCGATCTCGAACGGCAGATTGTCGACCGTGCCGTCTTCCTTCTCATCGACATCGACGATCTTGAAATGATCCTCTTCTTCCATCACATCACCAAGGATGTAGATCAGCAGTTCGCTGTTGTCTGAGTTGAGCACCATGATCGCGGCCGTTCTGATATCGTCGGGATCATCATAGGCCAGATAGACGTTGTATCCCATTTCCGATACACCTTCGCCGCCTTCCGTGAAGATCTCCTGCCACTTGTTCCTTAAGCCGGTCGGATCCTCATCGGTGGTCGTCGTCGTATCCGAGGAATAAACGCCGTTCTCGATCTTCTCTGTGGTCGTCGTTGTCGTAGTCGTCGTTCCGTTTTCGTTGGATACAGTCGTTGAGACCGTCGAAGTCGAACTTACGGAACATCCGCTTAACAAAAACACTGTCAGTAACAATACGATTATCTTTTTCATATTCATCTCCATGTGCTTTACAATTTAATCATAGATACACTTTTTCCGCTTTGAAAAAAATACTATAAAGGAGTTTTATGGACCTCAAAAAACAAAGTCTGAAGATGTCGCTTGCCATGAGCGCCACGATGAGCTTTTTCCTTTCTTTGATCGGCAACCTCAGTTCGGGATTCTTTACGATCGCCGGTTTTCTGAGAAGTTTTGCGATCAGCCTTGCGATCTCCGTTTTCGTCGGTCTCATCTTTCCGATGAAAAAGATCGCCGACAGACTCATCGAAAGGTTCTCCCTGTCTCCAAGATCTTTCAAAGCAAGAGTCCTGACATCGCTTATATCCGCCATCTGCTATACACCGCTCATGACGCTGGCCATGGTCTGGCTCGCTCACCGGCAGCTTTCCGCACAGGGCATAAGGATCCCGTTCTTACCGATGTTTCTTCGTTCGGCATGCATCAGCATGATCGCATCCTTCCTGGTCAGCTACATCGCCGCTCCGATCTATTCGAAGATCTTCTTCAAGGGCCCTCCTGCCGCTATGAAGTGAGGAAGATAAGGTCTCCCGGTTTGCAATTTCAAGGTACTTGCTTTATCCTAAAATTAAAGATACATACAGCCTCATACAACTCTTCAGGCTCATCCTTTCAAGACATCATGCATCATTTACTGTTTAAGGAAACGCAGGAAGAGTTTTTTTTAAAGGGAAGTCCTAAGAACGATGAAAGTCATCCGAAACATCAACAACAATATTGCGCACTGCATCGATTCCAAAGGCCGCGAAGTGGTCGTTTTCGGCAAGGGCATCGGCTTCTACAAAGCCAACGAGGACATCCCTTTAAGCAAGATCAACCGTACCTTCTACAACATCAAAGATTCCGATTACGGCATCATACGCAATATCCCGACCAACATCATCAATACGGCCATCTACATCATCGACTATGTCTCCGATAAGCTTGGCGTCACCTATCCTTCTTCCAAGGCCATCTCTTTGGCCGACCACCTGCAGTTTGCGATCGAGAGAAAAGACAAGAACATCTATCTTGAACAGCCGCTGCTGCAGGACATGTACCAGCTCTATCCGGATGAGATGCATCTGGCGGAAGAATCCTTGTCCATCATCCAGGAGATGACCGGCAGCAAACTGCCCCGCAAGGAAGCGGGAACGCTGTGTCTTCACTTCATCGCCGACAGGCTCAACGAAAAGAAGAACGATTCCCTTGATACGGCTATGATCTGCGAAGAATGCACGAAGATCATCGAAGAAGACTTCAATGTCACCGTCGACAGAGACTCCTTCAACTACAGCCGTTTCGTCACCCATCTGGACTATCTCATACGCCGTCTCGTACAGGACCAGCAGATCGAATCGGAAAACACGGCCATCTTCAACGAACTGAAGACTTCCTACCCGGGATCATATGAATGTGCCTGCAGGCTTTCTTCTTTCCTTGAAGAAAAGCTGGACAAGCAGATCTATGACGAAGAGATCCTGTATCTGGTCATCCACATCAACCGTCTGATCTCAAGGATCGATTAAAAAACACACGATACCCTGCAAAAGCGAAAGGACTGCGGCCTCAGACTGCGACCTCAGATATTGACAGCGCTTACATTTATCGTTTAGACTGAAATTACAGATAGAAATTAAGGTTTGTAACTCGAAACTCTTCGAGGCTTATCCTTGAAACATTAGAAATAATCGTTTTAAGGTGGTCCGAAGAGTTTTTTTGACTATAGGATATCCCGATAAAGGAGGAAAATATGATCCAACTAGGAGTATCGCTTTATCCCGAACAGGAGACTTTGCAGCAGATCGAAGATTATCTGAAGCTGGCAAAAAGCTATGGCTTCAGCAAAGTCTTCACCAGTTTGTTTTCCGTAGAAGGAACAAAGGAACAGATCATTGGCTACTTCAGCAATCTGACCGCCATCGCCCACAAGTACGGCATGCAGGTATACGGCGACTGCAACGCCCGCTTCTTTATGGAAATGAACGCCTCGCCGGATGACCTTTCGATCTTCAAACAGATCGGACTGGATGTCTTAAGACTGGATCTGATGTTCAACGATAAGCGCGATGTCGCCATCGTCAACAACAAGGAAGGTCTCGGCGTACAGCTCAACGCAAGTCTCATTCCTGCCGTAAAACGCATCATTGAGCTTGGCGGAGACAGATCGAAGATCATCGGTTCCTACAATTTCTATCCTTTGAGAAACACGGGAGCCGATTCAAAAAGCGTCTTGGAAGCCAACCGCTTCTTCAAAAGCGAAGGCATGAAGACACAGATCTTCATCTCTTCGCAAGTCAAAGGATCCCACGGTCCCTGGCCGGTCTCGGATGGCCTTCCGACCATCGAAGAAGACAGAGATCTGTCGGTCGGTCTGCAGTTACGGCACGTTCTGGCACTTGGCTGCGACGAGGTGATATTCGGCAACGCCTTCGTATCGGAAGAAGAATTCAAAGAGATCGCCGATACGATGAACCAGATCTACGTCTATGGCGAAGACCGCCCGTTCTATTTCCCGGGCATCCGCTCACAGATCCCTATCGGCGATATCGAACGCATCCCTCTGACCATCGAGCTTGAGCCGGACGTATCCGACACGGAAAAAGAGATCCTGTTTGACTTCATGAAACACAATTCCAGCGAATACACGCATATCATCATCCGCTCCCGCTGGGGAAGGTTCGACTACCGGCCGATCCCGATCGAACCGAGAAAGTGCGACAAGGAATATTTTGAACAAGGCGATGTCCTGATCATCAACGGAAACATCCCGCGCTACAAAGGCGAAGTCCACATCGTCAGAAACAGGATACGAAACGACGGCAGTCAGAACTACGTCGGAAGGATCGCTTCCAATGAACTCTTCCTTCTCGACTATCTGCACTACATGGTGAACTTCGGCTTCATCCGCAATTAAGGTTTTATTACCTCGCCAGGGTATAAACATATACGATCATAATTCAAAAAAAGAAAGGAGTAATTATGGCAAAAACTGAAAAGAATTTCGCTCAGATCGCAGCCAGGATCATTGAACTGGTCGGCGGCAAAGACAACATCGCTCATGCCGGCCACTGTATGACGAGACTGCGCATCACACCGAAAGACACCAGCCTTGTGAACATCGACGAGATCAAGAAGATCGGCGTCATCGGTGCACAGATGGTCGGTGACCAGGTACAGGTCATCATCGGCAACGATATCGATGAAGTCTACGATGCATTCGTCAAAGCAAGCGGCGTCGAAAGAGAAGCTGTGATCGACGAGAACCTCGATCCTGAACTGACCAAGAAGAAAGGCATCAAAGAGATCCTGGGATCCATCTTCCCGGCGATCGTCTCCTGTGTGTTCCCGATCCTTCCTGCATTACTGGCTTGCGGTCTATTGCAGGCGATCATGATGCTGCTGATCAACTTACATGTCGTGGCTGCCGACTCACCGACAGTCGCAACATTCACCTGGGTCTATAATGTAGCTTATTATTTCTTACCGGTATTAGTCGCCTATGCCGCTTCCAGAAGATTCAACGTCAAAGCCGCAATGGCCATACTGATGGGCCTGATCCTGGTCTATCCGGACTTCGTCGAACTGTGCAAACAGGGCGTCGGCGCTACCATTCCGAATCCGGGCGGACCTCCTACGATCATTCCGGGTACCGGCAATGCCGGCTATCTCTTCGGCATTCCGATCCATCCGGCGACCTATTCCAATACGATCATTCCGGCGATCCTCATCGTCTTCGTGATGAGCTATGTCGAGAAATTCCTCAATAAGGTCATTCCTAAGATCGTAAGATTCATCTTCGTACCGCTGCTGGAACTTGTGATCATGCTGCCGCTGGCACTATTGGTCTTAGCCCCGATCGGCGCGATACTCTCCGAAGCCTTTGCCGGCTTGCTGATCGGATTGTTCAATTCGCCGTTTGGCAAGATACTCATCCCGATCTTCTGTGCGATCTATCCGTACATCGTCATCACCGGCTTGCACTTCAACCTGATGGCTGTCGCCATGGCGATCGGCGGAAGATACGGAAAGAACCCGATCACGCATCCGGCAGGATTCCTGTTCCAGTACACGCAGGCTGCCGCATGTCTGGCTGTCGCACTTAAGGCAAAGAACGCGGAACGCAAGTCTCTGGCATTCTCCTGCGCATTCTCGGATGCGATCCCGGGCATCTCCGAACCGGGTATGTACGGTGTCACCTTCAAATACAAGACACCTTTATATGGTGCCATGATCGGTTCCGCCGTCGGCGGTATCGTATGTACCGTACTGAATGTCGGTTCCTATGCCGGCGGACCGCCGAACATCTTCACTTTCCCGGTCTTCATCAATCCGCAGACCCACTCGATGGCTGACTTACGAGGCATGATCATCGCCATTGCCGTCGGTGTTGTCGTGACATTCGTCGCTACGATGATGCTCTACAAGGACGAAGAAGCCGACAAGATCGACGCACAGGGCTAAACGATGTCCAGATTTCCCGAAAACTTCTTATGGGGCGGTGCCACCAGCGCCGCCCAGTATGAGGGAGGCAGATGTGAAGACGGCAAGGGTCTTTCCCACCTCGACTATGTCTATTACCGCGGTGCGAAGATCCCCTGCAACTTCATGCTGAAAAAAGACTACGAAAAAGCCAAAGCTGAAGAATCAACCCTGAACTTCCCGAACCGCCGGGGCGTCGACTTCTTTCACCGCTACAAGGAAGACATCGCCCTGATGGCCGAGATGGGCTTCAAGGTGCTTCGCATGTCGATCTCCTGGACGAGGCTCTTCCCAACGGGACTGGAAGAAACACCGGACCCCAACGGCGTAGAATTCTATCACAACGTATTTAAAGAACTGCACAGATACGGGATCGAACCGCTGGTCACGATGGTCCATTATGAGCTTCCGATCGTGTTCGTCGAAAAATATGACGGCTGGGCCTCTCCGGAAGTCATCCCGCACTGCGTCCGATATCTGAAATTCCTCATCGATGAATACAAAGATGAAGTAAAATACTGGCTGACCTTCAACGAGATCAATATGGTCACTGCCGTACCTTGGCTGGGCGGAGGCATCCTGCTGGACCGCTATGATGACTTTGAGATCCCGAAAGGCTTCCGGCCGTTCGGCAATCTGCCGGAAGATATGGCAAAACGCTGGAACAACGCCTCGCATCAGGCATTGCACCACCAGTTCATTGCCTCGGCAATGCTGGTGAAGTATGCCCATGAGACAGCACCCCAGTGCAAGATCGGCAACATGTTCAATCTGCACCACCTGTATCCGGAGACGTCTTCCCCTGCCGACGCCTACAGGGCACATGAAGAAAGTGAATACAACATGTTCTTCTGTGACGTAATGGCAAGAGGCTTCTATCCGAAATGGATGCTGTCCTACTACAAGAAACACGGCATCGAGATCAAATGGTACAAAGACTACGAAAGGATATTATCGCAGGGAACGATCGATTTCATCTCCTTAAGCTACTATCTTTCTTCCGTGGTCACCGCCGATCCAAACAGACAGGAGCGCATCGGCAGCTTCATCCGCATGCTGAAGAACCCGCATCTTGAAGATTCCGAGTTCGGCTGGCAGATCGACCCGATCGCACTTCGCATCTCGCTCAACGATCTGCGTGACCGCTTCGGTCTTCCGATCTTCATCGCCGAAAACGGGCTCGGTGCTTTCGAAGAACTGGGTGAAGACAAGACGGTGCATGATGATTACCGTATCGCGTACCTGCGCAAGCACATCGAAGCATTGTCCGATGCGATCGAAGACGGTGTCGATGTCTTCGGCTACACGATGTGGGGCTGCATCGACCTGGTCTCCTGTTCCCTGGTCTCCATGTCGAAACGCTACGGCTTCGTCTATGTCGATGCGGACGATGAAGGAAACGGTACCTACGACAGATACCGTAAGGATTCCTTCTACTGGTACAAAAAGGTCATCGCCACCAACGGCGAAGACCTCGAATAATCAAAAAGGAACCGCTTCCCCTTTCCTTACCTAGCCGGCGGTTCCTTTTTCTTTGTTTTTTATATTTTTTTAGAGAGTTTTTTCCGAATACTCGGCGATACGTTTCTCGTATCCTTTCGCCTCATCCTCTTCGCCCTTGTTGCGGTACATGTCCGCCAGTAAGGCATAGTAAGGCATCTTCTGTTCTTCCTTCAGACCTTCGGCAAGTCCTTTGACTTCATCGATGAACTTACATCCCTTTTCGATGTAAGTGTCATACATGACATCGAGCATCTTCTCATCTTTGACCTTGAGACCTTTGAGAAGATCGTAATAAGTCCTTGTCTTTGCCTTGTCTTCCAGACCCAGGTAATAGTAGAAACCTTTCTTATAGAGGGCTTCCTTCTGTGCATTGTTCATGCGCATACCGAATGAATCGAAGGCCTGATCGATGGCTTTCTTGTCTTCCTTCAGCATCGCTTCGTTCAGTTTGAGGAAGGCGATATTGTAGGCAGGGAATAACTTTCTCGTCTCAGCGGAATCGATGAGCTCATCAAAGGATGCGTAGTCTTTTTTACTTAAGAAGGAACTCAGCTTTTCAAACAGATCGTTCCTCTTTTTGTTCTGGTAGAACTGAAATCCCATGTCACCGATAAAGACGACAGCGACGATGGCGATCAGAATTTTAGGATCCATAATGCGCCTCTCATCCGATCCGACCCTCAAAAGCTTCTGCATCCTGTAGATCAGCTGCAGAATCCGGGATCTGAGATCTTTTCTTCTCTTTAAGTATACAGTCAATCCGGACCATCGTCTAATCGCGCAAGATCGTCGTTCCTGATCGTTTAGAACATGTCCTGCCTTTTCATGATCAAGATCTGTCTATACTCTGACTGCATATTTTAAAAAGACCGCATTACAGCGGCCATAGGTAAATTATAATAATGCTTCGACGCAGGCTTTGACCTTTTCCATGTCAGCCGTCGGCTCAAATCTTGCGACGACATTTCCTTCTCTGTCGATGATGAACTTCGTGAAGTTCCACTTGATATCGGATTTCTTGTCCCAATCCGGATCAGCTTTCGCAAACATGCCTTCCAGCAGTTCCTTGTACGGATGCGGATCGAATCCTTCAAAACCTTTTTGTGCCTTTAAGAAGGTGTATAAAGGAAGCTCATTTGCGCCGTTGACATCGGACTTCTTCATCTGTGGGAAAGTCGTGTTGTAGTGTAATGTGCAGAACTCGTGGATCTCATCATCGGAACCCGGAGCCTGCTGGCCGAACTGGTTGCACGGAATATCTAAGATCTCCAATCCTTTTTCATGATAATCTCTGTACATCTGCTCGATCGGTTCGTATTGCGGAGTGAAGCCGCAGCCTGTCGCTGTGTTGACGACCATGACGACCTTGCCTCTGTAATCATTGAGATCGAGTTCTTCGCCCTTGCCGGTAGTTACTTTGTAGTCATAAAACATGATGATATTTCCTTTCTTATGATCTCTTGTCGATTTGATAAGACAATTATACCAATTCTAATCCTCTTGTCTTCCATAATGCCCTAAGAAAAAAGTGTCCTGTCATTTTCTGACAGAACACCTTTCGATCATTCTTCGGTATTGATCGAATATACCTTTACGGATGCCACTTCGTTGTTCTTATCGACGTCGATCGAAACGACATCACCGACCTTCAGATCGGAAACGGAACCTGTCGTTCCATCGCTGAGAGAAACAGCTGTATCCCCGAGATCGATAGTCACAGTCTCTTTTCCCTCTTTAAAGGTATAGGAACCGCCCATCTGGCCTTTCATGCCCTGGCCGCTTCCCATCATCGGCATCTGACCTTCCGTCATCTGCGGCATCTGTCCTTGCCCAAAGGCAGGAGCCTCATCGTTAAATTCAGGCATCTCACCATCCGCAGGGAACTGAGGCATCTGGCCATCGCCGAAAGCCGGGGCTTCACCATTGAATTGAGGCATCTGCCCATCGGTCATTTCCGGCATTTCGCCTTCTGTCATCTGTGGCATCTGACCGTCAGTCGGAAGCTGGCCTGTTTCAGACATCTGTCTTCTTTCACCGCGTCCTGGCATCATCGGTTCCATACCATTCATCTGCGGGGCTTCGCCCTGTGTCATGTCACCGGAAGGAAGTTCCGGAACTTCACCGTCTGTTTCAGGCATCTGGCCTTCGCCAAAGGCAGGAGCTTCGCCGTTGAACTCCGGCATTTCGCCTTCTGCCATCTCCGGCGCTTCGCCGTTTGCCTGGAACTGTCCCATCTGCGGCATCTGGCCCATCGCCGCATCATCCTGTTTCAGTTTTCCGATCTGCAGCGTCACACTGCTTCCGTTGATTGATGTGATCTTGCCTGTCAAAGTACGGTCGGAATAGTCTGCTTTATTTTCCGCTGCCACAGCAGAACAGGCGGATAAGAACAGCACCATGGTCAACGCTAAAGATAGTTTCAAAAGTTTCTTCATAAGAAGTCCTCCTTTGACCACAGGATATTGGTTTAAAGTGAACTTCTTCTGAACTTGCGCTTAAATCGATATGAAATCTTATTGGACCAGATCGAAGACGTCGCCGCTCAGTGACATACAAAGATCCGTCTTGAGCACGATCGACTTTTCATCTTTGATCGTAAAATCGATCTGCGTGACATCCTGACCGGCGTAGCCTTTCATCGAAGAGGCGTCAGTGACATGACAGATGTACATATCCTCTTTCTTTTCATACCAGCCGTTGTACTGGCCCATGCCGGAGTAGCAGTTTTCCGTAAAGACGAAATTGCCGTCTTCGAGAAGTTCCACGCTTGGAACATAGGCTTCCTGAATGTCCGGATGCATCATATTCTTATATCTTCTGAAAGATAGGTCGTCTTCATTTGGAAGCAGTTCGCCAAACAGGAAGACATCGCCCTGTTTCGATCCTCCGATATCGGTATCCAGGATCAGTTTTCCTTTCTCTTCGATGATGAAGAAGATCGAATCCACACTTTCGCCAAAGGCACCCTTCGGTTCGAAATTTAAGATCCCGATCAGCTCTTCTTCCCGCTCATAAGTTCCCGTTATCTGTATGGCACCCATGCCCTGGATGTCGACGAATTCGATGCTTCCGTCTTTGTTTATCACAAGGAAGGACTTGCTGTTGCCGGGCTGCGCAGAATTGTAATAGGTGCCGGTAATATCGATCTCTTCCGTCTTGGTTTCAGGAAGAGGATCGGCGCCTTTTATCTCCGTCGTCGAAAAGATCTGATCCGTCTTTGAACCGCTCAAAGATGTTTTGAGGACCAGAGTGTCTTCATCTTTGATCTCAAAAAGGATCTTTTTCACATCTCCGGAATCGGCAGACAGCGTACAGACATTCTCATCGATCTTGTAGGATCCGCTGATCTCATAGGTCTTGCCGTCCGCTTCCGTAAATACGAAAGATCCGTCTTTGCCAAACCACACTTTCGCATGATCGTTCTGTCCGTATTCGTTGACGGTATTGTAGTAAGTTCTGCCGCCAAGATCATATGCGCTTTTATCAGTTTCTTCCGTTTTCTTCGTACAGCCGGAAAAAGAAAGTATGACAAAACAGACAGACAGGATCAGAAATAACTTTTTCATTTCATTTCCTCCTTGTTATAGATGGATTTTTTTTCTTATATCAACTTCATTATAACAAACAAAAAGGAAGCTTCCGCTTTCCTGTCAGCTCAATGGTCATCAGAAAAAGGTGCCTAAGCACCTTTGATCTGATTGATCGAAACGATATGGATGATCTCCTCGATGTTCGAGATGAAGGCACCCGCAAGTATCGTCAGAGAGAACGGGATCAGCAGCGGATGTTCGACTAAGAAAGGCAGGAAGAACATCATGCCGCTGTTGATCTTGTTCACGATCGTATGCCGGCTTTCGAAATATCCTTTGGTAACGGCGACTGCGATATAGCACAGGATGCGCACACCGACCGCCAGATAGATCAGTATCCAGATATAGCGCGGGAAGCGTCTTCTCAAAAACGGAAGTATCTTGTACATCATCATCGTATAGAACGAGATGTCCGAGATCGAATCGAGTTTTGAACCCAGAGCGGAGATCGTATTGGTCTTCCTGGCGATGAAACCGTCCAGGATGTCGGAGATGCCGCACCAGATATAGATGACGAAAAACTCAGCGGACATCGTATCCGTAAAAAACAAGGCGATCGTTCCGATGAGCCTTGTCAATGTGATGATGTTCGCCAGATTCTTCTTCATACCATAAAAAATTATATCAAAACATGGTCATGACTGTCTTAACAATTGCTTAAATCGACAGCACCCGCATATTCGGGAAAACAGAGCTCCCATTCTTTTAAGGCATCGAAAGCCGTCTGTCTCAGATCATGTTTCGAAAAGACTTGAAGTGCCGTTTCAAACATCTCCTTACAATGAAAGTCAAAAGGAAGGATATGTTTCTTTTCTGTACAAGACACCTTTTCTTCATCGGCTTTTTCCATCCATACGAAAACACAGCGGTCATCGCCATAACCGAAGGCTTCCTCCACGTTCAAAACAAGGTCCTCATCAAAACCTTTTACGATCGCCTTGTCGATGTAGCGGCAGTAATAGGAACCGTACTCGGTGAGCCCGTACTTCTTCCACGTATCGTACCAGGCACATTTGGAAACCGTGGATACCGTCTTATCTTCTTCGAAGGAAAGTTTCGAAAGGTTCTCTCCTTGTTTCCCTCTCCATTCGCCGTTGATGAAATAGTCATTGAGATCGCCGGTCAGGGAATTGGCCTTCATGCGTCTTCCCCGCTTGAAGCCGTAACTTTCCGTGAATTCTTTGATCAGCTTTTCCCCTTTTTCTTTTCCGGCAGCTTCGATGATGCCCTTACACAATAAGGCATATAAAACGGCGTGCTGTTCTATCTCCATATCCCCTCCTGAAGAAAAGGGCTTTCGCCCTTTCGTCTTTTAGTCTTCTGCTTTTGTGATCGGTTCGACAGTCCTTGTAGCTTCAGAAGCATCTCTCCACTTGGAATAGTCTTCCAGTTCCTTGGAGTTGAGCTGCAATGCCAGACCTAAGACTGCGAGATCATCGACGATGCCGATCACCGGGATCTTGTCAGAGATCAGATCCTTGCCCTTGAGCATATATACCAGAGCGCCGACCATCGAAACGACGACTTTCGGCGAAACTTCGGTATACTCCTTGGCGATGTAAGAACGGATCATCGACAGCATCAATGGCAGTTTTGACGCATACTGACCGATGTTCGGGATCTCGTTGAGTTTGGTTTCCGCTGTCTGTAAGATGTTCTCCAAGGCAGCCGTATCTTTCATGATGTTTTCGACCTTGGCTGAAGATTCATCCAGTAACGCTTTGATCTTATCTTTATCGATTTCCATAAATTATAACCTCCATTTACCTTTGATTAAATTATAACTATTGTTTGAATCTTTCCGCAACGCTCGGCGCATTTTTCGTCAGCTTGCGGATGCTGAGATCCTGGGCCTTGTCATTGGCCAGACGCAGCTGGTTGGAAGAGGAAGTCAGAGCCTCCTTGATCTTGTTGAGATGGGCGATCGACTTGTCGATCTCCTCGATCGCATCATTGAACTTTTTGGCAGCTGTCGTGTAGTTCTTGCCGAACGCTTCCTTGAAGGCGTTCATATTGTTCTCGAAATTCTTGAAATCGACATCCTGTTCCTGCAAGGCGATCAGCTGCTTCTTATAGGACAGGGAATTCATGTTCGCATTCCTTAACAGAGTGATGATCGGGATGAAGTTCTGCGGTCTGACCACATACATCTTCTCATAGCGGTGGGACATATCGACGATCCCTTCGTTATAAAGATCGTTGTCCATTTCCAGCAGAGATACCAGTACCGCATATTCGCACTTCTTGTCTTTTCTGTCCTTGTCCAGTTTTGCCAGGAAGTCTTCGTTCTTATGCCTGGAAGCTGTCGAATCGGCTTCATTCTTCATTTCGAACATGATGGAAACGATCTGGGTGCCTTCCTCATCGTAATCCCGGAAGATGAAGTCGCCCTTCGAACCTTTGGAGATGTCGTTGTCCTTTTCAAAATACGCATTTTTGAATAACGGACGGACGCGATTGAATTCATAGAGGCAGTGCTGTTCGAGGTCCTCACCGATCATCTTGGTCGACTGTCTGGCCTTGAAGTCCTTATAATAAGCGATCAGCTGATCCTTGTCAGCCAGTTGGGACAGATAGGACTGCTTCATCGCATCGGCTTCCGCTTTGATCTTTGTGATCTCTTCTTCCTTTGCGGCCACTGCCTTTGCCTGCTCGAGCTTGTTTTCGGTCTCTTTGTTTTTCAGATCGGCATCGAGCCTCAAGATCAGATTCTCCTTCTCGGTCAGTCTGGCCTGCAGTTCATCGACCGCTTCCTTGGTCACCAGCTTGTTTTCCGTATCCTTGTTTTTCAGATCGGCATCGAGCCTGGCGATGAGCCTATCCTTTTCCTGCAGTTTCTTCTCCAGGTCTTCGAGTGCTTCCCTGGTCGCCAGTTTTCCTTCCTGTTCCTTGCCGGAAAGTTCGGTCTTCAGTTTCTGTATCTCGACATCCTTCTCACTGAGTGCCTTCTGGTTCTCATTGAGCGTACGCTGCCTTTCAATATCGAGCTGTATCTTCAGCTTTTCTTCGTATTCTTTTTCTCTTTGATACAGTTCCTCAGCGAACTGATGATCTCGGATCTGTTTTACGATCGAATCGTAACTCGATTCATCGATGGTGAACACTTCACCGCAGTTGGGACATTTGATCTGGTTCATATACCTGCCTCCTCAATATCAATATATCGCATTTGACTGACATTTTTTCGTACAGCATCTTTTCTGACCGCAAGACGCAAGATCTAAAGTCCCCCATAGCCCTGTTTCCGGTGATATCATGGAAGTAAGGAAAGATCTTCTGATCTGGAAAGGAATCATACATAATGTTACATGAAGTCAGATTTGGCTCATTCAATGAGCGGGACCAGGTCTACGGCTGGATCTATGTACCGGCATGTAAACCTTTGGGCATCATTCAGCTGGTTCACGGTTTCGGTGAACACTCGCGCAGATACTTACATATGATCACCTCATTTATGGAAGCGGGATACATCGTCGCTGCCGACGACCATGTCGGACACGGCAAGACGGCTTTGGAAAACAATTCCTGGGGCAACTGGGGCAACAAAGGCCACCGGACGATGATGGAAGATGAAAAGAAACTTCATGACATCGTTGCCGAAAAATATCCGGATCTTCCATATTTCATGTTCGGACACTCCATGGGCTCCTTCATCACCAGAGAATATATCGCCAAGTACGGCGAAGATCTCGCCGGTGCCACGATCTGCGGTACGACCGGTGTCTGGCCGAACCTTGAAGACAACATCGCCATCGTAAAGAAACTCGTCGATGAAGGAAAAGGTGATGAATCCGATCCGACGCTTGGTGCGACCTTCATGGGCTGGATGTTTGCCAGATGCGAAGAAGGCGTGACGTTGGGCAATGAGTGGATCTGCGATTCGCCATATGTACAGAAAGACCACGCCGAAGATCCATTCGATGCGTTCACAAAACCGACTTCCAACCGCGCATGGTTATACTTCTTACAGATGATGGAAGAGATCACCGGACCGGAATGGGCAGCCAAAGTCCCGAAGGAACTTCCGATCTACAATATCGGCGGTGACCAGGATCCGGTCGGGCAGTACGGTACCGGCATGTACCAGGCAGCCAACTGGCTTATCGACACCGGTCATGATGTCACGACGGTCCTTTATACCGGCTACCGTCATGAGATCCACAACTATTCCGACATCAAGCAGCAGGTGGAAGACGGCATCATCGACTTCTTCGATTCCTGCATCATGTAATATTTCAAATGGGGATCTGCCGATCCCCATTTTTTATGCCCACTCAAAATTTTCTTTGCCTGCCCCGAGCTCGAAATGACACTTCACGATACCCAGATCCAGCTTCAGGTAGGGACCGATGCCGGCCGTCGATATCTTTACTTTGTTTCCTTCTTTTAATGCGATCCTGAACTTCTGCTGGTTGGTCGCCGTCGGCGCCTTAAGTGCGGCATCGACGCCTTTTTTAAACCAGTCCGGTGCACCCGCATAGTCAGGTGACAGGACGGACAGATCTTTGTTTTTATGAGACACGCCCTGGCTCTCGCCATAACCCAGAGAGATCAGGATGACTTCCTTTTCCCCGTCTTTCAAAACAGCCCTGGACTTGCCATGGGTCAGAGCCACCCAGCAGGTATTGAGTCCCAGGGTCTGTGCCTTGAGTACGAAAAGCTCTCCATAGTAGCCGGCCCTTTCTTCCAGGTCTTTTTCTTTCTTTCCGGAGATGACGACGTAGTTCTTCACATTCTCAAAATGACCGTAGCGGGCAAGCCTGACGTTGAAACATTCCGGCTCGTCATAGACGATCTGTATGTTCAATCCGCCCTGTTTGGATAAGAGAAAGGCATATTCATCGAGCTGTTCTCTGATATCCTTTTCGATCGGCACATCCCTGTACCGGCGCACGCTGTGCCTGAGATCGATCGCTTCTTTTAATTCCATAACTTTCACCTTTCAAAACCATAGTCGATCGTGTCGACCTTTGGGTCAGAGAATCCCTCCTTGCGGTATGTATATTCGTCCCTGTGACAGCGGACGATCTTTTCAGGCGGGATCGCATAAACGCCATAAGGCGTTTTAACTTCCAGAATGTCTTTCCCGCCATTTGCGATATAGACCGGCTCGAAACTCTTCTGCCACTCCTTAAAGCGCAGGCAGCCCTTTTCCAGCGGGATATACATGAACTGCAAGTCAGAGAGATATCTTCCTTTTTGCGTATAGATGAAGACTTCATCGAAGCAGGTCTTTGCCTTGACTTCGTGGATCAGTCTTTCGCAATCCTCATTGTCGGGTTCTTTGATATAGGCACTGTCGTAATAAAAAGGCTTTCTCTCATCAAGAAGAAACAGTACGCCGATTTCGGCTTGTTTCAGAAATGATCTTATCTTTTCTTCATTCATACCTTTACTTTAACGCGATACAAAAAGACTGTGCAATCCTTATGCACAGTCTAGGTCTCATTGATGATCTCGCACATCTTTGCGATCGCCTCATCCGCTTCCGGGATCGGAAAGGCCGGATAGACGTGGTTGAGTCCTTCGCCCACACAGACCCTGTTTGGGATCTTATGTTCCTCCAGGATCTTGGAAAACTTCATGACATCGGGATAGAAGAACTCATGGGTACCGACAAATAAGGTCACATCCTTAAGACAGCTCACATCGCCATAGATCGGCGAGAGACGATAGTCCTTCAGGTCGCTGCCGTTTGCCCAGTAGAAGGCTTCCACCAGCAGTTCCCCGCGCTTGAGCGTCGGATCGTTTTTCTGGTATTCGGGTATCTCCGGGTTGTCCATCAGAAGGTCCACCCAGGGCGACATCAGGATGTGTTTCTCCGGAAGTTTCAGTGAAAGCTTTGCCAGATACATCGTAAAGCCCAGGGCAAGTCCGCCGCCTGCCGAATCGCCCATGAAGATGATCTTCTTGTCCGGATAGTATTTCAACACCTTGCGATAGAAGGTCTCCAGCTGCGCATAACAGGTCTTGAAATCCGCAAGCGGAGCCAACGGGTAATCGGGGATGATGAACGGCGCATCGACGCTTGCCGTGATCTTATCCAGCATCAGCCAGTGAAACGGCAGCATCTCTTCCACATAGGCGCCGCCATGTAAGTAGATGATCAGTCTGTCGCTTTGCGATTCCACGTTCATGTAGAAAAGACGCATGTCACCGGATGTGACATCGTCGATCTTTCCTCTGTCTTTAATCTTTATCAGCAGCGGAAGGTCGTAGCGTTTCTTTCCCTTGTGACGGTGATACTCCATGAGGACTTCCGTCATCGTCTTTCCTTTGGGAACTACGGCCCGTCTGGCGATCGTTTCGCATATCTTCGCACTTCTGGATCTGGCCATAGCTCTATGATAACAAAAAGGATAGGAGATGTTCCTATCCTTTGACACTTTCTGTGATCGTTTCGATCGTTGAAGACTTGGCGTAATTGTCGACGTTGGCCGGCTTGCTGCCAAACTTCATCAGAGTTCCGGCACCGCCGATACAGCCGCCGGTGCAGGCCATGCCTTCTACGAAGTTGCCCTGTAAGAGGTTCCTTGCCTTCTTTAACATCGCGACACGGCAGGCTTCGATGCCGTTGCAGGTCTCCGGTTTGAGCTCGAGCTCAGCGTTGATCTCCTTGAGACCCTGTTTCATCGCTTCGGTCAGGCCGCCCGATCTTGCGAAGACTCTGCCATAGTAGGTCGCCTGGTTGATCGGTGTCTCATCGAGTTCTTCAAGTTCGATGTCCTTGGAATCAAACAGCGCCTGCAGTTCTTCGAAGGTCAGTGCGACATCCACGAGACCTTCCACATCGTCTCTGTGGATCTCCATCTTTTTGGCTGTGCACGGACCGATGAAGACCAGCTTGCAGTCTTCGTCTTCCTCTTTCAGCACTTTGGCGATCGCACCCATCGGAGAAAGGTTGTGCGAGATGTATTGCGCCAGATCCGGGAAGTTCTTCTTCACGTAATCGACGAAAGCCGGACAGCAGGATGAGAATAAGAAGCCCTTTTCCGCCAGCTCGGTCGCTTCCGAATATGCGACAAGGTCAGCGCCTTTGGCGACTTCCACGACATCGTAGAAGCCCAGTTTCTTAAGACCGGTGACGATCTGCGGCAGCGACGCCTGACGGAAATTGTCGGCGATCGCCGGTGCGATCAGAGCATAGGTCTTGAACTTCGTGTTGTTTTCGCTCTTTACGATATAGTCGATGGCATCCAGGATGAACGACTTGTCCATGATGGCACCGAACGGACACTGTGACATGCAGGCACCGCAGTTGATACATTTTTCATGATCGATCCTGGCAGCCTGATTCTCGTTGGCTTCGATGGCCTTGACGGCGCAGGCATTCTCGCAAGGTCTCTTGCGGTTGATGATCGCAGAGTACTGACAAGCCCTTGCACAGGCACCGCAGTTGATACATTTGGTCTTATCGATATGGGACTGGTGGTTCTCATCGAAATAGATCGCATCCTTCGGACACGCATCCTTGCAGCGCTGTGCCAGACAGCCACGGCAGGTATTGGTGACGATGTAGCCGCCGATCGGACATTCGTCACAGGCGATATCGATGACTTCGATGATGTTCGGGTTGGAATGGGTACCGCCCATTGCCAGTTTGACTCTTTCCTGTAAGATCGCTCTTTCCTTGTAGACGCAGCAGCGCATCGAAGGTGTCTTTCCCGGCAGGATCTTTTTCGGGATATCCAGGACGTTTTCGACCAGGGTGCCTTCCCAGGCCTCTTTGGCCACTTCCCGCAGCGCGAGATACTTCAGTTCCTCTATCTTGGTCTCAAACTTAGAGTTCTTCATATAATTTCTCCAATTCTTTTTCTTCCATGAAGATCAGACTGGTCAGAAAAGCAGACTGATTCTTGATCCCTTTGACGGATTGGGAAGCCGCAAGGATCGGCAGCCAGCTCAGAACGTCTTTGATCTTGCAGCCGCTGATTTCGGCGAACAGATCGATGTATTTCCTTGCCCTTGCTTTATTGCCGTCGACCAGGAACATCATATAGCTTCTGGCTGCGTCAGCTTCCGCATTGCCCTGCGTTGCGTGATACCAGTCGATGATGTACGGCTTGCCGTTCTTATCGATGATGACGTTGTTTGGCTTGTAATCTCCATGTAAGACACAATAGTGTTTCGGCATCGCCTCGACGCGGGTGTGCAGATCGTAGCGCAATGTCGCGGAAAGTTCGGTATGTGCGATCTTTCCGTTCATCTTGTCGTTGTGTTTGGACATTTTCGGGATCCTGAGCTTGTGCATTTCGTTCTGCAGCTCTACGAACCATCTGAGATATTCATCCTCCTTCTCCGGTTCTTCTTCCATGAGCTGCTTGATCGTCTTGCCTTCGATGTATTCCTGTACGATCGCCCACTGACCGTCAATGACGCATACCTCTTCCAGTTTCGGGACGTTCAGTCCGGCCTGCATGACTCTGGCCTGATTGAGTGCTTCAAAAAGGATATCGGCAACTTTGCGGTTCTTGTCGTAGACCTTATACCATTTTCCGTCTTTCTCGTACTTGGCTACGGCCTCTCTTAACAGCAGATATTTATCATTCTTGTTTTCCATCAAACATAATATATCATAAATCACTGTTTTATAACTTACATTGGAAACGTTTTCAAAAGCAGATGATATAATGACATTAAATCGACAGGAGACAGCCATGGCCAGAGGATATGCAGTAAAAGATAACAAAGAAAACAAGATCCTGCTTGTATCAGAGGACTTTGAAGCAGCGGATATTTTTGAAACGATCCCGCTTTCCCAAGACAGAGTTTTATGCATCTCGGGAAGTGACGACAGAACTAGACGGATCGAAGATCTCGAACGGAAATTAAAGGAAGCGGAAAGCGCCAATATCGCCAAAGAAGTCTTCCTGTCCAATATGTCCCACGATATCCGTACACCGATGAACGCCATCATCGGCATGACCGGCCTGGCAAGAAAAAACATCGACGAAAAAGCCAAGCTCTTAGACTCATTAAACAAGATCGACACTGCCTCAAGACATCTTCTGACCCTGATCAACGAAGTTTTGGATATGTCCCACATCGATTCGGGCAAGATGGTCCTGAGCGATGATCTGTTCTATCTCAGCGAACTGCTTCATGACACTCTGGTCATCATACGTCCGCAGGCGGAAAACAAGAAACACAGTTTCAACGTGACGATCGATGATATCTTCCATGAAGAGCTCTATGGCGACATACAGCGTCTCAGACAGATCTATGTCAATATCCTGTCCAACTCCGTCAAATACACCAAAGACAACGGAAAGATCGACTTGCGCATACGCGAGAGGATGAAAGACGACAAGTGTGAACTGATCTTTACCTGTACCGATAACGGCATGGGCATGTCGGAAGAGTTCCTGCAAAGGATCTTCCATCCGTTTGAACGGGTAAACAACTCCACGATCTCCGGCATCGAAGGCACGGGCCTTGGCATGTCGATCGTACAGAAGCTCGTCGAAGCCATGCACGGAAACATTGATATCACCTCCAAGCTCAATGAAGGCACCACCGTCGAGATCGCCATCCCGCTTCGCTACGAAGACAGATCCATCGAAACGGGTGCCTTGCAGAAAAAAGACCTTCTGCTGGTGATGGAAGAGAATACGGCTTCCGCCATCCTGCAGAAATACCTGGATGAGTTTAAGATCCCGTATCGCAGCGTCCGTGATTTTTCCGATGCCGTCAGTGAATTCACCGACGCCGATTTCAACGGTCACCCTTACGACGCGGTGATCTTTCAGAACTTTGAAAACAAGTCAGGCAACACCTTTGACATGGCCTCTTATCTCAGGAAATCCTATCCGGGACTGCCGATGGTCTTAGTCGGCGAGGATGACTGGGAAAAGATCGAATACAAAGCCGGCCGCAGCGGCATCGAATATTTCATCCCGCAGCCGTTCTTCCGAAGAGATCTGATCTCTTCCCTGAATTCGATCTTCGGAGCGGAAGAGGGACAGGGAAGCTTCAAGGCACCGGATCTTTCCGATAAGGTCATCCTGCTTGCCGAAGACAACTTCATCAACCGCGAGATCGCACTGGAGATACTCCGTTCCACCAAGGCAAAGATCGAGACCGCCGAAAACGGACAGATCGCTCTGGACAAATACCTGGCTTCTAAGGAAGGCTATTACAACATCGTTCTGATGGATATACAGATGCCGGTGATGGACGGCTATGAAGCGACAAGAAAGATCCGGGAAAGCGGAAGGAATGATGCTTCGACGATCAGGATCTATGCGATGTCGGCCAACGTCTTTGCGGAAGATATCGCCAAAGCCAAGGCATCGGGAATGGACGGCCATATCGCCAAACCGATCGACATCTCCAAGCTCATGCAGACACTGAGGCAGGCCTGATGAAAGACTATCAGCTGAAATACATCGAAAATCTGAAAAGGATCTTTGCCTGCAAAGAAGTCTTTTCCAAACCCAAAGATGAATTCGAAGTCTGGTATCGCAATTCTCTCAAGGCAAGGGATGAGATCCTTTCCCTGAAAGAAGAAAACGACACGATACTCAAGGAAGAACTTTTCCCCATACTCGATGACATCTACGGCGCAAGCGAGGAAGAGCTGGCAGACCTCGAGGAATTTGCGGATGCCCTGATGGACTGGAAGACCAACCTCGACAACGGCGTCTACGTCATCATACACGAAGCACTGCTTCGCATGTACAGAGTCGCCAGGAACCCTTCCCGCATCATCAAGGAGCTCTATAAGCTCGGCATGGGCTATTACTACCAGGACCTCGCCTATCGCGGCTGCAGGCATCCCAAAGCCCATCAGCTGAGCTTTGAAAATGAGATGCTGTTTACGGAAGCGGCATCCTACTTCCGTTACTTCCCGACCATCGAAAACGACGAGACGAGAGCTTACATCATACGTTCCATGGCCAACATCTCGATCTCTTCCAACGACCGGAGAAAGCGTCTTTCTTCTTCGATCAGAGTCCTCAATATCGTCACCGATCCCTACTACCGGAACATGGCGCCTTCCCTTCCCTGGAAGAGGTATGAAAGAGCGACCTACCAGCAGATCTCGGCGACCCGTTCCACTTTATCAAAAGGCGACTTCACCAACGAAGAGCTCTCTTTGATCATGGAAGCCTGTTCGATCATCTTCGAACCGGAGAAAGACAACGACAACCCCAACATCCGCTGGCTGTGGCCGTATTATGAGATGGAACTCAACCTCGGTCTGGCTGATCTGAAGACCACCTTATCCAGGATGGAGAAACTGATCATGAATATGAACTTTGACCAGTACGATGAGTCGGGTCTTTATGCCAACGTACAGCTTCCGATCTACTACGGAAGACTTCTGAAAGAAAATCCTCAGCTTCTGGAAAAAGAAAGGTATACCGCTTTCTTGAAAGAAGCTTACGACAAGATGATGAAGACGCTCATGACCATGCCGAGCGAAAACATGGACGAGTACTTCTCCTACATCTTCTCGCTGCTGGCAAACTCGTATTTCGAAACGCAAGGCGTGACCTCTTATTTCGAGATAATGAAAAAGCTCATCAGCCGCTTTACCGGCGAATACTACATCAAAGCCAGAAGGACCGGCGAGATACTGACCCTTCTTTGTCAGAACATCCTGAAAAACGATCCGTCCTTTTTCGACGAACTGCCTATCCTGAAGGATAAAAAAGACAAAGAAAAAGCCATCGAAACGTTCGCCTCGGACTGCGGCCTCTTCTATGATTTCGGACTGATCCCGATGAACCTGGAAAAGAACCTTCTGACAAGACGTCTGTTCGAACGGGAAGATGAGATCTATACCTTACATACCGACATCGGCTATCACTGTCTGAAGGAAAGAGAATCCACCAAACGTTTTGCGGATATCGCCCTAGGACATCACCGTGACTATGACGAGAACGGCGGCTATCCGGAAGAATACGTCCGCATCGAATCCCCGTACCGCAGGATGTGCGATCTGATCGCCATAGTCTCCTACTTGATAGAGCACTTTGAAAAAGACATCGATGCCGTATGCGATGACATATTGAATAAGTCGAGGACTTCCTTCTCTCCGATCATCGCTTCCTATCTGGAAGATAAGCAGTTAAGAAAACAGCTCTATGAGATACTGACCGGTGAAAGGAAACAGTACTACAAAGAGCTCTATGAACAGCTTGTGAACTGAAAAGACGCCGAAGCGTCTTTTTTAATCCAATGGTTTCTGATAGTAGTTGCCGTAGACGTTGAGCGTATTGCGCGTCTCGATGAAAGCCTTGGGATCGCCTTGTAAGGCATACTTGACGACCTCCGTGGTCTGGAAGGCATTGACGACCGTATACAGCATCGTCTCATCATCCCCTCTGTAGGCACCCTTGGCCTGGATCTTCGTGATGCCGTGTCTTACGTTTTTCAGGATGCTGTCGATGACTTCATCCGGCTTCTTGGTGACGATGATGATCGCCTGGTGGGTATAGCGCTTATGCCTCTTGGAGACGATCATGTTGGATGCGTACTGGAAGATGATCGAATAGGCTGCAACCTGCCAGCTGTACAGCATCCCCGCAATGAAGATCAAAGCGGAGTTGAAGGCAAAGACATAGTCCCACATCGAACGGTGGTACTTGTTGGAATAATAGATCGAAAGAAAGTCCGTTCCTCCGCTCGATGCGCCATTAGTCAAAGCGATCGATACGCCAAAACCGGAGATCACGCCGCCGAATAAGGCGATCAGCAAGGGATCGTCCAGGATATGATAGGCCGGTAAGAACGAAGAAAAGACAGATACCAGCGTCGTCTGTAAGACGGAGAATATCGTAAAGAGCTTTCCTATATGCCGGTAGACGATGGCTGCCAGGATCACATTGACCAGCATATACAGATAGAAGAACGGCAGGCTGATGCCAAAGAAATCCTGCAGGATATCTGAGACCAGTCTCGACAATCCGGAGATGCCGGAAGGATAGATCCCGGCCGGTACGGAAAATGAAGTTAAGGCAAACGCCTGAAAAGCCGCCGATACGGTCACGGCTGCTGCCATCTGTAACAGTTGTTTCTTATTGCTTAATAAATTGCTCATTTTTGGTTTCTTTTGTTTTTCTTCCATTCCTTGATCTGTGCCAGCCTCTCGGAGACCTGTCTTTCAAGACCCTGGTCGGCCGGAACATAGTATTCTCTGTCCTTCAAAGACTCGGGCAGGCAGACCATATCGGTCAGCCGCTCCGCCGTGTCGTGGGCATACTGATAACCCTTGCCGTAGTCGAGCTCCTTCATGAGTCTGGTAGGTGCGTTTCGTATGACAAGAGGTACCGGTTCATCGATCATCTCGATCGCATCCTTTTTCGCCATCATGTAGGCCACATCGACCGCGTTGGATTTGGGTGCCACCGACATGTAGATGACCGCTTCCGCCAGGGCATCGGTACACTCCGGCATGCCTATGTAGTGGCAGGCATCATAGGCACTCACCGCCAGCTGCAGGGCTCTTGGGTCGGCGATGCCGATATCTTCCGAGGCAAAGCGGATCACCCGTCTTGCCACATAGAGGGGATCTTCCCCCGCTTCCAGCATCCTCGCCAGCCAGTAGACGGCGGCATCCGGATCGGAATTGCGCATCGATTTATGCAAGGCGGAGATGATGTTGTAATGTTCTTCGCCCTTCTTGTCGTATAGGAAGGATTTCTTCGACGTGATCTCTTCGATGATGTCCCTGTCAACTTTGATCGTATCGCCTTTCTCTTCGCCGTTGAGCACCGCCATCTCCAGCGTGGACAGTGCCATGCGGGCATCCCCGTTGCAGAAATTGGCGATGAAGGAATAGGACGCATCATCGATCTCAATCTTTTTGCCATTGAAGGCACGCGGATCTTTGATCGCACGCTTGAGCAGTTCTTCGATCTCTTCCGGCTCGAGCTGTTTGAGCACGAAGACCTTGCATCGTGACAGCAAGGCGCCGTTGACCTCGAAGGAAGGATTTTCCGTCGTCGCACCGATCAAAATGATCGCACCCTTCTCCACAAAAGGCAGAAAGGCATCCTGCTGAGCCTTGTTGAAGCGATGGATCTCATCGACAAAAACGATGGTCCGATGTCCCAGAGCCGTATCTTCTTCCGCCTTCTTCATGACTTCCTTGATCTCTTTGATCCCGGAAGTGACGGCCGAGAAGTTGATGAACGAAGCTTTGGTGTGTCTGGCGATCACACTGGCCAGAGTCGTCTTGCCCACACCGGGCGGACCCCAGAAGATGAGGGATGGGACCTGGTCATTCTCCACCATACGGCGCAAGACCTTGCCCGGACCGATCAGATGCTTCTGACCGATGATCTCATCAAGGCTCTGCGGCCTGAGTCTGGCAGCCAATGGTTCATTCATCGGATCGTAAAATAATGATCTTTCCTCCATCCTCACTCCTTTAATTCACGTACATTATTAATTGTATAATAGAACTGTGAAATTGAAACAGAGCTTCAGGCAGAACTATCTTCCATATGTCCGCTCCGTCTACGACATCTCAAGATTTCAGATATGCAACGGCATGATCATCTGGGCGATGTCTTTTCTGCTGCGCCAGATCGCAATGATCCTGATCCGTTCGACGGGCAGAGTCGCCATTTCGACCGGTGATTTCAGTTTCCTTTTCACGACCTGGCAGGGACCGCTTCTTCTGTTCATCGGCTTAAGTGTCCTGTTCGTCTATCTGGCCTTCGATCTCAATTCGATGATCATCTTTTCCGACAGTATACTCAAGGGCGAACCGAAGCTCTTTGAATCTTTGAAACAGGGTTTTCTGTCCATCCGCAAGTTCTTTACACCGGACGGCATCGGCATCGTCATGTATATCGCACTGGTCGCTCCGATCGTCGGCTTCGGTTTTACGATCTCGCTGACCGATTCGCTCTATCTGCCGAATTTCATCTCTTCAGTCATCGATTCCACCCCGTTATATTCGATCATCTACTACGTCCTGACGATCATATTCATCCTGCTTGGCATCATCCATATCTTCATTCTGCACGGCATCCTTCTTGGTGATCTTCCTTCCTATAAGGCAGACGATCAGTCCAGGAAGATCATGAAGGACAACTATAAAGACTTCTTTAAAAACAATCTCTATTTTCTTTTGCGGGCCTTGGCCGTATGTGCCGGCATCGTCGTGATCTTCGGTCTCATTCCGGGGATCATAGCCACGATGTTTGTCTCGGATGAACTGCGTTTGAAGACCACAGGCTACTTCATCCTGTTTACGATGCTGTTCGCCATGCTGGTATCGACCTCGTATTTCCATTCCTTCTACATGCTGGACATCACAAGGCTCTACTACCGCTATACGGGAAAGGATGACAGCTTCCGTCCCGCAAAAACGAAACGATTCGTATTGCTCAGACTCGTTTTCATTGCCGGAGTGCTGGCAGGCCTGTACTGGGCGGCCTTCTTTGTCTCGACGCAGTTCGATCAGGTGTTCACCACCAAAGTGACCACCGGCATCATCGCTCACCGGGCAGGGGGAACGGAAGCTCCGGAAAACACCGTCGCCGGCATCGAAAAAGCCATCGCACTTGGCGCCTATGGTGCCGAGATCGACATACAGAGGACCAAAGACGGCTACTATATCATCAACCATGACGGCAACTTCACAAGACTTTGTTCCAACAAAGCCAGACCGGAAGAACTGACTCTCGACGAAGTCAGAGATCTCGTGATCAGAGATCCTTTGTTCCCGGATCAGGAAGAAGATGTCGCAACATTTGAAGAGATGCTGGACGCATCCAAAGACAGGATCGTCCTCTTCGTCGAACTCAAGGGAAACACCGCCGACCAGCAGATGGGCGATGATGCGGTACGTATGATCAAGGAAAGAGGCATGGAGAAACAATGTGTCCTGATCTCTTTGAAGTACTCTCTGATCGACTACATCGAACGCAACTATCCGGAAATGGAAACGGCTTATCTGACCTTCGCAAGTTTCGGTGACACGGCAAAACTCAACTGCGATTACCTGGGGCTGGAAGAAGAAGCCTGCAATTCCAACACGATCGACGCGATCCATGATTCCGGCAGGAAGGTCCTGGTATGGACACCGAATTCCGTTTCCTCCCAGCGCAAGTTCCTGAATTCAAAAGCCGACTACATCATCACCGACAATATCTCGCAAGCCAACGAACAGATAAAATCATTGAATGAGCGTCAGGATTACGAAGTGATCCTCGACTGGATATTCGACTAAGAAAGGAGTACTTATGAATCAGACTTATCTCAGATGCAAGGAAGCAGCTGACTTCATCCAGACGAAGATGGATGCATCCGGTGCCATCGGTCTTGTATTGGGCTCGGGCCTTGGCGAACTGGGCGATGAGCTCGAAGATCCGATCATCGTCGACTACGCCGACATCCCGCACTTCCCGAAGACCACCGTACCGGGTCACAAAGGAAGGCTCGTCTTAGGAAAACTGAACGGCGCCAAAGTCTTATGCATGCAGGGACGCTTCCACTTCTACGAAGGACACGATATGAAGACCGTCGCCATGCCGACAAGAGTCATGAAGCTTTTAGGCGTAAAAGCCCTCATCCTGACCAACGCGGCCGGCGGCTGCAACAAGACGTTCAAGCCGGGTACTCTCATGTTCATCGACGACTTCATCAACTACATGGGCGACAATCCGCTCTATGGCGAGAACATCGAAGAATTCGGACCGCGCTTCCCGGATATGACCAAAGCCCTCGATAAGGAATATACCGACTTAGGCATGAAAGTCGCCAGAGACCTTGGCATCGACATCCGCAGAGGTGTCTACATGGGCTTTAGGGGTCCCAACTATGAAACACCGGCAGAGATCCGCTTTGCCCAGATCATCGGTGCCGATGCCGTAGGCATGTCCACCGTTCCGGAGATCCTGGCGGCAAGACATTGCGGACTTCGCTGCATCGCCATCTCCTGTATCACCAACATGGCTGCCGGCATGACCGGCGAAGAGCTTTCCCACAAGGAAGTCCAGGAAACGGCTGACAGGGTCAAGGACCAGTTCAAGGAACTCATCCGTCAGCTGGCCGCAAAGATGTAATTCGACAAAACAAAAAAAACGAAGCATTCTTTGTTACGCATAGTGTGCTTCGTTTTTTTATACAAACTTTTTTGAAACAGGTCACTCCTGTCCTCTTGTCATCAGGAATATTCCATAATCTTCTTCGGACATATACAGTTCCCCGTAAACATATTCCCTTCCTTCATAAGCATAGTATTCACCGATCCACAAGACGCAGTCGTTGCCGATCAGTTTGAGGCAGCCATCTTCCGGCACGCCTTCAAAAGGCTGATAGCCGACATCCTGATCGCTTTCCTCATAGACCGCATAGCCATCGCTCGCAAGTCTTGGATGCAAGGTCACAACGATGATCTCCCGGTCATAGTCGATCACAAGATCCGCATAGCCGAGCTCATCGAAATATGTGCTGTCCGTTGAAGGATCTTCACCGATCTGCAGCCGGTATTTCCAGGGACCGTCCATGTACCGTATCTGCGGCCAGAAGGCACCTTCCGGGATCCCGTTTTGTAAGATATCGGCATAAAAATCAAAATCCTCATAACGCAGATCACCTGAAGTGTTCTGCTGTCCGGTCACGACCGGATGGCTCCGGGTTATCTGCGCATGGTCTTCAGCGCCTGAGAGTGTCTTATCAAAAACGCTTTCCTCAGGCTCGATGATCTCTATCGTTTTTCCTTCGATCGGTTTCTCCTGACCCGTCTCTTCTTTCAAAGAGGAAGCACAGGCGCTGATACACAAAAGCAACAGGACAAGTAAAATAATACGTTTCATTGTTTTACTCCTTTACAAACATGATCTGGATATACTTTCCATCCTTTTCAAACACAAGCGGGATCCGATCTTCCTTCACGGTTTCCGTGCTTACGGAAACGCTCTTGCCGTCTTGCGAAACAAGGCCGACAGGAAAGACCCCGGAATAACCGTCCGCAAGTTCGATCTTCAATTCATGCGCCGCATCATAGCGTACGGGTTTCGAGCCAAGCGGAGGCAGGTCACCGGAAAGAAAGACATAGGTCCCTTCATAGTCTCCTTCTGCCAGTTCAAAAAGCGCACACAGATCCCCTTTCAACGACAGAACAATTTTCTTCCCGTCCCCGCCAAAAGCCATAGAACTGTTCTCATATACGAAGACGCCGTCATGCGGATCCGGCGCAGGACCATCCGGTTCATAAGGCCGGTTGCCGCTGTCTTTCATGCAGGAAGTCAGACCAAACAAAAAGATGCACAGCAGGAAAATGACACATGACTTGCGTTTCTTTTTCCCTGCCATACTGATGGATACAAAGACAGGTCTTTTCACCGTTTCTCCTTTCCGGATGAAGCAGTCAGAAAAACAGCTTTCCTTTTGATTTTTAATGATTGAGCGAAACTTGTTATCTACGGTCTCATTATATCGACCTTTTCCGTTTTTGCCTAGATATACTAAAAAAGCTGCCGGCTTACAGCTGACAGCTTGTCGTTTAACTGATCTGAATATTTCCGCCGAGATTCTGTGAGATCCAGGCGATGTAGGTCTTTCCGCGGTTGAGGGCGATGACCTCTCCCTTGCTGTTTTTGATCACCAGCTTTCCTTTGACCACTTCCCAGCTGATGTCTTCGACCGTGCCCTGCGTCGCATACTTTCCTTCCCCGGAGATCATCTGATAGTTGCAATAGGAGAAGTAGGCACCCGGCTTGGTGATGTATTCGGTATAGTCGTATAAGACTAAGATGTTCTTTCTTGTCAGATCGTTTTCAAAGTCATCGGTATGATATAACTGATCTGTCTTGTTGTATTTCCAGTGCTTGACCCAGCTGCGATCGGAGATCGTGATGACCATCTCGTTACATGGCGTATCACTTACCGTCGTTGCTTCATCGGTGAATTCGAATGAGGTGAAATTGTCATTGTTTCTTTCCGTGCGGTAGCCGTATTCTTCGATCGCCTGCGGAAGCTTGTCGGTATAGACGACACCGGTATGTTCGATCGCGACATCTCTTGTCCGGTCACGTCCGAAAAGCTGCACATAGCCGCGGTACTGCAGCTGGTTGATGTTGTCGACGCCGTCTCTGGCGATGACGTCACTTGCCCCGATGTAGGAACCTGCCGAATCGCTCTGTCCCCAGTGGACATAGATCGCATCGAAGAGTTCCGAGAACCTGACATAAGGCGGACGGGCGCTGCGCATCGGACCGATCTGTTCCGGCAGAGATGTAAAGTCGGCAAAGAGCCACATCGTCCTCGTAATGCCGCCCTCGACCTCTCCTTCCAGGATGATGTCCGGCGCATAGTTCTTGTCGTTCATGCCCCATTGCGGACGGGCAGGCGGTGTGTTTTCCACCATGAAGGCGACAGGACGCTTGCCGATCGCACTTTCTTTCATCTTCAGTCCGGTCAGAGGATTCCTCGTACGTCTGTCTTCTTCCGCCAGGCGCTTGGCTTCTTCCGCCGCAAGTCTCGCCGCTTCCTTTTCGGCAGCGATCCTTTCCGCTTCTTCCTTGGCCCGCAAGGCCGCTTCCTCTTCCGCCCTTTGGATGCGTTCCTTTTTGATCACATCCGCCAGGACCAGTGAAGATGCACAAAGAAGTACCAGTAATACAGCAATGCTCAGTTTCTTTACAGTGGTCTTTTTCATAAGCCGTTCTCTATTTTTAATTCTATAACAAACAAAACTCCTACATTCGCGGTTCGAACGTGAAACCTTCGCCGTTGACATCTTTTGCCTCGGAAATGATGACGAAAGCCTTCGGATCATAGCGGTCGATGATCGCCTTGACCTCATTGTACTCATCATCGGAAACGATCGATATCAGCATCTTCCTGGGATAGCCGGTATAGCCGCCTGCGGCATCAAGGAGCGTCGTTCCTCTTTCCAGTTCGTTGTGTATGGCGTCGGCGATCTCCTGGTAATGATCGGAGATGATCTCGAATTTCTTGGCCTGTATGCCGCCATAGATGTTCATCGTCCAGTTGAGGGTCAGTGTCATCAGAAAGACCGAGATCAGTCCCACCAGCACCGAATTGAGACCGTAGATGTAAAGACCTGCCAGTACCGTCAAAGTATCGGTAAACATGATGACATGAGCCACCTTGATGTGGAAGTACTTCTCCGCGATCAGTGCGATGGCATCGGTACCGCCCGAGGATCCGCCGTTGCGGAACATGATGCCGATGGCCACGCCGCCGATCATACCGCCATAGACACTGGCCAGTAAAGGATCGATGTCACTGATATCCGGCAGAGTCCTTGTCACGAACAGCAGCAGGAACGGATAAGACACCGAATAGATCAGCGTATTTTCAAAGAAATCCTTTCCGAGAAATATGCTTCCCAATAAAAACAGGAAGGTGTTCAAAGCGATGGTCATGATATCTTCGGAAAACGGAAGATACGGTGAGAGAAGTGAGGTGATGCCTGCCACACCTCCCGTGAGGATCTTAGCCGGCAGTATGAACATGCCGACAGAAAACGCAAAAAGCAAGGTCCCCAGTTCGATCATCAATATGCTCCTGATCTTTTTAAACATACGCACCGCCCTTTCTTTCCGATTATTTTGTTTTCTACCTGTATGAATTATACCATGGCAGATTTGTAATATAATAATGTGTAAGGGGGAATTAACTCATGAAAAAATTCTTGGAAGAATTCAAAGCGTTTGCGTTAAAAGGCAATGTCATGGATATGGCTATCGGTGTTATCGTCGGCGGTGCCTTCTCTTCGATCGTCGCTGCACTGACGGAAAACATCCTGAACCCGATCATCGCCTGCTTAGGCGGTACCGAACTCGGTCTGGTCACACCTTTAGGCAATACCGGACAGGTCATCAACTGGGGTGCCTTCATTTCCGCGATCATCAACTTCCTGATCCTGGCCTTCGTCCTGTTCCTGATCTTGAAGGCAGTCAATAAGATGATGAGCTTAGGCAAGAAGGAAGAAGAACCGGCACCGGAACCGGATCCGGAACCAAGCGATGAAGTCAAGCTTCTCACTTCCATTTGCGAAGAACTGAAGAAATTAAACGAAAAATAAGCACGAAAAAGAGCGGGTCACCGCTCTTTTTACATGCCCTCAGGCGTAGACGCCGATCTTATAGGAGATGATCCCGTTTTCTTCGTCCGCCTGCAGGTACTGCACTTTCAGATCATCATAGCCGCTTTCTTTCATGAACTTCTGTACTTCCTTGTCATTTTTCAGAAGCAGCTTTGTGAATCTTTCCAGCTCATCACTTAGGAAGATCTTTCGGAAGCTGATCATAGAGAAATCGAGCTTCCGCTGCCTCTCAAAGACCTTGATGAGGTCTTTGCGTTTCTTCCGCTCAGGAAGCTCTGTAAAGAATTCTTTGTTGAGCTTCTCCAAGACATACCTTTCTTCGATCAGTTTCTTACTGATGAAGAAGGGACGCAGATGACGCTTTTCGAAGCTGTCATCTTTGAGACGGTCGATCTTTTTCTGTAAAGAGGTGCATCGTTTTTCGATCTGCTGGAGATCTTTTTCGTCAAGTAACATGATTTTTTACTCCTTTTTTTCTTACCAATTTCATGGTAAGAAAAAAGATAGCGTTCGAACAGTTCCAGATACTGACCTGTCAAAAGAAAAGACTGTTTTTTTCACAGCCTTATTCGAATTCGATTTCTCCCTCATCCGTCATGTGACATACCCTGGCAAGTACCTCGACCTGATAGCCGAGATCGCGTATCCTCTGCTCGCCGGGCTGATAGGTCTTGCATACGACGGCACCGCAGCCGACGATCTTCGCATTCGCCTGATGGCAGATGCTGATCAGGGCATTCATGGCCTCGCCGTTGGCTAAGAAGTCATCAAGAATGAGTACATTATCGTTCTCACCGAGATATTCTTTGGCGACCTGCACCGTATATTCGATATTGCGGGTGTAGGAGTGCTCCTTTGCCTCATAGGTATTGGCAGCCATGTTGGCAGCGACTGTCTTCTTGGCAAAAACGACCGGGATGTAATCAAAGAATCTCGATGCCGCCTGGGCGATCGCGATACCGCTCGATTCGATGGTCAGGATCTTGTTTGGATGGGTGTCCTTGAACAGTTCGTAGAACTCTTCACCGATCTGATCCAGCAGTTTCGTGTCGATCTGATGATTCAGGAAGCAATCGATCTTCAGGATGTCTCCCGGAAGGATCTTTCCGTCTTTTCTGATACGATCTTCTAACAGTTTCATTCAAAGCTCCTTTTAATGTATGCCCATATACTAACACATTTTCCCTGCGATTCAATGCTGAGTTATAATAAGAAAAAAGGTCTATGAAATACATCTATCTTCTCAACCGTTTCAATCTGAAACAAGACACGGATGCCATCAAAGAAAAGTTACAACGCGTATCCGCTTCTTTTAACAGGGACTATGAGATCTGTCTGAGCGAAACGATACAGGACGTCAAGAAGCACCTTGAACGCTTCAAGGACGGCGAATACATCATCACGGCGATCGGAGGCGACGGTTCGATCAATCTTCTGCTCAACGATCTGATCGGAACCAATAATATCCTCTCCTTCATTCCCTATGGCACGGGGAACGATTTCTGCCGCTATTGCATGGAAGAGCTCGATGACGGGATCCATGAAACGGACATCATAAAGATCAATGAGCGTTACTTCATCAATGTGGCGTGTTTCGGTATCGATGCCGACATCGCCAACGATGACCGCTTCATACACAACCACTTCATCCCGAAGTCCATGCGCTACAACGCCGGTGTCGTCTATTACTTTCTGACCTACAAACCAAAAACGATGAAAGTATCCATCGAAGGTCAGGACATCGAAGGCCGATTCACCACGATCATCGCCGCCAATGCCAGATACTATGGCGGAGGCTACCGTCCGTCCCCCAATTCTTATATCGATGACGGAAAGATGGAGATCCTGCTGGTCGATGAGCTTAATAAAGTTTCAATGGCTAAGACCATCCTTTCCATGAAGGATGCCTCCCATCTGAAAAACAAAGCCGTTCATTCCTATGTCAGCGATCGGCTCATCCTGACAGCGGATAGCCTGATCGGGGCCAATATCGACGGTGAGGCCTTGTATGCCGATCGTTTCGAAATAAAAATGATCCCGAAAGGATTCAGGATCGAATTCAATAAAAGATTCATCGAAGAGATGTCAAAAGGAAACTGATCGTTTCCTTTTTAAAACGGCGCACCGTCTACCTTATCGGTCTTTGAGATCTGCCCGTTTTCATAAACATAGGCATATTCTCTGACGATCTTTCCTTCTTCATCGTATTCAAAGACGTTGATGTAGTCGGTCTGCAGATAGCCGTCTTCCATTTTCCCCTTAGGCGAAACACCGAGATACTTTTCATTGTTGGTGAACGTATAATCTTTTCTCACACAAGGAAAGTAATCGTGATCGAAAACGGAATACGTATAGGTCTCGCAGACATAGTTATGACCGCTTGTCCAGTAGCCGTGGGTCTGCCAGTAGACCCTTCCCAGCTCATCGAGATATGCATAGTAATAGATCTCATTGCCGTTTTCCAGTGTGATGTTTTCCGTCTCGTACTTATCGGAAGGATGAGTCCCCGGATAGGCATCGAGCCAGAAGTTTTCCGCAGTCAGCGTAAAACTTTCTCTTGTATCGATGGCCTGTTGCAAGGAAGAACCGGCAGAATCTTCGACGGCCGTGATGAAGCCGCTGACGGAAGTCCAGACTTCTTCGGCCTGCTGCCGCAAGGAAGGATCATCATCCAGCGCCTTGATGATCAAAGATAAAGCTTCGTCCCGATCTCTTGTCGGATAGACGCTGTGATCTTCATCAGGAAGCGCGTAGCAGGAAGCTTTTAAGAGATAATAGGCGCCGATCGGCTTTTCACTGATTGCCGCATCGGCTTCCATGAGACAGGCATTGCGGTCTCTGTTCCGGATGGCTTCTTTCGCGAGCTCTTCATGGCTTTTTTCTTTGCAGGCGGCAAGCGCCAGCATCATCAACAGGATACAAACGATCTTTTTCATATGACATCACCTTTTTCTTCATCATAACAGAAAGACCGCAGGTCATGCGGTCTTTGGATCATATATTCTTTCCGTTTTCGGCAATCGTATCTTTGTACCAGTAGAAGCTCTTCTTCTTTCTTCTGGCCAGGTCTTTCAGATCGTGCTCATCGCGGTTGACATAGACGAAGCCGTAACGTTTCGAGAAGCCGGAGTGTCCGGAGATCAGGTCCATGAACGACCAGCTGCAGTAACCGATGAACTCTACGCCCAGGTTCATGGCTTCCTTGATCTGATGCAGGTGTTTTGAAAGATAATCGATGCGGTCGTCATCTTCCAGTATTCCTTCTTCAGGCCATACTTCCTTGTTGCCGAAGCCATTCTCCGTTATCAGCAAAGGCAGATGGTATCTGTCCCACAGCTGTCTTGCCGAACACTGCAGACCGATGTCATCGATCTCCCAGCCCCATAAGGTCGCTTTGAGGTTTTCGTTCTTCACGACCTGATAGATGCCGGCCTCCCTGCTCGGAAGAAGCTTGAAGCCGATGTCACCGATCGGATGGTTTTCATCGCATGGGTTGGCGGAGACCGATTCGGAATAGTAGTAGTTGAAGGCTAAGAAGTCCGGTCTGTTTTCTTTCATGACTTCCATATCGCCTTCATAGACCTCTGGCATCATGTCACGGTCTTCCAGATATCTTCTGAATACCGGAGAGTATTCGCCTTTGATGTTCATATCGAGATGATAGAGGTTTCGGATCTCGTTGGCGTCCATGCATGCCAGCATGTCGGCCGGAGAATTGGTGGTCGGATAAAACATCGTGTAACAGGTCGCCGGGCCGATCTTTCCGCCTTTTACGATCTCGTGGCACTTGCCGATGGCTTTTGCTGCCGCAACACACATGTGGTGGTTGGCCAGATAGCCAAGCTTCTCCGCCTCTTTGCGGTCTTCACATTCAAACCCCAGACGGAACGGCATATGTACGACGTGGTCCTGTTCGTTTATCGTCAGCCAGTACTTCACGCGGTCGCCATAGGTCTTAAACAGGAACTCCGCGTAATTCACGTAATCATCGATGCTTCTCCGATCTAACCAGCCGCCGTACTGCTTCACCAGTCCGAGCGGATAGTCGAAGTGATAGATCGTAACGATCGGCGTGATGTCCGCTTTGATGAGTTCGTCGATCAGATCGTTATAGAAGGCGACGCCTTTTTCGTTGACCTGCCCATTTCCTTCCGGGAAGATCCTGGTCCAGGCGATCGAGAAGCGGTAGGCTTTGAGGCCCATCTCCTTCATCAGGGCGATGTCTTCCTTATAGCGGTGATAGTGGTCGGAAGCGACAGAGAAGTCGCAGATCGAAGGATCGATCTTGCGCACATCCATGACCGAAAGGCCTTTGCCGTCTTCTCTTGAAGCTCCTTCACATTGAAAGGATGCGGAAGAAGAACCCCAGAGAAAATCGTTTGGAAAATCGTTGATCTTTTTTGTTTCCATAGTCCTCCTTAGAAAAAAGGGACGCGAAGTCCCTTATGATTTAATCCTCGTCAAAACCGATGAGCCAGGTCGCAACGAATCCCAGGACAGTGGCGATGATCGCAGCAGCGACTGCCAGATAGAAGTTGGTCATGGAATCCGGAGCCATGAAGATCGGTAAGGTCAGGAACGAGCAGGATGCCGTCGCATAAGCGCGGATATCGAAGATACCGATGAACAGACCTGTGATGGCAGCGCCGATCAGAGCACCGATCAAAGGCTTCTTCAAGCGGATCAGGACACCGTATAAGGCAGGCTCGGTGACAGACAGTAAGGCAGTGATACCTGTGGAGATACCGGCCGTCTTGTTTTCCGTCTTCTTCGCCTTGAGACCGACAGCCAGTGCGGCACCGGCGATCGCCAGGTTACCGGCAAGAGCCTTCGAGAACAGCAGTGAGGAACCGTAAGTCGTGATCTCGTTGACGATCAATGGTGTGATGACTGTGTGCATGCCGACCATGACTAACAGCGGATGCAAAGCGGAAAGGATGACCATCGAAATGCCGCCTAAGCTTGTGATCGCGACACAGAAGTTGGCCAGTGCCTGACCGATCCAGGTACCGATCGGACCTAAGACCAGAAGTGTCAGCGGGAACATGATGATAGCCAGGATCGTCGGACGGGTGATCGAGACGATGGCTTTCGGAGAATACTTGACGATGTAGCGGTCGATGAAAGCCATGACCGGGACCATCAGTAAAGCCGGAACGATGTTGGAAGTATACTTCACGGTCGTCAAAGGCAGACCGAAGATCTTCAGATCAGCGACGCCGGAGATGGCCGGCGTACACAATGCCAGGATGATGAATGCGGCAACGTACTCGTTGGTCTTGAGCCTTCTTGCGGCAGCGAATGCGACGAATACCGGTAAGTAGGAATATGCGGCATTGGCCAGTGTATTGAACAGCTGGTAAGTCATGCCCGCCGTATCGACTTTGAAGACATTTGCACAAAGTGCCAGTACGGCGGAGATCATACCGGAACCGATCAGTACGGTCAAAGAAGGTGTGACGGAACCGGAGATGTAGGATAAGATCGTGTTCCAGATGCTTTCCTTTTCGCCATCCAGGTTTTCCTTGACGACTTCCTGGGCGGCAGCGCTTGGAACTAACGGTACCAATTCATTGTAAAGCTGTTCGACATCCGGTCCGATGACGATCTGGTACTGGCCGCCTTTGTAGACGACGCCCTGAATGCCTTCGAGCTTCTTCAGCTCTTCTTCTTTTGCCTTTGCCTTATCGTTCAGTGTGAGACGAAGACGTGTCATGCAATGGGTGTGTGCACTGATGTTTTCCTTGCCTCCTACGAGCTCTACGATAGCAGCAGCTGTTTTTTTGTAATCCATATTTTTCTCCTTTCGATGTATTTTAAGCGGGTCAGCGTAACAACCTCGCTATATGGATCGTGAGATAGGTATATTCGTTTTCTTCGATCTGATAACCGTATTTTTCTCTAATCTTTTCACCGATCAGCCTTGCGCACTTATATTCGTTGGCATAACGCAGATTGATGTGCTTGTTCATCTCGATATCCGCATCTTCTTCCAGGAAAGTGTTCTTGACCATCCTCTTGGCGAAGAACTGCAGATGCGTGACGAATCTTGCGAAATTGACATCGTCATTGTTGAGTCTGATATTGAAGAATTCCTCGACTGTCGAAATGCTTAAGGAAATGATCTCGGTCGCCGTATAGATATCCCTGATATCGGTATCGAGCTCCGCATTGACGATATGCATGGTAATGAAAGCCGCTTCCTGTTTATCGGCTTCGATGCCGAAATCCGAAGTCATCATGTCGATGATATCTTCCGCGATCTTGTATTCATCCTTATAGAGATAACGGACATTGAAAGATAACATCGTATCGAAACGGATGCCTTTGTCATTGCGTTCGATGCAGGAATAGATATGATCGGTCAAAGGGATCAGTATCCTCTTTGAGATCTTCTTTGAACTGCAGCGAATGATATAATCGGTCGCCTTGACACCGAATTTGACGACATCGTAGGGGATCTCATCGAGAAAAGAAGCCAGGGTCGGATCGATGCTTTCATTCTGCAGGACATAGGTCTTTTCGATCCTGGACGGATCGATCTGCTGACCGACTCTTCCGTTGAAACCGATGCCCTTGCCAAAGACGATCACTTCCCCGCTGTTATCCTTCGAGATGACGACATTGTTGTTGATGATCTGCTTGATTTCCATCTCTTCTCCCCTGAATAATAAAAACCTGTCCACCATAAAACAAGCGAACAGGTATTGCTCTTTCGATAACAAGCCTTTATATCAATCTCAATATACCATCATGACAAAACTTTTACAATAGATGTTTTGTCAGTTTCCAAGCCCCGCCTTGTCAAGGATCTTCACGCCCGCAAATAAGAGCGCCTGGCCGCAGATGTTGATGCACTGCGCAATCCAGTTCATGAAGGCCTTGTCAAAATCCTTGGATGAAAGATAACCCATGGCCAGAGATAAGAAGAAGGATACGATGAAACAGACTAAGGCATTCCTCTTCTTCATCTTATTGGCGATCGAACACAGTGCGGCATCCATGGCGCCGAGACCGACGACCATGATACCGACAAGTGCCATCGTCGGCAAGAAGGCGTAAGCTCTGTTGTTTTTGGACATTACATACATCATCAGTCCCACACCGGCCAGTAAGAAACCTAAGGACTGGTTCGGGAACATCTGTGCGGACATCCAGGCAAAGTCTCCCACATGCAAGGCATACAGAAGCTTATAGGATGCCTTTAGGAAGCCGGCTGCCGTCACTAAAGAAGCGCCTGCCGTAAAGATATAGAATGCGACATTCGACATTTTCTTCTTCAGATCCTTGGACAGGATCGAAGCAGCCAGAGTGAACAGGACGACCGGGATGTAGTCGACAAGTGCCATCGGCACGCTGAACTCTTTCATTTCAGTCTCTGTACACTTTCATCGAATGATACTGTTTCGTGAACGGGAACAGCAATGGCACGGTATCGGAATACTTCTGATATTCCGGATCAAGACCATAGTTCTTTTCGTGTCTTAACTCAAGTCTCGATGCCGAATTGTACATGACATAAGTGATCAATACCAGCGCGATGAGCACCATGATCCACTGTTTTCCCTGTACGGCACCGATACCGGAGACCGTAACACCGACCCAGAAGAGAACTTCCGAGAAGTAGTTTGGGCAGCGGCAGTATCTGTATAAGCCGGTATCGCAGAAGCGCTTCGGATTGATCTTCTTGGCAGCGGATTTCTGTTTGTCAGCCGTCGCCTCGCCAAAAATCGCCAGCACCATGATCAGGATGCCGAGCCAGACAAACAGGTTGTCCTTTGCCCCGTTCATGACGCGGTAGGACAGCGCGGAAGTCTGCGCGGTATACATCCACATGGAATACGCCCACATGAACAAGGAAACAGGAAGCGGCATCGCCTTGGTCGAACCGGTCGATTCCAAGGTCTTGCGGTAGTCCTTATTGGTCAGCTCTCTTTTCAAGATGTAGCCGCCAAGACGGTAGCCGTAGATGATGAACAAGACTGACATCACGGCAGTCGCCGCCGTCAGGGAATGATTGAATATGCCGAATACCAGATGGAAGATACCGATGCACATGACCGCAAAGCCATAGCCCACCGACATGAACCAGACGAATTCCTTGAAGCCCATGCAGCAGCCGATGGCCGCAACGATCGTCACGCCCCACATGAACGCAGGCCATACTTTGCCTACATAAGAAGGATCGAGTCTGAACATTATTTCTTTCCTCCGAAGTATTCTTTGATGTATTCCGCAAAGGAAGCTTCACCGACTTCCGTATCACCGACTAAGTCATGGGACAGAGTCCACTTCGAGAACATGATGATGTCATGTTTTCCTTCCTTTTTGATCTTTGGCAGATTGGCCAGTATGGAGAACATCCAGATCGGCGAATCCTTGATGATGACCGGTTTGCCGGCTGCTCTGAAGCACATCTTTGCCATCTCTTCGTAGGTATAGGTTTCTTTACCGCCGACATTGTAGGTGACGTTTGTATCATCCATATGTTCGACGATGAACTTCGCAAAATCCGGACAGTCAACGACATTGGCTTTCACGCCATGGTATCCCTTCAACAGCTGCATCTCGCCCTTATCGACATATGGCTTGAAGACCTTGGCGATGTCATAGAAATAACCGGTCGGACGATAGATGACATATTCCATATCGCCCTTTTTGATCTCCTGTTCCAGCATGTATTTCGCATGCAACATCGGAACTTTTTCCGCACCCGGTTCATCACAGGAAATGACCGAGATGTAGTTGAACTTGCGTACACCGGCCCTCTTTGCCTCGTTGTAGAGGTTGAGGTTGCCCTGATAGTCGATATCATAGGCCGTGAACTTGGTCGAAGAAGTCGTCAGACCCATCGTCGTGATGACTGTATCGACGCCGTCACAGATGCCTTTCAATGTTTCCAGGTTCGTCGCATCGATCGCCTTGAAGGTATACTTGCCCTCCAGGCCGTTGTTTTCCTTTTCTTTCAGATCCGCTGCGATAACCTCATATTTCTTGTCAGTCAGTGCCTTCAGTATCTCAAAACCGAGATTGCCGAACGCACCAGCGAGTAATACTTTCATATACTGAACCTCCTGATTGATTTTCCTCTACTATTATAAAATCTTTTTACTTTCAGTACAAAATGCCTGTGAAATCTTTAACTTTTAAGATCCCCTTCCCGTATTCCCTATCATCTTTTTTTACCATAAAACGAAATTCCTCTTAAGGATAGGCTTCGTTTTTGTATAATCATTCATAGAAAAAGGTGCATATATGAAAAACAAAGAACTTAAGATCAAATCCATACCGCTTCTGCTGACCGCATTCCTTCTTGTTTCCCTTGCCGGCTGTGCCGATAAGAAAAACGAAGAGAAACTGCAGGAGATGCAGGAGACCATCGATACCTTAAATGCCGATAAGAAGCTCTTACAGGAGCTCAACCGCAGTTCCATCGAAAACATGGTGCTTCAGGAAGGCGACATCTACGTCATCGGCCACAAGAGCCCGGACTCCGATACCGTCTGTACCGCCATCGCCTACGCTCATCTGCTCAATGAGCTCGGCTACAAGGCAAGACCGGCCATCACGATGCCGATCAACCACGAAAGTGAATACATTCTTAACCAAGCCGGTGTGGAAGTTCCGGAAGAACTCGCAGATGCCTCCGGACTCAACATCTTCTTAGTCGACCACAGCGAATACTCCCAGGCTGCCGAAGGCATGATCGACGCCCACATCGTCGGTGTCATTGACCACCATGGCATCGGAACGGTAGCGACCGGCAATCAGGTCGTCTATGAGGCAAGACCGATCGGTGCGACAGCCACCATCGTCTGGCTCGACTACCTCAATTACGGCGTCGAGATCCCGCAGAAGATCGCTCACATCCTTTTGGGAGCCATCCTTTCCGATACATCCAATCTGACCGCATCTACGACCACGGAAGCCGATCGAAAGGCTCTTCCCTATCTGGCGAAGATCGCCGGCGTGGAAGATATCGATGCCTTCTATAAGGAGCTGCATGCGCAAGCCCTCTCCTATGAAGGCATGAGCGATGAAGAGATCCTGTTTCAGGACTACAAGGAATATGAAGTCGGTGATACACGTTTCGGCATCGGCTTATTGAACGCCATCGACCTTGAGACCGCATCTGCACTTGCGGTACGCATGAAACAGGCATTGGCTGATTACGGTTCCACGAAAGATGTCTCGCTCATCTACGCTTCCGTCGGCATGCGGGAAAACGGCGAAAAGATCGATTATATCGTTCCCGGAAACGAGCTCTCCGAGACTGTATTGAAGAATGCCTTCCCGGACTACGATGAATATGACGGTACTGCCTACATCTTCAAGAAAGGCTTAGGCCGAAAGTCTAAATTCGTTCCGGGTCTTACCGATTATCTGATGGCCCGTCCGCACGAGTAAGATATCAAGATCTCATGAACAAAACGAAACAGCCCCGTGTTTGAAAACGCAGGGCTTTTTATCAGAAAAAATGCGATGTCATATGATATCTGCAGTTAGTGCACACTAACAAAACACCTTTCCAAAGAAAAAGGAGCGTTACGCTCCATGGTGTTCGTGTGATTTGTTTCCAAGATACTTCCGGTTGAGGGTCAGTATCAATACGATATTGAATAAGAAGATGAAGATGAAATACTTCTTCACGTCATAGCCATACGCCTTCAGAGTGAATATGCCGATCTCGATGCCGTGGCGAAGTCCCAGGAACGCGACGAACAGATCGATGATCGCGATGATCAGTGAGAGCATCTCGTGTGTCACGAAAGCTTCCGACAGGAACGGGATCATCAGACCGGCGATCTCGATCAGCATGTGTTCCTGAAATGCTTTCAGGTTCCAGCAGTATTTGAAGACCACGATCCAGTTGTAGAACGGGATGAAACATGTCCAGGTCGGTTCATTGAAGGACTTGCACATGCGGTAGGTGCAATACACATCGATCAGATACAGGATGACGAAATACGGAAGACCGACGTGCTCAATGAATTCCAGTTCAAGCAGCGGTATCTTCTCGATGAAGTGCAGGATATTCATATCATTTGTCTCCGTTATGCACGACGATCTGATTGAACGGTATCGAGATACCCTCCTCATCAAATCTCTTCTTGATCAGTGTGCGCAGGTCTCTTTGTATCTTGAAGTGATTGCGTTTGACGGCCTTCATGGTGACTGAAAAGCCGATCGAACTGTCATCGAAAGAATTGATGCCTAAGACGGACGGTTCCTCATAGCAGATCTCTCTGTTTTCTTCGTAATATTTATTTGCCACATCCTGTAATACCGCAAAGACACGGTCGGTGTCTTCCTCATATGCCACCGGTACATCGACGATCGCCATATTGAATTCACCGGAATAGTTGATGACCGTCGTGATCTGACCGTTCGGGATGATGATCTGCTGGCCCTTCCAGTTTTTCAGATAGGTACAGCGCATCGCCAGCGATGTGACTGTTCCTTCGTGCTCATTGATCTTGACGAAGTCCCCGACACCGTACTGCCTCTCGAATATGATGAAGGTTCCCGCGATCACATCCTTGATGATCGACTGGGCACCCAGAGAGATGATCAGAGCTCCCACACCGGCTGCCGTCACGACATTGGACATCGCATTCCCCAGACCCAGCTGGTTGATGATCAGACAGACCGCCGCAAAATAGATCGTATACCTGCCGACGCTTCTTAAAAGCGTCATCGACGTCACGACCTCTTTGGCTTTTCTTTCGTCCTCGATCTTCTCCGAGCCGTGTATCACGCGGTTGGTGAACCTCGTCAGCATATTCAAAACGATTTTCGCCAGGATCAGCGTGATCAAAATGCCGATCACATCGACGATCAGACTCGTCAGATCCAGCTTCAGTTTTTCTGCGACCTCGTTCCAATTGATTGTCATAACGTTCCCTTTCTTTTATTTTACTTCATCTTTTGCCGCTTTCATGGAAAGGATGTTGTATACGGCGATCGAAGCGATGACGATCGATGCACCGATGAAAGTTCTGACAGATACATATTCCCCATAGAATATCGCCACCAGGATCGGATTGAGTACCGGCTCGATGCTGGCGACAAGCGAACCTGCCAGAGGCTCGCATAGTTTTAATCCGGCGGTCAGCAGGCTGTAGCCGGCACCGGCCTGAAAGATGCCAAGCGCCGCCAGTAAAAGAAGTGTCGGCAGGGAGAAATCCGTTTCCGATAATATCGAAGGAAGACCGATGAAGATCGTCATGAAATGTCCAAGGAAAACAGAGGACAGAGAATCACCGCCTTCAAAGTCGTTCAGCATGATCGTAAAGGCATAAAAGATACCGGATAACAAGGCGATCAGATCGCCCTTGAGATTTCCTTTGCCCAGGCCTTCCGATACGACAATCAGGATACCCGCAAAGACTAACAGCGAGACGATCAGGTCGAGCTTCTTGGGTTTCTTGCGGAAAAACAAAGCTTCAAACAAAACGATGAAGATCGGTGCTGTATATTCCAAAACGATGGCATTGGCGGCTGTGGTATATTTCATCGATGTCACGTAACACACCAGCATCGCCGAAACGAATACTGCGCCGAGAAATACCGTCTTATTGAACTTCAGTTTATGGCCGGACAGTTTTATATACAGATAGATGACCAGCGAAGAGAAGATACATCTTCCCCCGGACACCGACATCGCCGACCAGGGCATCAGCTTGACAAAAAGACCGCCTAAAGAAAAGGCGATCGCTCCCAATAACACATATAACAATCCGCGTCTCTGTTCCGTTTTCACAAGAACATTATATAGGAACAAAGACAAGTATCAATCATTTTTCAGCAGTTTGTACCGCACCGGATTGGACAGTGAGAAGTACTGAAACTTCGTGTTCCACCTGCCCCATCGCCTGCCGTAGGCATAGCCGATCAGCACGTCCTTGTCCGTGACCTGATGACCGCTCAGTGACTTTGCCACGCCCAGATTGTGGGCATAGTCTTCGATGTAGCGCTTGGTCGAATCGATATGCTCGAACGACTGACCGTTGTGCGAATAATAGACGGCGACTTTGGACGTCTCTGCCATGCGGTCTTCCACCGCGAAAGCGAGAAACATTTTCAGATCGTCGGCATAAAAGACGTCAAAAGAATCCTGGGTGGTCCTGCCGATGACGGCACCCTTTTCTTCGATGGTCGCCGGCCAGTTCTCACCGGCTTCCGCCTTGGCCAGAGCCGTATAGCCGCCGGTCATATCGAAGTATGTGTAATAGATATATAAGTCCCTCTCGAGAAGGACGAAGCTGACTTCGCCGATCCCCCAGCCTCTGGGATCGTCTTTATAAGTCAGGATGGGTTCGGGCTTGCCTCCCCAGCCTTTGCCGTTCCATTTCTCATAGGGGCCTTCCGGCTTCTTTGCGCGGGCCACGAAGGCGTTGTTGTTCATGCCGCCGTGCCGATAATCGTCGGTCGAAGTATAGCCCAGGTAATAGTAACCGTCGAAATAGATGACGCCGGGATCGCAGACCGAACAGCGGTCTTTGGAATTCTTCGTCGGCTTTAAGACCGTCTTTTCTTTGGACCAGGTGATCCCGTCATCGGAGTGACGGTAAGTGATGTAGTCCCATTCGGTGGAGTTATTGCCCGGGGCAGAAAACCACGCATCAAAAGAGCCGTCTTCATTCTCAATGATCGAAGGTCCGTAGCGGTAGTAGCCTTCGGAAGTCCTGAAAACGATATTTCCTTCATCCTTTGCCTTGATGGTCAGATTGAGCGACTCGTCTTTGACGATGCCGAAAGGCTCTTCGATCATCGCAGCCGCCAGGCCTTTCACGGTAAAAAGGCTCCCGCCTTCCTGCTGTATCGTCTCTCCGCTGCTTAAAAACAGCGTACAGAACAAAACGATGATGAAGACCGGCAAAAGGATAGGTTCATTGGCTTTCTTTCTGCCCTTAGACATACCTCTATTTTACCGCAAAGAAAGCTATAATAATAACTGTATGAACAAGATCAAACGATTCCTTAAGACCTCCTTTTCCAGGATCCTGGTACTGCTGATCGCGGTGATCTTTCAGATCATCATCCAGTATTCTTTCGTACACTGGCTCTACGACAAGCTCACCTGGATCGAAGCGTTCTTACGCCTGTTAGCGGTCATCATCACCCTTGGCATCGTCAAGAATTCAAGACACCTGTCGATGGATATCGTCTGGGTCATCCTGATCAATATCTTCCCGCTCGTCGGTGCCGTATTGTATATCCTTCTGGGTGCCGATCTTTTCATATCCAAGACCTACCGAGACATCAAGACGATGACGGAAGAAAGTGCCCGCTATTATACGCAGGATCCCGAAGTCATGAAAAAAGCCGGCGAAGTCACTCCCGACAAGATCGGCCAGTTCCGCTACATCTCTTCTTATGCCGGTTACCCGGTCTATAAGAACACCGGTTTTGAATACTACGACCTGGGCGAAAAGGGTTTTCCGGTGATGCTGGAAGAACTGAAGAAAGCGGAAAAGTTCATCTTCCTGGAATACTTCATCATCGAAGAAGGCGTCATGTGGGATTCGATCCTGGCGATACTGGAAGAAAAGGCAAAACAGGGCGTGGAAGTCAGAGTCATGTATGACGACTTCGGTTCCTTCTTCCTGCTGCCGGGTTCCTATTACCGTACCCTTGAAGAAAAAGGCATCAAGTGTGTTCCGTTCAACCGCATCTCGATCCTCCTCAACGTCATCCTCAACCACCGTGACCACCGCAAGATCATGGTGATCGACGGCAAAGTGGCCTTCTCCGGCGGCATCAACCTCGCCGATGAATACATCAATCACGTCAAGCGCTTCGGCAAGTGGAAAGACAACATCATAAAGATCACCGGCGAAGCCGTATGGTCCTATACCGTGATGTTCCTCACGCATTGGAATGCCTTGCGCAAGGAAGACCACACCTTCCTCTCCTTCCGAAACGAAGCGATCAAAGGCGAAGAGGACGGTTTCATCGCCCCTTATGGTGAGACACCGCTCGACGATGAGATCTGCGCACAGAACATCTATACCAACATCATCAACGAATCCAACGACTACTGTTATATCTGTACGCCGTATCTGATCATCGATACCGAGATGATCAATTCGCTGATCCTGGCAGCCCGAAGAGGCGTGGATATCCGCATCATCACGCCGGGCATCCCCGACAAGAAGATGGTCTTTGCGATTACCCGTTCCTACTACGAACAGCTGATCAAAGGCGGAGTGAAGATCTTCCAGTACGATCCGGGCTTCGTCCATGCCAAGGTGATGGCCTCAGACGATCAGATCGCGACGGTAGGCACCGTCAACCTCGACTACCGTTCCCTGTATCTGCATTTTGAAAACGGCGCCTTCCTCTACGGATCAAAGAAGATCGACGCTATCCGAGACGATCTGATCTCGATGATGGAAGAAGGCCATGAAGTCACCCTCGCCGAGTGCGACAACGGACCGATCAAAGAATTCCTGTTAAGCATACTTCGCCTTTTTGCTCCGCTGATGTAATACAATAAAAATAACAACAGGAGGATATCATCATGAAATATGTATGCACAGTCTGCGGTTATGTCTACGATCCGGCGGAACACGACAACGTCGCCTTCGAAGACCTCCCTGAAGATTGGGTCTGCCCGCTCTGCGGCGTAGGCAAAGACATGTTCGAAGAACAGAAATAATAAGTCAGGTGCCGCAAGGCATCTTTCTTTTCTCACAAAAAAATGAGTTTCACTCATCGTTGAATGTGAAACTCATTTTTCTTACTCCTTATTTCTTCTTGTTTTTCGACAGGAGCTTCTTGAGCTCTTCGTTGAGCTCCTTGAATATGCCTTTGACATAGGCCTCATCGAGCAGCTCCACCATCTTCTTCACTTCCTTATCGGACAGCTTGTCGTTGCCGGTGATGTTGCGGATCTTGTTGCAGGAGATGTAATTGCGTAACTTTGCGACCGTCGTTCCTTCTTCGATCATCTTTCTCACGATGGAAGAAGACTTCGCAAACTTGATGAAGTCTTTGTTCAGAAGGTCATAGGACAGCTTGCCGTTTTTATCGGAATAGTGGTCGACGACCTTCTGGTATTCATCCGAATTGATGACCACCTCTTCCACAGGTTTGACCTTTTTCTCCTTGAAATCTTTCTTGTCGACATTGACGCCCTTACCTCTCTTGTAAGGCAAGCCGTTGGTCTTCTCGATCGCTTCCTTGAAAGCTTCGACAGGATACATTTTCATGTTGGTATTAGCCGATGGGATCGGTTCGCCGGATGTTCTGGAGATGGATGCGATGCCTGCCGCCTCGTAGTCAGCTCTCTGGATCGTGATGCTCGGACCGTCTGCTGATTTGATACGAAAAGCCATTGCCGGTATGACCGTCAGTTTGACTGATTTTGTTCTCAACATATGATATGTTCTCCTTTTGCGGCTATATTATACCATCGCAAAATATCGATTTTCCATATATGGACAATCTGTTTCCGTACCATTTCTTATAAAGCATCACAGTCTGTCACAAAAAAACAGGCCTTATGCCTGTTCTTCGGTTTCCTGTGTTTCTTCCGTTTCCGGTTCTTCTTCCTTTCTCATGAACGTCATCTTCATGAGTTCGTTTTCTTTCTTCGCTTTTTCCGCTTCCGCTTTGGCCTGCTGAGCCTCTTCGCGAAGCTGACGGTTGAGTTCTTCGTTTTCTCTCTGTGCTTCCTTCAAAGCGGCTCTTTTTTCTCTTTCCTCTTTCCAGACAGCACTAACGAGCCTCATGTAGACCACGAACATCAGCAAGCCGGCAACGATCGCAACGACCGCCAGCAGCATGCGCTGAATGACCGGCAGGGAGCCTTTGACGACCGAATTGGCCGCCAGTATCGCAAACATCTGTTTGTTGCGGAAGTACTGCCAGAAGAGCACCAGAGCACCTCCGGCAACTAATATCAGTGAAATAAATCCTACGATCTTTTTAATAATTTTCATCTTTTCAATACCTCCTCACCATTTTATCATCATCAGTTTCACTCTTCTACTTTTTTCACGGGAAACAAAGTAAAGGATGCTTTACAGAAAAGCTTTCCGGATGCATCACTTACGGTCACTTCTCCGACCTTGGAAGAGCGTCCGTCATGTAAAGCTGTTGCTTCGATGATCAGATGATCGCCCTTTTTCGCGCTGGCGATATAGCGGATATCGGCCTGCTGCGTTACGACGTAGGAACCGAGGCTGTAGCCCAATATCCCTGCCGCATTGTCGCACAACGTGTACAGATATCCCCCATGGGCAAAACCGTAAGGGTTGGTGTCGCTTTCTTCCACATCTGCTTCAAAGACGACCTTCCCTTTTTCAAAAGTGACGAGCTTGCACGAATCGAAACTCATCTTCTTTTCAAACAGCGCATCGAAACTATCTTCCATTTAATGATCCTCTATCTTATATGTGCCTTGAAGAAGTCACATTCCTCATCGTTGCATATTGCCGCATCTTTCGTTTTGACGTTGCAATGAAAGACGTGGCCCAGTACATTGTCATCCGTGCCGTAGATCTTCACGACATGTTCGATATCATGTTTCTCCAGTTCCGGCACGATCACATCGACCTGTGCACGTAAGAAGTCGCCGTTGCTGGACATGACGAATACCGGCGGCCAGCCTTCTTTGATCTTGTCGAAACTGTTGAGCATCTCGAAGTCCTTATCGGTAAAGCCCTTCGGAAGAAGGTCGAACATCAATGAACCGAGACCCTTCTTTTCCGGCTTGTCCTGTTTATAGACACCGCAGTTGAGGGCGATCGCCCTGAACATGAAATCCTTTTTGATATCCAAACCATAGTAATCGGCATAGCTTCTGTCATTGAGCATCGCCGTATACACGGACAGAAGATGTCCGCCAGCACTGTCGCCGACCGCAAAGATGTTGTTCACATCAAAACCATAGTCCTCTTTGTGATCGAAGATCCAGTGAATGACCGCGTCGGTATCTTCCAGCTGCGCCGGATATCTGTACTCCGGCGCCAGGCGATAGGTGAAGTTGACGACCGCAAAGCCCCGTTGTGCCAGGGACATGCAGTAGAACTGGTAGACTTCCTTGTTTCCGTATACCCAGCCGCCGCCATGGACCGAAACGATGACCGGAAGTTTTCCTTCCGCACCTTTCGGACGGTAGACATCCAATACCTGCCATTTCCTGTTTCTTCCATAGAGGATGTCGTCATAACGCTTCACATCTTCGGGGGTCGATAAGCCCGCATCTCTTTTGCGGTCGCCTTTGCCAAAACTGTAGCGGATATACATACTGGTAAGTGACATCGTTTTACTCCTTGTGTTTTATCAAACAAAAAGGACTTTGCGTCCTGAGATCATTTATCTTGAAGAAAAATACACGATGCAGATCATCGTGAAACTAAAGACTGCGGCAATGGAACATAAGACCAGACCAAGCTTGCAGTTCTTATCACCTTTTCTAAGACCGATGTAAGCCATGATCATGCCGGCAAAGTCCAGTACGAGCCATAAAAGATCGAGCTCATAGATCAGCAATGAGAAGGTCAGCGTGATCACACCGATACTTGCGGATAGGTTTGCCATATATCCATAGTATCACGATTTCTTTTTCCATTATCAAAGGAAGGGTCCTATCTGCCGCACAATAAAATAAAGGGCACATATCTCTCTGATATGTGCCCTGATCTTTCGATCATTCGATCATGATGGTGTTCTTATTGGCCAGCTTTTCCTGCTCGAGCTTAGGGATGTCCAATCTGAGCACACCGTCCTCGAACTTGCCGTGGATATCGCTTGCCGAGATGCCTTCGCCGACATAGAAGGTTCTGGACATCGTACCGGAATAACGTTCCTGACGCACGACCTTGCCCTTGTCGTTCTTGCCTTCTTCTTCGACGCCTTTAGCAGCCGTGACAGTCATGTAACCGTCATTGATCTCAACATTGATATCTTCTTTCTTGAAGCCCGGCAGATCGATCTCAACTTCGTAGTGTCCGTCTTTTTCATTGACGTCCATCAGCATCTCTCTGTTGGCACGTTTGCCATAGAGTTTTCTGTCAAGGGAATTGAACTCTTTCATCATTCCGAACGGATCCATCCATTCATCAAACAGTTCGTTTTCAAATACTTTAGGTGTTAACATAGTACATTTACCTCCTTTACTTAATTCATTGTTCATATGAAATGAACTATGTCTTTAAGCAAGGGAATGGAGGGTTTGGATTCTATATCTTACCTAGGATCTTCTCTTATTTCCTTGTACAATTATGTTATAGATCTATTTTTTAGCAATGTCAAGTGGAGAGTGCTAATTTTTTTTAAGAATTTTAAAGTCTGCATTTACGCAGACTCTTTTGTATCTTTCGTCTTGTTCGTGATGCCGTTGAACAGGAATGACAACATGTTGATCGCATCGAAGACTGCTCCGGCATAGGCCTTGATGACGAAGTTATAGACCGCCCAGCAAAGACTCACGAAGGCAAACATGAACTGCAGCTGTCTGGCTGTCGTCTTCTTATTCAATACGACGATCGACTGAACGACATTGGCCAGGATCGGCAGATACCCGAGTATTCCGATGTTGTTGAACAGCGAACCGAAAATGACCGCGATCGCGATGAAGACATAGGTCTGACCAGGGAACGAGAAAGAATAGATCGACATCAGATTGCGGGTGATGGCGATGGCATCCATGACATTGGCACTGTAACCCTTTAAGATCAGAGAGCCTGTCGACATGAATAACATCGCAACGATCTGAAACCAAAGGATGGCCCTTTTTTCCTTCCTGGTCGAAGAATAGAATGTGAAGCCCTGGCCGATTATAGTCAGGATGTTGGCGATCAGTACGTCATTCATGACATTTAATATAACACAATTCCATTTATGATAAAGTGAAGATATGATGATCCGCAAACTCTGTACCATCTTATGCAGTCTCTTATTACTGACAAGTCTTTTCGGCTGCACAAAAAAAGAAGAAGAGACAGCTCAGGAAAGCGAAGAAACGATGATAAAAGAAACAAAGATCAGGACAGAAACGATAACTTCCCTTCCTTCCTATGAATGGCAGAAGGAAGCTTCTTTCCCCGACCGCCTGGGAAGTGTCGATGACACTCTTGCCATGAATTCCCTGCTGTCTTTCAAGTCATATGAGGACCAGGGTGAGATCTATCTGCAGGTGGAAGAAGGAGTGAATTCCTTTGATCTCTACGTCAATTCCTTTAAATGTGAGGAAGATCTGTCCTCTTCGGGTATTTATAAACTCGATATCGCAGATATCGCCCAAAACGGCTCAAATACCTTGCAGATCTCAAACATCGAACCCGAAGACAAAGAAGATGCACTCAGAGTCTTCATCCCTTATCCGACGATCAAAGAAGGAGATCTCAAAGAAGAAGGATTCCATGAAGAAACCTTCGATCTCATTTCCGACATCATTGAGTCTGATATCGAACACGGCTTTTCTTCCGCCCAGCTGGCAGTTATTTCTCATGGCAAACTCATCTATGCCAACACCTGGGGAAGTTTAAATACCTATGAAAAAGACGGCACGAAAATAAGCGATCCCGTCAAAGCAGACAACGATACGATGTATGATCTGGCCTCTGTGACCAAGATGTTTTCTGCCAACTATGCGATACAGAAGCTGGTCTCCGAAGGAAAGATCGATATCGATGAGAAAGTATCGGCGTATCTGGGTGACCGCTTCTATGAAGATACGCTGGATTTCTGTTATGACTTCGGCATGCAGGTATCGAATGAAACGATGAAGGAATACAAGTCGCAGATCACCATACGTGACCTGCTCACCCATCGGGCCGGCTTCCCACCTGCTCCGCGCTATTTCAATATCTATGTCGATGCGCCAAGCCAGGAATATCTGCCGGAAGAAGGATACAATCTCCTTTACTCCGGTTACGAACACAATAAAGAGACAAGGCTCAAGACCCTGCAGGCCATTTTTGAGACGCCTTTGGTCAATGTACCGGGAGACAGATATCTTTACTCTGATGTCGACTACATGATCCTGGCTTTCCTGATCGAAGAGATCACCGGGCAGGATCTTGATACTTACATGAAAGAAAACTTCTTTCAGCCGATGGGACTAAGCAGAATATCTTTCGAACCTCTTTCTCACGGTTACACAAAAGAAGACTGCGCTGCTACCGAACTGAACGGCAACACCCGTGACGGTGCCGTGTATTTCCCGGGCATCCGTGACTATACCTTACAGGGCGAAGTCCATGACGAGATGGCCTACTATTCGATGAATGGAGTGTCCGGTCATGCGGGGCTTTTCTCCAATGCCATCGATCTGGCAAAACTGGGGACGGTGATGTTAACGGGAGGCTATGAAGGACATCGCTTCTTTTCCAGAAACGTCATCGATTCCTTCATCTCTCCGCAGTCTTACGATCTTGCGGATTCGGGACTCGGCTGGGCAAGGCAGGGTGACGATGAACGTTCCTGGTATTTCTCCGATGCCGTATCATCCTCTACGATCGGCCACCAAGGCTGGACAGGAACGCTCGTCATGATCGATCCGCAAAACGATCTTGTCATGGTCTATCTGACCAATTTAAGAAATACGAAAGTCCTAGACCCTGCGGGCAACGCCAACGACTTCAACGGCCTTTACTACACCGCTTCAACACTTGGCTTTGTACCGCAGATCTTCATGATCGGAAAAGATCAGGATGCTGATATTACAGAGCAGCTTGATTCCTTATTGAACTCGATGGTCAAAGATGCCGAAAGACTCATTCCTTCGGGTGCATCCGAAGATCATCCGGCTTACCTCAATTATTTAAGCAAGCTTGCCGTCAGACAGAAGCGCGGTCAGTAAGCAAAGAGATGATCTCTCAAATCGAATTCCTCCCTTCTGCCGTAAAGTTTTGATCGGGATCATATCGTCTATTTGGTTTACGGAACGGTTTACGATTTATCTTTACAAAGGTTTACGGAACGGTTTACTATAGTATTATGGATGACAAAAAGATACTGAATGCTGTTGAAAAACAGTTTCATGAAAAATACTATACAGCCAAGGAACTGGAATACTCCAACAAGGCCGGTACCTTCCTCTCTCCGCTGGAGTACCGTCAGTTTCTTGCATATAAGGAAGATCTGGCTTCTGAAGGCAGTCCTTTTGTGTCACCGCTTCCTCTTCCGGCTTTCAATTCGCAATTCCTATATTATTCAGCTTGTAATGAACTGAATTCTTTTCTTGATTCCTATCATCAGCTTTCCGAAGATGAAAATTACCCTACAGATCGTTTCTCCTCTGCTTATATCGAATCACGGATCTATTCCGAGATCGAGGGCACTGTAAATGTAGAAAATGTGCCGACGACAAGAAGCAGACTCAAGCAGCTTCTGGAAGAAGATGCTCCGGTCGAAAACATCAATGACGTCATTATCAAAAACATGAAGGCCGGTATCGATTTTGTTCATGAACTGCCAAAGTTCAGCAAAGAGAATCTCTTCAGATTATATTCTCTTTTAAGCCGTGATTGTCTCAACGAAAACGACAGGTTAAGACCCGGCGATCATTATCGCTATGATTCCGTCGAGATCTCACGTTATCATGGCTGCCCGTTTGAAAAGATCGATGACTGTATGAATGCTTTGTTTTCTTATGCCGATCATGTGCTGTATAGCGGAAACATCTTCGAAAAGGCCCTTCTTCCGCATATCTGTCATTATTACATCCTGTATATTCATCCTTATTTCGATTACAACGGGAGAACTGCCCGGATGGTGTCATACTGGATCTGTCTCTTAAGCGGGATCGATTTATTTCCTCCTGTGATTTCCGAAGCGATCAATCAGACCAAGAGCAATTATTATCGTGCGATCGAATTAAGCAGAGATTCTCATAATGATCTGACCTATTTTTTCCTGTATCTGTTTTCTGTTTCGCTTGATTATCTTGTCTGTTACCAGAACCTGGAACATTTTACACAAGTCGCCAAAAACAGCGGTTCTGTTCTTACCCAGACAGATCTGAACTATTTGAAAAAGATACTTATCTCTTATAACGGTGCTTTTTCTTATGCAGACTTTCTGAAAACAGCCAATGTTTCCATGAGCAAGCAGGGAGCGCTTAAAATACTCAACAGATTCATGAAGCTTGGTTTTTTGAAAGAAATGACAAATACCGGCAAAACAAAACTATTTGACATAAATAAAGACAATATCCCATATTCACTCAAATATCTGAATCATCAGCGTTAGCCATTCCCATTCGATGATACTCACATGCCTGCCGTCTTTTTCTCTCTGGTATTTTTTATCGGAACAGCGCTGAAGGCTCATCCTTTTCTTTGTGCTGTTTTTGATAATGCGGAAACGATTAAGTAAAATGTAAATATATGGTAGCAAATACGAACAGAAAGATCATACGTTATGGTATTGCTGCAACAGCCGGGATCACTCCGCGTTGTACTTTTCAGGCCTTGTCTGCTTTTTTATCAGCAGTTCGTTCTTAAAGACTTTTCATTCCCATTTGATGAGTTCTTCGAGCTTTCTTACGAAAGCTTCCAAACCCTCTTTGTCGTTTTCGTCGAAACGCTCCAATAAAGGAGAATCGATGTCTAAGACAGCGACGACGCTTCCCTGCGCATGGATCGGTACGACGATCTCCGAATTGGACGCCGAATCGCAAGCGATGTGTCCCGGGAATTCGTGGACATTTTTCACTAATTGTGTTTCATCTCTCTCATATGCCGTGCCGCAGACCCCTTTTCCCTTGGCGATATTGACACAAGCCGTCTTACCCTGGAAAGGTCCTAAAAGCAATGCGCCGTCTCTGACGATATAGAAGCCTGCCCAGTTGAGATCTTTCATCGACCCATTGATCAAAGCCGAGGCATTGGATAAAAGCGGGATATAGTTTCTTGAAGATTCGCTCAAGGCTTCCAGCTGTGCGGTCATGATCTTGTAGTCAGTCATTTAATCCCTCCTGTTTCGTCTTCCGCCATATAACATGACCAGACGAAGGATCTGTAAGAACGAGGAAGCAACGCCCGCCACATAGGTAAGAGCGGCAGCGGTGAGCACGGTCTTGCATCCCTGCTGTTCCTCTTCATCGGCAAGTCCGTATTCTTTGATCATCTTCAAAGCCCTTGAAGAAGCATCGAATTCCACCGGCAGCGTGACGATCTGAAACAAGAGGATGACACATTCCATGGCGATGCCGATCCAGATGATGTTGGTGATGCCCGAGAACAAACCGATCATGATCGCCATATAACCGCCATAGGAAGCGATGCTGGCGACCGGTAACAGGGCATTGCGCATCGTCAGGAAATAGTAATTCGCCTTGTGCTGGACGGCATGTCCGCATTCATGTGCGGCAACTGCCATGGCAGCGATCGAAGCGGAATCGTAATTGTTCTGGGACAAAGACACGCTCAGGTCTCTCGGATCATAGTGGTCCGTCAGCATGCCGGCTGCCGGCTTGATCGCGAGATTTGCCAGGTCGTTCCTGTAAAGGATCTCACTGGCTGTCCTTGCACCGGTAAATCCCATCTTATTGGGGATCTGCGAATATTTTGAATATGTCGACTGTATATACATCTGTGCGCCAAACGTCACGATAAAGGCGATCAGCGTCAGTCCGTAATAGATCGTAAAATCATCCATAGAAATGACCTCCTTTAAATGTAAACTTCTTAAACAATATTATAGTATCTTATATTTTTGGAATTACTGCTTCCTTTTGTAGATGAAGATATAGCCAAGGACCATCGCCAACATCATCGGCATCATCAGATCATTGAACATATCGAAACGGTATGCGCTCCTGTCGATCAGCATCGTCACCGCAAAACTTAACAGGTTCCTGATGACCAGGAATGCCGCAACGAATAAGACGAAGGCTTTGTTTTTGTTTTCGTTCATAGACGATATCCTTTCCTTTTGATCGATTAAGACCACTCTTCTTTGTCATTATACCAAAGCAGGCCTCCCTCATCTATTTTCACGCCATGCATGGATCTGCCATGAAAGGCAGACTTTGATTATAATGGAGTCATGAAAAAGATCTATCTGGCAGGCGGCTGCTTCTGGGGCGTGGAGCACTATCTCTCTCTGATCAACGGCATCAGAGAGACGACCGTCGGCTATGCCAACTCCGATATCGCCTCCCCATCCTACGAAGACCTCAAGGCCCACCGTTCCCTGGCTTCCGAGACAGTGGAAGTCGTATATGATGAATCAATCATCTCCCTGAATGAGATCCTTGAACTTTTCTATGAGATCATCGATCCGACCATCCTTGATCAGCAGGGCCATGACATCGGCCACCAGTATCGTACCGGCATCTACTACACCGACAAGGAAGACGAAGCCATCATAAAAAGCTCACTTGCGGAGCTTCAGAAAAAATACGATGTTCCTCTGGTGACGGAACTGCTTCCTTTGGACAACTTCACGATCGCCGAAGAATACCACCAGGATTATCTCTATAAGAATCCGACCGGGTATTGCCATGTCGATCCGAAGATGTTCGAACGGGCGAAGAACTATAAGAAGAACTAGCCCAAAAACTTCTTTATCTGTTCTTCATCGGCACCGGTGATCTTCTTTAAATGTTTGTAAAGTCTCTGATAGGACTCCTCGGGAGTCCTTTTATAACACCTCTTCGCAAAGCTTTTGCCGAACCACTCTTCGCTGGTCGCATATCTGGCGATGCCCCAGCCGTAGAACTCGCCGTCCTTATCGACCTCATAATCAAAGTCGGTGATGAGCACATAGCCCTTCATCTGTAAGGCCGTGATCGTCGTATCAAAGCCCTTTCTCGGCACCCAGGCATCTTTGCCTTTTTCCCTTGGCTTGATGTAGCCGCCGATCGCTTTGGCCGTCTTGGATAAGATGCTGTGCCTCGATGAAATGATGTTGTATAAGAATTCCTCGTTGTAGTTGGCCAGGCCGTCCGATACTCTGGCATCGAAGTCATAGCCATCCCTGCGGTAATTGGCCAGATCGTAATACCATTCCTTTTTGACGTAAGCTGCTTTTTTCAGGAAGAACTTGCCATAGGCGCACTTGGTCTCCTGGATGATCGGACCCTTCCATTCCCAGACGCCCGGACCATCGGAAAAATAGACTTTCGGCGAACAGTGTTCCTCGATCGAAAAGCCTTTGATATTGTTGGAAAAGAAAGGAAGGATGCCATATTCTTCGATCGCATCCTTTACATCTTCTTTGTTTTCAATATAGAAATCGATCATCCGATGATCTCCTGAATGAATTCCACTTCCGGCTGCGAATAGACGACCATCACCGATTCCTGATGGAAGAAGGCACACAGATCCTTGGCGATCTCATTGACCAGTTCGTCCGACACATCGAGCAGTGTCAGTTCCAGTGAATTCTCCTCGACGTAGGTACCGTCTTCATGGAAGTAGCCGCCGTTGATCACGTCAAAGGAAAATGCCGTATGATAGGAACGGCAGACATTCTTCAATACGGAAATATACCTTTCCTTTTCATACAGCTGTTCGTGTTTGGTCGCATCATTGAGACCGACATAGATCTTGGCCTGTCTTGTCTTTGTCTTCATTTTTAATCGATCTGCGGCAGACCGAATTCTGCCGGCTGGAAACGCGGAGAAACGGACTCCTTGGTGGCGATGACTGCCGAGGCGAGCCTCGTACCGATGCTGCAGGATTCACGCAGGCTCTTGCCATAGGTCAGACCGACCGCAATGCCCGCAAAGAAAGAATCGCCCGCACCGGTCGTATCGATGACGTCCACCTTCTGCGGCGGACAGAAACCGTGTTCCCCGTCCTTGACAGCAAAGATGGCACCGCGGTCACCTAAGGTGACGACCATTTTTCCGATCTGGGCGTTATTGATATTGTCGATCAGCTTGTTTTCCAGTACGTCGATCGGCAAGCCTTCGTATTCCTCGGAAAAGAGGAGTCCGGCTTCCTGTTCGTTGCAGACGATGCAGGAAACTTTGGAAAGCAGATCTCTTCTTTCCATGGCGATCGACATGTTGGAAACGACCGCAAAGATCTGTTTGTGATATTTCTCTGCCAGATCGAAGATGCGGCCCAGCAGATCGGGTTCCATATCGATCTCGACGACCACGGAATCGGCTTCCGAGATGATCTTGTCTCCGTACTGATCCAGTACCTCTTCGATCTTGGAAAGATCGGGACGCTTGGATATCGAAGCTACCACATCGCCGTTGTTGTCAAAGATCGCCAGCCAGGTACCCAGACCGTCCGGCGTCTTGACGATGTAGTCGGTATTCACTTTATGACGTTTCAGTTTGTCGATGACATCCTGGCCGATGCCGGTATCATCAACGACACTCACATAGGTAGGCCTCAGCTCCAGATTGGCAATATCCTCCGCCACATTGCGGCTGACACCGCCGTGTACCTGGATGACTCTGCCGACGTTTCTGCCGGAAGGGATATACTGGTCGATCGGATAACCCTTGATATCGACGAAGACTGCACCAAATACAACGATTCCCATTTTTCGGTCTCCTTTTGATGAATCTATTTTAATATATTTGTCTCTCTTAAGAACATCGACTTGAGCCTCCTTTTCCTTGGACGAGGATGCCTGTGCTTTTCTTCTTTGAAAACGATATCAGAGAGATACGGAGTCGAGTTTTAAAAATTACAGACTATAATGTTTATAGCGAGCCGGAAAACGGCCGCGTTATAAAAAAAAGAAGAAGGAGTATATATGGACCTCAATAAAAAATGGAAAACTCTGGCCATCGTTTCGACGTGCCTCTTAATCCTCGTCAGCTTCTTATATGCGCAGAGCTTAAGCGCCAACAAGGCACTTGCTGTAGAACCTGAACAGAAAGAAAACACAGTCGCTGATGATGTACCGGCAGAAGAAAACTGGCTGTCTTTATGGAACGAAGACGCTCCGGCAAAGGCAGCTCTTGAAGAGTATGTCAAAGATGTCACCGATCCCGCTTCCGCAAACTTCATCCCGACAGAAGACCGCGTTGCCGTATTCGATCTTGACGGAACACTGTTCTGTGAGACCGATCCGGTCTACTTCGACCACATGTTACTGATGCACAGACTGCAGGATGATCCGAACTACACACCGAGCGAATTCGAACTGAGCGTCGCCGAAAAGATACAGGAATTCATCGATACCGGTGTTTCCGCTTCCGACCTGATGCCGTTACATGGTCAGGCCGTGGCTTCGGCATTTGCCGGCATGACCATCAGCGAATTCTATGACTATGTCGATGAATTTGCCAAGACACCGTCTCCGGGTTACAACAACATGAACTGCGGCGATGCTTTCTATCTGCCGATGGTCGAAGTCATCGACTACTTACAGAACAATGACTTCCAGTGCTACATCGTTTCCGGTACGGACCGTCTGATCGTCAGAGGTGCCGTAAGAGGACTGTCTTTCTTAGACATCCCGCCTCATCAGATCATCGGTTCCGACCAGCTGGTCGTTGCCTCCTCGCAAGCGGATACCGATGGCCTTGACTACAACTTCAAGACCGACGATGATCTCGTCCTTGCCGGTGAGTTCCTGACCAAGAACCTCCGCACCAACAAGGTCACCGTTATCCAGCAGGAGATCGGCGTGCAGCCTGTCCTGGCGTTTGGCAATTCTTCCACCGACTTTGCGATGGCGACCTATGCGACATCCAACAATCCGTACCGCTCCATGGGCTTCATGCTTTGCTGCGACGATGTCGTCAGAGAAAACGGAAACCTCGAAAAGGCAGCCAAGATGGTCAAGAACTGCGAAGAGAACGGCTGGGTAGCGATCTCGATGGCCAACGACTGGAAGACGATCTACGGCGACGAGGTAACCAGAAAATAAGAAACCAAAAAAAGACGCTGAAGTTTTGAAACGACAGTGTCTTTTCTTTTGCAGAAATTAGATTTTTAACGTTCTTTCAGGATCGCTTCGATCTCTTCAAGATCATTCGCGAAAAAGATACCGCTTTGTCTTTCCTTCGTGGAAAGACCTTTTTCTTTCATCTTCTCCAGCTGCATCCTGAGCCCTTCATAATAATCATCCAGATCATAGAGGATACATGGGGCATCAAGGTGTCTGAGAGAGACTTTCGCCATGACTTCGGCGATCTCTTCCAGAGTCCCGGTACCGCCCGGGAAAGCGATGAAGGCATCCCCGAGTTCGATCATCTTTTTCTTGCGTTCGCTCATATCTTCTGTGATGATGAGCTCATCGATATCTTCGTAAAGGAAGCCGGCATCGATGAAAAACTGCGGTTCGACGCCCGTGACCTTCCCGCCGCTGTCCTTGACAGCTTTGGCCAGTATCCCCATCAGACCGTTCAAAGAACCGCCATAGACAAGATCGTGGCCGTTTTCACCGATCCAGGTACCGAGCCTTTGAACTTCTGAAGCGAGCTTTGGATCATTTCCTTTGTTTGCTCCGAGATATACCGTGATATTCATCGTTCAATGCCTCGTATCGTCTTCATAACACTCGCAGAATCTTGCGGCAAAGGAAGGTTCCATATCCTTCACGTAAAGATGGGAGATATCGCCGAAACTCTCCACCCGGAAAGAGGCGATCCCTTTTTCTCTTTCTTCAGTGTGTATCGTCGTGACCGAAGAAGGCGGTGCCACAAAGCCATGCCACAAAGGCATCGGCGGCAGATTTAACAGATAAGATAATAAAACACATTCGATACCGAAATGACAGAACAGAACGATCGTGTCATGATTGGAGTTCGATACTTCAAAGATCTTTCCTTTTTTCTTATATCCGTGCTTCGTCAGAAGCTTATCGAATTCACATATCACTTTTTCATAAACTTCTTTGACGTTTCCTTCCTTCATCACCGGATGATCGAAAGAGGTGTCGATGTCATAGAAATGCTCATCGTTCGCCCAGTCCAAAGGCAGCCAGTCCCAGCAGTGTGTTCCGGTCTCAGGATCGCGTTTATGTTCGATCTTCGCCGGAAATTCCCGCAAGAAATCCAGGACGACAGGTTCTGCGCCGATTTCCGATAAAGCGATCTTCGCAGTCAGTCTCGCTCTTCCCAAAGGCGAGACATAATAATAGTCTCCTTTGATCTTTTTCATGCGCGGTATGAGGGCTTCCGCTTCTCTGATACCTGTTTCCGTTAAAGAGTCTGTTACATAATCCGGGTCTGCGTGTCGTATGATGATGATCTTCATAGTACTTATTGTACACAGAATCGCTTCATTTTTCTTTCTTGCCGAAAAACAATAACGATAGTGTAATACGTCTTCCGTAACTGCGTTTTACACTGATGATCCTTTTTCATCTCAAAGCAATACAAAAACGGATCAATGATCCGTCTATCGGTACACTCTTTGTACCAACAGCATGTACAGTACCGTCGCCGAAACGATCGTCAGGGAAGAGTTATGTCTCCACTTCTGCAAGAGGATCGCATAGATACCGGCGAGCAGTTCGGGCATGCAGTTGTATAGGGATGAGGTGTCGGTATCCCGGAAGCAGAACACCACCAGCATCGCCATCGTACAGTACGGAAGCACGCTTCCAAGATACAGGATGAACGGCGGTGTCTTTTTGGAAAACAGAATAAACGGCGCAAAGCGGATCGCGATGGTCGTTATTGCCATGATGGCGATCAGGATATAGCTATTCATGGCGGAAGCTCCTTATCGTTTTAAGTACATACAGCATCACGATGATGCACGCCATGCACGGCAAAAGGAAGTTGTCTCTGCCGAAATATCTGAGACACACGATCGAGATGATGAAAGAGAGTATGACCGGCGTGTGGTCCTTGTTTTTCTCCCACTGGTCGATGACGATGACGATGAAAAGCGCCGACATCGAAAATTCGATCCCGGTAAAATCGATAGGCAGGATATCACCAAGAACGCTTCCCAGTACGCAGCCGGTGATCCAGTAGAGTTGATTGAATAAGGACAGACAGAAGTAGTAGTCTTCCCTGTTTAATCCTTTCATGTTCTTGCTGCAGACGATCGAGAAAGTCTCATCGGTCAGAGCGAATATGTCATAGATCTTGTGTTTCTTCAAAACTTTGTAGCGGCTTAACATCCCGATGCCGTAGAACAGATGACGGATGTTGACCATGATGGTCATGATGAAGACGTTGAGATAGCTTGCCGGAAGTGCCAGCAGCTCTGCGCCCACGTATTGCATCGAGCCGGCATAGATGAATAAGGCCATCAGGAAACTGTGTAAGAGCCCGAAGCCCTTGGAAGTCATCAGCACGCCAAAACCGATGCCCAAGACGATGTATCCGGGCATGATGACGAGCGAGTCTTTCAAAGCTTCTTTCACGGATTTTTTCATTTAATAATTATTATATGTTGCTTTGTAAAATTATTGAAACAAAAGGCCTGATTCCATTGATTTTACTTGCGATCCATATTATATTTTTATTGTTACGCTATGAATGATTATCAGATTTTTACAGATGCGACAGCTGACCTGACAGCAGAGCTCATGCAAGGTCTTCCGGAAGCGAAGATCCTTGAAATGGAGATCCTTATGGATGGCAAGTCCTATACCTACGGACCGGAAGGAAACATCGACGTTCCTACGTTCTATTCTCTTTTGAATACGGACACCGACGTCAAGACTTCTTCCATCAATCCGGAAGAATATCTGGAAGCCTTTGAATCCGTTCTGAAAGAAGGAAAGGATGTCTTATATCTGTGTTTCACCTCCGGACTTTCCGGAACCTACAACACCGCATCCTTCATCTGCCGCGATCTGAAAGACCAGTATCCCGATCGCAAGATCTATTGCGTCGATTCGCTTTGCGCATCGATCGGCGAAGCCTTCTTTGTCTATGAAGCGCTCAAGAGACAGAAGGAAGGCTATTCGATCGACGAACTCTATGAGTGGTGCAGCTACAGCCGCCGCTCCGTTGCTCACTGGTTCACGCTGGACAGCTTCGACTATCTGGTCAAGGGCGGACGCATCTCACCGGCCGTCGCAGCCATCGGTTCTGCCTTGCAGATAAAGCCGCTGCTTTCTGTCGATGAGGACGGGAAGCTCTATGTCCCTGCCAAGACAAGAGGCAGAAAGTCATCGATCGCCACACTGCTCAAAAAGGTCGATACCGACTGGAAGAAAGATGTCGACAACAAGATCCTGGTAGGACACGGCAACTGCCCGGAAGAGGCGCAAGAGATGAAAGAGAAGATCCTCGCCCGTCATCCGGAAGCGGATGTCACCATCATGAACGTCGGTCCGGTCATCGGCTGTCATACCGGTCCGTCCATTTTGGCCGTCGTATATTATCAGTAAGATCCGCAAGGATCTTTTTTCGTACCTGTCGGCGCATGTAAAACATGTACAATGAGAAGTATAAGAAAAAGGAGACTAACAATGAAAACGATCGGATTCATCGGTACCGGATATATGGGCGGTGCGCTGGCGACAGCCGCTTCCAAAAGCGAACTTGATATCAGCATCCTTTTAGCCAACCGCACGAGAAAGAAAGCGCAGGCGCTCTGCGATCAGATCGGCGGAACAGTCTGTGACAACAAGACCATCGCCGAACAAGCGGACTGCATCTTCTTAGGCGTCAAACCGCAGATCCTGCCGGAGATGTACGAGGAGATCAAGGAGATCCTCAAGAAGAGGAAAGACGAATATATCATCGTCTCGATGGTCGCCGGAAAAGACATCCCGATGCTCAAAGAAATGTTTTTCGATCATCCGATCATCCGCATCATGCCAAATATGCCCGTCTCTGTCGGCAGCGGGCTTTCCTTATATCACTTCTCGGATGATGTAAAGGAAGAAGACCGCGATTTCTTCCTGAAGCTCATGGCAGCTTCCGGTACGTTACTGGAAAGCGAAGAGAGATACATGCCGGCCATCGGCGGCGTCACAGGCTGCGGTCCGGCCTTTGCGGCGATGTTCATTGAAGCACTGGCGGATGGTGCCGTGCAGTGCGGTGTCGGACGCAAGGACGCCTATGTCTATGTGGCCGAGATGATGAAAGGCACTGCCGAACTCTATCTCAAGTCCAGGCAGCACCCGGGTGCCATCAAAGATTCCGTCTGTTCCCCTGCCGGACTGACTATCGAAGGTGTCAGGACTCTGGAGAAACTGGGTTTTCGTTCCGCTGTCATCGAAGCTCTGATCGCCACATTTGAAAAAAGGGTCTAGACCCTTTCATCATTTAAAGATTCAGCCGATCCTTTCATTTTGAAAGGATCTTTTTATCTGTTCCAGGAAAGATTCCGCCGCTTTCGTGAACGTCTGAAACGGATTCCATATCAGGTAGAGCCTGCTTTCAAGGGCGGGATACAACGGACGGAAGACCAGTCCGCTTTCTTCGGAAGTATCGATCAGCCTGTCAAAAGTCAGCAGGTAGCCGAGTCTTTCTTTCGCAAACAGCGAACCGTTATAGGAAAGCCGGAACGTTCCTTCCAGCTCCAGGTCCTTGAAATCATTCTTCGCCCAGTTTCTGATCTCATTTTCCCAGCCCTGCATCGAACAGAACAGCGGAAGGCCTTTGAGATCTCTGACGGTGATCTTATCTTTCTTTGCCAGCGGATCGTCTTTCGGAAAGACCAGGCCCCAGATATCCTTCTTCGGAAATTCGAGAGCCTCATAGACCGAGGTATCAGGTTCCTGCGCAATGACGAGAAAATCCAGGACGCCGCTGTTGAGCTTGTCGATGAGCTGTTCGGTATCGCCGCTGGTGATGTGATAATGAAGATCGGGATAGCGGACCTTCATCTGTCTGATCTGCCTTGCCAGATCGGCGATCTGGTAGGATTCCGCCAGGCCCAGATAGAGTTCGCCGGAAAGCTCATCATCCAGACTGACAAATTCTTTTTCGATGCGGTCGGCCAGTGAGACGAGGTCTTCCGCACGTTTGCGTAAGAGAGCGCCTTCTTTCGTCAGTTCGATCGAAAAGCTGTGGCGCACGAAAAGTTTCTTGCCAAGCCCCTCTTCCAGGCTCTTGACCGCTTTGGATAAAGCCGGCTGCGAAACGTGCAGGAGCTCCGCCGCCTTAGACATATTTTCTTCTCTGGCAACTGCCAGAAAATAGCGCAGTGTACGTATTTCCATGTTATTACTTTTAATCATATCACGATATAAGATATTTCTATTCGTAAATTCATCGCATTCCTTTTACCATAAAGATGTAAGGAGGACACATTGGAAGATAAGACGTACCTGAAAGAAACACTGCGCAAGATCGGATGTGATGATGAAGAACTTTCCAAGATCTGTTCTTACGACGATCCCATGCTCATCATCGAAAAGCTCCGCCGCTTTCGCTGCGATCTGATGGACGACTATCACCAATGCGTCAGAAAGATCGATGACATCGATAATCTGATCAGAAAGGAAAAAGAAAATGAAAGAAAACACACTGCAAATGACAGACGTCTGGGATAAGACTTTCCCGAAAAGTGAAAAGGTCGATCATAAAAAAGTAAGCTTCACCAACCACTTCGGCATCACACTGGCTGCCGATATGTATATCCCAAAGGATGAGAAAGCACCTTTTGCGGCGATCGCCGTCTGCGGACCTTTCGGTGCTGTCAAGGAACAGGCCAGCGGTCTGTATGCGCAGACGATGGCAGAACTCGGTTTTCTGACCATCGCCTTCGATCCTTCCTTTACGGGAGAATCCGCAGGTACCCCGCGCTATATGAATTCTCCTGACATCAACACCGAAGACTATCAGGCAGCCGTCGACTTCCTCAGCGTACAGGAAAACGTCGATCCCGAAAAGATCGGCATCATCGGCATCTGCGGCTGGGGCGGCATGGCACTCAATGCGGCAGCCATCGATACCAGGATCAAGGCGACGCTTTCCTCTACGATGTATGATATGTCGAGAGTTGCCGGCAACGGCTACTTCGACGCCGGCGACAGCGAGGAAGCCCGCTACGAACAAAGAAAAGCCATCAATGCCCAAAGAACGATTGATTATCTATCCGGTGAATACAAGACGGCAGGCGGTGTCGTCGACCCGCTTCCGGAGGATGCTCCGCAGTTTGTAAAGGATTATCACGATTACTACAAGACAGACCGCGGCTATCATGCACGTTCCTTAAATTCCAACAACGGCTGGAACGTCACAGCCGGCACTTCGCTTCTCAATACGCGTTTCCTTCATTACAGCAACGAGATCCGAAATGCCGTCATGGTCATGCACGGAGACAAGGCCCATTCCTTCTATTTCGGAAAAGATGCCTATGAAAACATGATCAGCGGAAACAAGTATACGGACAACAAGCGTTTTCTGGTCATCGAAGGCGCGACACACTGTGACTTGTATGACGGCGGCAAAGATCACGTCATTCCGTTTGATACGATCGAAGGCTTCTTTAAAGAATATCTGAAGTAAACGATCGCGTTACAATAATATCGATGAAAAGATATCTTATACTTCTTCTCTTCCTTCTGCTGCTGTGCGGCTGCACGGAAAAAGAAACCGAGCCCGTGATGAAAGAAGAAGAGAAAGAAAAGACAGCAGATAAGGAGGACATGCAGATGCGTCTGAAAATCGAGGCCAACGGCCGGACTTTATATGCGGACTTTGCGGACAACAGCTCCGCGCAAGCATTCAAAGAAAAACTCAAAGAAGGAGCGATCAGAGTCACCCTTGAGGATTACGGCAATTTCGAAAAAGTCGGTGATCTTCCCTGGAGCCTGCCAAGAAACGACACCAACATCACCACTATCCCGGGCGATGTCATCCTCTATCAGGGGAATATGATCACGATCTATTACAGCAAAAACACCTGGAGCTTCACCTATCTCGCCAGGATACCGGATGCCACGAAGCAAGGCCTTCTGGAAGTGCTGGGACAGGGAGACGTTGAAGTAAACTTCAGTTTATGTGAGGAGTAGAAAATGAAAAACGTGTTTGTGATATCATCGAGCTTAAGAAACGATTCCAATTCCGAGATCCTTGCCCGCATGGCGTTCAAGGGTTCCAATGATGCCGGAAACAAAACGGAGTTCATCACTTTGAAAGGCATGGACCTTCGTTTCTGCAAAGGCTGTCTGGCCTGCCAAAAAACAGGAAACTGCGTCATCAAAGATGACATGGCAGGCGTCATAAACAAAGTGAAGGATGCCGACGTGCTCATCTTTGCCTCACCGATCTACTACTACGGGATCACCGGTCAATTGAAGACTTTCCTGGACCGTCTCAATCCGCTCTACATTCAGGAGCCTAAATTTGAAGATGTCTATCTGATCACGACTTCGGCGGAAGAAGACGAGGAAGTCTATGAAAAGGCGGTCGAATGCCTGCAGGGTTTCATCGATTGCTTCCCGGATTCCCGCTTTGCCGGCATCTTATCGGCAGGCGGCGTCAATATCGATAAGATCGAAAACGACCCGGACAGAAAAGGTCTTCTCAAGAAGGCCTACGAACTGGGAAAGACAGTGTAAAAGAAAAGATCGAAGCATTACGCTTCGATCTTTTGTTTCATTTTCAGCTTAAGGAATCGACGATGGCTTCGATGGAAGCTTCGATGCCTTTGACTACATCATCTTTGGAAAGAGACGCGGTCTCTTTTTTGTTCATGACCTGTTCATGCAAGAAAGGTACATGCATGAATCCGCCGATCGTGTTCGGGAATTCTTTTTCGATATAGTAGCGTACGCCATACATCAAATGATTGCAGACATAGGTACCGGCAGTGTTGGAAACGGCAGCCGGAACGTTGGCAGCTTTCATATATTCGACCATCTTCTTGATCGGTAAAGTTGAGAAGTATGCAGCAGCGCCATCAGCGAAGACCGGCTGATCGACAGGCTGGTTGCCTTCGTTATCAGGGATCCTTCCGTCGTCACAGTTGATCGCAACTCTTTCAGGCGTGATCTCATATCTGCCGCCAGCCTGACCGATGCAAAGTACGACATCAGGATTTTCCTTCTTCATTGCCTCATGTACTGTTTCGATCGCCTTGCCGAAAACGACAGGCACATAACACTTGACGATCTGTGCACCTTTGATCTCATCCTTCACCAGTTTTACCGCTTCCTTAGCCGGATTGACGGTCTCACCGCCGAAAGGTTCAAAGCCTGTAAGTAAGATCTTCATACTTCCTCCTTGTTCAGATTAGAATGCGAAAACGTAAAGCAGAATGACATGGACCAGCAGCATGCAGATCGCGAACGGGATCTGTGACTTGATGACAGAATATTTGTTCTTGGTCTCCAGCAATGCCGCAGGAACGATGTTGAAGTTGGCAGCCATCGGTGTGCACAGAGTGCCGCAATACGCAGCAGTCAGACCTAATGCACCGACAACGACCGGGTTGGCACCCTTGGAAATGAGGAACGGAATACCGACACCGACCATAATGACGGAGAAGGCTGCGAAACCGTTACCCATGATCATTGTGAATAATGCCATGCCTAAGCAGTAAACGAAGCAAGCGATCAAAATGTTGTTCTCAGGAACGACCATCGAAACATAGTAAGAGATCGCATCGCCGACACCGGCTGCAGTAAACAGAGCGCCTAATGCGGATAACAGCTGAGGCAGGATACCTGTTGTGGAAACGTTGTCCATCAGTCTTGCGCCGTCAACAGCCGCATACTTCGGATCACATTTCGTTAATAAGATAGCTGCGCATAATGCAACGATACCGGAAAGACCGATCGCGTTGTTGGCAGTTAACCATGATAAAGCCGGGACCTTGGAACCCAGAGTTGCGCCGACAACAGCTACTAAAGCGATGCAGGCAGCCGGGATGAAGATCTTGTAGCCGAACTTGTCAGCATTTGCTCTGACAGTCTTTGGATCAGGTACGTCGTTCTTGGACTGTACGACACCGCCGATGGCTGTTAAGCAAGCCATGACGACGATAGCAACACCGACCAGCCATTTAGGTACCCACGGACCGCAGATGAATGTGAAAGCAAGCAAGAACCAGAAAGCAGCAGTCGTTGCCTTCTTTGAACAGCCGTCATCCTTTAAGGCTTTGACACCGACGAGGATGAAGACAAGACCGATAATGCAATAGAATACTTCACCTAAGATCTGAGCGAATGTCATTATTTCTTACCTCCTTTGCTTGCAGCATCAAGCTGTTTGTCCAGCCAGAGGTTTCTGACAGCACCCAGTACGACAGAAATGACAGCGACCGGGATCGACCAGCGTGCGATCTGCAATGCGTCGACTTCATAGCCTAAACCGACAAGAGTCGAAACGATGAGCAGTGTGCCTGAAGAACCCATGAAGCAGTTCTGTGCGAAGAAGTTACCGTAGTTTTCAGCACCGGCAGAACCGCCTCTGATGATATCCTGCATCTCTTCGTTGATCTCGCCGTACTTGGCAACAGCAGCACCTTCTGCCATCGGAACGACGACAGGACGAACGAACTGCGGATGGCCGCCCAATCTGATAGAGAATGCGGAAGCCAGAGTTCTGATCAGTTCGTAAACGATGATGACTCTGCCGGCAGTTGCGGATTTGATCGAACGGATAAAGTCGATGGCTTTTTCCTTCAGACCGTATCTTTCGCAGATACCGATTGCAGGTAACGTCAGAACGAATAAGGTCGCAGTTCTCTGAGTAACGAATGAATTACCTAACGTAGTAAGGATATCCATGATGCTCATACCGCCGACCAGACCGGTGACGAGTCCGGCGAGAACTACAGTTGCGATCGTATCGAACTTCAAAATGAGGCCGAGCACAACGATAGCTACGCCAATTAATCTGATAAGCATAATTGTTTTCCCCCCTTTGGTACTTTTAATTATAGCCCGAATAAAAAATGCTTGCAAATTTTACACAAGCATTGAAAATTTTACACTAGTTTTTCAGATTCTTCTGGTCGACGATGAAACAGGACTCCAAGACATGATCCATGATTCGCCTGGTTTCCTTTTCGTCTTTCCCGGTCAGTTCCATAAGCTCTTTTAAAGTCCAGATATGCTTCTTCATGAGCTTGGAAGGATAGATCCGTAACTCATCGAGCAGCTCCTTGACCCAGTAACACAACATCACCAACGGGATGCAGATCAGTACTCTCCATAAGACGAAATCGATCTTGAATTTTCCGTCATGGATGAAGATCAGCCAGATCACCGCCAGCATCATCGCACTGAGTAATGCGGAATAGAAGATGATGTCGAAACGCGGCAACTTGTACTGCAGCAACTTGATCGGTCTGGAATAATCGTATTTCGGTAAAGTATTTTTCTTATTCATAGGTTCCAATCTATTGTATCATTGTCTCGGAAGGGAAAGATAAGCATATGATCAATATCGATAAAGGTGTCTCCATCATCCTCCATGACTGGCTCAACGTCCGCAAGGACGAGATGATCCACTTCATCACCGACGAGACACACTTAAGAGAAGCGGAGGCCATTGAACGCTGGGCCTATGGCGCCGACGCAAACCTGAAGACAACGATACTCAATTCCCAGCTCGTACAGAAAGGTGATGTCATCGAAGCGATGACCGACGTCTTCTGCAAGGAAGACATCATCATCGGTGCGACCGACTTCTCCTTCATCACCACCAACGCCATCAAGACGGCCGTGAAAAAAGGCGCCAGGTTCCTTTCCCTGCCTTTGAGCTGTTCGGATGGTTCCTCACTTCTGGAAAACGACTTCATCCAGATGGATCCTTCAATCACCTACCGCGATGCCAGAAAGATCATCAATGCCATGAAAGGCCATAAGACCGTTCACATCACCACAAAAAAAGGCACCGACTTATACTTCGACATCGAAGGAAGGACACCCGGCTACTTCAACGGCAAGGCTGCCAGAAAAGGCCTGATCGGTTCCTCTTCTTTTGAAGTCTTCGTCGCCCCGAATGAAGACAAGACTCATGGCGTCTTATACCTGGATGCTTCCTTTGGCTACATCGGTCTGGTAAAGGAAACGGTCAAGATCATCTTTGAAAAAGGAAAGCTCGTCTCTGCCGAATCGAAAGGAAACGATGCGCAGAAGCTGCTCAGCTACATCGCCTCCTTCAATTCCGAAAATATGTACAGACCCGGGGAACTGGGTATCGGACTCAATCGCATCTCGAAGACCAGAGGCGTCTCCTACATCGAAGATGAATCCGCCTTCCACACCTTCCATATCGGCATGGGAAGAAACAAGGGACTTGGCGGAAAGCAGGATGCCGCAGGTCACTTCGACATCGTCACCAATGACCCGACGATCACTGCCGGCAATAAGATCATCATGAAGGATGGCGAGATCGTCCTCTAGGATCTGTATCCCCTCATATAAGACAACGGCCCCGACATATGTCAGGGCCGTATTTTTATTTTTTACCAGTTCTCGTCGATGAAGCTGTAAAGTATGACAAGATCGCTTTCTTCCATCGTGGAAGTCGGATCGTCGACACCGACTGCCAGCGTATCTTTCAGTCTCTGCTTTCCGCTGTCACCGAATTTCGTCTTGTACATGCTGATCATCGTCAAAGTGATGGATTCCCAGCCTTCCTTCAGAACACCGCCGGATACCAGTTCGAGTTCCTGGTCATTGATAAGCTTGATCGCCATTATCGTTTCCTCCTGTATATTCTTATTTCTTCTTATTTATATTTTTTCCTGCGCAACATTCCTGCAACAGCATCAATACCCGTATCTCTCATCGATCTGCGCCTTTGTTCTTTCAAGGATACCATCCGCATCGGCACCGATGATGTCGAGTCCTTCCGCATAATAGTATTCAAAATCCTGCACGCCATAGAAGGCCTTGAAGAAGGTCTCGATGTAGCCGTAACCGTACTCATGGGAAATGATCGGTCCGCCGGCCGTCGTGACATAGATGACCTTTTTGACATTACTCAATGAGTAAGGCATGCCCTGCTCGTTGTAGGCGAAGGTCAGATCGACGATGTTGATCGTCTCGAGATAATCTTTCAGCTTTGCCGAAAAGGAAAGATCGTAGTATGGGGAAGCGATGACGATGATGTCGGCTTCTTTGAACTGCTTCGCATAAGAAAAATATTTGTTTCCGAGATCTTTCCTGTCCCTTTCGATCAGTGTCTTTTCATCAAGGGATGCGATCTCTTCGTTTTGTACACAGATCTCCTCATAAGGCTGATCCATCTTCTCCAGAAGATACTTCGCCAGTTTCTTTGTCCTGGACTGTTTGCGCAGACATGCGTTGACAAATAATACGTTCATTTTTATACCTCATTTATCGACAGGCTTTTCAGCCAGAGATCCGCTTCCTCACGATTCCTGAATATGTAAGTGATCCTCGGATACTTTTTGATCAGCTCATAGATCCTGGGTCTGTTCTTTGTACTGAAAGAAAGGACGAGCTGCACAAGCTCCGGATCGAGCTCATGATCGATCCAGGGAATATCCGGCCTGTATTTTCCAACTCTTTCTTGGATGGCATTCAGACAGACTTCATCATCATAATCAAGAAAAAAGACAGTGTCACAGGCTTGAAAACGCATCTCATAAGTCCTGCTATAGGACCCGTCGATGATCCACCTGTCACCCTTGAGGACTTCTTCAAGCTTCTCATCAAATTCTTCCCTGGAGATATGTGTCCTGTCTTTTTTCCACCATATGTTGTCAAGGTGGATCAAAGGAAGTCCTGCATACTCGTGAAGCCGGATCGAAAAGGTACTTTTCCCGCTTCCCGAATTGCCTAAAACGATGATCCTTTTTCCGATCGTATGGTCTTTTCCGTTTTCTCTGATCTCGTATCCCATATTCATGTTTCTGATTTTTCTAAATTCTATCATGTATTAAAGAAGATTCCCGTTTTTTGTCCGGAATAAAAAATTAGCTGTCGCTTTTAACCTTTTTCTTTTGGGTCCATTGATATACTCTTCCGTATGATTCTGAAATTTATAAAAATACGAAGGTATGTTTTACCTAAGGTGATCTGAAGTTTATAAAAGCACCGGAACATATCAGCTAGATGTTCCGGTGCTTTCGTTCTTTCTTTCATATTATGTCGTTGTTTTATGGTATTAGGAAAGGAGATGTCAATTGAGTACTATTGATCTTTTATTAAAGAAGATCGGCAAGCGCTTTTCCGCACTCTTTTGTAGAAGCAGTTCCTCCCTGATCGACCGTCAGACCGATCCGTTCCGTAAGCATCATCTCAATGGCATCCAGGATCTTCCAGCCCCACTGTTCATATACGAGATGATCGAGAAGCTGGGAAACTGCCCAGATCGTCGCAAGAGGATTTGCGATCCCCTTTCCGGCAATGTCCGGTGCCGAACCGTGGATCGGTTCAAACATCGACGGAAACTTCCGTTCCGGATTGAGATTGGCACCGGCCGCCAGGCCCATGTCTCCGAAAATCGCTGCACCAAGATCAGTCAGAACGTCTCCGAAAAGATTTGAAGCGACGACGACCTTAAATCGTTTCGGATCCTTCACCATATACATGCTTGCGGCATCCACGAGAACGGTGTGCGTCTCTACATCCGGATACTCTTTTCCGACTTCCTTGAAGATCTGATCCCAGAAGACCATGGAATAGTTCAATGCGTTTCCTTTTGAGATCGAAGTCAGAGTCTTTTTCTTTTCTTTTGCGACCTCATAAGCATACCGGATGATCCGCTCACATCCTTTGCGGGAGAATACGCCGTTTTGAATAACGACCTCCTGTGCCGTTCCCGGATAAAGCCAGGCACCGCTTCCGGCATACTCGCCTTCACTGTTTTCCCGGATGAAGATCATGTCGATATCTTCACGACGCACATCTTTCAAAGGACATTTCGCGCCTTTCAACAGATGGATCGGTCGGACATTGACATATTCATCAAAATCATGACGGATCTTCAACAAAAGATCGCGCAACGAGATATGATCAGGAACTCCCGGAAAGCCGACGGCACCAAGTAGGATCGCATCCGATTTCTTCAGCAATTCCATGCCATCCTCCGGCATCATCTCGCCATGTTCAAGTTAATACTCACAGCCCCATGGATATTTGCTGAACGAAAAACAGAAGCTTCCATCCAGCTCTGCGACACGTTTCAGGACTCTTACCCCTTCTGCGACGACTTCCTTGCCGATGCCATCTCCCGGGATCAATGCGATATTATACTCTTTCATATTTTTACCATTGAGCTGCCTTTCTGCCGCTTTCACAGATACATAATAGATCGATGCATGCTGATCTTAAAAAATAGAAAAGATACACTGCACGTTGAAAAGACCTGGTAATTGCCTGATGAATATACTGACAGTTATCAGCTATATCATCTGTACAAACACGGATCTGAAGGATGAGAGCCCTAGGCCAGAAATGCTTTTGCCTTTTCGCCGGAATATTTTTCGATCACATGTGCAACTCTTCCCACTAACAAGGCTGCAATGACCGTCCCTTCCCGGATGCCCAGGATCTTCCCTAGGAAGATCAGTGAAACGGCAGCAGAAACGATGACAGAACAGATATCGAAATAATTCTTGACCGTAGAAAAAGCGATCTGATACTTCTGTGAGATGGCATTGACCAGACCGTCTGTTGCCTGCGGAGCGATATCAGTCCACATATACATCTTCAATCCGACAGCGATCAGAAGGATCGAAAGCCCCAGCATCGCATAACGAAGGACCAGGCCGTTCAACGCAACATTTTTAAGGATCAGATTCGTCAAAGTGACACACTTGCCAAACAGCACACCGACTAAGATCTGCAAGAAATTGCTGAGCTTGAAATCTTTCCTTAAGACCAGATACTGAAAGAACACATAGACAGTATGAACGAGTATGGTCATATTGCCCAGTTCCATGCCTGTCACATTGGAAAAGGCATATGGGACCGAAGATACCGGTGAGACACCAAGATCGGTCTTGATCGACAGCGAGATACCTAAAGCCAGTATGAACTGGCCGAAGAGGTAGAAAAGGATCTTTTTGGTATTGATATTTTCCATGATGATAATAAAGATCTCTCCCTGTGTTACCGCAGGGAGAAAGGAGATCTTATTTGTTTACGATATTGAGAGCTTCCTGCCCTGCAGCAACTCTTTGCATATTGGCGATGCCGTTCTTCAGCATCCTTTCAAAAGCTTCGTTAGTGACGCCGCCCACATGGGTCGTGATGATCAGTTTTTCTGCAGCATGATCGGACAGGCGGAAGAAGATGTGATCTTCAGGCATCGGTTCCGGCGAAACGACATCCAGAGCTGCGCCATAGATCTCATCGGTCTCAAGAGCTTGCGCTAGTGCTTCGTTATCGACGATCTCGCCTCTTGCCGTGTTTACCAGCAAGGCGGTCTTTTTCATCATCGCAAAACGCTCTTTATTGAACATATTGACCGTGGAAGGAAGGACCGGTACATGGATGGAGATGATGTCAGCCTCTTTGCACAGATCATCCAGTTCTCTGTAAGAAGCGTTGTATTGTTTCTCAACTTCCTCAGAAGGTCGGAAGGCATCATAGTATAAGATCTCGACATCAAAGTTCTGCAGTCTTCTCGCCGCTTCCTTGCCGATGGCACCGAAGCCGACGAAACCGACTTTCTTGCCGGCGATCTCATTTTCGCCCTGGGCGAGGAAATCTTTCTTGGTCTTGACAAAGCCGTCTTTCTTCAACTGCTTCATGTTCTGCGGTATCCTTCTCAAACTCGCCAGCATCAAACCAACGGTATGTTCGGCAACGGCACCGTTATTGACGGCACGGTTGTTGCAGACCGGGATATTCCTTTGCTTGGCAGCAGCTACATCGACTTTATCAAATCCGACACCTTCGGTATGGATCATCTTCAGACTTGGCAAGACATCCATCATCTCACCGGTGAATGCTTCAACGGAGCCGATGAATACGAAATCTGCATCTCCGGCAGCTTTCACATCATCAAGGGTGAAAGGGGCCGGCAGACGGGATACTTCCCAGTCCTCAGGAAATTCAGCACCATATTTTTCAAAACGGGCAGCCGGGATCGAAGTTAATACTTTCATCAGAATTTTTCCTCACTTTCATGATATATATGCGCTTCCTCTTCGCCATTCAGCACTCGATATGCACCTTCGGCAAGAGCCTGCATCTCATTTTCACCCGGCATGACGACGACCGGGGCAATAAATTTCACTCTATCGATGACCATTTCCGTAAACATCTTGGAATAAGCGATACCGCCTGTTAACAGGATCACATCGATATTGCCGTTTACCACGACTGCCAGTTTGGCGATCGATCTGGCAACACCTAATGCCATCGCTTCGTAGACGAGCTTGGCATTCTCATCACCATCGGCGATCATCTTCTCGACATCCCTGGCATCCTGTGTTCCCAAAAGGGAAGTCAGGCCGCCCTTTTTCTGTAAGACCTTCATTGCCTTGGAATAGTTCAGATCATGATCGAAGACATATTTCAGCAGCTTGAAAGCCGGGATCTGGGAAGCTCTTTCCGGCGAGAAAGCACCTTCATCATCCGAGATCATATCGATCATCCTGCCCTTTGAATGCAGAGTGAAGGTGATACCGCCCCCAAGATGAGCGACGATGATGTTCTTTTCTTTATAATCCAAGCCATTCTCTTTGCAATATCTCAAAGCAGTCGCGCGCATGTTCAAGTTATGACCCTGACCATGTCTTCTGATCTCCTTTAATCCGGTGATGCGGACTAACGGGATCATCTCATCGACGGTGACCGGATCATAGATATAGGCCTTGATGCCTAAAGGTTTTGCGATATTGTAACCCACGGCACAGGCAACGTTGGAGATATGGTGATTCATCGGATGATCTTTCAGAACTTCGATCATCTCGGGATTGACTTCATAGGCACCGGATGCGACCGGCGGAAGCAGGCCCCCTCTGGTGACGATGGCGACGAGCTCTTCCGGCTTGTCTCCGTGTTTTTCCATGGCTTCCCTGACGATATCCGTACGCATATCCAGCTGTTCATAAGGAAGGTTGAACTGCTTCATATATTCGGGATCGTGTTCGATATTGTCCTGCCACAGCTTTTCACCGTTCTGATAGATGGCAAGCTTTGTCGAAGTCGAACCCAGGTTGATGACTAAGAGTTTATCTTTCATTTTATACTCCCGTAGCCGCCAGACCGGCCAGAACGATAGACAGATATTTCTCTTCCGGTGAAGACCCTCTGGAAGTCAGTACGATCGGACACTTGGCACCGATGATGATTCCGGCCATCTTGGCACCGACCGTGACAGTCAGCGTCTTACCGAAGATATTGCCGGCTGCCATATTCGGCATGACCAGCACATCGAAATCACCGCAGTACTCACATTCAAACTTCTTGTGCTCAGCGATATGTTTATCCATTGCGACATCATAAGAGATCGGACCGACGACCTTGCAGCCAGCGATCTCGCCATTCTCATTCATCTTCTGCAATGCATCCGCATCCACACATTCCGTCATCTTCGGATTAAGTTTTTCAACGGCACAAAGTACGGCAAACTTAGGATCCTCATAACCCAGATTATGCAGGACCTCCGTCGCATTCTCGATGATGGCCTTCTTCTGTTCCAGATCCGGATATACCAGCATACCGCCATCGGTATTGCCTAAAAGCTTATGATAACCGGGTACTTCATTCAAAGATATATGAGACATGACTCTGCCTGTTCTTAAACGGTTCTCTTTGGAAACGACCGGCTTGAGGATGTCTTTGGTATCGATCATGCCCTTCATCAGGAAGTCAGCTTCCCCATCCTGTACCAGTTCGACGGCTCTCTGGCCGATATTTTCAAAAGCACAGTCTTCGATACGGAAGTCTTCGACCTTTTGTCCCAGAGCGATCAAAGCTGCTTCGATCTTCTTTGCATCACCGACTAAGATCGGTTCGGCAACACCTTCCTCTTTTGCCCTCAAAACAGATTCGATGACAGCCTCATCGGCAGCACCGGCTACGGCAACGACTCTCTTTTTCTGATTCTTTTTGGCGGCTTGCACCATCTCTTCGAAATTTGCGAACATTCTTATCTCCTTTAAAAATAAGGGGCAGATCCTTATTTGAATATGCCCCTTATGAATACATTTTTACAGCGCGTATCCTCTTTCGAAAGCCAGGAGGTTGATCTCTTTGGCCTTCGCCGGAACCATATTACCTACCAGTTCTTTCCAGTCGATGCCTTCCTGATCCAGGCCCATCTTCTTGACCAGCGATCCCAGCAATACGACATTGGAAACTCTGACATTGCCCAGTTCTTCAGCGATCTCGTTCGCCTTCAGGACTGTCAGATTCTCAACGGTCTCACCAAGCTTATCAAGCGCATCATGCGGATATTCCGCTGCACCGGTCAGAACCGACATCGGATGGATCTCGCGGTCGTCCGTGACGATGATACCGCCTTTCTTCAGATAAGGAAGAGCTCTGACAGCTTCGATCTTCTCGAAAGAAACGATCATATCCGCTTCACCGATACCGATGTTCGGTGCATAGACTTTATCACCATACTTGATCATCGTAGTAACGGAACCGCCTCTTTGTGACATACCGTGGATCTCAGACATCTTGACATCATAACCCAGTTTGAGCAGACCGGCGGTCAAGATCTTGGAAACAAGGATCGTACCCTGTCCGCCGACACCAACTAAAACGATACTTTTAACCATTATTAAGCACCTACCTTTTCGATCGCGCCAAAGTGGCACATTTCCATACATAATCCGCACTGTGTACAGCTGGATTCATCGATCACCGGTCTGCCATCCTTTAAGGAGATAGCCGGGCAGGCGATCTTCATGCACATCTTGCAGTTCTTGCACTTTTCGGTATTGATACGGCAGTGTTTGCCTGCATTTGCTCTGGCAACTTCCTTGATCATGACACAAGGTCTCTTGGTGATCAGGACGTAGACACCATCGGAAGCGATCGCCTTATCAAGAGCTTCCTCGACTGTTTTGAGATCGATCGGATCGACGATTGCGATATGATCATCATCGATACCGGTAGCCTTGACTAAAGAAACGATATCTACGATCGGCGTCGGCTCGCCCATCAGGTTCTTGGCTGTGCCAGGATTGTCCTGATGACCGGTCATCGCGGTGATGGAGTTATCTAAGATACAGGCAACGATGTTGGCCTGTGAGGAGACGGCATTGATCAGAGAAGTCAGACCGGAATGGAAGAAGGTGGAGTCACCGACCATGCCTAAAGCCTTTCTCTTGTCGCCCTGCAGCTCGAGAGCTTTTGCCAGACCGATCAGAGAAGAGATGCCGGCACCCATACAGATGGAATAATCGAAACCATTCAAAGGTGCAGCAGAACCTAAAGCGTAACAGCCGATATCACCGACCGGAACGACCTTGTCAAGTCTCTTGGATAAAGCGAAGAAGAAGCCTCTGTGCGGGCAGCCTGCACAAAGCGCAGGAGCACGGCCCGGAACTTCAAAGCCCTGATAGAGTTCAGGCTTGGCAGCATCCGTCAAAGCCTCACGGACGATCTGCGCATTCAGTTCATCACAGATCGGAAGCTTTTCCTTGCCGATGGCATTAGTGAAACCTAAAGCCTTGACTTCTTTTTCAAGATAAGGATCATTCTCTTCGATGACATATAAAGTCTCATATTTCTCAGCGAATTCCTTCATGAGTTTATGAGGAAGCGGATACGTAAGACCGAGTTTCAGGAAGTCAGCAGTTTCACCGAAAACTTCCTTGGCATGCTGGTAGGAAACGCCGGAAGTGATGATACCGACCGTGTTGCCTTCATGCGTCTCGACGGTATTGAACGGACAGTCGTTGGAATATTCTTCCATCTTTTTCAGCATCTCTTCGCGGGCAACATGTCTTCTTCTGGCGACCGCCGGAAGCAAAGCGAACTTGCCGGTATTTCTTTCATACTTCCTGACACCGACTTCATTTCTCTCGCCTAATTCAACGATCGACTTCGCATGACAGATCCTGGTCGTCATTCTGATAAGCATCGGAACATCGAATCTCTCAGAAAGCTCAAAAGCAGCGACTGTGAAATCCTTGCATTCCTGTGAATCGGAAGGTTCCAGCATACCCAGCTTGGCATGCGGTGCATATAAACGGTTGTCCTGCTCGTTCTGTGAGGAATGGCAGCCCGGGTCATCCGCAGAAACGATGACCATACCGCCGTTGACACCGGCATAACCCATCGTAAAAATCGGGTCAGTCGCAACGTTCATACCGACATGTTTCATCGTGACCAGAGCTCTGGCACCACCGATCGAAGCACCGGAAACCAGTTCAGCAGCAGTCTTTTCATTGCAGGACCACTCGCAGTAAATATTGTCTTTGTACTTGACGACATCTTCCAGGATCTCAGTCGAAGGAGTTCCCGGATAAGCAGCTGCTACCGTACATCCACCTTCATAAGCACCACGGGCAACTGCCTCATCACCACTTAAGATTACTTTTTCCATTTTCTATTCCTTTCGTTCTTCTTCATAAGACCGTCAGCGGAAGAAATTCTCTTCGCTAACTGGTCTTACCAGTTAACTATATTATAAATGATATTATTATTTGTTTTCAATATGAATTTATGTCTTTTCATCCCTTTTTGAAGAAGACCGCCGCCATTTGCGGCAGCGGTCTTCAGATCAGATCATTTCAATTAACCTGTGTAGCAGCCGTACTGTCCATACATGACAGCACCCAGACAGCACAGGATACCCATCAGGAATACACCCGGCCAGATCGAACCGGTCTTGCGATACAGATAGGTATTGCCGAATGCACCGATGCTCATACCTACCGGCATGCCCCAAAGACGGGTCAGTTCGGAACTCCATGCCTGCATAACCGTGTAATCACGATAGGCAACATTGAGCTGCAGATAGAACTGAACAATGATGATGACAGAGATCGGTAAGATCGATAATACGATGTTCATGACATACTGACGGATCGCATCCTTCTTCTCATCACCTGTTGAAGGCAATCTTCTTTCAACGTTCATCGACAAGTTGGAAAGGATGAAGCAGAGTACCCAGACGATGATATAAGGGAATAAGAACTTGAACTTGTTCCAGGCGATCGGTTTGAAGCCCCAGAACAGGCAATAGAAATCTGTACCCAGAAGCTTCGTCTGCATATCCAGATAGGTCCAGCCGATCGTTACAATGATGATCGCCACGACCAGTGACTTGAATACTTTCTTTGGTTCGATCTTTCTGGTCTTTTCATCTGCCAGGCCAAGGTCATAAAGGTCTGCATTCACTTTCTTGGCATCTGTGACCCAGAACACATATAACATGACCAGACCGAACAAAGCGGAACCGACGACCAGTGAAAGGGCTCTTGTCGGATGACCCATATCAAAGCCGTGTGACTGCATGAAACTAAGGAGACCTAAAGTGCCGGTCTTCATATACAGTACCATCACCAGCATCGGAAGGACGATCGCGATCGCCAGTCCGACTTTTCTCAGGCCGATATTGCGAGGCATCGACTGTCTGATCTCTGCAAAAGCCGGGACCTGATCGAGAATAAACAGATACAGGAATACCAGCATTGCGGCAAAGGAATAAATTCCAAGCTGACCGACGATATCTTTGTTGAACCAGACCTGATCGGAGTCGTCGATGTAATTTGGAACTTCGATCAACTTCTGTGAGAAATCCAGGAATGAACCGATCGTCATTTTATTTGCGAACGCAAATTCGTGATTCTGTTTCGGAACAAGTACGCTCTGGAAGACTTTTCCGCTTTCAAATGAACCGTATACCTTGTTCCATTCGATCAGTTCACCTTCTTTGATAAACCCGTTGATCTGCGCATCTATGCTGCAGTTTTGAAGGTTGGTTTCATAACTGTTGGAATCGGAAGTTCCGGTCGTTAACAGGACAGCTCCATTATATGCGCCGGTCCACCTTTGGGTACCTGCACGGGATCCGCCGGCCAGGATCGCGCCTTTCAGCTGATACTTTTCCGAAAGAAGAGCTGAGGACGGACATCCCATGGAGTGGCCTGAAATGATCACGTTGTCTGTATCGACGTTGGTCATGTTCAGAAGATATTTCAGCCAATATTCCGGGATCGTGATCTCTCTTTCCCAATATTCCGGGATCGGAGGAGCCTGCCCCGGAACGACAGAACCGCCGTAAGAATCAGATTCACCGGCACCATTCCAGTCGATCGACACGACGACAAAACCTCTTCTGGCAAATTCCACAGCCCAGGACTCATGGTTCCTCGCGTTTCCTGCCGCACCATGGACCATCAGGATGCCCGGAGCTTTATTATCTGTCCTTGCCTGTTTCGGCGTGTAGACCAGACCGCTGTAATCAAAACCATCATCACCTGTCATATGTACTCTTTGGATCTTGACATTGCCATGATCAGATACGATGTACCAGTTTAATAATGACAATAAAACCGTCAGCACTACTGTAATGATCAGCCTTTTGTACTTTTCTTCATTATTTCCCCTTTCTTTTAAGCAGGGATCATTCATTTTTATATGATCCCTGTCTGGGAAAACTGATTATTTCAATACCGGTACTGTTGTGAAATCAAACTGATACTGTCCATACAAAGTACCCATGATGCAGGCGATGAAACCGATCAGCAGAGCACAGAACCAGACATTACCGGTCTTCTTATAGATATAGGTCGAACCTGTGGATGCGATCGCCATGCCTAACGGAAGTCCGAAGATACGCTGTACATCCAGGCTCGTCTTCCAGAATCCCGAACCATCGATCGCCCAGAGATTCGATGACTGTAAATGCCATTTCATTGCGACCAGAAGCGTTACAATGAAGACTGCGATGAACATGTTGATCAGCATGGATACGATGATGTCCTTCGTTTCGTTTCCGGTCGTCGGCAGACGGCGGATAACGTTCATATCGACGTTGATGACCAGCTGGCAGAGCACATAACCGATCAAATACGGGAGCATCGCCGGAAGTTTTGCGATGTGAATATCCTTGTTTCCGAAGAACCAGCAATAGAAATCGGTACCGAATACTTCTAACATCAGTTGCATATACGACCAGCCGACCGCTACGACGATCAGGGTCAGAAGGATACTTGGACCAAGCATCGACCAGACAGCTGCTGCTTTCTCTTTAAACGGAGCTTTGGCATCATAATCTGCCGGAGCAAGACCGAGATCGGCCAGCGTGTATTTTTCCTTTTTGCGGCTGACCAGGAAAGCGATCAGACCAAGCAAGGCAAACAAGCTGTTACCTAAAACGACGCCGAAGTTCAAAGAAGCATAACGCAGACGGAAACCGTACTTTACCATGTTTCTGCCCTGTGTGCCGATGAAGCCAAACAGGTCTGTCTTGATGACGATGTAAGGAATGACCAGACCCAGCAGCATGATGATCGGAAGCACGACGCCTCTTTCACCGATATTCTTCGCAATTGGACGTCTGACTGCCGCAAACGCCGGTACGCTGTCCATCAGAAGGAATGCCAGAGCAAATAAGAAATAGGCAAACGCGATGCAGCAAAGCATGCCGGTATAGTCCTTATACATCCAGACCTGATCAGAAGAATCGATGAAATTCGGAACCTTATCGCCGATGATCTGCTGACCATACTTCAATAAGTTGCCGATCGTGATCTTGGAAACGAAAGCTGCTTCGTGGATTCGGTAGTCTTCTTTGCAGAAGATGAAACCTGTATTGTTTTCGAAGGAACCGTAGAGCTTATCCGGTTCGATCTCCGTGGCGTTCTCATAACCCGGATATTTATTTAAGATGTTGACACCTCTCTGCAAGAAGACGTTCCAATCACCGACACCCGAATAGTTGGTCATTTCTGCTTCACCCATACAGACGACACAGTTGCCGACCCACTTGAACCAGTCTTCATTCCATTCCGTATAGATGATATCTCTTGGCTTTTCACCAGGTTTCCGACCCGGATCGTAAGTACCTTCCGGTGCCTTATAGTGGCCGGAGAACGGAGAGACACCGGCTGCTGTCAGGATGCCCTTGGCGTTGTATTTTGCGCCGAGATCCCAGGCCTGGGTCGTACCTGCCGAGTGACCTGTTGCCAGGATGTTATCTTTGTCGACGAACGGCAGATTCAGCATGTACTGATACCAGAAGTTCGGTTCCAGATGACTTTCTTTTTCGGAATCCGTATATAACGCATCTCCCGAACCATTCAGATCAGGAACGATGACGACAAATCCTCTTCTGGCGAATTCGACTGCCCATGATTCATGGTTTCTGGCATTGCCTGCCGAACCATGGAACATGATGACCGTCGGGGCCGGATTTTCATCGGTCGCCGTCTTAGGACGATATACCAGGGCGCTCCATTCAGCGCCGTTTGAACCTACTGCTTTGACTCTTTCGATATCGACTTTTCCCCAGTCGGATATGATGCCCCAGTTCAATACAGTCAGGCATAACAGAACGATCAAAGAGATCACAAAACCCTTGCGGATCTTTTTAGACTCTTTTTTCTTGTGCTCAGGATCGTAGAAATTCTCAGTCAGCTTCTGATCCATTTCTGCATCCATCTCTTTTTTGAAAAATGACATATTATCTCCTTTCGCCCCCTTACTCATTTCCTGCATCAGACATCAGACATATGAGCTTCGGCTTTTTGTAATTTCAAAATACAATCCTCAGAAAGCGCTTTCAATCACATGGGCACCACTGGCTGAATGGAGGTCCTGTGTGGGTTTTTTCAAAAACGCAAGTGGTCGGGAAACGGACGCAACTGGATTCTGCTATCGGATATAATGAAAGTGTCAGGAAGCATGATGAACAGAAAGATCGTTGTTTGTGACGACGAAAAGAACATAATACGACAGATCGATGACTATCTGAAACAGTTCGCGAAAGAGACCGGGATCTCATTCAGCGTTCTTTTTTATGACAGTGCAGAAGACCTGATTGCCCATATGCCGAAAGACGCCGACATCCTGTTGCTGGATATCATGATGAAAGATGCGACCGGACTGGATGCGGCAAGAAAGCTAAGGAATGAGGGTTATTCCGGCTGTATCATCTTTATCACCAGCATGAAAGAATACGCTTTGGAAGCTTTCGATGTCCATGCGTTTTCTTATCTTTTAAAACCGCTTCTGTATTCCGACCTCTCCCGCAGTCTGAAAGAAGCGTTCAGACAGCTTGATAAGAAAGAGGAAGCTTTTCTTTTCATCAATGACAGAAACGAGACCCATAAGGTCGTATTGAACGATGTGATCTATGCCGAAGTCTATCAGCACACTTCGATCATCACTTTCTAAGACGAAAAAAAAGAATATAAGATATCTCTCAATACGCTGGAAGAAGAAACTGCCGGACAGGATTTCTTCCGCTGCCATAAGAGCTATCTGATCAATATGCATCATATATCAAAGATCGGTGTCGATCAGATAACGATGGACAACGCCGATAAGATCCCATTATCCAAACACCGGCGCAAAGATTTTCTTGCGGCATATTCAAAAATGGTAGGGACTGCATTATGATCTCCTTCAATGATCTTGTCGGTTTTCTTGTCGATACTCTGTTTGCCTACATGGTATTGAAAAGGACCGAAGGAAAAGATGATATACCCGACAGCAGAAAGATGATATCTCTGCTTTTTCTGGCAATGACCATCATTCTTTATTCGATCAATCTGTTCAGTGCCGTTCCTGTCTCCGAACTCAGAAATCTCATCCGTCTGTTATTACGTATCCTGCTTTATTATCTGTTTGTGCGGACATACCGGGGCTCATCTGCCATGGTCTCGTTATTCTATTCTTCTTTCTGTGCTTCCTTATATACGCTGTGCCATAACATCTTTCTCACGCCGCTTACTAGATCGTTTCTGATGGCCACCCATGCGTTTACCGGTATCCATTTCTTAGATGTGTTCCTATGCATCCTGATCGTCTATGGGACCAAGATCCTGATCTATTATCTGGTCTTCCGCTTCGTTCCTTTTGATTATGTCGTTGATGTCGATCTGATCAGCTTCTTTACCCTGATCATCGTAATGATGATCTCTGTCTTCATCAAGAGCGTTCAGCAATCCCTGGGTGAGATCATTTCCTTAAGCAGCCTCCACCTTCAGATCTCGATCTATTTCATCATACTGCAGATCACACTGATCGCTTTTCTGATCATTTTTGAACATTATCGAAGCAAGGTGCACGAAAACTTGATTCTTTCCATACAGGACATCAATACCAAAGCGATCCTTGAAAATACCAGGCAGAATTTTGAAAACGAAGAATCGCTCAGATCCTTCCGGCACGATGTCAAAAATCACATCACTGCTGTGAGTGTCCTGCTCGAAAATCACGACATAGACGCAGCCAGAGAATATCTTCATGAGATCGATGAAGGATTGCAGGACGTCAATCGGATCTACAATACCGGAAACCATCTCCTTGATGGGCTGCTCAAACAGAAAAGCGATCTGGCAGAAAGAAAAGACATATCATTTGAAGTCAATGTGGATTTCAGAAAAGGAGACTTCATTTCTCCTTATGATCTGTGCACCATCATCTCCAATATCCTTGATAATGCCATCGAGGCAAACGAAAAGATCGAAGACAAAGAGAATCGCTTCATCCGGGTCAGAGGTTCCGAATCCGCCGGTCAGCTGATCCTGGGGATCGAAAACCCGGATCCCAAAGACAATGAAAGCGAGCTTCTTTCAACGACCAAAAAAGACCACAAGCTTCACGGCTATGGTCTTAAGAACGTTAAAAAGGCTGTCAGAAAATACAACGGAGAACTCAATATCTTCAGAGAAAACTCAAACTTCATCCTGACGATCATCATCCCCCTTCCCGAATAGAAAAGCATCCTGCATAATGTATTTTTTAAATCTTGACTTATGTCAAGATTTTTATATCAGTTCATTAAATGGACCGGATCGCTCATCAGAAACAGGGTATGACATATCTGAACAGAACGTAGATCGGTCGGACATCTGCTATTTTCTGAACCCTTCGATCGCATCTTTCAATATTTCAAAAGACTTGTCTTTTCCATATACGGAACTGTCAAGACAGATGTGATAATGTCTGGCCAGACCCCAGGAATGACCGGTAAAATGACGGCAATAGGATTTTCTGAGATTGTCCTCCCATTCCAGGTCTTCCAGGATCGTCTGTTTGTCTTCGTGACGGTATTGAGATAATCTCTCTGCCCGATAGTTTCGATCAGCGCTGATGAAGATGTTGAAAGTGTTCGGCCGGTTCTTCAATATATAAGCTCCCAGTCTTCCGACGATCACGCAGCTTTCCTTGCCGGCAATATCCCTGATGACTTTCTTCTGCGCATCGAATATGGCATCTGTCTCGCTTTCCTGCCTCGTGTATCCGTAACTCTGGTTATACAAGGTATACCAGACACCGTTGACCCTTTCTTCTTTTCTCGTGATCAGTTCGTTGGATAAACCGGTCTCTGCCGCTGCCTTCTCGATCAGATCGTAATCATAGAAAGCGATGCCCAGTTCCTTCGCGATCCTTTCGCCGATCTCATGTCCGCCGGAACCCAATTCTCTTTCGATCGTAATGACAAGCGGATAGTCTTCAGATAAGACAAAGACTTCTTTTTCTTCTTCGCTCTTGAAGAACGGCAGGTAACGGCTGCACAGCTGGGAAAAGTAACCGACCAGAAATGCACTCAGCAAAGTCCCTTCCCGAACGCCATCGATCTTCCCATATACCAGTAATGAGATCATTGCCGACAGGGCGACAAACAGCACATCATTTCCTATCTTTATCTGCCCGAACTGTTTCCTCATCTTCTTTGCGATCACGCTGATCGCTCCTTCGGAAGCCATTGTCAGAAGTCTTGCATTGATCTCAAGATATAATCCGAATCCCATGAGGGCACAGGAAAAGATACAAAGAAGCACATTGAGCAGATAAGAAGATAAAGATATATTGCTTGTCAAAGACAGTGTATAATCCGTAAAGTAACCAAACAGGAATACCGTCAGCAGCTGAAGCAGGTTCATCAGCCTGTATTCTTTTTTCAGAAGGAAGACCTGTATCAGGACATAGATGATATTGATGGAAACCGTGACCGATCCCATAGAGATCGAAAAGATCTTCCCAAGAAGATAAGAAAGCGACGAGGAAGGCGATACGCCCAGACCTGATCTGACAGACAAGGCGACCCCCAAAGCCAGAAAAAACAGACCCGCCACAAGAAGTAAGCAGCGCTTCATAAATTCATTTCTTTTATTTTCCATATTCAAAAACCTGTTGTATTTCCACAGATCTATGATATCATGAAATTGGTAAGACCAGTTATCTATCTTCAAATCATTGGTCTTATCCGGGATATTACTCATAATAAAACGACCTCCTTTTTAAGACGACAGCCTTGCTATCCCGCCCTCTCTAATTGTCGTCTTTTTTTATTATCCTGTTCGCAGAAATACTGCTTCTGCTATAATATTTGGTAAGGTGGTATTACCACTTTCAAGGAGAATTGATATGGCAAATAAATCTGCTTTGAATCTCGAACCGGTAGAAACAAAAAAAGCTTCTGTAGCGATCTTTGAACAGATCCGTGACAAGATCGTCTCCGGCGAACTGAAACCCGGTGATCTGCTTCCTTCCGAACGACAGATGACTGAAATGTTACAAAGATCCAGACCAACGATCCGGGAAGCTTTGCGCATGCTGGAACAGTCCGGTTTCATCAAGACGACAATCGGCACTGCCGGTCCGGTCGTTCAGGAATACAAGCTTTCCAATCTCTCGGTCCCGATGGAGAATATCCTGAAAATCAATGAAGTCACCGATTATGAAGTCTATGAATATAGAAAAGAATGCGAACGCTTCGTTGCAGCCTGGGCAGCTCTTCGCAGAACAAAAGAAGATATTGAAAAGATGCGGATCATTATTGAAGAATCAAAACGATGCGTCGATGAGAAACGCTATCTCGATATCCTGGATCTCGATCTCAGATTTCATGAAGCGATCTATGAAGCTTCACACAACAAAGTCGCAGGCATCCTGAATTCGATCACACATGACATCACCGAAAATTCCATTGAAAAGATCCTGGTGAATGCCGAAGAAAAGGAAAGGAGCGCCTTCGTCAAAAAGATCGTCAAAGCACATACGGCGATCTTTGATGCGATAAAAGAAAAAGATGAGAAGGCCGCAAAAAGCGCGATCACTTCCCATCTGGAAAGTTTCAACAAAGACTACAAGAAAGTCTTATAACGATGCGATGCATCGTTTTTTAGTACAGACCGGCAAAGACCGCCGAAAGAAGCACCGTCATGATACCGGCCACAACGATGGAAAGCGAAGAGATGGCCCCTTCCACTTCACCGATCTCGATGGCCTTGGACGTTCCTATCGCATGGCTTGCCGTACCGATGGCTGCACCTTTGGCGATCGGATCTTCGATCTTAAACAGCTTCAGTATCGCTTCGCAGATGATGTTGCCCAGTACGCCGGTCACGATGATCGCCGCAACGGCGATCGACACATAACCGCCAAGTTCCTCCGCCACGCTCATGCCGATGGCCGTCGTGATCGACTTGGGCAAGAAGGTCACGAACTCTTCCTTTGTGAAACCGAAGAGCTTGGACATCGCAAAGATGGAGGCAATGGAAGTCAGAACGCCTGAGAAGATGCCGGCCAGTATCGCTGCGGCATTTTCTTTCAGCTTGTCGAACTGTTCATATAAAGGCACCGCCAGACAGACCGTCGCCGGCGTAAGTAAGAAACTCAGATATCTCGCCGAAGAATTGTAGACTTCATAGTCTACGTTCAGTAATAACACGGCTGCCACCGTGATGATGATCGCTACCAGCAAGGGATTGAGAAACGCATAGCCGAACTTCTTTCTGATCCATACCGCGATCAGATAAGCGATCAATGACACCAGGATCCCGAAATAGGAGGAGGCACTTAAAAATCCGTTCATCGTTTTGCCCCCTTTCTTAAAAGAAACTGGGTCATAAGACCGCTCACCGCCATGACCAGGACCGTCGAAACGATCGTCACGATCAGATATGGCAGAAGGTTTGCCTTTAAGACATCATAGACGTTTATCAGACCGACGGCTGCCGGGATGAACATCGCCGGCATGATGGCGATCAGAAAGGCGGATGTCTCCTTCACATCGGAAAGCTTCAGTACTTTGAAATACAGAAGCGCGAATAAAATGAAGATGCCGTAGATGCTGGCGGGGATGGGCAGCGGAAGGATGTGATGCAGCGCTTCTCCCGCAAAACAGATCCCCAGGATGAGTGTGAACTGTTTCAGATATTTCATATACTAATTCCCTTTTTTCTCGAAAATGTAGCGGATGTTGTCAAAATAGATACCGTCGATCACTCTGTCTTTGAAGGTGCCGGAGAATTCATCACCGGTCGAATCTTCAAAATGAAATCTTCCGTTTTCAAAGCTCCAGCGGATCTCATACTTCGTATCGTGCAATAGGAAGTAGCCTTTTCCGTCTTCCTCGATATGCAGTTCCTCATCTTCGATCTCATATTCATCGCCGGAACCCGAGGTGATCGACACCGGTCTGTAGACACCGATCAAAGATTCTGAAGAATCATTTGTACAGGCGCTCAAAACAAACATCATCAGGATGCATAACGTCAATACGGTCTTTTTCATCAGCTCTTTGATCTTCATTTCCCTTATTATAACAAGGATGTGATTTATCTTTGACTGGTGTTAAGATGAGTGTGAGAGGTATATACATGACACAGGAAGAATTAGTCGCAAAATATGAAGAGATCGCCGATCAGAAGACGATCTGTTATTTCAAGCCTTACCGCCATTTCTTAGCCGCAAAGAAGTTCTATTCGCAACTGCAGGACGGCATCGCCGATGAGAACACCTTCTTTACCGAGACCATGGTCACGTTCACCGAGACCGATGATCCGGGAAGGGAACCGGACTTCACCTCCGGAAGCGGATCGAGGTACTGGTACTACAAAGACGGCGTCATCCGCGGATCCGACCACTGGGGCAACGGCGTCGCATTGTGTGACTGGGCACTCAAGACGAAACAAGGAAAGACTATCTACGGTTATGATTACGACTGTCCGATCCATCTGAATGCGCCGCGTTTCGCCTTTGCGAAATGGGAAGACTTCATCTTCAAAGCTTCTTTGATCGAAGCCGACGGACAGAAAGCCGTGACCACCTTCAACAACACCGTGGGCTACGGCAAATTCAAAGTCGGTGACAAAGTCTACCAGCGGGTCATCACCACGGAATATCTGGAAGATACCGGCGAGTAAGACCGGTTTCAAATCACGGGATGCGTCAGCTATAGGGCTGACGTTTTTCTTTGGAAAGATACGTTAAGGGACCTTTTCCTTCGATCATATAAAAAAGAATGTTGATAGAATAGTGTTGAGGGATTATTATGAACAGACCATTTCAGAAACTGCTGATCGCACTTTTGATCGCCATATTACTGATCTTCGGCGTATCGGGACCGCTATTGAGAAACAGCGGTGACAGCCGTCTTGCGGAAAGTGAACTGGCCAGAGGCTATGCCAAGATCGATCACATCGCTGCGGCACTTTCCGACCAGGACTCGCGCTATGAGTCTTTCTCCGAGCACTTCGTAGAGAATCTGCATCGCAGCGTCGACATGACCTGTGAGCTTTTGAAAGACTTCGTCACGGAAAACGGATATACCGGTCCGACGGATTTCGAGCAGGGCACGATCGTCCGCTATGAAGATCATAAGATCGAACTGCTCGGAAAACCGGACGTGAAACTCGACCTGCGGGAAGAATATTTCAATGCCGATGTCCCTTACATCCCTTCCTACACCGAAACACCGGACATCGCCGATCATGTGATGCTGGTGATAAAAAACATCGAAGGTCCCTACTACTATGTCGACTGGACATCCTTCGATGAACTGCAGGTCTATCACATCGACAATGACATCTTCGAAGGCTCTCTGGGCGATCTGGAAAAGATCTACGGTGCCCATGTCTTCGTCGTATCCGATGAAGGATACCTCATCTATGTCTCTTCCACTCTGGAAGATTGCGACAATGTACTGCCCGAAGAATTCGATGTGAAAAACATCTCTTCCGGAAATGTCCTCAACTTCCGCGGTACGGATTACTTCTGCTGCCACCGACATTTCGACCAGCAAAGATACACCATCTTCTTACTTTCGCAATACAGTGATATCACCGCAGCTTCCAAACGCTGGGCGATGTTTTACGAACTGCTTGCCCTCATCTTCGTCGCAGCTGTCCTGGTCTGGATCTGTTTCATCGAAAAGAAAGCACGTGACGAGATCCTGAACGATGAGAAAAAAGCACAGTACGAACCATCCCGGATACGCGTCAGTCTGCTGCTGTTTGCCCTCATCGGTGTCCTGCTGATATTTGTGACCACCTACTTCATCCAGCTGATGAATTCCCTCTATACACAGACAAGACAAGGCGACCAGATCCTCGATGTGCTGATCGCAGCGAGTGAAGAAGAAGAAAAACAAAGAGCCAAGAGTCAAAGCGAAGAAGTCGAATGGTATACCTATTATGCCGACAGGCTTTCGGATATGATCGAAAGATATCCCGAGCTCGCCGCAAAAGAAAAACTTGCCGGAGTCAACGATATCATCGGCAGCGACTATCTGATCCTGTTCGATGAGAAAGGACAGGAGATCGCCTCAAGTGCTGACTACATCGGCTATTCCATCTCCTCCGATCCTGATGCACAGACCTATGAGCTCAACAAGCTGCTGATGGGTGTCCCGTATGTCATCAAAGACGTCGAAAAGGATGAACTTTCCCAGAACGCCATACGCATGGTCGGCGCCAGGACCAACAGGACAGACGGAAGCTATGGAGCCGTGCTGTTTGCCATCGATCCCGACGAATTCACCGATGCGCTCTCCGATGAGATGATCGACTCCCGTTTACAGGCGATGTCCTATGGCGATGATCTTCTCTTCGTCGCTGATGCTGCAGGCGTCATACGCCGTTCCAGCGATCCGTCATTGTTGGAAACCAACATCAAATCACTGGGCATCGATATGCAGCGGATCTCCGACTCCACGATGGACCGCTTCTCGATCGGCCGTGATCATTATTACGCTTTGTCCAAAGCCGATTCCGAGAATTACTATTTCTACTTCGTTGCGGATTCCTCGATCCGGGGAACTTCCCTTTACTACTGTTCCGATGCCGTCTTCAGCTTCCTGGCTGTCTTCATCGTAGCGGTCTGGATCATGATGTACGGCTACACCAAAGAAGAATACGACCGCATCACCGCAAAAGGCGCGTCTATGAAACGCAGTGATATAAATCAAGAGGCAAGCGCCTACGAAAGACAGCGTGCCTGCATCACCAACTACTGGTATGATCTCTCCCCGGAAGAAAAGACACAGCTGGTCTTTGAATTCCTGCTGAGCGTACTGATCATCGGACTTCTCTATTACGTCAGAAAAGATTCCGGTCTGATCGCCGACACTTTGATGAACCACATCCTCTCCGGACAGTATGACCGGGGCATCAACCTGTTTGCGGTCACGGCGACGATCCTGTTAGCGATCAGTGCGATACTCGGCATGATCGTATTGAAGTTCATCACGTCTCTGTTGTGTCTGTTCCTTGACACCAAAGGCATCACGATCTGCCGTCTCTTATTCAACCTTGCCGAATATGCCGCCGTCATCACGGTCTTATACTATTCTTTCGGTTATCTCGGCTTTGACAACCGGGGCCTGCTGGCATCGGTCGGTTTCATCACCCTGGCCATCTCTCTGGGTTCCAGGGATCTGGTCTCCGATATCCTCTCGGGCATGACCATCGTCTTTGAAGGCGAATTCAAGGTCGGCGACATGGTCGAGATCGGCGGATTTACCGGCAGAGTCACCGACATCGGCATCCGCTATACGAAACTGCTGGGCATGGGTGACAACATCAAGATCATCGCCAACCGCGATATCCGTTCGGTCGTCAACATGACCAAACTCAATTCCTGGTATGCGACTACGCTCACCATTCCAAACGATGAGCTCTCCAAAGCGGAAGCGATGCTGGAGAAAGAACTGCCAAGGATCGGTGAAAGCATCGACGAGATCATATCCACACCGCGTTACAAGGGCATCGAAAAGATCGGAAACGGCACATTGTCTCTGATCGTCCTGGCGGAATGCAACCAGGAGAATTACCGGAGAGTCTCAAGGCTGCTCAACCGCGAATTATATAAGGCATGTAACGAATATGGGATCACGTTAAAGTAGATCACATCATCATAAAATACTTCAAAAGGCTGCAAGGCAGCCTTTTGTCATTTCTTCTCTTCTTTATCGATCCAGGCCATCAGCAGTTTTACGATCTTTTCCTGCTGTACCTCATTCAGTTCCTGATGCAAGGGCACCTTGTACCACTTGTTCAGACAGCCCCGGCAGCAGCAGGCGGTGGCATGCATCGCCTTGAAGACAGGGTGGCCTTTCATCGGCGTCTGCTTTCCGTCGTTGATCGGATCGGCAGCGGAAAGTTTCAGCTTCACGAAATCTCTCGCGTGGGACTCGATGACTTGTTTTCCTTTTTCTTCCAGATATTCTTTTTCTTTCTTCGTCAGATGAAAGCTCGAACGGAATTTTGAATGATCTAGCTTATCCAACGCCTGTTGAATGTTCTGCATATTTCTTTTTCAATTATAGAATCTTTGAAGATCATATGTCATGGTAAGAAAAGGCAGATCCCTGAAGAGATCTGCCGATTTTTGAGTATTTTCTTATGATAATGACCTGATCTCTTCTGATTCAGCTGATACGGATCCTAGGACTTGTATTTACCGATGAGATAACGAAGCTCTGCACCCTTGGAGATGTTTCCTTCGACTTTGAGCTGGCCGTTGACGAAGAGCCTGTCAGCCGAAACGATACCGGTCGCCATGTTGTAGAGATTGTCGAAGTTGGTCGCCAGATAGACATCGGCGCCTTCATAGCTGTAAGGTGCCATCTCCATGCCGGCCTTGGTGAACTTGACATAGTAGGTCCCTTCGCCCGGTCCTTCGATTCTGATCTGTGCAGCGATGAAGTAGTCATCGTTCTGCTTGGCCAGATATTCATTTCTGGATTCTTCGAGATCTTCGTAGATGACCTTCAGGACATCGTAGGCATCCGGGAAGGTGACGTTCGGATCGTTGCCGTTGCCGCAGATATCGGAATACATCTTGATGTACGTCTGTGCTGATTTGTCCCAGGAGAAATCTTTGCGCATGCAGCGGTCTTTGATGATCTCAAAGACATCGTGTTCGGCAAAGAAGATCTTGATCGCCTGGTCGATTGCCAGCATCAATGCCTTGGCAGAGTATTGCGAGAAGCTGAAGCCATCGCCGATGCCGTCGAATTCGGAATAGGCTCTCACGGTATCTTTCAAGCCGCCCGTCTCATGAACGATCGGAACGGTACCGTAACGCATCGCCATCATCTGGGAGAGACCGCACGGTTCAAAGGAGGAAGGCATCAGATAGAAGTCGGCACCCGCAAAGACTTTGGCTGCCATCTCTTCGGTATAGTCATCCGAGAAGCCGAACTGTCCCGGATACTTGTCGATGCACTCACGGAAGTAGTCGGTATATTTCTTTTCGCCCTGACCGAAGATGATGAGCTGTACGCCCTTCTTCATCAGGCGGTCCAGAAGCTCCCTGATCAGATCGACGCCCTTCTGTTCGACCAGTCTTGCCACGACCGCAAACAGAGGCCAGTTCTTTTCTTTCTTGATGCCGAAGGTCTCCTGAATGTAAGCCTTGCAGACTTCCTTGCCCGACTTGTCGTCAGCCGAGAAGTTACAAGGGATGCGCGGATCCTTGGATGGATCGTAGTGATCGGGATCGATACCGTTGAGGATGCCGTACATCTTGGATTCGATGATGTCACACACACCTTCGAGACCCTTACCGAATTTGCGGGTATGCAGTTCCAGCGCATAGGTCGGCGAAACGGTGGATACCGCATCCGCCATCAGCATCGCGCCTTTCATCAGGTTGACGTCTTCCCTGCCCTGGTAGACATAAGCCAGACCGCCGTCATACCAGCCCGGATCCAGGGCAAAGGTGGTCGTCAGTTCGTTCCTGCCGAACTGTCCCTGGTAAGCGATATTGTGGATGGTAAAGACGGTACGGACATTGCGGTACGCCGGTCTTCTTGCCTGATCGTCTTTCAGATAGATGACAGACAATGCGGACTCCCAGTCATTGCAGTGTAAGATGTCCGGAACGAAATCCAGCTTGTCCATCACATCGATGACTGCCTTGGAGAACCAGGCAAAACGATACTTGTCATCATCGTAGCCGTAGAGTTTCGGACGGTCGAAAAGCGCCGGGTAGTCGATGAAATAGATCGGCACGCCGTTGAGTTCGCCTTTCAGCAGATCACAATCCACCGCCATGTTGCCCAAAGCGATCTTGAGATCGCGGACATGTTTTATTTCCTTGGCAAAGCGGTCCTTGACGCATTTATAGTACGGCGTGATGATCTCCACATCGTTTCCCGCATCCTTCAATGCAGGAGGAAGGGAAAAGGCCACATCAGCCAGACCGCCGGATTTGGAATATGGCGCACATTCACTGGTCACAAACAGGATTTTCATGTCTACACCTCTTTATCATTATTTCTATCAAACTGATATCACTTCTATTTTAACAGGCGAAGGCATGAAAACGACAAAAGACTGATCGCTCAGTCTTTCTTTTTCAGACACAGTCTTCCGATCGTCTTTAACAGCTTCTCGGGATCGACCGGTTTGCATAAATGAACATCGATTCCCGCCTTCTGGCTTTCTTCGATCTCTTCGCCTGAACACTCGCCGCTCAAGGCAATGATCGGGATCCCGGAGTCTTTTCTCTTACAAGCCCGTATCTTTTCAGCGGCATCTCTTCCGCCAAGTACCGGCATGCGCACATCCAGGATCAGGACGTCGTAATGGCCTTCTTCAGACGCTTCATACATCTCCAAGGCCGTTTTCCCGTTCTCCGCCAGTTTCGTTTCCGCGCCATGATTCCTCAAGAGGTTTTCGATGATCCTGGCGTTGATCAGCACATCTTCGGCGACCAGTATCCTCATGCCTCGTAAGTCAGGACCCTGTTCCTTGATAATGTTTTTCTTGCCTGTTTTCAAGGGGATCTCGATGAGGAAGGTCGTGCCTTTGCCTTTCCTGCTTGATAAAAAGATCTTCCCTCCCATCATATCGACGTAGGCTTTTGTGATGTATAAGCCCAGCCCCGAAGTTCCGATCTTTTCTTTTTCCTGGGTATAGGGATCGAAGATCCTGTCGATAAAGTTTCTTTCGATCCCGCATCCCTCATCGGCGATCACAAAGCGAAGCAGATCCTCCTCTTCCCTGTTTTCTATTGCCTTGGCAATGAACAGGACCCTTCCCTTGTCCCTTGAATAGCGTATCGCGTTGGACAGGATGTTGATGAAGATCTGTTTCAGCTTCAGGGCATCTCCTTCGTAGTTTTCATGGGCAGAAGCGAACTTCATTCTGATCCTGATCTTTCGCTCTTTTGCGGAAGGACTTAAGATCTGCGTTACTTCATTCATCAGATCCTTCAGATCGAAAGGTTCACTGTTCAATACACATCGGCCCTCTGAGATCTTTGTCAGATCCAGGACATTGTTGACGATGGCCAGCAGATGATCAGCGCTGCTTCTGATCTGGCAGGTCTTCTTTCTTACATCGTCTGAGAGTCCTTCCTGTCTTTTGAGATCCTCGCTCAGCAGCAGGATACTGTAAAGAGGCGTGCGCATCTCGTGGCTGAGTTCCTTGATCCAGAAGTCGGAGTCAGAAAAGACACGCATAAACTTACGATCCATAACATACTCTTTCTATAGTATTATCTGTGCGATCTTCTTCGCCTTCATTATATGGACTGCGATACTGCCTCACCAGTACCGGATATTGACACGAGCACACAAAAATGAACAGCCGTAAGCTGTTCATTTCAAGTGTCTGTATGTTCTTATTTCAGATCCAGGATGTACGGCATCTTCTGTAAGATGTCTTTGTCTGCCTGCAGATAATGGACCCTGTTTTCGCTGCCATAGTTTTCCAGAAGCGAATTGACCATGGCTTCGCATCTTGCGAGCTCATCGTATTCCACGATCGCCGGATGTAAGAGAAGCTCCGGATCGTTGGATCTTCTTCCTTTGTATTTTTCGATGATCGCCTTGCTTTGAGAATCGTCTGCCCTGCGCCAGCCGTGGACTCTCTGGTAGGCATTCCAGCGTTCGTGTTCCGCTTCGGCCATCTCGTCCATATGTTCAGCCAGCCAGTTTTCGATGAAGACTTTATCAGAAACAGAATCGTCTTTTTTATGTGAAAGGATATAGGAAGCCTTGTACGTCATCGACAGAGCCTGGGCAAAGGAAGACTCCTGGTTCTGGAATTCATAGAAGCCCGTATTCTCCAAGACGTCTTCTCCTGTCTTTCCTTCGCCGACATAGGAGAGATGGACTCTTTCCGCTGCCTTTTCCAGTTCTGGATTTACCAGGACGTCATAATGGCACATCGTTTCGATGTCACCGAACAGTACGATGTCTTCTTCCTGAACGACCTTATGCAGACTGCCGTCCTTGATGCGGCAGTAGATCTTCGGACACTTCAGATCGCTGCTTTGATAGCTCAGTGCCTTTTTGATCTGCACAGCTGCCTTGAAGGCATCTTCGTCTTCTTTGTACATTATGAAGACACAGTCATATTTCCTGTCACTGTCAAAAGCATCTGCCTCCGTACCGTAGCTGGTATCTGTCGCTTTGATCGGATAGACCGCTGTTTCCGGTGCCTGTTTCAGAAGGTCCTCGTATCGCTCCTCGCTGCCCGGACCGATCAGATCGATCGAGCTTTCCTTATATCCCACACTCAGACAAAGCAGGTCTTTCAGCAAAGTGATGCCCAAAGAAGAATCGGAAACGATGGCCGTATGTTTTTCTTCCTTCGGCGAAAGTTCTTCTCTGGCTAAGGAAAGTGCCTGAATGTCAAGGCTTCGTCCTTCATCGATGTGGCGTATGTATAAGGCATCGGAATACTGCCGGTCGACGTTGAGGATCAGCTCTCTTTGAAGATCGTCGGCGAAGATGCGCACGATGGTGTTCTTATCATCGAAGTTCTTTTTCCCGGGAAGTTTCTCGCACAGTTTGGAAGAAGCGATGATCCTGCTTCTTTCATCATCTGCGATCTCAAAGAACTCATAATGACTGTTTTTCCGTAAATGAAGATCCTGTTCGCTTCCCTTCATCATCACACCGTGTACGCCCCTGACCCTGTCAGCCAGAGAGATGTCAGGATCTGCCGTATTGTAGAAGATGAATTTTGCATCTCTTCTTGTTTCGAAGATGCTTTCGGCAATGGCGATGGCCTTCTCATTCAAAGAAGAAAAGACGAAGTAATCCTTCTTTCCGAAAAAGGACAGTGCGTTCTTCACATTGGCAGAGAACGTGATCAGAAACATCGAGCCGAAGATCGGCCCCAGGATGTAGAGATTGTAAAGGAAAAAACGGTAGATCTCAAAAAGCGGTCCCTCCAGCTCAAGTGCGTAAGGGACATCGCCGTTTACGCTCAGCGCGATGCCTGAAACCCCGGCGTGAAATGCTTCGATCACCGCGATCAGAAGGTCGTTGTTTTTCAGATAGTACGGGAATACCAGGACGGAGATCGCCAGGGAAATGAAAGCCGTCGCCGTCAGAGACGCCTTTTGAATGTCCGCGCGTTTCCTGTAAGCCAGACACAAGCCAAATACCAAAATGATGAAAGCCGCCAATATGACAAGTGACATGGATGATCTCCTTTCCGATGATGCATTGTTTCTTTGACCTTATTATACATTACGCTCTTATATGTAAAGCGCAGCCGCACTAAAAACCTGTTCTCATCCTTTATAATGGATTTGTAAGACGGTATACAGATCATCAAAAGGAGATTTTGGCTATGGCTGAAAAAGTATTCATCAGTTATTCCCATCAGGACGGCGCCTGCGCACACGGCATCGCCAGATATCTGACCAGACACGGATGCGATGTCTGGATCGATTCCAACAAGCTTTCGATCGGCGACAAGTGGGCCTCTGACATACAAAGCGCACTTGCCCAAGCCGATGTCACGATCGGCATCCTTTCTTCGTCTTCCTTAAGAAGAGATGAAGTCCTTAAGGAGCTCGACATCTCGCTGAAACGGATGGAAGAAGAAGGTCAGCAGGATTTCCGGGTCTTTTTTGTCGTCATCGGCCAGATCCACCCTTCCTGGTTTGGCAAGGCGGAAGTCAGCGAACGCATCAGGAAGCACCTGTTACAATACCAGTACATCCAATTAAGTGCCTATGGGGAAGTGACCATCGATGCGATGAAAAAGCTTCTGACTGCCATCAAAGGAAAAGGCATCGAAGAAGCACACAACATCTTAGTCACAAACAATGAAGACAACAGCTTCATCAACCAGAACTCCACACCGGAAAAAGCCTTCGACAACAAAGGCAACAACATCTACTACAAAGTCTTCGCAGCAGACCTGGCACCATCGGCCGTCTATCCTTTTGCCTTGGACAACCAATGGCTGCCGGAGATCTTCTACGATGAAGATGACATCTATTATAAAGAATTTCAGAAGGAAGGCTTCCATTCCCTGCAGGTATCGGAATATCTGAAGCAGTTCAAGAAACGCAACTTTGCGCTTTCCTTCTTCCACAACAAACAGGCCATCATCAAGCTCAACACGATCCTCTATGATCCGTATTTTTCAAGTCTCATCCTGAATGAAGGAGAGGATAAACAGGCATTCATTTCCCTCTTATCCAACGGATCGATCGTCGTATTGCTCAACAACAAACAGATGTCGCCGTTCATCTTTGACAGGACCTATGTCTCTTCCTTGCAGGAAGTCTATGACAAGTGGAATGCGATCTGCGAAGAGACCTCGGTCTACTGCATCCGCGAAAACTGGTCCTCACCGGTCGATCTGCACAGCCGCTACTTCTTACGCTTCTGTTCCAACCTGGCGATGGACCATGATTCCAATGTCCTTTTAGCCAAGGCGATGAACATCCCGCAGGAGAACATCAACTCCTTCCTGGTGACGCTCAAGACCATCTCGATGCAGTCCTTCTGTCAGACTCACATGAACGGCACGACCGCCCAGGACAAAGTCGACGACTACAGCCGCTCGGCCTTCTACCGCAACTACATCGTCAAGGACCACGATGAAAACGGATTGAACCCGGTATACTCCTGCCTCTTTGATCCGAACAAACCGTTCAATCACGAACTCAAACGGCTCATCGATATCTTCTATAACTCGATCTTTTCCAATACCTTGCAATGCCATGGCCTTTTGCCGGATGATGTACGGCCGAAAAACTGTTACCTGCATCACCTCTACCTGGATGCCGGCGAGAAGGAAGTCAGTATCGAAGAGCTGCAGTACGCCTTCTCGGAATTCTTCGACAACTGTGACATCCTTGACGAGATACAAGCCATCGGCAATGACCTGTATCTTGACAGCTGGGACTTATCAAGGATCATTTCCTTACGTAATAAGGAAGCCTGGTATGAATACGTCGAACTGCTCGAACTGATCAGCCGCCGTTCCAACTTATGGAAGGTGGACTTCAACGAGATCGAGATCCTCTTACAGAGGTTCCTGAAGTGCTTCGATCAAAGTGCCGACGCTGCCGCCGACAGAGACATCGCCTTCTCCTTCCGGGTCCTTGTCGGATCAAGGGTCCTTGATATCGTGAAGACGCCGAAAGTATCCAAGGTAAAAGAGTATGGCGGATCCTTTGCCGATCCCGGTGCCATCCCGCTCAAGATCTTCTTCTCCATCGGCGATCTGACAAGGGAAGAAAGAAAGGATCTGATCTTCTTACCGGTGACATTGTTCAACGGAAGGATCGACATGTCAGACGGCGACGGCTTCTTCAACAAACTCAAAGAATTCATATTGAGACAATGTGACTTCGTATCCATCGATCAGTAAAAACGGTGAGCTCAGCTCACCGTTTATTCATCCTTATCGATGATGTCCGACACGACATCCACGATATCTTTGGCGCCTTCCACGCCATATTTCCTTTCATAGGCACCGGCCTCCTTATCGACGGCCGCCTTGATGGAATCGACATCGTCCACCAGTCCCGCTACGCTGGCTACCGTATCCAGGCCAAGGATCGATGCGATATCGCCGATGACCGTGGCGGTCGAGGACACACTTAATTCTCCTTCTTCGATCGTCGCCTTGATGTCTCTGCCGTTGACGTAGACATCGATGACGCTGGAGATGCCCGGTATGCCCAAAGCATCGGCTACAGCACCGATGTTGGCCAAAGCCTCGTCTGACTTGAGATTTGGCTTGAGCACAGGCAGCACGAGCTTGGTCAGGATCTCATAGTCTTTTGCGTTGTGTCTTACGTAGTTGATGATGGTCTTATCTTTGACGAAAGAATCCAGTCTTTCCTTGTTTTCCTTGTAATATTCTTCCCCGACCACGATACCGATGTTCTGCTTCGGAAGCGTCTCATCCTTCAGAGAGATCAGTCTGTCGAAGCTTTCATCGTCATCGACGTCCGCGATCAGAAGATCCGCTTCCGCCTCCTGCGCCTGCTCAGCAATCTCTTCTTTTTCACAGGTACTGACTTCCAGGAACTTCTTTGACTTCAGAGTCTTCAGTAAGCTTTCATCGACACTTGAAACAAGGATACTCTTATCTTCGAATTCCGGTTCGATGCTTTCTTTGACCGCCTCTTCCGTGACTTTCTTTGTCAGTTTTGCCGCCTTTCTCGCATACAGGAAGATAGCGGCTGCCGCCAGTACGGCAACACCGCCGCCTCCGGCATAGATCGGCGTCCTGTCCTTATGCGGAATTATCTCTTCCAGCCGGTTACCGCACTCGCTGCAGATCTTGTATCTCAAACCGTCCGCAAAATAGGTCGGTTCTTTTTCCACGGTCCATTCCTGCGGATAGCGGTGACCTTTGCGCAATAAGACACCGCTCAGCGTTTCGCCGCACCTTGAACAGGTGCCTTCCGTCAGGCCGTCTTCCGTACAGGTCGGCTCTTTGACTGTCTTGAATTCCGGGATATCATGGCCCAATGCAGCAAGCACTTCATTGGTTTCCTCACCGCATCTTTTGCAGACACCCTTCTTGTAGCCGGCTTCCGTGCAGGTCGGCTCCAGTTCTTCATATTCGACGTCGTGGCCGAGAGCTTCGATCTTTTTCGTATATTTATCGTTGCATCTGGAACAGGTATAGGTCCTGACGCCGTCTTCCGTACAGGTAGCTTCTTTGGTGACTTTGGCTTTGTAGTTATGGCCCAGGGCTGCGGTTTCTTTCGTATAAGAGTCGCCGCACCTGCTGCATTCATAAGACAGCAGACCGGCTGCCGTACAGGTGGCTTGCGAGATCACGCTTTCTTTGTAGGAGTGTCCTGTTGCCGCAATGGCTGTCCTGTAAGAATCACCGCATCTCGCACACTGATGATAGACTTCTCCGTTCGAGGTACACGTTGCCTCAGCTGTCACTTTATCTACATAATCATGGCCCAAAGGCTGTATCGTGATCGGGATGTTTTCCACACCATCTGTTGGACAAAATCCGGTCCCACTGCCGGGATTCGTACAGGTCGGGGCATTCGTTATCGCTTCGATCGACAGAGTATTTCCGCAGACAGGACATTTTTCATTGACTGTTTCCGCACTCACTTCATAGACATGGACATGGAAGACATGTTCCTCTTCCTTGTCTTTCTCAAAGTAGATCGCATAGGAAAAGACTGTGAACGTCATTAACAGAATAAACAGTTTTATGATGTTTCGTTTCATATGATTCCCCTTTTAACAACGACAAAAACCGCCTCGTACCTCATTGCGGTCATTACTCTTAATTTTTTCATATACCTTCTACCTTTATCTTCTCATATTTTATATGTAAGACAGTATGACAGATGTGACGGAATTGTCACATCACAAACGAAAAGCTCTGGGCATGGTCGCTCAGAGCTTGGCTGCATTTGGTTACAGACCTTTATTCTTTCGTTTCGGTCTTCTTGTTGGAAGAGACATCGAGTCTCTGGCGTTCTACAAGATCGGCAAAGAAACCGTTCTTCTCGATGAGCTCGTCATAGGTACCCTCCTCGACGATCCTTCCGTCATCCAGGATCAGGATGCGGTTGCAGTGCTTGATCGTGGAAAGCCTGTGGGCGATGACGATACGCGTGCAGTTGAGCTGGTCGAGTGCCTCCGATACCTGCTTCTGCGTCTTGTTGTCGAGAGCGGAGGTCGCTTCATCGAAGATCAGGATCTTCGGTTTCGGAGCGATGGCTCTTGCGATCATCAGTCTCTGCTTCTGACCGCCGGAGATGTCTCTGGCACCTTCCGAGATCATCGTGAACATGCCCATCGGCATGGCCTTGATATCCTCGGCGATACCGGCCATCTCTGCCGCTTTCCAGGCATCATCCATCGGAAGGCCAGGTGCACAGATGGAGATATTGGAATAGATGTCGCCGTTGAACAGATCGCCGTTCTGCGTGACCGTGCCGATCTTCTTTCGCAAAGAGATCGGATCGATCTTGCGCAGATCCTTGTTGTCAAAATAGATCGCACCTTTTTCCGGTTTTTCAAAACCGAGCAGCAGACGGATCAGAGTCGTCTTGCCGCATCCGGTCTTGCCGACGATCGCGACATAATCGCCTGCCTTGATGCGAAGCGAAAGGTCTTTGATGACATACTGTTCGTTGTCATCGTATTTGAAGGAGACATGGCTCATCTCGATGTTTCCGGAGATGGACTTGAGCACTTCCTTGTCTTCGGCAGTTTCCGGCACTTCGTTCAGGATCGGTTCCGCCATTTCCAGGATCGGGCGGATCTGGGCAAAGCCCAATACGAACTGTGCCAGAGAGCTGAAGGCTGCCATGACCATGCCATAGGCTGCGTTGAAGGCAAAGTAGGATGCCGGATCCATGTTCGACTGCACGGCTGCGTAATACAGATTTATCGTTCCGAACAGGGATATCATCATCGTTATGACTTCTCTGTACTTGATGATGGCAGGCGGATCATAGACATAGGCCGCTTCCTTGGCATAGAGATCGGCCCATTTGGCGAAAGCACGCTTTTCACTTCCCGATACCCTTATCTTCTGAATGCCGGAAAGAAGTGAGAAGGTCATACCGGATTCCTTGGCCGACAGCTGCATGCGGGAACGGTTGATGTTGACCTGCACGAGCGAAGTAATGACACTGATGGCGACCGTCAATGTGATGACGATCAAAGACGGAATGACGAGTCTTGGCGCATATTTGAAGATCTGCGTCACATACAGCAAAGACATCAGTGATGTCACACCGCCGGTGAATACGCCGCTCAATAACATGTCACACAGGTTGTTGACACTGGACGAACGTTTGAAAAGTTCACCGGAAGAATACTTGCGGAAGAAGCTTGCCGGCAAAGAAAGGATACGCATCATGACGGCAGCCTGTACGTTCAGCGACGCCTTCATGCTTAAACGGCCGGTGACCTGCGAATTGAGTATGGAGATCAGCTTGGAAGAGATGCCCGCACAGATCATGAAGAAGATGATCGCATACAAGGCATTCATGTTGCCGCTCCTTAAGACCGGTCCGGTCAGAAGGTTGGTGAGCCTCGGTGTCAGCATGCCCATCAGCGTGACGGCCAGCGAGATCAGTCCGATATAGACGAAATCCGAAACGGAGATGCAGTCTTTCATATACAGAAGCAGATCGATGATCTTCAGCTTCTTTAGCGGCAGCGGCTGATAGAAACAATAGGCCTGTTTCTTGAAACGGGATTCGTTCTTCCGGTTCAGGACCTCCTTTTTCCTCGTCTTGGGATCGATGAAGCTGTATCCCGGGATCATCATCGGAAGCAAGGCGATCGCCTCGTCCGTCTCGCTGTCAAAGGCGAGGATCGGCCCGATCGAATCTTTACAGAAACCTTCCTTGAGCTCGATGCCGCGGTACATGATCCCGTACGGACGTAAGGCAAAATCCAGCTGATCGCGGATCTCTTTGAGATCATCGGTGATCTCCACCGGTTTCTTGTGATAGTACTTTAAAATGTCGTCGATCGCTTCCTTGGTCAGATAGCGGTCGTTGGTCAGACCGGAGGACATCCTTGTGCCCAGTACGGCAGACGCAAGTCTCATGAAGGAGTCTTCGAATACTTCCTGATCAGAAAGCTTGCGGTTCTTTATCTGTTCATCAAACCAGCCCATAGGACTCCTTTCTATTCATTGGCGATAAGTTCGGCATAAAGGCCGCCCTTCGCGTAAAGTTCTTCGTGTGTACCGCGTTCCACCACGTTGCCGTGATCCAGCACGACGATCTCATCGCAGTCCCGGATCGTCGACAGTCGGTGAGCGATGACGATGCAGGTGATGCCTCTGTCTTCGATCGCCTTGACGACTTCGTATTCCACCTTGGCATCCAGAGCCGAGGTCGCCTCATCCAGGATGATGATGGTCGGATCCTGCGCCAGTGCCCTGGCGATCTCGATCCTCTGTCTCTGGCCGCCGGAAAAGTCCTTTCCGCCTTCGGAAAGCACGTGCTGGTAGCCATTTTCACGTTTCATGATCTCTTCGTGGACCCTGGCATCATTGGCAGCCATGATCATCTCGAAATCTTCGATCGTGTCATCCCACATCTTGATGTTGTTGGCGATGGTGTCTTCAAATAAGATGATGTTCTGATCCACGACTGCCAATGAACCGGTAAATACGCTTCGATCGATCTCATCGATATGTTTGCCGTCGAAAAGGATCTCACCGCTCCATGGTTTCTGTAAGCCGGAGATCAGTTTGGCGAGCGTCGATTTGCCGCATCCCGAACCGCCGACGAAAGCGACGCGGGAACCCGCCTTGATGTTCATGGAGAAATCTTTGATCAGAGGTTCGGCGAGCCTGGAATAGCCGAAGCTCACGTTCTTTATCTCGATATTGCCCGAAAGCTTGGCATAGCTTTCGTCTTCTTTTACTTTCTCTTCCCTTACATAAGGATCATCCGGATATTCCATGACATCCTCGATCCTTTCCATATCGGTGCGCATCTCCTGGATGGTCTGTGAGGCATTGACCAGGGACATCGCCGGCGCCATGAAGGAATTGAGCACTCCCTGGAACATCATGATCGAACCCAAAGAGAACTCCCCGCGCATCGTATACAGGACGCCCAAGAACATGACCGAATAATCTGCCAGCATCGACAAGATCGACGGGATCAGGTTCATGTAGGCATCGTTCTTGGCATATTTCACGCTTTGCGCATTCAAGGAAGCCAGATGGCCTGCCCACTTGCGGAAGTAGCCGTTCTCGGCACCGGATGCCTTGATCGTCTCGATCATCGAAATGCCGTTGATCGTGGTCGAAGAAAGGTTGCCGGCATCGCGCATCTGTATGCGCATCATATTGACGCGCTTTGCGGAGATCAGATTGGAGACCAACAGGTTCAGTAAGAGCGTCAGAATACCGATCGCCGTCAGGATCAGTGACTTGCGGATCATGACGACCAGATAGAACACCAACATGATGCCGTTGAGCACCAATGGCGCAAAGACGTTGACCAGGGTCTGGGCGATCGTCTCGTTGGTATCTTTCCTTCGTAAGATATCGCCGATCATCCTCTGCGAAAAGAATTCCATCGGCTTCTTCATGACGTTCCACATATAGGAGGAAGAGCCGACGACCGACATCTTGCCGTTGATCTTCAAGGCATACAGGGTAGAGACCAGACGCATGACGATATTGAGCAGTGCCAGTACCGTCATGATGATGATGAACGGAAGCAGCCATTCCTTGTTGCTTCCGGAAAGCAGACGGTCGATGAAGATCTGCGACATGACCGGGTTGATGATCGAGAACAGATAGCCGACCGTGGTCGTCATCGCCACGAAAACGATGGCCGCCTTGCTTCCCTTGAGACGCTTTGCCGCAAAGGAAAAGACGGACTTGCGTTTGCCGCCCGGTTCAAAGCTTTCGGATGGTTCCATCATTAAAGCGATGCCCGTAAAGCTGCGGTCGAATTCTTCCATCGAGACTTTGATCGTGCCTCTTGCCGGGTCGTTCAGATAGACTCTGTCGCCCTTAAAACCGTCGCAGACGACGAAGTGGTTGAAGTTCCAGTGAATGATGCAAGGGAATCTGCCTTCTTTCCGCAGGCTTTCCGGCTCGAAACGGTAGCCTTTGGCATCCAGCCCGTAGTTTCTGGCTGCCATCAGGATGTTTTTCGCATTGGATCCGTCTCTGGAAACGCCGCAGTCCGCTCTGACCTGCTCAGGCGGCATCCACTTGCCATAATAGGCCAGGATCATCGTCAGACAGGTCGCACCGCATTCCAAAGCTTCCATCTGTATGAAGACGGGTACTTTTGCGACTCCCGTGTTTATCGGTTTTCTGATATTTTCTTTCATGATCATCGGAATAAGAAACTGATCGGCTTGATCGATTCCACGATCACTTCCGCCTGATAGGTACCTTCGCTCAGATCGCTGACTTTCGCTTTGCCTACGGCACGGCCGTACTCGTCAAAAGAAACATCGGTCAGTATCGTTCTCTGCCCATCGATCTCAACGATATTACCGTTTCTGACCATATCCGCCCTGGCGCCGGAAACATAGACGATGGCCTCATCGCCTTTGACATTTACCGTGGCGCTCTCTTTGGTGTGTATCTCACCGACGCTTGCCCAGACGATCAGTCCCAACAGTAAAACGATGACTGCAGCCATGACCAGCCAGATCGACGGCGAGGTCACCCGCAGATACTCGTTGAGCTCATCCGGTGAATTGAGCTCGTTGACATTCTTCTCTCTGAAGATCGTTTTTTCCATGTTTTTTCCTCTTTATCTGCTTACAACGTCGATGACATTCTCTTCTTTTTTCAGTTCTTCCACAAATGCCGAAGGGATGAGGTCCTTATTGGTACGGACCGTCGTTTCGATGTTCCAGCCTTCTTCGCTCTGCGTGATCTTGTTTTCCGAATGGTTGTATCCCATCCTCAATAACGCTTCATTGATCTGTTTCGGCGAACCGTTCTTATTCATCTTCACGATGATCGGCATCGAAGTATACGGGGGCGTATAGGAGAAGGCTTTCTGAAACAGCGTCTCGATCATATACATCAGCACCGTACAGAAGGCACCGAGTTCATACATCCCGCCGCCGAAGGTCATGCCTATGGCAGACGTCGCCCAGACACCGGCTGCCGTGGTCAGACCGTGGGTCGAGCCGTTCTGTGTAAAGATGATACCTGCGCCTAAGAATCCGACGCCGGAGATGACGGCTGCCGCGATCCTTGCCGGATCGTTTTTCACCGCATCGGCAAAGGCATATTCCGATACCAGCATCACCAGACACGATGCCATCGATACGATCGCATGTGTCCTGATACCGGCACTTTTTGACTGCCGGTGACGCTCATGGCCGATCGCAAAGCCGGCCGCTACGGAACACAATATCCTCAACAACCATTCGATACGAAAAACCGCCATGATACACCTCCATGATTACTACTATTATTTCACGAAACCGCCTGTTTCTGTATCCTCTTCATCAAAAAAGCGGACTATGCATCCGCTTCAATGATCCCTGTGAGTTTCAATACCTGCAAGACATCGCCTACAGGAACGATCTCGAGTTTTTCTTTGACTTCTTTTGCCACATCTTTGAGGTCGCTGACGTTGTCTTTCGGGATGAAGACTTTTCGCA
>JAFRQF010000013.1 GCA_017428765.1 Erysipelotrichaceae bacterium
CCATTCATTTTCATAACAAAGATGATATCCATCTTCCTTTAATAATGCCTGAGCAAAGAAAGACCGCAGTCATCATCGTAAACGATGAAGCTGCGGTCAAAACTCTTGATTCTGTGTCACATTAAGTTAGTGACATTACTCCTCGGAGACATTTTTTAAAGCAGTAACATGCGGTCATTCTGAAGATCTTTTTTCGTACTGGAACGAAACATTGCGATCAGATCTTCTACGGTCAGTTTTTCTTTTTCTTCTTTGTTGAGATCCAGGACGATCTTTCCTTCATGCATCATGATCAGACGGTTGCCCAGATCCAGTGCTGTCTGCATGTTATGCGTCACCATGAGGCAGGTCAGTTTTTTGTCTGAGACCGCCTTTTCAGTCAGTTCAAGGACTTTGGCGGCACTTTGCGGATCCAGAGCTGCCGTATGTTCGTCCAGCAACAGGAGCTTTGGCTTGCGTATCGTGTTCATCACCAGGGTCAGAGCCTGACGCATGCCTCCGGAAAGGGAACCGACCGGAACGGACAGTTTGTCTTCCAGTCCCATGTCAAGAGCGGAAAGCTTTTCTTTGAATTGTTTCCGGTCTTTTTCTTTGATGAACGAGAGCCAGCCGCCGTTTTTGGCAGCCAGTGCCAGATTTTCTTCGACGCTCATGTGCGGCGCACTGCCGGCCATAGGATCCTGAAAGAGGTGACCGATCTCATGGGCACGTTTATGCTGCGAATCCAGGGTGATGTCTTTTCCGTCCATGACGATGCTTCCTTCTTCGCAGATCAGGGCACCCGACAGGCATTTGAGAAGCGTGGACTTGCCCGAGCCGTTGGCGCCGATCATACAGATGAAATCACCATCCCGTATGTCCAAAGACAGATCATCGAGCGCCTTTTTTTCATCGATGCTTCCTTCATTGAAGATCTTAGTGAGATGTCTTACCTGTATCATCTTGCCTCCCTGAGCGCTCTTTTGCGTTTCATGAGCGGGATCTGAGTACGGATATAAGGAACGGAAATGGTGATCGCAACGATAAGTGCCGAGATGAGCTTCAGCATGAAGGCAGGCATATTCAATCGAAGCGCCAGGGCATAGATGCTTCGAAAGATCAGTGCACCAAGCACGCAGCCAAGCAGCTGCTTGAATACGGGTTTGTTTCTGGTGAAGATCCTTCCGATCAGCAGGGATGCCAGAGCGATCGTCACCATGCCGCTTCCGATGTCGATGTTGGCCGATCGCTGTGAAAGGGCCAGCAGGCTTCCGGAAAGTGCAGTGAAGCTGTTGGCGATCGTTAATGCGATCAGGGTCGTGATCTTCGGGTCGATCGATGAGGCTTCGACCATCACCTCATTATCGCCGGTCGCCTTGATGGCTAAGCCGATCCGTGTCTTTAAGAAAAGATTCAGGAAGCACAGGACGGCCAGTACGAAGAAGGCTTCGATAAATAGGAAACTCACGGAGGAAAGGGACGTATCTTTGAATACGTCTTTGATGATCGTGTAGATCGAACGGGCCTTGTTCAGGTTCACCAGAGAAGAGTTTCCCATGACGGCGATATTGACCGAATACAAAGCCGTATTGAGGATGATCCCGGACAGAAGGGAATTGATTCCCAGGCAGCTTTGCATGATCGCTACGATGAAGCCGGAAGACATGCCGGCGATCATTGCGGCGGGTATGGCAAGAAAGGGATGTCCCGATAAAACGACCATTGAAGCGATAGTAGCGCCTAATGTGAAACAGCCGTCTGTCGATAAGTCACAGACATTGAGCGTCGTATAGGACAGATAGAGTCCCAGTACCGTCAAAGAGCCGATCAATGATAATTCGATCGTCGTATAAACAAGAGTCGACATAATCTATTCGAATTCTTCCGCGGTCTTAATGGTCTGAATGTTCGTGCAGTAGGGACCGAATGCTTCCTTCAAAGCGTTCAGGTCAAGTCCCACAGAAACCAATACATCTTCATTGATCGTTGCCGTACCGTTATCGAACGTACGGACCGGCATTTTTGCGATGTCGGCTTTGTTGACTAAGACGTCATAGATCATTTCAGCCGTCTCCTGGCCAAGGTTTGCGTAATCGACACCATAACCTAAGAATGCGCCGTTCAAGGCAAAGGAATCCGCACCGGCATAGTGCAGGATCCCGGCTTCCATGAACTGTTCATAGATCGAAAGTTCCGCCGTCATGACCGTATTGTCGGTCGGTGTGAAGATCGCTTCCACACCCTCCGAGATCAATGCGGCGGCTGCCAGTTTGATCTCATCGACGTTCGTACCGGTCTTTTCGATGTATTCGATGCCGTTTTCGCTCAGGAATCGTTTCGCTTCCTCGATCGGGCCTGTGGAAGCGTCCTGACCGGCGTCATATAAAAGTCCTGCTTTCTTGATGTCCGGATTCTGCTGTACCATGAGCTGCAGAACGTTTTCGGTATTCAGAAAGTCGGAAGTTCCCGAAATATTGGCACCCGGTTCTTCCAGGCTTTCGACCAGACCGCAGGAGAGCGGATCGGAAACGGCAGCGAAGATGACCGGGATCGGATCGTCTTGCGTCATTGCCTGCATGTTCAAGGCGACAGGAGTGGCGACGCCGACCATCAGATCGACTTTTTTGGAAATGAAGTTGGAAATGATCTGTGCCATGACGTTGGCATCGGCGTTGGCGTTGTCGTAAAGGACCTCGATCTGTACATCGCTTCCCTGCGTTTTTGTCTTAAGTCCGGAAAGGATGTTGTCGACGATCTGGTTGAGCGATGCATCATCGACATAGTTGCAGATGCCGATCGTAAAAGAAGTCTTCTCTTCTGTCGCATGTTCTTCAGCAGGGGCTTGACTGCCGCAGGCGGTGAGCGTAAGGAGAATGGATAAGCTGAGAATAAGAGCGAATACTTTTTTCATGTTGTGTGTTTCCTTTCTTTTTTGATTCGTTTTTCAGTTTCCGATCTTTAAGAAAGGACGCCATCGTTTGTCTTGTTTCATCTTTCACCTCGTAGGGGACAAAAGAAAATCCTGTCCCGAAATTGCTGGGACAGGATCATATTTTTTCCTGCGGTGCCACCCGGCTTGATACAGTTTTTCTGTATCCACTCATGCATACCATCATATGCGGATCCTCTTACGGGGGATCAGTTCGTCGCCCATACTCCTTACGTTTCTGTTTGCCCTTGGAAGTCCATTCGGATCTGCACTCTCTGTCACATTCCACCAATTCATGACTCTCTGTAAAAGGCGCCTCAGATCTTACTTACTCTTCCGCATCGGTTTCTTCACTTATACCGCATAGGACAATAAGCTGTCAAGTGCCATGCTTTTTGTGAAAAAATCGTGAAATTATTTTGGTTGTAATCGTTTACATAATGGCTATAATTAAATTATGGGCCATGTGCCCAAGGAGGAAAAAATGAAAAAGCTTTTAAGTATTTTATTGGCTGCTCTCATGGTTTTCGCTCTTGTCGGTTGCTCTAACGGCAACGGCGGCGAAGGCGGCGGCGAGGCAGCTCCTGCTTCTGATGCTGAAGATGTAGCAGTTTTCTGGTACAACCACACTGATGCTTATCTTTCCAGCGTTCGTTCTGCTATGACAGAAGCTTTCGAAGCAGCAGGCGTTTCTTATTATCACTATGACGCTAACACTGACCAGGCTACTCAGACTGACCAGATCAAGACTGCGATCGCTAAAGGCGTCAAGGTCTTAGTCGTCAACCAGGTCGAAGCATCCAACGATGACGTTACAAAGACGATCTTAGATGCTGCTAAAGAAGCAAATCTTCCGGTCGTATTCTTCAACCGTTCCGTTTCTGAAAACGTCGTAACTTCTTATGACAAGACTGCTTATGTCGGTACTGACTACACTCAGGCTGGTCATATGGAAGGCCAGATGGTCGGCGATTATGTATTAGCTAACTATGACACTGTTGACCTCAACGGTGATGGCACGATCTCTTATGTTATGTTCAAGGGCCAGGAAGGCAACCTCGAAGCTGACGCAAGAACCCAGTATGGTGTTGAAGACGCTGATGCGATCTTAACAGCTGCCGGCAAACCAGCTTTAGCTTTCTACGACGAGAACAACTCCGACAAGTATCTGTTAGACTTGAACGGTGCTTGGTCCGCTGCTGCTGCAAACGACTACATGGAGACGATCCTTTCTCAGTACAACGAAGCTAACGGCAACATGATCGAATTAGTCATCGCCAACAACGATGATATGGCTCAGGGTGCAGTTGCTTCCTTAAAGAACCACGGTTACAATGATCCTTCTCAGGGTCAGGTCGTCGTTCCTGTCTTCGGTGTCGATGCTATGGACTTCGCAGTCGCTCTGATCAATGAAGGTTCCATGACTGGTACAGTCAAACAGGATGCTGTCGGTATGGCTGACGCTGTCAAGACCATCGCTGTCAACTTCATGAACGGTGCAGGCGCATTCGACGGAATCAACTCCGCTTACGAATTAGAAGGTACTTGGAGAGTCAATATCCCTTATTCTGCTTATAACGGATAATAGTCGAGAATTACTGAAACGAAATATGCAGTCACGGCTATCGTGACTGCATATTTGTCTATGAACTCTAGTAGGGGGTTATCTATGAGCGAAAACAATGTTCTATTGAAAATGGAACACATAAGTAAGTCATTCCCGGGCGTCAAAGCGCTGGATGATGTTAATTTAAGCGTTAAGGCCGGAACGGTCCATGCCCTGATGGGTGAAAACGGTGCCGGCAAATCGACACTGATGAAGTGTCTGTTCGGCGTTTATCACAAAGATGAAGGCCAGATCTATCTGAATGGTGAAGAAGTGAACTTTAAAGATTCCAAGGAAGCTCTTGAACATGGTGTTGCCATGGTGCATCAGGAACTCAACCAGGCTTTAAAGAGAAATGTCATGGACAACATGTGGCTCGGCCGCTTCCCGAAGATGGACAATCTTCCTTTCGTTTCGGAAAAGAAGATGTACGAAGAAACGATGAAGGTCTTCAAAGATCTCAACATCGATGTTGATCCTAAAAAAGTTATGTCAGAAATGCCTGTATCTCAGCGTCAGATGGTCGAGATAGCCAAGGCTGTATCATACAATGCTAAGGTCATCGTTTTCGATGAACCGACTTCCTCATTGACGGAAGTTGAAGTCGAGCACCTGTTCAGGATCATCAACGATTTAAGAAGCAGGGGCTGCGGCATCATTTATATCTCACACAAGATGGATGAGATCTTGCGTATCTCGGATGAGATCACGATCATGCGTGACGGCAAGTACATCACGACAAGAGATGCCAAGAACATCACGATGAATGAGATCATCAAACTGATGGTCGGCCGTGAGATCACCAATGTCTATCCGCCGAAAGACAATGTCGTCGGCGAACCTTTACTGGAAGTAAGAGGTCTTACTGCCGAATACTCCAAACTGAGCGATGTTTCCTTTACGGCGCACAAAGGCGAAGTCCTGGGTGTAGCCGGACTGGATGGTTCGGGCAGAACTGAACTGCTTGAAAACATCTTCGGTATCGCTACAAGAAAATCCGGTGAGCTGTTCCTCAACGGCAAGCCGATCAAGAATGCCAATTCCCGTGAATCGATCGCAAACGGCTTTGCGATGCTGACGGAAGAAAGAAGAGCGACCGGTATCTTTGGTGTCAGAGATATCCAGGCCAATTCGACGATCTCTTCCTTGAAACGTTATCTCAACGGTCCGTTCCTCGATGACAAGAAGATGGCGGAAGCCACGCAATGGGGCATCGATAAGCTTCGTACCAAGACACCGTCGCAGAAGACGCAGATCCGTTCTCTTTCCGGCGGTAACCAGCAGAAAGTCATCCTTACCAGGTGGCTGCTGACGGAGCCGACGATCCTGCTACTCGATGAACCGACCAGAGGTATCGACGTCGGTGCCAAGTACGAGATCTACGAACTGATCCTCGATCTGGCAAAACAAGGCAAATGTGTCATCGTCGTATCTTCGGAAATGCCGGAACTGCTCGGCATCTGTGACAGGATCTTAGTCATGTCCGGCGGCAGGCTGGCAGGCGAGGTCGACGCAAGGACGACTGATCAGGAACAGATCATGACGCTTGCGGCGAAATATGTATAAATGAAGGGGAATATCCATGAAAAAATTTGATAGAAAGAAAATACTGGATCTGCTGTTGAACAACGCGATGTATATCATCATCGCGTTCCTGGTCATCTATGTTGCGATCAAGAGACCGAAGTTCCTCGGCCTGGCTTCCATCGTCAACATCATCTCTCTGACGGCTTCCAAGCTTCCGATGGCTTTAGGTATCGCCGGATGTATCGTTCTTGCCGGTACGGATATTTCCGCCGGTAAGATCGTCGGTCTGAGCGCATGTATCACAGCTTCCTTACTGACGACCGTATACAAGATCTTCCCGTCCATGACGGCTCCGCTTCCGATCCCGCTTGTTCTTCTGATCATCCTGTGTGTCGGCGGCTTCATCGGTCTGGTAAACGGCTTCTGCGTTGCGCAGTTCGATCTGCATCCGTACATCGTCACGCTGTCTACTCAGCTGATCGTCTACGGTCTCATCCTGATGTATATGATGCTCGGTACCAACAACGGTATGGCACTCTCCGGTATGACGGATTCTTATAAGAAGCTCGTAACCGGTTCTCTGTTCAAGATCGGAACGGTCTCGATCCCGATGTATGTCTTATATGCACTGTGCTTCGTAGGCATCATGTGGGTCATCTGGAACAAGACGACGTTCGGCAAGAATATGTTCGCTGTCGGTTCCAACAAGGTCGCTGCGGAAGTCTCCGGTGTCAACGTCAAGAAGACGATCATGATGGTCTTCACGCTTGCCGGTATGATGTATGCGATCACCGGTTTCATCGATGCAGCCAGAGTCGGTTCCGCGAATGCGACTACCGGTCTCAACTATGAATCCGATGCGATCTCAGCCTGTGTCATCGGCGGCGTTTCCTTCGTCGGCGGTACCGGTAAGATCTCCGGCGTCATCATCGGTGTCCTTCTGTTACAGGTCATCTTTGCCGGCTTGAACTTCTTATCTGTCAACGCGAACCTGATCTACATCGTCAAGGGTCTGATCATCCTGATCGCCTGCGCGATCGATATGCGTAAGTATCTGACAAAGAAGTAATGGCAGATATCGAAAAAGAAAAATCAAATGTTGAAACTAAGGGCGAAATGAATGTTTCGCCTCTTAGTTTGCATAACATCTATAAGAACATCCACATCTCCCTCAGGACTTTGGACTTCATCATCGTCGGACTGATCGCCTTACTGTTCATCGTGCTGATGATCGGGTTCAATAACAGAGGCTTCGTGATCGAATTCGATACACAGGGAGGCACACCTGTCGCCAGCCAGAAACTCATGTATGGCGATCTGATCGAATACGAGGAACCGACCAGAGAGGGCTATCGTTTCGATGGTTATTCCAGATATGCGAGCTGTGAGGACCGTTTCGATCCGGAAACACCGGTCGACGGCTCCATGAAGCTTTACGCCTGCTGGATCGGCGATTAATTCAGCGATACAGGAGAAGACAATGAAAACAGTCAGAAAGATCGCAATACTCTTGCTGCTGATGAGCCTGTTTGCCTGCTCAAAAAAAGAAACGGCAGAAACTGCGGCTCCCGTTCAGGAGGAAGTCAGCGGTGAGATCATCAAAGTGGCGATCGACATCAAAGATTACGGAACGGTGAAGGCCGAACTTTACGGAGATATTGCGCCGAAAAGCGTTGCCAACTTCGTTGCACTGGTGAAAGAAGGATTCTATGACGGCAATCGTTTCCACAGGATCATCGACGGTTTCATGATACAGGGCGGTGCCGATCTCTATGGCAAGGTGAAAAACATCGAAGGAGAATTCGAGGCGAACGGCTTCAAGAACGATCTGAAGCATACGGAAGGAGTCTTATCGATGGCACGAGCCAATGATATGAATTCCGCCACATCGCAGTTCTTCATCATGGTAGGGGATGCGGAATGGCTCGATGGCCAATATGCCGCTTTCGGCAAGGTCTATGAAGGCCTTGATATCGTGAAGAAGATCGCTGCCGATGCAAGACCGATCGACAATAACGGTACGATCAAAGAGGAAGAGATGCCTCAGATCGAGTCGATACGCATCATCGAAGAATAGAATATAAGGACGAAGCACTCGGACAAACGAGTGCTTTTCTTCTGCTGAAAAGATACTGGCGTGCATACTCAAAGAAAAAATACGTTATAATATAAACAGAGGTAGATATGTATCATATCAGCGATATAAAAAAGTTTCTGCGTTGTCAAAGACTTTACTATTTCAGTAAAGACGAAAATAACGTTTTTAAGCCATATCTTCGTTCCGATGAGAATATCGTGGATCTGCTCAAAGAATACTTCGGCATCAAAGAATGTTATGAAGGGGTCAGGAATGATCCCGGGGAGAGGTTCTTCTCCCAGATAGATCAGTATGAGTGGTTCGTTCATCCGCGTTTCGTTGAAGACGAGATGCGCGTGAATGTTCCTTTCATGCACAAAAACGGCGATCTTTTCGATCTTTATTTCATGTATTACGGCACCTATGTCAAGGATCTGGATACGTTAAGCTATCGGATCACTTTGCGGGTACTCAAGGACCTTGGGATTAAGATCGGTGAGATCTATCTGATCCGTCTTAACGGTGACTATGTCAATGAAGGGACGATCGATCCCAAGAAACTGTTTCTTTGTGAGAACAGCTTCAATCGCCGCAGTCTGAAAAGCATCATCGAAGAAGTCGATGTCGACTTCAAAAGATATCTGAAGGAGATGGAGGCGTTCGATCCGCAAAAGGAAGCTCCCAGAAAATGCCGTTATTGCAAGCTGAACGGCTTATGTGATCATTACGATAAGTGTTTCCCGAACGAGGAGAAAGATGCGGATGATTCCATCCTGACCCTCGTATCGAGCCAGTATAAGAACCGGATGTATGAAGAAGGCATCCGTCATCTCAAGGACGTCAATACCGATCTTCTCGAAGGAAGCAGGACCCAATACGCCCAGATCATGGCTTCGAGAAACGGCGGGCTGTTCATCGACCATTATTCGCTTTCTTCCTGGCTCGACAAGATCTCCAAAAGGCCGATCTCGTTCATCGATTTCGAATGGGACCGCTATCTGATCCCGTCGTATGAAAAGATGCGGCCGATGGATGTCGTATGTTTCGAATTCGCCTTGTATTACATCGATGAAAACGGGCATATGGAACACAGGACCTTCGTAGGAACGGGGGATTGCCGAAGGGAATTCGTGGAAGCTTTGCTGGAATACCTTCCCAAAGAAGGACCGATCCTGGCCTATAACGCCCAGGGTGCGGAGTGCTTAAGACTGATCGAACTCTCTGTCATCTATCCGGAATACAAGGAAGAACTGGAGAAGATCGTCGACAGGTTCGTCGATCTTGCGGTACCGTTCATCGATGGATTGGTCTATGATGTGCGCATGCAAGGCAATTACTCTTTGAAGAAGCTTGTGGATATCTGTTCGGATTATTCCTATAAGGACCTGGATATCTATGACGGCATGGAGGCGGTCTACAGCTGGCGCGACATCGCCAATGCCGATGAAGAAAAAGGCGAGAAGATCGTAGAGAATCTCAAGGAATACTGTTCTTTGGATGCCTACGGACTCTTCTTGGTCTACAGATGGCTGATTCAACTCATGCTTGAGTCTAAATAAATATAAAGGAGGAAGACTTATGAAATTCGCTATTTATGGTGAAAATGTAACAGTGAATGACGCGATGAGGGAAAAGATCGAAGAAAGACTTTCCGAGCTCAACAAATACGTTGTCATTGACGAGGCACAAAGTGCCCGTGTCACCGTAAAGATCCACGGAGACGCTCTGAAAGTTGAGGTGAACGTTCCTACCAAGATCGGATTGATGAGGTCGGAAGTCGTACATCAGGACTTCTCCACAGCCGTAGATCTGGCGATCGATAAGCTGGAAGATCAGATCAGAAGACAGAAGGGCAGACTTTCGAGAAGACACAAGGAATCCCTTGCGGAAAACTTCTATGAGGAGGTCGACGAAGAAAAGGATACACCGGTCAGGACCAAGACGATCTATGCGGATGAAATGATCCTTGATGAGGCGATCATGCGCATGGAGATGCTGTCGCATTCCTTCTTCATCTACAGGGATGTCGACTCAGAGAAACTCGCTGTCGTATATAAGAGGAACGAAGGAGGCTACGGCTTGATCGAGATCAGCGAATAAGCCGGCATATTGAATCAAGATCATGAATTATCGATCAAAGGTGCGCAAGCACCTTTGATCTAGAAAAGGGGCATATGAAACGGATCGGTAACAGAAACCAAAGACGTGACATCGAAATACTGTCAAAGAATTACAGGGATTTCAAACTTTTACTGGAGGAGGCACAGCAGAACATTGCCAGCCATGATCGCAGAAAGATCGAATCCGGGATCATGATCGTCACCCATATCGAGAACGTTATCGAGAATCTTGATGAGGATGACAGATTCATCATCGAAAAAGAGATCATGGAAGGCAGAAAAGGAAACTGGTATCTGGAATACTTCTCTGCATCTTCTTATTACAGGCACAGAAACCGTGCGTATATGAATTTTCTGAGTTGTCTGTAAATGTTTGTGAAGTATAATTAAATTAAGTAAAGAGAGGGTAATTAATATGTTTTTAAAAGGAATAGCTACATCAAGCGGTATTGCCATAGGTAAAGTTTATAAGCTTGAACAGCCTAACATCGTCATCTCCGAAGAAAAAAGAGACACTCAAGCCGAACTCAAGGTCTTTGAAGATGCGATGGCCAAGACGATCAGCGATATCGAACAGATCAAAGAAAGAGCCAGCGCTACATTAGCTCCTGAAGAACTCGCCATCTTTGACGCTCACCTGATGATGGTACAGGATCCGGAATACAGGGATCAGATCGTCGGCATGATCAAAGACGGTTCCAATGCAGACCAGGCGACCAAGACGGTCTCCGATATGATGGTCGGCATGTTCGAATCGATGGATGATGCATACTTCAAAGAAAGAGCTGCCGATATCAAAGACGTTTCTTTCAGACTCTTATGCAATATCCTGGGACTGACTATTCCTGATCTGACAGCGATCGACGAGGAGGTCGTTATCGTTGCCGAAGAGATGACCCCGTCCGATACGGCTCAGCTCAATAAGAAATATTCGCTCGGTTTCGTAACGGAGATCGGCGGCAAGACTTCCCATGCGGCGATCATGGCTGTCGCTCTGGGCCTTCCGGCAGTCGTCGGCTGCACAGGCATCATGTCTTCCTGCAAGCACGGAGACAAGATCATCCTCGATGCCAAGGAAGGTGATGTCATCATCAATCCGAGCGAGGAACAGTTAAAAGAATACGAAGAGAAGCGCGTGAAGTTCCTTGAAGAAAAGGCTGCTTTGCAGGTACTTCTCGACAAGCCATCCATCACGGTCGACGGTCACCAGGTCGAACTGGTCGCCAACATCGGCTCACCGAAAGACATGGACAATGTCATTGCCAACGGTGCGGAAGGTGTCGGTCTATACCGTACGGAATTCCTGTATATGGAATCCACGGATGACTTCCCAAGCGAGGAAGACCAGTTCAATGCCTACAAGGTCGTCCTTGAAAGAGCGGAAGGCAAGAGAGTCGTCGTCAGAACACTGGATATCGGCGGTGACAAGAAACTTCCTTATTTCGAATTCGATCCTGAGATGAACCCGTTCTTAGGCTATCGTGCGATCAGATTATGCCTGGATAGAAAAGATATCTTCAAGACACAGGTCAGAGCATTGCTCAGAGCTTCCGTCTATGGCAAGCTGGCCATCATGTTCCCGATGATCGCTACGATCGACGAATTCAGAAACGCAAAACAGTTCGTTCTCGATACCAAGGAAGAACTCAAGGCGGAAGGTGTTGCGGTATCCGATGAGATCGAGATCGGTATGATGGTCGAGATCCCGGCTTCCGCAGTCCTGGCAGATGAATTTGCGAAATACGCAGACTTCTTCTCCATCGGTACCAATGACCTGATCCAGTACTCCATGGCTGCCGACAGAATGTCCGAGAAAGTCGCATATCTCTACCAGCCGTTGAATCCTTCGATCCTTCGTCTGATCAAGATGACGATCGATGGTGCACATTCACAAGGCAGATGGTGCGGTATGTGCGGTGAGATGGGCGGCGATCCGATGGCTGCTCCGGTACTCCTGGGTCTGGGACTCGATGAGTTCTCAATGTCCGCATCCAAGATCCTTCCTACCAGAAAGATCATCACTTCCCTCAACAAAAAAGAGATGGAAGATCTGGCAAGCAAGGCAGTCAAATGCCATACCGAGTCAGAAGTCACTGCTCTGGTAAAGGAAGTCCTCAACAAATAATCATCACAAAGATAAGGGTGTCACATCATAAAGACACCCTTTTTTCATGAATATAATATTTTGCAAATACACTATTTAGTATTAAAATAAAGAAGTAAAAATTTTTTAGTGAGGTGAATTTATGGGAAGAGCGCATGAAGTAAGAGCTGCGGCAATGGCTAAGACCGCCGCAATGAAATCAAAAGTCTATTCTAGATATGGCAAGGAGATCTATATTGCCGCAAAGTCTGGCGTTCCTGATCCGGATATGAACCTCGCATTAAGATCCAAGATCAAAGAAGCCAAGGCCAACCAGGTCCCTGCTGATGTCATCAAAAGAGCGATCGAAAAGGCCAAAGGCGGTACGGGTGAATCCTACGATTCACTCAGATATGAAGGTTTCGGCCCGGGCGCTGCAACGATCATCATCGACTGTCTGACAGACAACTCCAACAGAACGGTCGCCGCGATGAACCAGTGCTTCAACAAGTCTCATTGCAAGATGGGTGTCAAGGGTTCCGTTTCTTTCAACTATGACAACCTGGGCGTATTGAGCTTCAAATATGAAGATGAAGATACGATGCTTGATGCATTGATCAACGCCGATGTCGATGTCAACGATATCGAAGTCGAAGAAGGCGAGATGACGGTCTATGTTTCTCCGACAGATCTTCACAAGGCTCAGGAAGCGATCGATGCTTTGATCCCGGATTGCGAGTATTCCGTCTGTGCGATCAAGATGCTGCCGCAGGAATATGTCACATTGACTGATGAACATGACAAGGAAATGTGGCAGAGACTGCTGGACAACCTCGACCAGGTCGAAGATGTTCAGGAAGTCTATCACAACGTTGAGATGTGATCGGCTGAAATTTCAGATCAAAAAATGGCAAGTGATTGCCATTTTCTTTTTGCCTTATTTACAGATGACGGGGCCTTCCAGCTGCCTCTTGATGTAGGCGTTGGAGTCCTTTAACAGGGACGCATATAGCAAGTCGCTTCTGTATTCGATCGACTTGTAAGGTTCCGGGATGTTTTTGAACAGGGTGACGATATTAACGTCTTCCCTGACTTCTTTCAACAGCGCTCTTCCTTTGGCGTTGAAACCCAGCACTCGGATGTAGTCCGGCTCCTTGAGATCAGCCACGTCTTTCGTTCTTACGTGGCAGCAAAGATGCAAGAGGATGCGCTGTATCCTGGAACGGGTATAGCGTCTTGAGATGGAAGCGTTCAGGAAATCTTCATAGTCATCGTATCTCACGGCATTGCGTTTCAGCAGGTTTTCGATGCCTTCCGACATCAGGAAGATCCCGCGCAGTTCTTCGCTGCTCATCGTGAACAGAAGCCTTCGGATATACGGGTATAGATCTTTATTGAACAGAGGTTCATCGAAGCTGATATCGGTCGCCATCGATACGTCTTTTCCTTGTTGTAAGGCGTTTCGTATCGCGGTCGCCGAAGCAATGACATCAAGATCATTCGAATGATACTCGTTGGTCCTTTGTATGCAAAGCGGTTTGATCGAAGTATCTTTCAAAGCTTTCAGATACGCCACCGCCAGTATGTCATTGGGATATAACGATCCCGCCAGAAGGCCATAGGACTTGGGATAGGAATTGCCGTCATGTAACAGCTCCTTCAGTCTTGTGACATCGACTTCCAGATCCGCATATTTGGAAAGCTCTTCGAGGTTTCCTGTCTCGGAGCCGAAGACCAGTTCTTCGATGCCTAGCTTTTGAAGCAGCTTCACGCCGCTTCTTGCGAAGACGTAGGCGTTCTGCACCGTATATATATAAGGAAGCTCGATGACCAGGTCCACGCCATGGGACAGGGCGGCATAAGTCTTCTCGTATTTATTGATGATCGAGATGTCACCGCGCTGATTGAAATTGCCTGACATGCAGGCGATCAGTACGTCCGGATCGCATAAGGATCGGCTTTGTTCGATATGATATTTGTGGCCGTTGTGGAACGGATTGTATTCGACGATTATGCCTGTTCTTTTCACATGATTATTATATAATAGGACTGTGAAAATCTATCTCAAAGATCTGTTCAACATCGCCAATGAGAAATGCTATCCGGTCAGCATCGATTCTTATGTCGTTAAAGACAATGTGTTTTTGCGCAGACTGGAAAACGTGACAGGGGAGATCGTGTTCTATTATGATGCCACAGATGAATTGCGTATCAACTATCAGGTGCAGGGGGAAATGGTGTGCCCTTGTGCGATCTCATTGGAGGACGTTTATGTGCCTTTTGAACTGAGTGATGATGACAAGGTCGTGAACAAGCCGGAGGAGGAAGGCTTCCTTCTGGATTGCGATCGGACGATCGAAGATATCATTCTTTATATCGTTATGCCGGAAGTTCCGATAAAAGTTGTCAAAAAAGAAAAAATAGAGTATTCTAGAGGGGATGGTTGGTCTTTCGTATCTGAAGAGGACTATGAAGCGTCCCGAAAAGACGAGATAGATCCGCGCTTACAGAAGCTGAAAGAGTACAGATTCGAGGAGGATGATTAGAAATGGCTGTTCAACAGAGAAGAAATTCAAAGACACGTAAAGCAAAAAGAAGAACACATTATAAATTAATGCCACCAACGATGGTCAAATGCCCATCTTGCGGTGAATACAAACTGGCTCATCGTGTTTGCCCTAACTGCGGCGCGAAGTAGTTAACGAAAGAAGAAGGATCATTCTTCTTTTTTTTTATTCCTTTTTTCAGGCTGCACGACCGGATGAAGAGCGTGAAATATGTCTTGATGAGAGCGGTTTAGCAGCAAAGGTTTTAATTGATTTCAAGTAAGCACAGGCACAGGAAATTCCTGTGCTTTTTTCTTTGTTTTTCGATCCATAAATTCTTTACTTTTACCCCTCAAGATGAAATAATAGTGGTAGAAAGTGGCTTATAGTGGGTAAAAGTGGGAGATGTTCATAGGGGAATACCAGCATAATCTGGATGCAAAAGGAAGGATCGTCATTCCCGGCAAGTTCAGAGATGAACTTCATACGTCTTTTATCCTGGCCAGAGGTCTTGACGGATGTCTGACCATCTACTCGCTTCAGCAGTGGGAAAAGCTGTTTGAAGAAGTGAACAAGCTGCCGACCACCAAGAAAGCAGCCCGTCAGTACATAAGGATGCTGACGAGTACGGCAAGTGAATGTACGCTCGACAACCAGGGAAGGATACAGATCCCTTCGTTCCTGGCAAGACCTGTCAATATCTCCAAGGAATGCGTCGTCATCGGTGCCAATGATCATATCGAGATCTGGGATAAGGCGACATGGGATGCGTACTATTCGGATGCTTCTGAGAATTTCGAGGAAGTAGCCGAGAACCTCAGTGATCTGCTCAACAATGTCTAGCCATGTTTCCGTCATGCCGGAAGAGACGTTAAAGCTTCTGGATGTCAAAGAAGACGGGATCTATGTCGATGGAACACTCGGCAGAGGCGGACACACGAAAAGGATCCTTGAAAAACTGAAAAGCGGAAGGCTGTATTGCTTCGACCTGGATGAAGAAGCGATCACAGAATCAAAAGAACTGTTAAAAGACTACGACAATGTGACGTTCATCCATGACAATTTCAAAAACATGGGCAGATATGTCGACAAAGCAGACGGGATCCTGCTGGATCTCGGGGTCTCCTCACCGCAGTTCGATGAAGCGGAAAGAGGCTTCTCTTACCGCTATGACGGTCCGCTGGATATGCGCATGAACAAGGACGATACGCTCAGCGCATACGATGTCGTAAATACATATTCAAAGCAGCAGCTGCAGAAAGTCCTCTGGGACTATGGGGAAGAAAGGAATGCTTACAGGATTGCAAACAAGATCGTTGAAAGCCGTCCGATCGAAACGACACTGCAGCTGGTGGAAGTCATCAAAAGTGCACTTCCGGCAAAAGTCCTTTCCAAAAAAGGGCATCCTGCAAAACAGAGTTTCCAGGCCATCCGCATCGAAGTCAACCATGAGCTGGATTCCCTTAAGGAATTCCTGGACAGCTTCGATCCGATCCTGAAGACAGGGGGAAGACTTGTCATCATCACGTTCCATTCTCTGGAAGACAGACTGGTCAAGCACAAGTTCAAAGCATTGACTACGGTGGAGGATGACAAGCGTATCGCTTTACGGCCGGAACAGGTCGCTAAAGCCGACTACAGGCTGCTGAACCGCGGTGAAAAGGCGACTGATGAAGAAGTCGAAAACAACCGCCGTTCAAAAAGCGCGATTTTAAGAGGGATAGAGAAGGTATATGGCAAAGATAGTTAAAAAGAAAAGAAGAAGACTCAGTTTGAACGGTATCGCGATCATTCTTTTTTCATTCTCTTTGATCGCCTGGCTGGCCAGCAGTCTGCTTGTAAATACGATGAATACGAAACTGACGATGAAGATCCAGACGATGAACGAGGAACTGACGGTCCTGAAAAGCCAGAACCAGTCTCTGACCTACGAGATCTCGAATCTGGAGAATAAGGACAGGGTCTTTGCTGCAGCTACTGCCGCAAATCTTGACCAGGTCTCCGACAACATCATTTCCGTATCGGGAGAAGAATAATTTATGAAACGAAGTAATAACAAACTTCGTTTTCTATATTTTTTAATGTTGGGGGTAGCGCTTCTTGTTACCGTCAACGTTTTTTTGGTTACGATCGCAAAGCTGCACATCCGATCCAACACATCGTTAAGCGATTATGTTCAGTCGGTCTCCAATGTGGAAGAGAAAATCTTTGCCTCAAGAGGCAATATCTATGACAACAGCGGCACGATCGTTGCACAGGATGTCAAGACTTTCGATATCATCTGTTATCTGGATCCGGACAGACTGTCAAGCTCCGACGAGATCGCCTATGTCGACAATCCTTCCTTCACGGCACAGGCGCTTGCGCCGATCCTTGGCATGGATGCCTCTGAGATCTACGATATCCTGGTCTCCAATTCCGGTCTTTACCAGATCGAACTGGGTGCCATGGGGCGTAATCTCAGCAAGGAACAGAAAGAACAGATCGAGGCCATCGAAGGTCTGCATGGGATCGATTTCCGTAATTCCTATAAGCGCTACTACCCATATGGTGAAACGTTTTCTCCGCAGCTCGTGGGATTTGCCCAATCCGACAACACGGGAAAACTGATAGGAAAACTGGGGATCGAATCATATCTGAACGATGAGCTTTCCGGTACGGATGGCTATCATTCCTATCAGAGAGACAAGCACGGCTTTATCCTTCCCGGCATGTTCGAAGAGACTTTGAACGCGGTCAACGGATATGACGTGTACCTTACCCTCGATCTCTCGATCCAGGAAGCTCTCAATTCAGCTCTCAACACGACTATGGAAGCAAAGAACGCGTCCAGGGCATGGGCTGCCGTCGTCGAAATCAAGACCGGCAAGATCCTCGCCTGGGGACAGACGCCGTCTTTCGATCCCAATAATCTGTCGCCGGATGACGTACAGGTAAACTACGGTTCACAATTGGCATACGAACCGGGTTCCGTCATGAAATCGGTCATCTATTCGGCTGCGATGGATCTCGGAGTCTATGACGGCGACATGGGTTTCGATTCCTCGCCTTACTGTTATACGGCAAGCAGCGGAAGGACCTATGCGGGCGATCAATTGGGCTGCATTTACAACGTTTCAAGACTGGACTGGGGCGTCATTCCTTTGGATTATGGCCTGATCTATTCCAGTAACGTTGCAACGGCGACTCTGCTTTCCCAATATGTCGGTGTCGATAAATACAAGGAATATCTTGACCGCTATCATCTTTATCAGAACGTGAATTCCGACGGCATCGATGAAGTTCCGGGCTATACCAACTACGGACTTTCACCGGTCGATGATATCACGGCGACGTACGGCCAGGGTTCTTCAACGACGATGTTACAGCTGTTACAGACCTATACGGCGATCTTCGGAAACGGCGAGATGGTAAAGCCGTATCTGATCGAAAAGATCGTTGACCCCAATACCAATACCGTCGTTTACCAGGGCAGCCGCAAGGTCGTCTCTGAGCCGATCTCCAAGTCGACAGCAAAGCAGATGCAGGATCTGTTAAGAAGGGTCGTCGCCGAACCGGATGGTACCTGCCGTCACTATGCAGCCAAGACCGTGGAAGTCATGGGCAAGACCGGTACTTCCGAGATCCCGCTGGATGGCGGTTACGCCGAAGATCAGAACATTATTTCGTGCATGCTGGGCTTCCCGTATGAAGATCCGCAATACATGGTCTATTTTGCCTATGTCTCACCGGAGACCGTTTACTATAACTATGAGATCAAGCCGATCCCGGATCTGATCGACCGCATCGCTTTGCTGGAAAATCTGATCATCAACGAAGATGAAAACGATCCGGATGTCAAATACATTGAAAAACATGAAATGCCCAATCTTCTCGGAAGATCGGTAAATGAAGTAAAGGAAGAACTGGAAGGATATGGTCTTGATATCGTGGAGATCTTCGACGGATCAAAGATCATCGGCCAGCTGCCGAAAGAAAAGGAAGATGTCTATACCTATCAGAAAGTCTTCTTATTGACAGACGGCAGTTCGATGACGGTCCCGGATTTCAAAGGCTGGACGAGAAAAGATGTCATCGACTTCTGGAACCTTTCCCGTATTCCGATGAAGATGGAAGGCTACGGCGTCGCCTATGAACAGTCCGTGGAACCCGGCAGCATCGCCGATCCGGATAAGGAGATCATCATCCGTTTCCGGGAGATCAATTACCCTGAAGAACAGGAAAAAAAGGCCGAACATGAAAATACGGAAGTTTCTGAGACAAACGAGGGGAATGGTGTATAATAGCTAGGTATGAATACACTGTTAATATCTTTGCTTGGTCTGATCTGTTCTGTTTTGCTTATGCTTGCTGCGATGCCGAAGTTCATCGCGTTCCTTAAAAACAGAGACATCAATCAGGTCACTTCCGAATATGCATTGAAAGAATTCAAAGAGAAGGGCAAGACACCGATCATGGGCGGACTGATGTTCGTCGTCATCCCGATCGTCGTTTTTGCCGTTCTTTGTTTTAAAGGGCTTGCCGATGCAAGGACACAGTTCGTCATCCTTTCATATGTGCTTTACTGTTCCGTCGGTTTCATCGATGACGCCTTGGTCATCCGCTCCCATTCCAATGAGGGGCTCTCTGCCAAGACCCGTCTGATCATGGAATTCGTTTACACACTGCTGCTGTTTGTGATCTACAGAGATGTCATTCCGATGCGGGTGACGATCCCGTTCATCAATGCCGGCATTCAGATCCATTGGCTGCTGTTTGCTGCATTCATGATCCTTCTGTATATGGCGGAAGCCAATGCGGTGAATTTTACGGACGGCATGGACGGACTCTGCGCAGGCGTTTCTTTCTTCGCCTTGCTTCCGTTCGTATATCTGTGCTTCGCAAACGGCTATACCTATATCGGGATCTTCTTGGTCTGCATCTTAGGAGGTCTTATCGGCTATCTGCGTTTCAATTTCCATCCGGCAAAGATCTTCATGGGTGACAGCGGTTCGCTTGCCTTAGGCGCTTTATTTGCGTGTCTTGGCATCCTGTTAGACAAGACGGTCGCTTTGTTTTTCATCGGCGGAGTCTTTGTCATCGAAATGTTCTGCGTCGTTTTGCAGCAGCTTTCCGTCAGGCTCTTCCATAAGAGAGTCTTCACATATACACCGATCCATTATGCGTTCGTCATCAAAGGTCATAAGGAAACAAAGATCGTCCTTGGTTTCTATTGCCTGCAGATACTTCTGTCGCTGATCGGCCTCTTCATCGCTTTGCATACACTATGAAATATCGCTTTCATCACGATACGCTTTCTTTAAGTGAAAAGATCTGCGAGATCAATCATGTCACTTTGAAAGACCTCGATGTTTCGGGTTTTGAAGAAACGCAGAATATCGCATTACTGAATGAATTCAAAAAGATTCTTTTATCTTATAAGGATAAGAGATTTTTTATTGTTGGCGATTATGACTGCGATGGCATATGTGCGACAGCCATCATGAGCAGACTCTTCAAGGATCTCAACATTTCTTCCAATTTCTATATTCCTTCCCGCAGCAAGGAGGGTTACGGTCTGAACAAAGCGATCGTAGAGACGGCGGCAAAACACGGCTTTGATGTCTTATTGTGTGTGGATAACGGCATCGTTGCCAACGAGGCTCTGGCGTATGCGAAATCTTTAGGCCTTGTCACTTTGGTCATAGATCATCATGAATACAGCGAAGCGCCATGTGCCGATGCCTATCTTCATCCTTCGCTTTTTGAAGAAAGATATGCCGATATGTGTGCTTCCGGGCTCTGCTGTCTGTTGAGCCAGGCATTCCGTTATGATGAGCTCAGCCTTGTCTATGGCGGTCTTGCGACTTTGGCGGATATGGTAAAAGTCTTCGGATATAACCGTTATCTGTTAAAAAAAGCTGTCGCTTTACTGAATGAAAAAGATTTCTATACGATCTCATATCTGACCAGAAACAAGAAGATCGATTTTGAATGCCTTTCTTTCGATGTGATCCCGAAGATCAATGCCGTTTCCCGGATGGATGATGTATTGAATGTCAATTATGTCGTCAGATATCTTCTTTCCGACCGCAAAGAGGCTGCAGCTTACCTTTCCAAGATCGAACAGATCAACACGACCCGCAAACAGCTGACAAAGGAGATGGCCGCTCTTGCCGAAAGGCTTGCCGATCCCAAGAAGGACATCGTCATCGTCTCGTCGGCCGCCTTCAAGGAAGGACTTTGCGGACTGATCGCCAACCGTCTGATGAATGACATGGGCAAACCGGTGATCATTTTAAGCGAATCGGACGGTCTTCTGAAAGGATCGGGCAGGGCACCGAAGGGTTTTGATCTGTATTCGATACTGAAAAAGGAGAGCGATCTGTATTCCGCCTTCGGGGGACATGCCCAGGCAGTCGGCCTTTCCATTGACAAAAACAATTATGAGACTTTTGTTGAAAGGATCTCTTCTGAAAAGATCGAATATGAAGAAGTTTATAAGGATGTGATCTGCTATGAGGCAGCGGAATATGCTGTTTCTTTGATCGACGAGCTTGATGAACTCAAGCCGTTCGGTCAGGGTTTTGAAGAACCTTTGTTTGCGATCGAAGATTTCGCATATGAGAGAAAGTATATGATACAGGGCATCTATCCCAAATATGCGGTCAATGATGCTTTGGAGGCGATCTGCTTCCATACGGCGCTGAATAACCGGCCGTTTTCCAAGATCATCGGAAATATACGCAAGGATACCTATCATGCCGGCAGGCTGTCCTTCGTAATTGAAGATTTGGCCTAGTTCTACTATAATTGATTTGTGTTTAAGGAGAGGAACATATGAATTTAAAAGATTATATCGCATCGATTCCTGATTTCCCGCAAGAGGGCGTTCTGTTTCGTGATATCACTCCTTTGATGGCGGATGGCGAAGCTTTCCATGAAGCATGTGAGATGCTGATCGATTATGCCAAAAAAGTCGGAGCGCAAGTCGTTGCCGGTCCGGAATCCAGAGGCTTTATTTTCGGCTGTCCGGTCGCTCATGAACTGAAGATCGGTTTCGTTCCGGTCAGAAAACCGGGCAAACTGCCAAGAAAGACCATCTCTTACAAATATGATCTGGAATATGGTTCCAACGAACTGCACATCCACGCTGATGCGATCAAACCGGGTCAGAAGGTCCTCATCATCGATGATCTGCTGGCAACAGGCGGTACAGTCGAAGCGACTGCCAAGATGATCGAACAGCTGGGCGGCGAAGTTGTCGGCTGCGCTTTCCTGATCGAACTGGAAGGCCTGGGCGGCAGAGACAAACTTGCCGGATATGATGTCTTCACTCTGATGAAGTATTAAACAGATCGAAGCTTTGCTTCGCTCTTTTCGTAAGGATCGCACAATGAAAGATTTGATAAGCACAAAGCAGCAGCTCTATGACCAGATAAAGACGTATATCACCAATCCTGAGTCATTGGCTCTGATCGACAAGGCATACGATTATGCCTTTGACAAACACAAGGATCAGAAACGCTCTTCCGGAGAGCCGTATTTTGTGCATTGTCTCAATGTCGCATACGAGCTTGCCAAACTCAAGAGCGATCCCTATACGATCTGTGCAGGTCTTCTGCACGATGTGATCGAAGACTGTGCGGTCACCAAAGAGGAATTCATCGATGAATTCGGGGAAGAGATCTATGAGATGGTCGAAGCCGTCACCAAGATCTCCAATCTGAAATTCACGGATGAAAAAGAATACCAGGCCGTCAATCACCGCAAGATCCTGATCGCCATGGCGAAGGATGTGCGTGTCATCCTGGTAAAGCTGGTCGACCGTCTTCACAATATGCGCACCTTGCAATACCTGGCTCCGGAGAAACAGAAGCGTATCGCCAAAGAGACCCTTGATGTCTATGCGCCGATCGCTCACCGTCTCGGTATCGCGGAGATCAAAAACGAACTGGAAGATCTTTCGTTCTATTATCTCGATAACGAAAAATACCATGAGATCGCCAAGCTCGTCGAATCCAAGAAATCGGAGAGAGACCAGCAGATCGAGCTGATGATCGAAGACATTTCGATCGTTTTGCAGATGCACAATATCCCGTTCAGGATCTTCGGACGTTCCAAGCACCTTTATTCCATCAATAAGAAGATGGTCACCAAGAACAAGCGCTTTGATGAGATCCTGGATCTTCTGGCGATACGTATCGTTACTCAGACCGAGACCAACTGTTACGAGATCCTGGGTTACATCCATGCGGTCTATCGTCCGATCCCGGGACGTTTGAAGGACTACATCGCGATGCCGAAGATGAACCTCTATCAGTCTTTGCATACGACGATCGTCGGTCCGGACGGAAGGATCTATGAGGTACAGATCCGTACGGAAGAGATGGATGAGATCGCCGAAAGAGGTATCGCTGCCCACTGGTCTTACAAAGAAGGCAAGACGCGTTCACAGAAGAAACTGATCGAAGAGCTCAACTGGCTCAAGGCGTTCGAAGAGAATACGGATGCCGATGCCAAGGATTATATGAACGATATCACCCATGATATCTTCAATGCGAACATCTACTGTATGACCCCCAGAGGCCGCATCATCGACCTGGCGGCGGGTGCGACACCGATCGATTTTGCCTACCGTATCCATACGGAAGTCGGCAACCAGACCGTCGGTGCTCTGGTCAACGGCGTGCTGGTCCCTTTGAACACGCCATTAAAGACAGGCGATGTTGTGGAATTACGCACCAATAAGAACTCTTCGCCGTCGGAAGACTGGCTCAAGATCGTCAAGACCAACCATGCCCGCAATAAGATCAAAGCGTATTTCCTGAAGAAGGAAATGGAAGATAAGGAAGAGTTCATCCGTCTGGGTGAGACGATGCTGAAGGACGAACTCAGGAAACACGAGCTCGATGTCGATGAATTCTTCGACACCAAGAAGCTCGACAAGGTCGCAAGCGCTTTCCAGCAGTCGACCGCCAACGATCTTCTTTATGCCATCGGATGCAAGTCGATGACGCCGATCGCGGTCATTGAAAAGCTGACCAAGCTAGGCAAAAAGGAGCTCGATCTCAGCTATCTTGAAAAGATCACGAAGAAGAATTCGGAAAAGAATCATTTCGTTTCCAAGACCGGCATCATGGTCTCAGGTGTGAGTTCGATGAAGATCAACATCTCTCCGTGCTGCGCGCCGGTGTATGGCGATAAGATCGTCGGCTTCGTTTCCAAGGGACAGGGCATCAAGGTACATCGTGCCGATTGTCCGAACATCGCCCGTGAAAGAAGACTGATCGATGTGGAATGGGATCCGCAGAAGCCTGATATAAAATATGAGGCTTCCATCAAGATCTTCTCGAAAGACAGGTCCTATCTTCTGACTGACCTGGTCACGGTCGTTGCCCAATACAAGGCAAATCTGACGGCTGTCAATTCACAGGCAAACAAAGAAGATCTTTCCGCGACGACTTCGATGTCGTTCATGGTCAATGACCTCGAACACCTGGAGACGATCATGGCGAATCTGCGCAAAGTCGACAGCGTGATTTCTGTTGAAAGAGCCATTAAATAATGCTAGAATTTCAATATCGATAAGGAAAATTATTCTTGGATCCGCTTTACAGCGAGGAGCGATTGGTGAAAGGCTCCATCCGGAGAAAAGAGGGACACTTCCTTGATGCCTGCAAAAACAGGCCGCAGAAGCAGCGTTACGGCACAAAGGGCATATCTTTGATATGAACTAAGGTGGCACCGCGTTAATACGTCCTTAGACAGGACGTTTTTATTTTAAAAGGAGGAATTATGCCATATCAGACAGTAAAAGGAACGTATGATCTCTTGCCTGATCAGATGGTCCGTTTCAACATGCTGGCGGATCTGTTCCGTCAGTTTCTAAACCTCTACGGTTACTCGGAGATCAAAACACCGGTCTTTGAATATACCGGGGTGTTCCAGAAGGAAAACGATACTTCCGATATGGTCACCAAAGAGATGTATACCTTCTCGCCAAACGGCAAAGATTCTCTGACTCTTCGTCCGGAAGGAACGGCAGGCGTCATCCGCAGCTTCGTTGAAAACAAGATGTATGCGGCCTCCGAGATGCCGGTGAAGCTGGGTTACATCGAGGAGATGTTCCGTCATGAGCGTCCGCAGAAGGGCAGACAGAGACAGTTCACCCAGATGGGTCTGGAATGTCTGGGCGACAAGGATCCCCTGATCGATGCGGAAGTCATCGCTTTGGGTTATTTCTATATCAAGACGTTAGGTCTGGAAGGCGTAAAGGTACTCATCAACACGCTCGGCGATGCCGAATCCAGACTCGGTTACAAAAAGGATCTGATCGATTATTTTGCGCCGCACAAGGATGAACTGTGCTACGATTGCCAGAACCGTCTGGAGAAAAATCCGTTAAGGATACTTGACTGCAAGATCGACAGGGATTCCGATCTTGTAAAAAACGCACCGAAGATGAGACTGACGGAGGCTTCCGAAAAATACTTTGAAGCCGTAAAACATTATCTGGATGTCTTAGGCGTTCCTTATGAGATCGATGACCGACTGGTGAGAGGCCTCGATTATTATACGGATACCGTCTTTGAGGTCGTTTCCACCAATGAGGCATCCGGTTCACAGGCGACGATCTTCGGCGGCGGCCGATACGATGAGCTGGTCAGAGAGATGGGCGGTCCGCAGATGAGCGGTATCGGCTTTGCGATCGGCGTGGAGCGTCTGATGATCTTGTGCGAGGCGGAAGAGATCTTCGATTTCAAGAAGTCGATCGACTGCTATGTCATCAATCTGAATGAGGATCCGGATTATGCCTTTGGCATCGCAGAGGAACTCAGATCGAATTCCTTCTCCACGGAGATGGATTACTACCGCCGTTCCCTGAAGGCACAGTTCCGTTCTTCGGAAAGAAAGAATGCCAGATTCGTACTGATCATCGGCGAAGATGAAGTCAAAGACAATGTCGTCACATTGAAAGATACATTGACCAAAGCACAGGAAAGTGTGAAAAGAGAAGAACTGGTCGAACGTCTCGATCAGCTGATGGAGGATTATTATGAATAGAGATCACACATGCGGAGAATTAAGAAAAACAGATGAAGGCAAGCACGTAAAGCTTGCCGGCTGGGTCGCCAAGAGAAGGAACCTGGGTTCGATCGTTTTCATCGACCTGAGAGACCGTTACGGCATCACCCAGATCACATTCGATGAGAACCATTCCGATCTTGTCAAAGATGTCAGGAATGAATATGTCATCGAAGTGCAGGGAACCGTCGGCGTCAAAGAGAATCCGAATCCGAAACTGGCGACCGGCGAGATCGAAGTCATCGCCGATTCCTGCAGGGTCTTATCGGCTGCCAAGACGACACCGATGATCATTGCCGATGAGACCGATGCCTTGGAGGATCTCAGGCTCAAATACAGATACCTGGATATCCGCAGGAATCCGATCAAAGAAAAGCTCTTATTGAGAGACAAGGTCACGACGATCGTAAGAAGAGTCTTGCATGAAGATGATTTCGTGGAAGTCGAAACTCCGATCCTTTCCAAGTCGACACCGGAAGGCGCAAGAGACTATCTTGTCCCGTCGAGACTTTACAAAGGACGTTTCTACGCTCTGCCGCAGTCTCCGCAGCAGTACAAGCAGCTGTTGATGATCGGCGGTATGGACCGTTACTTCCAGATCGCAAGGTGTTTCCGTGATGAGGACCTGCGTGCCGACAGACAGCCGGAGTTCACACAGATCGATATGGAGATGTCTTTTGCGGATGAGGAAGATATCTTTGCAGAAGTCGAAAAAGTCATGAAGGCCATCTTCAAAGAGACCAAGGGCGTCGAAGATCTGCAGTTCCCGCGCATCCGATATGTCGATGCCATGGATAAATACGGTTCCGACAAGCCGGATCTTCGTTTTGATAATCCGATGGTCAATGTTACCGAACTGTTTAAGGATTCCGCTTTTGCCGTATTCAAGAACGCTGTCGAGGAAGGAAAGGCGATCAAGGCTCTGGTCTTCCATAATGCCTGCGATAAGCTTTCCCGCAAGAAGTTCGATGAACTCAATGAATTCGTCAAGGTCTATAAGGCAAAGGCGCTTGCGTATCTGAAATATGACAAGGATGAATTCTCCGGTTCCGTCAACAATGCTTTGCCGCAGGAAGAAAAGCTCGCTTTGAAGGACTTCCTGAAGCTTGAAAACGGCGATGTGGTACTGATGGTCGCCGATAAGAAGGCAGTTGCTGAAGTTGCTTTAGGCGCTGTCAGGAAGAAACTGGGTGAGGAACTCGGTCTGATCGATCACAATAAGTACTGTTTCGAATGGATCACCGAATTCCCGATGTATGAATATTCGGAAGAAGAAAACAGATGGGTCTCCGCACACCATCCGTTCACCGCACCGAGAGACGAGGATGTCGACAAGCTGATGTCCGATCAGGCAAACTGCTACTCAAGAGCGTATGACCTGGTCCTCAACGGGTATGAACTTCTTTCCGGTTCGGTCAGGATCCACGATTCGCAAATGCAGGCCAAAGTCTTCGATGCTTTAGGTCTGAGCAAGGAACAGATCAGAAACAAGTTCGGTTTCTTCATCGAAGCCTTCGAATACGGTGCTCCGCCTCACTGCGGGGTAGGCATCGGTCTGGAAAGACTGGTCATGATCCTCAGCGGTACCGACAATATCAAGGATGTCGTTGCCTTCCCGAAGACGGCCAGCGCATACTGTCTGATGTCTGATGCGCCGAACTACGTCGATCAGGATCAGCTCGATTTCCTGTCCCTGGAGATACGTAAGGATTAGTACGGTTAGCCTTTACTAACCTCTGATACCGCATGGTATAATTATTTTGGTTTTAAAGGAGGGTTTGTTTATGCCAGTAAAAGTTGATCGTGATTTATGTATCGGCTGTGGTGCATGCACAGGCGTCTGCCCGACCGGTTCTCTGCAACTGGACGATGAAGGCAAGTCTGTCTGCAGCGAAGACACCTGCATCGATTGCGGTGCTTGTGTTGCAACGTGCCCGGTTAGTGCTTTATCTCTGTAAACCAAGTTCTAAACTTGGTTTTTTATTAGGTTTTCATTACAATAGTAGGTATGAAAAAAGACTATATACTGCCTTCATTGAATGATGCCAGAAAACGTAATAAGGAAACTTCCGAGAAGTTTTCTTTTTCTTTGGATGAGAAATATAAAGGCATAGGAAACGATAAAAAATATCACATCATCACACATGGCTGTCAGGCAAACCAACGCGATTCCGAGACGATGGCTGGCCTTCTGGATGCCATGGGCTATCAGATGTGTGATGAGGCGAAAGATGCGGATGTCATCATCATCAACACCTGTGCCGTAAGACAAGGCGCGGAAGAAAAGGTCTTAGGCGAGATCGGCGCTTTGAAGCGCTTCAAGAGAGAAAATCCGGATATGATCATTGCGATCGGCGGCTGTATGGCCCAGGAAGAAAAGACGGTCTCTCTGATCATGGAGAAATACCGCCAGGTGGACATCATCTTCGGCACACACAACATCACATCTTTGCCGAAGCTGATCTACGATGTCATTTCGGATAAGAAACGCAAGGTCGAGGTCTATTCCAAGATGGGAGAGATCATCGAACAGGTCCCGGTGACCAGATTCATGTCGCATAAGGCCTGGGTCAATATCATGTACGGCTGCGATAAGTTCTGTTCGTACTGCATCGTTCCTTATACGAGAGGAAAGGAACGTTCCCGTGATAAGAAGGATATCATCGCGGAAGTGGAAGAACTGGTAAGACAGGGCTATAAGGAAGTCTGTCTTCTGGGACAGAACGTCAATGCCTATGGCAAAGATCTGAAGATCGATTATACGTTCGGCAATCTTTTAAGCGATGTGGCAAAGACCGGCATCCCGAGGATCCGTTTCATGACCTCACATCCGTGGGACTTCGATGATACGATGATCGAGGCGATCAAAAACAACCGGAACATCATGCCTTACATCCATCTGCCGATCCAATCGGGGAATACGCAGATCTTAAAGAAGATGAACAGGCGTTATACGAGAGAAGAATATCTGGCTTTGTTCGATAAGCTCAAAAGGGAGCTTCCCGGTTTTTCCTTTACGACCGATATCATCGTAGGATTCCCGAACGAATCGGATGAGGCTTTTGAAGATACGCTTTCGGCTGTAAGACATTGCGAATACGACAATGCCTTCACTTTCATCTATTCCAAGAGGGAAGGTACGCCGGCCGCCGCGATGGAGGATGCCATCGATCAGAAAACGAAAGAAGAAAGACTGCAGAAGCTCAATGAGCTCGTGGCTTTCTATGCCAATAAGAACAACCAGCGTTTTGCCGATCAGGTCGTCGAAGTATTGGTCGATGGTCTCAGCAAACGCAATTCCAACGTCTACAGCGGCTATACGCCGGAAAACAAGCTCGTCAATTTCACGGGTGAAAACGTCAGAGTCGGTGATATCGTCAAAGTCAAGATCACGCAGGTCATGTCGTTCTCACTCAACGGCGAGATGGTAAAAGAATAGAAGGTGAAAGCATGAAGAAATGATCTTCTGAAAACTTATGTTCCGCTTCCATAGGTTTTCGTGTTCCTTGAAAGCGAGGAAGGAGATCATTTTTACATGCTTAAGATCATAGACCTGAAGGTCACTACGAATAAAGGAAGAAAACTCGTTGACAGTTTTTCTTTTGTTCTGAAACCGGGCGATAAGATCGCCCTGATCGGTGAGGAAGGAAACGGCAAGTCCACGATCCTGAAGATCCTCGCCGGAAAGGATGTTTCTGACTATGTCTCGTATTCCGGAACGGTAAGCTGTGATGAAAGGATAGGCTATCTGCCGCAGAGGATACCGGAAGAAGACTTAAATAAGGACGTCATATCCTATATCGATGAACAGATCGACTACAGTCATCTGTACTCGCTGCTTTCAAAGATCGATGTTGACGCAGATCTGTTGAGCGACAGGGTCTTAAGGACTCTGTCGGGCGGCGAGAAGGTGAAGATCGCCATATTGAAGATCCTCTATGAAGATCCGGACATCCTCTTGCTGGATGAGCCGAGCAATGACCTGGACCTCAAGACCCTGTTATGGCTGGAGGATTTCATAATAAACACCCGTTTACCTTTGATCTTCGTTTCCCATGACGAAGCTCTTTTGGAAAGCTGTGCCAACGGCATACTGCATCTCGAACAGCTCAAACGCAAGAGCGAACCGCATATGAGTTTTGCGGCATTAAGCTATGAGGAGTATGTGAGCAGCAGGGATGCCTTCATAAACAGAAACAATAAGATCGCTGCCAAAGAAAAAGCGCAATACGATAAGCAGCTCGATAAATGGCGCAAGATCTATCAGAAAGTGGAACACAGGCAGAACACCATCTCAAGGGCCGACCCTCATGGCGGCCAGCTGCTGAAAAAGAAGATGCATGCCGTCAAAGCACAGGGCAGGAACCTTGAAGAAAAGAAAGAACAGCTCAGAAAGCCTTATGAGCCGGAAGAAGCCATCGATGTCTTCTTCGACGAAGTAGATCTCAACCCGAACAAAGTCATCCTGGATCTTGAACTGCCGCTTCTTCAGATCGAAGAAAAAGTGTTGGGCAGAGACATAAAGCTCAAGGTGTTCGGCAAGGATAAGATCTGCATCATCGCCGACAACGGCACAGGCAAGTCGACGCTGATGAAAAAGATATATGAACTGTTAAAAGACAGGGAAGACATACGTCTTGGCTATATGCCGCAGAACTATTCCGAGATGATGGATATGGATGCTACGGCTGTGGATTTTTTATGGGACGGCGTTTCAAAAGACAGCCGAAGCAAGGCTTCTACGCTTCTTGGCACGCTCAAGTTCACCGCCGAAGAAATGGAACATTCCATCGCACATCTTTCGGAAGGGCAGAAGTGCAAGCTGTTTTTCGCAAAGCTGATCTATGATCATGACGATGTGCTCTTGCTGGATGAGCCGACACGCAATCTTTCGGCTCTGTCAGGTCCTAAGATCCGCGAGATCCTTTGTGCGTTCAAGGGCTGCATCATAGCGATCAGCCATGACAGGAAGTTCATCGACGAGGTCGCAGACAGCGTCTATGAACTGAGCGAGTCGGGACTGCGGTGTCTGGATGATGACCTGTAGAAGACAGGAAAGTATGCTATAATTTTAGATGAATTTTGGAGGAATATAATCAGTGCAGAAAATACGTTTAATGGCACTTGGCGGTCTTGACGAAGACGGCAAGAATATGTACCTCGTTGAAATAGACGGAGATATCTTTGTACTGGATGCCGGATTGAAATATCCCAGCGAGAGCGAACAGCTCGGTATCGAGTACATCATCCCCGATTTTACATATCTGCTAGAACACAAGGACAGGGTCAAGGGTGTCTTCATCTCCCATGGCCACGATGATGTCATGTCGGCCCTGGGCCATCTGCTTTCACAGATGGATGCGGAGGTCTATGCGACGTCTCTGACCGCAAAGCTGCTTGAAGAAGAATTCAAGCTGCATAAGCTGAAAAACAAACATATTCACATCATCAAGCGCAACGACACGTTCAAGGTGGCAGGCCATGTCGTCCACACCTTCCCGGTCATGCAGTCGATCGCGGATGGCGTCGGTTTTGCTTTCGAGACGGATTCCGGCATGATCGTCTATACGTCGGAATTCATCTTTGACTATGATTTTCTCAATAAATCATTCTCGATGGATATCAATGCTTTGTCCAATCTCGGACAGAAGAACGTACTGGTCCTGATGTCGGAATCGACCGGTTCCAACCGCAACGGCTACACTGCACCGAAGCACAGGATCACCGATCACATCGAACATTACTTTGAGGAATCGGAAAGCCGTCTTCTGATCACACTGTACCGTCAGAACCTCTTCCGCATCATGGAAGTCCTTGAACTGGCGGCCAAATACAAGAGGAAGGTCTATTTCTATTCGGAAGAGCACGTCAGACTGCTCAAGATGGTCGATGATCTGGGCTATTACAAGATCCCGCGCAACGTCATCATCACCAAGGATGAATATGACAATGACCGCAAGGATGTCGTTGTCGTCGTTTCCGGATCGGGCAACCAGGTCTTCAAGCTCATGAACAATATCGCGATCGGTGAAGACCATGTGATCGAACTTCGTCCTTCCGATATCGTCATCATCGCTTCTCCGGTCGTACCGGGCACCGAAAAGGATGCCACGGCAATGGAAAACGATCTGTTCAAAGCAGGCGTTTCGATCGTCAAGCTCAATGCCAAGGAGATCCTTTCCATGCATGCATCGATCGAAGATCTGAAGATGATGCTTTATCTCATCCGTCCGAAGTACTATCTGCCGATCAAGGGCGATTATTCCAATCTTGTCAGCAATGCCGATATCGCTGTCGATATGGGCTATACACCGGATAAGATCATCATATTGGACAACGGACAGTTTGCGACATTTGAAGGCAGCCGTCTGGCTTCGACGTCCGATCAGATCGAACTGGAAGACAAGGCGATCGATTCTTCGGATATGCGCAATGTTTCCGGCATGGTCTTAAGAGACAGGGAAAAGCTTTCGACCGATGGCGCGATCATCTGCGGTATCGTTCTGGATTTCAAGACCAAGAAGATCATCGGCGGACCGGATATCCAGTCCAGAGGCGTCATCTATCTCAAAGACGCCGACCATATCCTGGCGGAGATCGGCAACATCCTGATCTCGACGATCGAGAAGAACGTCGAAAACGGCACGTATGAGAACATGCAGGTCAGAATGGAAGCCAGGGAACTGATCTCCCGTTATGTCTTGAAGACGACCGGAAAGGCTCCGATGATATTGCCTGCCATCGTAGAAATCAATCTGGGTGAAGAATAGTGGCAAAAAGAAAAACGAAAAAAGAAATCGCGAAACAGGAAGAAACAGCCAGGATCATCTGGCTGGTCTTTTCGTTGCTGATGGCGGCGATGATCTTCTTCACTGTTACGAATATGGGAATACTCGGCACATTCATCAATAATGTGCTTTCCTTCCTGTTCGGATCGTTTTACATCGTTCCGCTTCTGACCGTGTTTGCTTATGGCATCTATGTCCTGTTTTTCAAAAAGAAGCACCCGCGTTCCGCAAAGATCATCGCAGGTCTTTTTACCGGCAATTTCTTTGCGATACTGCTCAATGCTTATGTCTGCGATCAGCTTCATTCGCTTCAGGAACTGCCTGCATATTTAAGCGAGACTGGCGCAAAGATCCCCGGCGATCAGGCTTTGAAAGATACCGGCGGTCTTCTGGGCAACCTGTTTTACGGTCTGTTTACTTCCTTACTTACAAGAAGCGGGACTTTGATCCTGCTCATCCTTACTTTCATCATCACGGCCATCCTGGTCGTTCCGGCGGATGTCTATAAGTCCATCTTCACCGACGTTAAGGATTTCTCCAGTGAGAAACACGAAGAGGCGAAGCGTATCCGTGAAGAAAGAAGGATCGCCGCTATGAAAGCGGAAGAGGAAAGAAGGGCCCGTCAGGCCGAAGAGATCGCAAGACTCGCACAGGAAGAAGAAGCCGAAAAACAGAGAAAAGCGGAAATGCTGGCGAGGATGAAGGAAGTCAAGATCAACGAACCGGAAACGCCGGTAAAGCCTGTTACAAGGAAACATGAGAACGTCCTGTCCAATTCGCCGACTTTCATCAATCTCAACGAAAGAGAGATCTATGGCGATGCGCCAAGAAAGAAAGAAGAACCTAAGGAAGTCAAGACGGATATCCTGACGGAAAAGAAAAAGGAAAAACCGGCTCCTGTCATCGAAGAAGTCAAGGAAACCGAAGCACCGAAAGTGCTCAGACGCAAGAAGACCAATACTTCCTATCATCTGCCTAAACCTTATGATGAATTCCTGGATGCGCCATCGAGTGCCTCCAGCAGCGTCAATAAGACTTCGGCAGCAGTGAAAGGGGAAAGGGTCATCGAGATCCTCAAGAACTTCAACATCGATGCGCAGCTGCTCAACACCTACATCGGTCCGTCAGTTACCAAATTTGAGATCAAGCCGGATTCTTCGGTCAAGATCAACAAGATCATGAACATTTCCGACAACATCAAGATGGAACTGGCAGCCAAAGATATCAGGATCGAAGCACCGATCCCGGGAAGAAGTGCGGTAGGCATCGAGATCCCGAACGTCGAACCGATCCCGGTAAGGATGCTGGATCTGATCAAGAACGTTCCTGCCGAGAAACGCAATGTCGAACTTCTCTTCTGCCTGGGCAAGGACCTGATGGGCAAACCGGTCTTCTGTGACCTGGCAAAGATGCCGCACCTTCTGATCGCCGGTGCTACCGGTTCCGGTAAGTCGGTGTGCATCAATTCGATCATCACTTCCTTCCTGCTCAGGACCAATCCGCAGGATGTCAAACTGGTCCTGGTCGACCCGAAGAAGGTCGAATTCACGCCATACAAAGATGTTCCGCATCTGCTCTGGCCGATCATCGACGATTCGCAGATGGCGGCCAATATGTTAAAGAAAGTCGTGGTTCTGATGGAAGACCGCTATGACGCCTTTGCCACGGCAGGCGTGAGAAATATCGAAGGTTTCAACAATTTCGTCGATGAATACAACGCCAACCTCAAGGAAGGCGAAGAGCCGATGAACAGACTGCCGTTCATGGTCGTCATCATCGATGAGCTCGCCGATCTGATGGCGATCGCCGGAAAGGATGTCGAACTGTCCATTCAGCGTATCACCCAGCTCGCCAGAGCTTCAGGTATCCATCTGATCGTTGCGACGCAAAGACCATCGACCGATGTCATCACCGGTCTTATCAAATCGAATATCCCATCCAGGATCTCGTTTGCCGTAGCCTCATCGATCGACTCCAGGACCATCCTGGATCAGACAGGTGCGGAAAGACTTCTGGGAAACGGCGACATGCTGTATTACCCGCAGGGTGAAACGGCACCGATCCGTCTGCAGGGCGTCTATGTCACGGATAAAGAGATCAATAAAGTCACTTCCTTTGTCAAGCAGCAGGCAAAGCCGGAATACGAAGATTCCTATTACGAATTTCTGACCAACATGTCGGGAACTACCGTGATGGGCGCTTCCAGCGTCAATGCGGATTCGCAGGATTCCCTCTATGATGATGTCGTAGAGTTCGTCAGGGCACAGCAGAAAGCCTCCACTTCGCTCTTGCAGAGAAGATTCGGCATCGGCTATAACCGGGCGGCAAGACTCATCGATACTCTGGAAGATCGGGGCGTCATCGGTCCGTCCAACGGTTCCAAACCGAGGGAAGTCTACCTCAAGGAAGACGACGAAGAAGAATGATCAAAGGCCTTCAAGGCCTTTTTCTTTTCCGCAGATTGTTGAAAATGCGCAGTGGAGAATGACAAAAAGATGAGAAAACGACAGGAATCCGGGACTTGGGCCCGATGTTAGATTATAAGTATAGAAATCGAAAGGAGGAGCATGAACGGATTCTATATCGTCGGACGGGTATCCGGCACGCCGGAAAGAGTCGAAACATCCAGCGGTCTGCCGCTTTGCCGTCTCAGGCTTTCCGTAAGAAAGACGAATAAAGACCAGGAAGAAGGCACCGAGGTCTTTGAGATCGTCCTGTTTCGAAGCCTGGCAGAAGAGCGATATGAGGAGGGCCAGTGTCTTGCCGTATCCGGCAGGATGTCAGCGAATAATTTCGACAGAGATGAAACGACATATTATCACACCAACCTCATTGGCAATTCTGTAACAGTCATTTCCTGAAGTATCCCTGCATGTCAGGGATACTGTTTTTTGTTTTGAATGTATAATAGTAGTATGTTTGATTCATTACAGGAAAAATTAACAAAAACACTGCGAAACGTTCAGGGCAAAGGCAAGCTGTCCGAGCGGAACATGGAAGAGACTTTGAAAGAGATCCGTATCGCTTTACTGGAATCGGATGTCAACTACAAAGTCGTAAAAGATTTCTTAGAGAAAGTAAGACAGGAATCCATCGGTCAGGATGTCCTCAATGCGGTCGAACCGGGTCAGCTTCTTGTCAAGATCGTCCACGATCAGATCATTGAATTATTGGGAGATGAAGACAACTCTCTGCATTTTGCCGAAAGCGGTCTCAGCAAGATCATGATCGTCGGTCTGCAGGGTACAGGTAAGACGACCCAGGCGGCAAAGCTGGCAAGCCTGCTGAAGAAACAGGGCAGAAGACCGTATCTGATCGCTGCCGATATCATCCGTCCGGCTGCCATCGAACAGCTCAAGGTTCTGGGAAAACAGATCGATGTCGAAGTCTATTCGGAAGGCACTGAGGTAAAAGTTCTCGATCAGGTGGAAAGAGGTATCGCGTATGGCATACAGAAAGGTTATGATACCGTTCTGATCGATACGGCCGGCCGTCTGCAGATCGATGAAGAGCTCATGAAAGAACTCAAAGACATCAAGGATCTGATACAGCCGGAAGAGATCCTGCTGACGGTCGATGCGATGACCGGCCAGGATATCGTCAATGTCGCCAATGCGTTCAACGATCTGCTTTCCGTTACCGGATTGATCCTGACGAAGTTCGACGGCGATTCCAAGGGCGGTGCCGCGCTTTCTGTCAAGGCGGTTACCGGCGTTCCGATCAAGTTCACCGGTGTAGGTGAAAAGATCTCCGATCTTGAAACTTTCCATCCGGACCGTCTGGCACAGAGGATCTTAGGCATGGGCGATGTCGTCTCTTTTGTCGAAAAGGCACAGGAAGAGATGGACATGAAGAAGGCCGAAGAGACGGCGAACCGTCTGATGGAAGGGAAGTTCACCATGGATGATCTTCTCAATTCCATCGAACAGTCCAGAAAGATGGGTCCGCTTTCTTCGATCATGCGGATGATGCCGGGCATGTCGGATATGGCCAATGCGATCAACGATTCGGATGCCGATGAACAGCTCAAACGCATCAAAGCGATCATCCAGTCGATGACGCCGGCCGAAAGAGAAGATCCTTCGATCATGCGTTCTTCTCATAAAAGAAGGATCGCCAAAGGCTCCGGTACCAGAGTCGAAGACGTCAACAAGCTCTGCAATCAGTACGACAAGATGAAGAAGCTCTTCAAGGGCTTATCTTCGATGAAGTCGATGTTCAAGATGTAATGTGCGGACGTTATTCGTTCAAGCTTTCCGATTCCAAAAAGGGGAAACAGATCTCTCAAAGGGCGGAAAAACTTTCCCTCATCTATAAGGAAGGCGATATCTTTCCCGGCGATCAGGTCTTATGCATGATCCCTTCAGGGTCAAAGATCGATCTGGCGGTGATGAAATGGGGCGTCTCCTCGCGTTCTTTTCTGATCAATGCCAGATATGAGACGCTTGATGATCGGCCGACGTTTTCCGAAATGAAGGATAAGCGCTGTGCCGTCATATCCAACGGCTTCTATGAGTGGGATAAGGATAAGAAGAAGTATTATGTCCATACCTCGGACGAGTTCATCTATCTAGCCTGCATCTTCAACAGCAGGAACGAGCTTCTCATCCTGACGGAAGCTGCCGATGAGGCATTTTCCAGGGTCCATGACCGTTCGCCGATCGTTATGGATCAAAGCGAGATGTTGAGATTCATCCACAACGAGAGAGGCACGATCAGTAAGAAGGATCTGGTATTCGAGACGGAAGAGGAAGAATTGAAATTGTTTTAAGGAGTCAAGTAAAAATACTTGACTCTTATATTTTTTTATGCAATTATAGTAAGGCAGACCAAATAAGGAGGTTACTATGGTTAAACTCAGATTAAAAAGAATGGGCGCTAAGAAGGTTCCTTTCTACCGTATCGTTGCAGCGGATTCCAGATCCCGCAGAGACGGCAGAGATATCGAAATGATCGGTACGTATGATCCGACAAAGCAGCCTGCGATCGTAAACATTGACGAAGAAAAAGCACTTGAATGGTTGAATAAAGGCGCTGTACCTACAGAGACTGTCCGCAGCCTTCTTGCGAAGAATGGTACGATGGCCAAGTATAACGAATCCAAGAAAAACAAATAATGATCGATCTGGAAAAAGTTCTGTTGAACATCGTCAGACCTTTGTGTTCCGAGCCTGAATCGGTCATGGTCAAGCAGATGGAAAGCCTCAATGAGAACGAACTTCTGCTTTACGTATATGCACCGAGCGAGGATATTGCCAGGCTGATCGGTAAAAAAGGTTCTATGGCAAATTCAATTCGTCAAATGCTGCAGGTAGCATCAAAGATCGAAAACAAGAGGATCTCGATCAAATTTGAAGCTCTTTAAAGAGATGATGTCTCATCTCTTTTTTCATATATAATCTAGTTATGGAATACGTAGTTATAGGAAAGATATTGAATACATTCGGCATCAAGGGCGAACTGAAAGCCGATGCCTACACAGATTTCGTTGAAGAACGTTTCAAAAAGGACAGCACCGTCTATATCGGTGAGGAACATGTCCCTTTCGTGATGCGTTCCTATCGTATGCATAAAGGTTTCTATCTTCTGAGCTTCAAAGATGTCGATGACATCAACCTGGTGGAAAAGTATAAGGGGATGCTGCTGTACAAGGCAAAAAGCGACATCCACAAGCTCAAAGAAGGGGAATACTATTTCTCCGATCTCAAGGATCTTGATGTCTATGTCGATGATAAGAAGATCGGCAAAGTCCTGCAGGTGGAAGAAGGGATCGCTGCCAACAATCTCAGGATCCTGAAAGACGAAGACAGAAAGGAATACCTGGTCCCGTTTCTGCCGGTCTTCATCAGTCATGTCGATCTGGATGAAAAAAGGATCGATGTCATTCAGATGGAAGGACTTTTATGAAGATCACGGTCCTGACGCTGTTCCCGGAGATGTATGAGGGTTTTCTGAAGGCTTCAATCATCAAAAGGATCATTGAAAAAGGTCTTGCGGAAGTAAAGGTCGTCAACATTCGCGATTATTCATTGGATAAGCATCATCATGTCGACGATACGCCTTATGGCGGCGGGGCAGGGATGCTGATGAAGGTGGATGTCGTACACAGGGCACTGCTCGATAACATCTCCAATGATTATACCTACACGCTTCTGACATCGCCTAAGGCCAGGCCCTTGAAACAGGAAGATCTGATCAGACTTTCCAAGCTCGATGAGTTCGTCATCATCTGCGGCCACTACGAAGGGATCGATCATCGCATCGAGAAGTATGTGGATGAAAAGATCTCGATCGGTGATTATATACTCACAGGGGGCGAACTTCCTTCGATGGTGGTGATCGATGGGATACTGCGTCTTCTGGATGAGGGCATCTCGTCCGATTCACTGGTCGAGGAATCGTTCAATGACGGACTTCTGGAATATCCTCAATACACCAGACCCGTCGAATACAACGGCGATCGAGTCCCGGAAGTCTTGCAGAACGGCAATCACAAAGAGATCCGCCGCTACAATCTGAAGATGGCCTTGAAAGAAACGATGCTTCTTCGACCGGATCTTCTTGAAAAGCGTGAGCTTTCCAAAGAAGAAAGGGAACTGCTGGCGGAGATCATCTCCGAATTGGCGTAAAAGGCTTTGTTTTAAGGTTTTTTATGCAGAAAGTATTTGATTTGGGAAAGCTTTTGTGTTAAAGTAATTAAGCGCTGTTCCGCTTTTCGTTACGATTATGAACAGATGTCTATATATTTGAAAAAGGAGAAGAAAGATGAATTTAGGTTTAGTTAATGAAATTACTAAAGACCAGATGAAGTCCGATCTTCCTAGTCTTGTTCCGGGACAGACTGTTCGTGTCGATGTCAAGATCAAGGAAGGCGACAAATCTCGTATCCAGGCTTATGAAGGTGTCGTAGTCAAAGTACAGGGTTCAGGAATCGGCCAGACATTCACTGTCAGAAAGATCTCTTCCGGTATCGGTGTTGAAAGAACATTCCCGGTACATTCACCTGTCATCGACAAGATCACAGTTCTCCGTGTCGGTAAAGTTAGAAGAGCAAGACTGTTCTATCTCAGAAACCGTTCCGGTAAGTCTGCTAAGATCAAGGAAGTCAGATAATTTCAATAAAAGCCGTGATGAACGGCTTTTCTTTTTGAGTATAATGGAAGTAATGAAAAAAGGTGTGTTCAAGGACCTGTTCTGGTTTTTTGTAAAGGCGCTGATCCTGGTCGCCATTTTGATCAACTTCGTTTTCATCCCCTGCGTCGTCAACGGCAGTTCCATGCATCCGACCTATGAAGAGGGGGAATACGGTTATTCCTTCATCATCACCAAGATGCTGGGGATCGGGCGTTTCGATACCGTGGTCATCAAGGTCGAATCTTCTTCCAAGGATAAACTTCTGGTAAAACGCGTCATCGGTCTGCCCGGCGATGAAGTGGAATATAAAGACAATAAGCTGTATATCAACGGACAGTATATGGAGGAGCCTTTCCTTTCCGATGTGACGACGTCCGATCTCAAGATCAAGCTTGCTGATAACGAATACTACTGTCTCGGAGACAACAGGAACGTTTCAAGGGATTCGCGTTTTTACGGTCCTTTCGAAGGTTCGCAGATCGTTTCTACGCATCTGTTCGTACTGTTCCCGTTTGATTCTTTCGGTTTCAACAAATAGATCCGATGAAATTAAAAGTACTTGTCGACAACAATACGTTTATCGATATGTATTACCTGGCAGAACCGGCTGTCAGTTATTATATTGAAGACAATGATGATGCCATCCTTTTTGACACGGGGTATTCCGATGTCTTTTTAAGAAATGCGGAAAAGATGGGCATCGATCTGAATAAAGTCAGCCATATCGTTTTGTCGCACGGTCACAATGATCACAGCGGCGGTCTTCCTTATTTAAAAAGGGAAGGGAAGAAATTCAAACTGGTCGCTCATCCCTCTGCCTTCGTAAAAAGGGAAGATGATACAGGCCTTTCGATCGGTTCTCCTTTGAATGAGGAAGCGATCAGAAAGTGTTTCGATCTTTCTGCCCAGGAAGATCCGTATCGCATCAGTGAACATCTGCTGTTTTTAGGGCAGATCAGAAAGAAACTGCCTTTTGAAAAAAGCTATGCGATCGGGAAGAAATATGTCGAAGGAACAGCATTGGAGGATCGAATCGAAGATGATTCCGCCCTTGTATATAAAGGAAAGGACGGATTATTCATCATCACCGGCTGCAGCCATGCGGGCATCTGCAGCATCATCGAACAGGCAAAAGAGGTATGCGGCGAAAACAAGATCCTCGGTGTCATCGGCGGATTCCATCTTTTTGATGTCGATGAGCGATTGCATAAGACGATCGATTATTTTGAAGAAAACGGGATCCGATCGCTTTATCCGTGTCATTGTGTCTCGCTTGCCGCGAAGATCGAAATGGGAAAACGTCTGCCGATACATGAAGTCGGCGTAGGACTGGAGTTGGAAATTGAATGAGTGAATTAGCAAATCAGATCAACTGGTATCCGGGCCATATGGCGAAAGCCAGAAGGCAGATGGAGGAACAGCTGAAACTGGTCGATATCGTCATCGAACTGCGGGACGCCAGGATCCCTGAGGCTTCGGCCAATCCGATCCTGAAGGAGCTCTCGAGAAACAAGCCGGTATTGATCATATTGAATAAGGCCGATCTGGCAGATGAGAAAAAAAGCCTCGCCTGGAAGGAGACTTTTGAACATTGTCTGATCACCGATTCGGTGGATGACCGTCTGACCAAGACCGTCACCGAGGAAGTCAAGAAGATCCTGAAAGACAAGCTTGAGCGGGCAAAGGCGAGAGGCATCCGCAAGAAGGTGCTCAGAGCGATGGTCGTCGGCATCCCGAATGTCGGAAAGTCGACCTTCATCAACAATATCGTCAAAAAGAAAGCCGCCAAGGCCGAGAACCGTCCTGGCGTCACCAAGGCGTTGCAGTGGATACGGATCAATGAAGACGTCGAGCTTCTGGATACGCCGGGCGTCTTATGGCCGAAGTTCGATGATCAGAACGACGCGCTTCTTCTGGCACTGCTTGGTTCGATCAACGATGATGTTCTCGATAAGGAAGGACTGGTGCGTTTCGGTCTTTCGTATCTGAAGACCATCTATCCGGGAAAGATCGCCGAACGCTACGGGGTGAATGAAGACGGCGATCATCTTCTTGAGGCCATCGCAAAAGAAAAACTGTGGTTAAGTTCCAACGGCCAGATCGATATCGCCAAGGCGGTCGATCTGATACTCAAGGATATCCGAAGCAATAAGATAGGAAGGATCACCTGGCAGGATGCTGGAGAATAAATACGAAAAGCTCTGCTGGGAAAAGGACCAGTATGTCATGGGGATCGACGAAGCCGGAAGAGGTCCGCTGTGCGGTCCGCTGGTGGTCGCCTGCTGCATCTTTCCGATCGGCTATGACAATGAAGAGATCAATGATTCCAAAAAGCTGAGCGAAAAGAAAAGGGAAATGCTGTTCAAACAGATCATCAAAGATGCCCACCATTTTGAATTCCGCATCGTATCGCCCGAACAGATCGACCGCTATGACATCTATCATGCGACGCAAAGGGCGATGGATGAGCTATCCCGTTCGACGAACATCCATTCTCTGACCATCACCGATGCCATGCCGCTTCACAGGTATGATGTGATCGACATGGTGAAAGGGGACGCCAAGTCGATTTCGATCGCCGGCGCAAGCATCCTGGCGAAGGTCTTACGTGATCACATCATGATGGGCTATGATGTCCTGTATCCCCAATATGAATACAGGAACCATAAGGGTTATGGGACCAAACGGCATCTTGAATTGATGGATGAGTATGGGATCAATGAACTTTACCGGCTGTCTTTCAAGCCCTGCCGGGACAGGCAGATGAAACTTTTTTAAATTCAGAGTAGGTATCGGCGTTTTTTCTGCAAATAATGAAGTAGATGGACAGAGAAAAACTGATCGCTTACTCTTTTTATTATGGCGGGGAGTATGATAAAGTCTACAGAGCCGTAAAAGCCGATATGCCGATAAAAGGAAGGGATGATCCTTCTGCGGTCACGATCCTGGATGAAAGCTATCCCAAGTGTTTCTTCGATCTGAAGTATCCGCCTTTCGTCTTTTACTACGCGGGCGATCTTTCCCTTTTAAAAAAAGACTGCATCGGGATCGTCGGTTCCAGAAAGGCTTGCGACTATGCCTTGAAGGCGACAAAAGGACTCAGTCTGCATTACAGCGATAAGATCATCGTTTCAGGTCTTGCCAAAGGCATCGATGCGGCAGCACACGAAAAACAAGGTCCGGCGATCGGCGTTCTGGGCTGCGGCATTCAAAGGATCTACCCGTATTGCAACAAAAGTCTGATCGAAAGACTGAAAAGGGAAGGTCTTGTCATTTCCGAATACCCGGAATACACGCCGCCGCTGGCACACCACTTCCCATTCCGCAACCGGCTGATCGCCGCTTTGTCAAAGACGCTTTATATCATGCAAAGCAATGCGGCATCCGGCACGATGACCAGTGTCAATGAGGCACTGGAGTTGGGTAAAGAGATCCGCGTGCTTCCCTATGACATCTTTGAAGAAGCGGGATATCACAACAATACGCTGATCTACGAGGGGGCAACGCCCATCCAAAGACAAGAAATTGCATTTTAAAATCAAATATGTAAAGATAGATAATTGTTAAAGAGGTTCCTCATGAAAAATCTGGTTATTGTAGAATCACCATCCAAATCAAAAACGATAGAAAAATACCTTGGAAAGGATTTTAAAGTCACTTCTTCCAAGGGACATATATGTGATCTTGCCACCAAAGGCAAGGAAGGACTCGGTGTCGATATCGAGGATGATTTCAAGCCGACTTATGTCATTTCACCTGACAAGAAAGCCGTCGTCAGCGAGCTCAAGAAGCTCGTGAAAGGCTCGGATTTCGTTTATCTGGCGACCGACCCGGACCGCGAAGGAGAGGCGATCTCCTGGCATCTGGCAAGAGAACTGGGCCTTGATATCAACGAAAACAACCGTATCGTCTTCAATGAGATCACCAAGAACGCGGTGCTCAATGCCTTGAAAGAACCTCGCAGTATCGATATGGCTCTGGTCAGATCGCAAGAGGCCAGAAGGATCCTTGACAGGATCATCGGCTTCAAACTTTCCAAGCTTCTGCAGAAGAAGATCGGTTCCAAGTCGGCAGGCCGCGTGCAGTCGATCGCTTTGCGGATGATCTGCGATCGGGAAAAAGAGATCCAAGCCTTCATTCCGGAAGAATACTGGAACATCATTGCCCATCTTGGCAAGAAACTGGATGCGGAACTTGGCAAATATAAGGGCAAGAAGATCGAAGTCCATAACGAAGAAGAAGCGGATGCGATCTTAAAAGCACTGAGCGAGGAGTTTATTCTTTCTTCGATCAACGAGAAGGCAAAGAAAAGAGCCGCCTATCTGCCGTTCATCACATCGACTATGCAGCAGGAAGCTTCGACAAAACTCGGCTTCACATCGAGAAAGACGATGATGGTCGCCCAGAGCTTATATGAAGGTGTGGAACTCAGCGATGGAGCACAGGGTCTGATCACCTACATGCGTACCGACTCGACCAGACTGTCCAAAGAATTCGTTGCGGCAGCGTATGAGAAGATCGAAAACGATTACGGCAAGGAATACAAGGGCTTTTACCGCGTCAAGAATGACGAAAGTTCGCAAGATGCCCATGAGGCGATCCGTCCGACCAATCTGAACAACGAACCGGACAAGATCAAGCAATACCTGAACAACGATCAGTACAAGCTTTATAAATTCATCTATTACCGTGCACTTGCTTCCCTGATGAAAGAAGCAGTCTTTGATTCGGTCACTTATGTTTTTGAAAACAACGGCTATGAATTCACGGCATCGGGTTCCAAGATGAACTTCGATGGTTTCCTGAAGGTATATGGCGATTATGACTCTTCCAAAGATGTCATCCTGCCGAAACTTGAAAAAGGCGAGATCATCACCTGCAAGGATGTCGAGAAGGTACAGCACTTCACTGAAGCGCCTGCCCGTTATACCGAAGCCAAGCTGATCAAGGCTCTCGAAGAAGAGGGGGTAGGCCGTCCTTCGACCTACGCTACGATCATCGATACGATCGAAAAACGAAATTACGTCGAATATAAAAAAGCCTCCGATTCGGGCAAGACCAAGTTTTTCTTCCCGACCGAGCAGGGCGTATTGACGGACGAGAAGCTCAGAGAGTACTTCCAGTCGGTCATCAATATCAAATATACGGCCCAGATGGAATCTGAGCTTGATGAGATCGCCGAAAACAAGGTGGATTCCATCAAAGCACTTAAGGATTTCTATGACCGTTTCCAGCCGTTGGTGGATGATGCCTATGAGCAGATGGAAAAGAAGCAGCCGGAAAAGACCGGCGAGATCTGTCCGGAATGCGGAGGCGATGTCGTCATCCGTTCCGGCAAGTACGGAAAGTTCAAATCCTGCATAAATTATCCGACCTGCAAGTGGCACGAATCCCTGCAGAAGAAGGAAGAGCCGGAAGAAGTCGGCAGGAACTGTCCGAACTGCGGCAAGCCTTTGCTGAAGAGGAAGTCAAGATACGGCACTTACTTCATCGGCTGTTCCGGTTATCCGAAATGCAACTATCTGGAAGCGATCGAAGGGCAGAAGCCGCACAGATTCTTCCGAGGTAAGAAGAAACAATGAGAGTCAAAGTGATCGGCGCCGGTCTGGCAGGAAGCGAAGCGGCATATCAGCTGGCGAAACGCGGATTTCAAGTCGATCTGTATGAACAGAAAGGTGTCAAACGGCATCCGGCTTTCAAGACGGATGATTTTGGTGAGCTGATCTGTTCCAATTCTTTACGCAGTGACGATCTCTACAACGCGGTCGGACTTCTGAAGGAAGAGATGCGCATCCTGGATTCTCTGATCATGGAAGCGGCAGACGCCTGCCGCATCCCGGCGGGCAAATCGCTGGCTGTCGACCGTGTCGGTTTTTCCGCCTATATAACAAAGAAGATCAAAGAAAACGAAAACATCCGCATCATCAACAAAGAAGTCACATCGATCGATGAAAATGAGCCCTGTATCATTGCGGCCGGTCCGCTTTGCGAAGGCAGTCTTGCACAAGAGATCGGCAGGCTGTGCGGCAAGGATTTCCTTCATTTCTATGATGCGGTCTCACCGATCGTCGAGAAGGATTCGATCGATTTCGATCATGCCTACTATAAATCGAGATACGATGATGAGAATCCCGGCGATTACATCAACTGTCCTTTGACGAAAGAAGAATTTCAGACGTTTTACGAAGCGATACTCAATGCCCGCAAGATCGCGGTCCATGATATCGATGATGAGAAGTATTTTGAAGGCTGCATGCCTTTTGAAGAGATGGCCAGAAGAGGCTATAAGACGCTCTTATTCGGGCCGATGAAGCCGGTAGGTCTTGAACACGACGGTGTGCGTCCGTATGCGGTCGTACAGTTAAGAAAAGACAACGCCATCGATACCTTATATAATGTGGTCGGTTTTCAGACACATCTGACCTTCGGCTCACAAGAGGAAGTCCTGAAATGTGTGCCGGCGCTTGCCAATGTGCATATCGTCCGCTACGGGGTGATGCACAGAAACACCTACCTCAATTCGCCGAACATTATCAATAAGTATTACCAGTTCATCGAACATCCGTCTTTGTTCATTGCCGGGCAGATCTCCGGAGTCGAGGGTTATGTCGAATCGGCTGCCAGCGGTCTGTATGCGGCACTCAACCTTGCCCAATATCTGGAAAAAGGAAAGATCGAAAAGGAACTCGGTCCCGATACGATGATGGGTGCGATGGCCAATTACATCTCCGATACCAATATCGCAAAGCTCGAACCGATGAATGCCAATTTCGGTATCTTCCGCATGGAATATGCCGGTCCCAAAAACGAAAAGAAAAAGGCGTATACGGAACACGCCTTACAGAAGGTGAAAGAATATGCAGGACATGTATAAGATCCTTGATGATTTCATCTCCTATATGTATGACAAAAGAACGGGTTCCCAAAGGACATCCGATTCCTACTATCGTGATATCGATCGTTTCATCACGTTTTTGAAAAACAGCGATATCACTTCGTTCAAGCAGGTCGACAAGAACGTCGTCTTTGACTATATCAGCGAGCTTCGCTCCGGCAGGATCTCCAGAGGAAAGATCTCCAATGCCACCTATGCGAGAAATCTGAGCGCATTGCGCTCTTTTTATCGTTTCTTATGCGAACGCCACATCACCGACGAGAATCCTTTCCTGCAGTTTCGCAAGATCCACGTGGAGAAGCATCTGCCTGATGTGCTGAGCGTCGATCAGGTCGAACGGCTGCTCGATTCCTTTGATCTGAACGATCCTTTGCAGATAAGGAACCGCTGCATACTGGAATGCATCTATGCCTGCGGGCTTCGTATCTCGGAGTGTTGCGATCTCAAACTTTCCCAGATCGACCGCCGTTCATTGATCGTGCGGGTCATCGGTAAGGGCAACAAGGAAAGGATCGTACCTTTTTATCCGAGGCTCAATGAGCTCATCGACCTGTATATCAGGGAATACCGCTCAATTTACGCACCTGAAGATTTCGAATATCTTTTCGTGACTTCGCATCATGGAAAAGTTTCGCCCCGCAGTGTTCAACTTTTGTTAGAAAATGCTAGAATAAGAGCTGGGCTTTCGGTCGATGTGCATCCGCATATGCTCAGACACTCTTTTGCCACGCATCTTCTGGACAACGGCGTCGACTTGAGGACGGTCCAGGAACTGCTGGGACATGAGAACCTGTCGACGACGCAGTTATATACGCATCTGACTTATGACAGACTGAAGAATGCTGTCGAATCCGCCCATCCGCACGCAAAATGAAAAAACTGAAATTTGATTTAAGATTCTTATACCTGTTTATTCCGCTGTTCCTGCTGGAACTGCTTTTTCATCTCGTTCAGTTTCACACGTTCGACATATTTTCGCTGCTGCGTGTCTTTCTGTTCGCTTCGTTTTTCTCGCTTCTGATCGCTCTGATCGGACGCCTGTTTAAAAAACCGAAGATCTATTTCATCATCGGACTGATCGTGATGATCTGGTTCTGCGCTTACAGTTTTGTGGAACTGATCTTCAAGAATTTCATGGGTGACTTCTATTCCTTCGGAACGGTAGGGGATGGCGCACTCAGGATCGCCCAGTATGCGGTGATCTTTCTTTCGGCGGCAAAACTGCCGTATTATCTGTGCTTCATTCCTTTGATCGTCTATATCCTGCTTCACCGTTTCGTGAAGTTCAATGAGAAAGGACAGTTTCAGCTGCCGGCGATCTTCTGCATCCTGTCGTTCCTTCTTCTGATCCCGATCATGGATCTGGGCTCAGGAACTTCATCGATCTTAAAGACCTACGGAACTTTCTCCAACAAGACGATCATCATCGATAAATTCGGTATCGAACACTTCTTTTTCCGTGATCTGAGCGCTCTGGTCTATAAGACACCGGATACCATCGAGATCCAGGAAGAAGTCATCGAAGAACCTGTTGAACCGGTGGAGACGATCGAAAACAAGAAGCGTGTCATCAATGACAGCGAATGGAAGAACATCGCCCAGAGCGAAGTCAATGCCAACATGCAGACGATCGATAAGTATCTGATGAACCGTCAGATCACGCAGACCAATGAGAAGACCGGCATGTTTGAAGATTACAACTTCATCTATTTCATGGTTGAGGCAGGGGACTATCTGATGATCGATGAAAAGCTGACACCGACCTTATACAAGATGTATTCGCAAGGCATCCATTTCTCCAACCACTACACACCGATCTATTCGTGTGCGACTGGTGAATCGGAGCTGGTGTCTTATCTTTCGATCTTCCCGTATGTCAATGTCTGTACGCCAAACTACATTGCCGGTATCGATTATTACGAGGCTTTGCCTTACATGTTCAAAAACAAGGGTTATGAGACCTTTGCCTTGCATAACTGGCGTGATGAATTCTATGAGAGGAACACGATCCTTCCTGCTATCGGTTTTGATGCATACTACGATATCGATGCCATCTGGCAAGACAAGAGCATCGAGCACACCAACGGCTGGCAGTCCGACAAGATGCTGATCGAACAGGCGATCAAGCATATGGAAGAGGCGGACGGCAAATTCTTCTGTGACATCATCACTTCCTGCATGCACTTCCCGTACGATGAGCCTTCCTATTGGGGAGACTACTATGTTGATCAGATCAACGAGGTCCATCCGGACTGGTCGATCGAATTCAAACGTTACATGTCCAAGTGTATGAATTTTGATGACGGCTTGAAGACGCTTCTGGATTATCTTGAAAGCTCCGGCAAGGCCGACAATACTGTCATCTGCATCTATCCGGACCATCGTCCGTACTGGATGGATTATGATCAGGTCATGGAAGCCACAAGATATATGGATCCGCTGCGTTTCGGAGAAAACGGCATCTACCGTTCCCCGTTCATCATCTACAACAAAAACGTCGAACCGGAGATCAATGAGAACTACTGTTCCACGCTCGACCACGCTCCGACGATCGCCAACCTGTTCAATCTGAACTATGATCCGCGTCTTTTCATGGGCACGGATGCCTTCAACGGCGACAATGTCGTCATCCTGGCCAACGGCAACTGGATCTGTTCCAGCGGTTACTATGATGCGACGAATGAAAAATTCATTCCGAACGATCCGGAAGCTGAGATCGATGAGAATTTCGTCAAGCGTACGACAGCTTCGGTCCAGAATACGATCAAGATCTCTTATCTGATCATGGATGAGGATTATTTTGCGAAGCGGCGTTCGATCTGTTCACCGCGTTAAAAGAGAAAAGTTATGAAAATCAGTGAAGTATTTGATGTTCAAAGCGATCTGGATATAAAGTCGATCATGTTCGATTCCCGCAAGGAATGCAGAGATTCGATCTTTTTCGCCATGAAGGGCAAGGTCAATGACGGACACCGTTTCATTGAAACGGCGATATCCAACGGTGCCATCTGCATCGTTCATACCGATGAGATCGAAACGAAACATGATGATGTCCTTTATATCAGAGTCGATGATGCGACCGATGCGTATGTGAGTTTCTGCAACGCCTACTATGATCATCCGATGGATAAGATGAATGTGATCGGCATCACCGGTACCAACGGCAAGACGACGATCGCCTGGATCATCCGTTCCATCATCGCACATTTCGACAGATGCGGATACATCGGCACGATGGGCTATTCCTATGATGAGACCATCCGTGATTCCAAGATGTTTCTGACGACGCCGAAATCCGATGAACTGTTCAGGATCGGCAAGGAGATGGTCGATGAAGGATGCAAGGTTTTGGTACTGGAAGCTTCTTCGGAAGGTCTTGTCACGCATCGTCTCGATCAGGTACGTTTTTCTACGGCGGTCTTCAATAATCTGTCCGGTGAACATTTCGATGTGCACGGCACGATGGAAGACTATTTCAAGGCAAAATGCATCCTTTTCGATATGCTGGATAAAGACGGCAAGGCCATCATCAATATGGATGACGAATACGGAAGAAGATTATATGAACTCTGTGATCGCAGAAAGATCACTTACGCCATCGATGCGGATGCCGATTATAAAGCGGTCGGTCTGAAACTGTACAACGATCATTCCGAATTCGATCTGCTGTATGGAGGAAAAAGCCGGCATATCAGTACCAACATGCTGGCAAGATTCAATATCTACAATCTGCTGTCCGTGATCGCCGTATTGAATGAAAACGGCTATGACATCGATACGATACTTCCGTATCTTGAAAATGTCGAACTCACCCCGGGCAGATGCCAGATGATCAAGGCCGGACAGGATTTCAATGTCGTAGTGGATTTTGCGTTCACGCCGAATTCTTTCGATAAGGTCTTCTCTTTTGCCGAATCGATCACTGCCAAGAACGGAAAGATCATCGCAGTCTTCGGTGCGGCAGGTGACAGGGACCACAAAAGAAGACCGGGCACATCCGTCATCGCCGATGAAAGGGCGGATGCGGTCATCCTTTCCTACGACGATCCTTCCAGTGAAGATATGCTTGGCATACTTGAAGAGATGGCAACGTATTTCAAGCGCCTCAAGCCGCAGATCATCCTTGATCGCATACAGGCGATCGATGCGGCAGTGGATATGGCGGATAAGGGGGATACGATCCTGCTTCTCGGCAAAGGGTCTGACCGTTTCTTTCTGGAAAAAGAAGGAAGGGTCCCGTATATCTCCGATGAGGTCGCGGCAAAGAATGCGATCGCCCGGAAACTGGCTGAAAAGTGCTGAAAAAAGGCTTAAAAAGCCTTTCTTTTTATATATCGATGTGTTAGAATAATTGAGCATTTATGCATACACACACTATGGATTCATCGCTCCGTGCCTGTAAAGGTTAGCGGTGTCCGAAATAGTGGAGGCGTAACGGAAAGAGAGGAAATTATTAAATGCAATTAGTTTCAATGAGAAAACTTCTGGAAAACGGTGCTCATTTCGGACACCAGACCAGAAGATGGGACCCGAAGTGCAAACCGTTCATCTACACTGCTAAGAACGGCATCTACATCATCGACCTCAACAAGACACAGGATGCTTTACAGGTCGCTTATGACAAGATGAAATCCATCGCTGAAGAAGGCGGCAAAGTCTTATTCGTCGGTACGAAGAAGCAGGCGCAGCAGATCATCCTTGATGAAGCTACCAGATCCGGTAGCTTCTACATCAACCAGAGATGGTTAGGCGGCACGCTGACTAACTTCCGTACGATCCAGAAGAGGATCAAGCGTCTGATCGAGATCGAGCAGATGGAAACTGACGGTACGATCTCTGTTTATCCGAAGAAGGAACAGGTCCTTATCCACAAGGAAGCTGTCCGTCTCGAAAACTTCTTGGGCGGTATCAAGGAAATGAAGAAACTTCCGGATGCAGTCGTCGTCGTTGACCCGAAGGAAGACCACAACGCTGTTTCCGAAGCTAAGAAGCTTGGTATCCCTGTATTCGGTCTTGCGGATACGAACTGCGATCCGGCAACTGTCGATTACGCTATCCCGGCTAACGATGATGCGATCAAGTCCATCAAACTGATGATGTCCTTGCTTGCAGACGCTATCGTTGAGTCCAAGGGTGGCATCTTACAGGATGCTTATCAGGAAGGCGACATCGAAAACGATATCACGATGGAAGATGTCATCATCAACGTTGAAAAGCACGCTGAAGAACAGGAAAAGAGAAGAAAAGCCAGAAACGAAGAAAGAAACAATCGTTTCAATAACAGAGGTCCGAGAAGATATAACTCCGAAAAGAGATATATCAACAAGAAGGATGAAACTGCACAGGAAGCTCCGGCTGCCGAAGTAAAGGCCGAAGTCAAAGAAGCTGTTGAAGAAACAAAGGAGGCTGCTGAATAATGGCTATTAGCGCTGCTCAGGTAAAAGAATTAAGAGATAAGACCGGTGCCGGCATGCTCGATTGCAAGAACGCTCTTGCAGCATCGGACGGCGACATCGAAAAAGCGATCGACTGGCTCAGAGAAAAGGGTATTGCCAAATCCATCAAGAAGGCTTCCCGTATCGCTGCTGAAGGTCTTGCAAAGATCGTCATCGACGGTAACAAAGCCTGCATGATCGAAGTCAACTCTGAAACAGACTTCGTTGCTAAGAACGAACAGTTCCTCAAACTGCTTGAAACAGCTGCCAATACGATCCTGGCTGGCGAACCGGCTGACAATGAAGCTGCACTCGCACTTCCGGTCAACGGTGCTACGCTGAACGATGAATTCATCAACGCTACAGCTACCATCGGTGAAAAGATCGTCTTAAGAAGATTTGCCATCGTCAAGAAGAATGATGATGAATTATTCGGTGACTACTCTCACATGGGTGGTACCAAGACTGCTTTAGTCGTCTTAAAGGGCGGCGATGAGCAGCTGGCTCACTTCATGGCTATGCAGGTCGCTTCCATGTCTCCGACTTATGTCAGCTCCGCAGATATGCCGGCTGATGTCGTCGATCATGAAAGAAAAGTCCAGACTGAGATCGTCAGAAATGATGAAAAGTTTGCCGGCAAACCGGAAAACGTCATCAATGGTGCGATCGAAGGCAAGGTCTCCAAGGCTTTGAAGGAAATGTGCCTGGTCGACCAGGAATACTTCATGGATACTGCCAAGAAGGTCTCTGCAGTTCTCAAGGAGAACAATGCTGAAGTCAAGTGCTTCGTAAGATACACTGTCGGCGAAGGCATTGAAAAGCGTGAAGAAAACTTTGCGGAAGAAGTCGCAAAGCAGATGAACGCTTAAAAAGATTTCCTATGAAACGGTCGGAATTGATTCCGGCCGTTTTTTTATGTCTGAATAATGTTAGAATAAGTAGCAGAGGTGAATTTGTTATGTACAAAAGAGTCTTACTGAAATTATCGGGAGAAGCTTTGGCTGCACCTGATTTCCCTTTTTCTACAGAAGTACTGGAATCCATCGGCAAGCAGGTCAAGAAGATCTCTGACATGGGTATCGGTGTCGGTATCGTGGTCGGCGGCGGGAATATCTGCCGCGGAAGGATCTTTGAAGAACTCGGTTTCGACCGCGTCAAGGCGGACTATGCCGGCATGCTGGCGACGGTCATCAATGCCGTCATGTTTTCTGCGGAGCTCAGCCGTCTAGGTGTGAAGTCCGTTCCGATGTCTGCAGTCACCGCGCAGAATGTCATGGACTTCGATGTCGATGAGGCAAACCGTCTGATCGAAGAAGGAAATGTCGTCGTATTCGGCGGCGGCTATGGCAAGCCTTACTATTCTACGGATACCGGTTCTGCACAAAGAGCGAAAGATATCCATGCGGATGTCATTCTAATGGCGAAGTCCGGTGTCGACGGTGTCTACGACAAGGACCCGAACAAATATGCGGATGCAAAGAAATTTGATGAGCTTACGTTTGATGATATACTTGAGTTAGGTTTGAAAGTTATCGATCCGCAGGCTGCCGAGATCTGTGCACAGTCCGGTATCGAAGCTTTCGTTTTCAATATGTCTGAGGAAGACAACATCGTCAAGGCGGTTACCGGCGAAGCTGTCGGCACTGTGATCAGACGATAATAGGGAGGAAAATATGGATAATCTTTTTTTAGAGATCGCTGATGAAAAAATGAATGGTGCGATCAAGGCATTCGAATCTCAGCTTACCAAAGTCAGGACAGGCAGAGCCAATCCTACGATGCTGGACGGCATCCATGTCGACTATTACGGGTCACCTACACCGCTCAATCAGATCGCTTCGATCTCCATCCAGGAAGGCAAGACCTTAGTCATCAAACCTTTCGACCGCAATTCGACCAAGGATGTCGAACGTGCGATCAACGCTTCCGATCTGGGTCTTCCGGTCCAGAACAACGGCGATGTGCTGCGTGTAACGGTCCCGGCACTTACCGAAGATACCCGTAAGGGCTTCTGCAAGGATGTCGACAAGATGGCGGAAGAAGCCAAGGTCCAGGTCCGCAATGCCAGAAGAGAAGTCAACGAAGAGATCAAGAAAGATAAGACGATCCCTGAGGATCTCTCCAAATCTTACCTGGAAGACATACAGAAGGCTACCGATAAGGCGATCGCCAAGATCGAAGAGATCGCCAAGGCAAAACAAAAAGAAATAATGACGATTTAATGAATACACTGAATCACCTGGCGATCATCATGGACGGCAATGGCCGCTGGGCTAAATTGAATAAACTCCCCCGTACTGCCGGTCATTATAAGGGAGTCGAGGTCCTGAGGAATATCACGATCTACGCAAACAGGTTAGGCATCAAGTGCCTGACCGTTTATGCGTTTTCGACAGAGAACTGGAAACGGTCCATGGAAGAAGTGAGCTATATCATGTCGCTTCCGAAGATCTTCTTTGCTTCCTATATCAAAGAACTGATGGACAACAATGTGCGCATCATGATCATCGGCGACAGGGAAAGGATCCCGGCTGAAACGATGAAGGTCATCGATGATGCCATCGAAACGACGAAAAACAATACGGGGCTGATCCTGAACTTCGCTTTCAATTACGGGGCAAGGGATGAGATCGTCAGAGCTGCCAGACAATATGCCAAGGATTACAAAGACGGCAAGGTCTCCGATATCGATGAAGAAGGTTTCGCTTCGTATCTGTATACGAAGGATCTTCCGGAAGTCGATCTGCTGATACGCACCGGTTCCGAGATGCGTCTTTCAAATTTCCTTTTATATCAGCTGGCGTATTCGGAGTTCGTCGTCATCGATACGCTGTGGCCGGATTTCGACAACGATACTCTGGATCAATGCATCAAAGAGTATCAGAGCCGCAAGCGCAATTTCGGAGGTCGTGATGAAACAAAGAGTAATTAGCGGCGTTTTTATCGCCTTGATCACCGTCGTAGCCGCATATTTCGGCGGTGTGATTTTAGATACCGTACTGGCTTTTATCGGTATCTGGGGTTCCTATGAATTTACCAGAGTCCGCAAGAAAGACTTTGACGTCATCCTTTTTGCCGTCATGGTCGTCACTGTCGGCTTGCTGGTGGTGTTCAATGGCAAAGCCATGCCAATCCTTTTGCTTGAGATGCTGGTGCTTCTTACGATCGCCGTATTCGATGAAAAGGAAAACTTCGATGATGTTGCTGCGACATTCCTGATGTCAGCGCTTCTCGGTTATGCTTTATATTTCATGAGGCATTTCCAGCATATCGATAAGTTTTTGTTCGGCTATGTTCTGATCATCTCGTATCTGACGGATGTCTTTGCCTTCCAGGTCGGGATCAAATTCGGCAAGCATAAGCTCAATCCGCGTGTTTCGCCGAAAAAGACCATCGAAGGTTCTGTAGGCGGCTGGTTCTTCGGATGTGCGATATCGCTGGCCTGGGCGGCGATCTTCAAATTCTTCGGCATGTCGCCCACACTGTTTGTCGTCGCATCTTTGTTTCTGCCTTTAGTTTCTGAAATAGGTGATCTTGTCTTCTCTTTGATCAAGCGTCACTATGGTGTTAAAGATTTCTCCAACCTGATCCCGGGCCATGGCGGCATTCTGGATAGGATGGATTCCCATATCTTCTGTATGGTACTGTTTGGAGTGTTGATGAGCTTATTTGTATGAAAAGACTTATGTTAATGGGCGCTTCCGGCTCGATCGGAACGCAGAGTATCGATGTGATCAAACAGCACAGTGATGAACTGGAGCTTGTCAGCGTATCCGTCGGTCACAATATCGAATATCTTATCAAGATCCTGAAAGAGTTCAGGATCCGTTACGCTTATACGATCGAAGAGAATCCGCAGCTCGCATCATCGTTCCCCGAGACGAAGTTCTATTTCGGTGATGACGGTCTGGTACAGATGGCTGCCCTGAAAGATTATGACGTTCTGGTCAATGCTTTGGTCGGATTCGTAGGTTTCAAACCGACAGTCACGGCGATCAAGAACCGTAAAGACATCGCTCTTGCCAACAAAGAAACACTGGTTGCGGGCGGGCGTATCATCAATGAACTGCTGGCTGAATATAAAGTCAGTCTGAATCCGATCGATTCGGAACATGTTGCCATATGGCAATGCATGCAGGGTCACGATAAGGCGGATATCCGCCGTCTGATCATCACGGCATCCGGCGGATCCTTCCGCGGTTATACCAGAGATCAGCTGGCTGATGTCAAGCTGGAACAGGCTTTGAAACATCCGGTATGGAACATGGGCTCCAAGATCACGATCGATTCTTCGACGATGATGAACAAAGGCTTTGAGATCATCGAAGCACATTACCTCTTCGATCTTCCTTACGACAAGATCGACGTCGTTTTGCATAAAGAGGCTGCCGTACATTCCATGGTCGAATACAACGACGGTTCCATCATTGCGCAGATCGGCGTTCCCGATATGCGTCTGATGATCAAGTATGCTCTCTTGTACCCGAAACACAAAGGGGACAAGGTCACAAGTTATTTTGATTTCGACAAGATCTCTTCGCTCAATTTCCTGAAGATGGATTATTCCCGTTATCCGCTGGTCCGGCTGGCAAAACAGGTCGGCTCTTTCGAAGGCAACTTCGGAGCCGTGCTGATCGGTGCCAACGATGAAGCTGTCGCTCTGTTTCTGAAAGAGCGGATCCGCTTCGTCGATATCGAAGCTTACATCTTCAAGACACTGAAGGCTGCACGCTTCATCAAGGAACCGACTGTCGATCAGATCATCGATTCCCACCGCTGGGCGAAAGAATATGTCGATCAGCTCTGGGCAAACTCCTGAAATAGGAGTTTTTTTCTTGTAGTGCTATAATTTTGTAGATGACTGTTTTTAGAAATTTATTACTTTATATCGTAATGCTTGGCGTCATCGTCACATTACATGAACTCGGACATCTGCTGGCTGCCAAAGCTTTCGGTGTCTATTGCAAGGAGTTTTCTTTTGGTTTCGGACCGAAATTGCTTTCTCATAAAGGAAAGGAGACGGAGTATTGTCTTAGAGCGATCCCGTTAGGGGGATTCGTGGCCATGGCCGGAGACAGTGACAACGATCTGGAAACGAAGGTGGAGGCCGATGATCTTCCGCCGGAACGCACATTGACCGGTATCGCAAAATGGAAACGCATCATCATCATGATGGCAGGCATCATGATGAACATCATCCTGGCGATCGTGATCTATTCATTGATGATCTTATCTTCCGGCACCTATGCGACCAGCACCAAACCGGCGATCACCAATGTCTTGGAAGATTCTCCGGCATTGAAAGCCGGACTCAGAGAAGGGGATATCGTCACCAAAGTCGAATTTGAAAACGGCTTGTCCTATAAGCCGGATACATACCTTGAACTGATCAATTTCCTGGATACCTATGACGGCAACGGTCCATGGATCATGACCGTGGAAAGAGACGGTTCATCCATCAAGCTTGATGTCTATCCGGAATTCAATACCGAGCAGCAAAGATACATGGTCGGTATCGGTTTCTCCAATACGGCTGTCGAGGCGGTGAAGGTCAACATCTTCAACTGCTGGAAGTATGGCTTTGAATTTGCGATGTTCATCCTGAAGCTGACGTTCTCGTCTTTGCTGACACTGTTCCGGGGCAAGAACCTCGATTCTCTGTCCGGACCGATCGGCATCTATTCGACGGTCTCACAGACCGCATCCTTAGGCTTGTCCTACTACCTGCAGCTGATCGCCATGGTCTCGATCAATGTCGGCTTAGTCAACGCTTTGCCGCTTCCGATCTTTGACGGCGGAAGGGTACTGTTACTGGTGATCGAAGCGATCATCGGAAGACCTTTATCCGAAAAAGCGCAGAATGCGGTGATGTCGGCTTCCTTATTCTTACTGCTGCTGTTATTCGTTTTTGTCATGTACAACGATATCTCAAAGATCATTGGAGGTTAAGCATATGAAGATTCTTGTGACTGGCGGTACCGGTTATATCGGTTCGCATACCTGCGTTGAACTGATCCAGGCAGGACATGAAGTCGTGATCCTGGACAACCTGTATAATTCTTCCAAAGATGTCCTGGATAAGATCGAAACGATCTCCGGCGTGAAGCCAAAGTTCTATAAGACCGATATCCTGGATAAGGAAGGACTTGAAAAGGTCTTTGCGGAAAACGAATTTGAAGCAGTGATCCACTTTGCCGGCTACAAGGCAGTAGGGGAATCCGTAGCGATCCCTCTGACTTACTACGAAAACAACATCTCCGGTTCGATCAACCTGTACCAGATGATGAAGAAGTATCATGTCCGCAATCTGGTCTTCTCTTCTTCGGCGACCGTCTATGGCGATGATTTCGAAGTTCCGTTCAAGGAAGAATACGGCCTTGGAACGACGACCAATCCTTACGGCACGACCAAGAAGATGAATGAGATGATCATCACCGACATGAACAAGGCGGAACCGGAAAATTCGGCAGTCCTTCTTCGTTATTTCAATCCGATCGGCGCACACGAATCCGGTCTGATCGGTGAGATCCCTAACGGCATTCCGAACAATCTGGTCCCATATATCGCACAGGTCGCAGCCGGACAAAGAGATTTCCTTCGTGTCTGGGGAAATGACTATGACACAGTCGATGGCACAGGCGTCAGAGACTATATCCATGTCGTCGATCTGGCTAAAGCACATGTTAAAGCTATCGAATATGCGGCAGCCCACAAGGGCACGGAAGTCATCAACATCGGTACCGGCAAAGGTTATTCCGTACTGGAAGTCCTGCACGCGTATGAGAAGGCTTGCGGCTATCCGATCCCTTACAAGATCATGGAAAGAAGGCCGGGAGATATCGCTACCTGTTATGCCGATACCGCCAAAGCGGAAAAGCTGCTTGGTTTCAAGGCCCAGTACGATATCGACAAGATGTGTGAGGATTCTTACCGCTTCAGTAAAAATCTGAAATTATAGATAAATTTATATATAAATTAAACTATAAATAATAATTAAAAAACGCTGTGAATATATTGATAAATTTATTGACAAATTTACTGCGTTTTTTTATAATGAAGACATGATGAATAAGTCTGTTTTTGGTGCAATGCTGAATTCTCTGGTACCGATCTCGCATCTCAATCAGGGCAAGGCAGCCAAGATCATCTCTTCGCTGGGCCCGGATGATGTCAAGATCATCGTCAAGAACAACGAACCGATGGCTGCGATCGTTTCGATCAGCCGTTTTTCGGAACTGATCGAGGCGGAAGAGACGCTCAAGGAGAAGAAACATGGCTAGGAAAAGAAAAGTCAGGATCGACAGGATCATCATCCTGGTGCTTTCCGGTGTCCTGATCCTCGGCCTGATCGGTTTTGGCGTGTATCAGGGGATCTCTTATCTTTCAAAGAAGATGTCGGAAGATCAAAGCCAGGGACAAATCGATAATGTTCCGGCTCCCGTCGATACGGTCAAGGGTACGAAAATAACGTTGCTGGATTATGATGTTTTCATTTCGGAATCGGAAAATCTCGGTTTCAATTTCATCATTGCGACATTGCAGTTCGACTCTGAGGAACCGGTCTCTTTCGACCTGGGGAATCTGCAGACATCCGAAAAGATCTATCTGAACAATGTCTCCAAATACATCGATACGCTCAATGAGAAGTCCTATAAGATCGATAAGTTCAATATCGTGAATTCGGTCGTCTCTGAGCAGAATTCTTATGTGTGCAATATCTTCATTCCGTATACGACAGACAGCTATTCTCTGCGTCTGCTCAATTCCTCGGATGCGTCGATGATCGAGTTCGATCTCAATAAGAACACCAATGATATCTCGACTCTGAAGTTTGAGACCGATCAGCAGATCGAGATCGGTAACACCAATGTTACGGTATCTTCCTGTTCGGTATCGACGATGATGCTGCACAACGGAATGGAATATCAGGTCCCGGCAACGATGAACGTCTATACGTTCAATATCAATGTCAATTCCATCGAAGGCAATGTCATGATCACGGATGCCAGATTCGTCCGTGCTTCCAGCGATGAAGTCATCACCTGCATGGATGAGACCTACGAATCCGTCAAAGTATCCAACTGTCTGGGTAAGAAACTGGAAGTCGGAGAAAACGGAGCTCTGTTTTTTGAAACATTTGCCCAAAGCGACGGTCCGGATTATTCCGGTTCACTGATGCTGATGTTCTCCAACAGCAACGACTGGGTGAAAGTCCCGACTGTCCTTGAATAGATCTAACTTATGAAAAAACTCTTTGTCTTACTTCTCACATCTCTGATCTTAGTCAATCTCATGCCGCTTTCCGGCAGTTTTGATGCTGCGGCTGATGAACACTATTCCTATGCGTGTGAAGCAGGGCAGTTTGAGGTTTCCTATATCGAAGATGACGGTTCCTTCTCCAAGATCTCGTGTCACGGAGATTTCGCTTCCGCCAAAAAGGCGATGAAAGCCAATCCGGACTATGTGGTACGCTACTCCAAGTCCTATTCGCCATCCGGCATCGTTGCGATGAATTCCGGTCTGGCCTATACCTATCCGGGCAGAAGGAACTCTTCCACGATGAACCTTTATCAGGATCCGGCAAACAAGGATTCTTCCAAGTATAAGACGACCTATGTGGCAAATCACTATGAGATGACCTATATTGATACCTGCGGAGCCGATGTCTATGATATCGCCACTTCCGGCAAGGGATATATCCGTATCGTATTGAATGGCTTTGAAGGCTACACCGATCTGGAATATACGGATCTTGTCCCAAGCAAATTCATCGAGAAGGGGATCTGTATCTGGCTCGGCGGCAGAAACACCTATGAAGGTGAAGAAGCTTTTGAAGTAAGAGTCCATCAGAACTACTTCCAGTTGGAGCAGAACGGCAATTATACCGATCTGGTCTTCCACTATTTCCGTGCCTATCCGCGTTCGAACAGCGACAGAGATGCGCTTCCTTATGCGATCAGCGTCGATAATGCGGCAAACTATCTGAAGGCCGGAATGAGCGTCGGAACAAAGTATTATTCCAATGACGGCATCAACTTCTATACGGATTCAAAGCTTACCAACAAAGCGGCAACTGTCTATAATTACTACCAGTTCCTTCCGCTCCGTTCAAAGACCGATATCTCGGCAAGTACATTCAACAGCTTCCTGAATTCCATCTACTCGACCGGAACGGTCATGAAGAATGAAGGCTCCGCCTTTATCGATGCTCAGAATTCTTTTGGCTGCAATGCCTTGCTGGTATATGCGATGGCATGTCTGGAATCGGCGTATGGCACTTCCTGGTATGCCGTCAACCGCAACAACCTGTTTGGCTGGTCGGCCTACGATGACAACCCGGGTTCGGCATCAAGTTTCTCTTCGGTGGGAGCCTGTGTCAATGAACAGATGGGCAGGAACTTATACTGGTTCATGGATTACACGAATTCCCGTTATTTCGGGACTTGTGTGGGAAATAAGGGTGCCGGCATCAACGTCAAGTATGCTTCCGACCCATACTGGGGCATGAAGATCGCTTCTGTTGCTTATGCGATCGATAAATACAATAACGGCAAAAACGGAAACCTGACCGATCACAACAAGTATGCCTTGGGTTTTGTCAAGAACAACTACAACGATGTCTTGTATGATTCTTCGATCTACTGGGATCCGAGTTTCTATAAGGCATATACCGGAAACAGCGTTTTATATACCGGCAGATTCGGTTCTCACTATCAGAAAGATCTGACGGTCGTCCTTCTTGAAGAAGACGCCAACCGTTATAAGGTCCAATCAACGAATCCGGTCGCCGGCGGAAATATCGTCACCGATGACGGCGTCATCAAGTATGACTGGAATGCTTCCGTGGCATATCTGAACAAAGACGATGTCGTAAGACTCAACGAAACGCCGATCAGCAATATCACGCCGGATCTTCCGCATGAAGCGATCGCCATGATCGACACGATGGAATTAAACGGCACGCAGCTTTCACTGAACGGTATCTCCGTGATCACCAATTACAACATGACCGACCCTGCCAAAGTCGTTCATAAGCTTCATATCTTCGATCTGAAAGACAATTCCGAGAAATATGTACTGGATTGTCAGACGACAGATTCTTTAGGCTACAACATCAATGACGGCTTTGATTACAAATATGCCGGTTTTGCGGTGAATGTCGATCTCTCAGCGATGGAGAAGGGCTCTTACATTTTCCGTATCGAGACGATCTTTGACGGAAAGACTTCCTTGACCACACTTCTGAAGTCGTTCAACAGCCAGATCGGTCTGCTGACCTACAGCAGCGACACGACGGATTATAAGGTTGCCCTGAACGATTTCTATGGCTACAGAGCGGAAGTCGATATCGAAAAGAAGATCTTTGAGGATTCTTCGATCAGCAAGCCAAGCAAGCGTTCTTCTCTGATCGCTCTGGATGCGGTAACTTATGAAACGATCGAAGATAAGACGTATGCGGTCTTTGAAGGCGTAGGAATGATCTATTATCTCAACTACGATCTTGAAGAGAATATGCATGAACTCTATCTGGTCAATGAGGAAGGCTATGTCAAAGCGGATACCGTTTCTCATGCCTGCAGCTTCGATTATCAGAGCTTCTATGAGTCGTCTTACAACATGGATAAGATCTGTTATACGGCAAGAGCCGATCTGAGCGAACTGAGCGGAACATATAAGCTGATCTTAAAAGTCCGCAACGGCGAATTCGTCGACATCGGTGAGATCACCAATGCCTACGGTTATGAACATCAGCCGTTTGAAACGGAGGGTCTCAGGGTCTCCTATATCACCGATTCGATCCGCTACAGGCTCTTGATGAATGTGGAACATTTCAATTGATCTAAGGAGCAAGAACATGAAATCATTTTTTGCGAACAAAATAAACTATCTGATCATCCTGGCACTGGTGCTGACACTAGGCGCTGCAGGTTTCCTGGGTTACAATCTGCTGAACTCCGTCAAGGAAGTCACGGTTCCGGATTTTCTCGGGAAAAAGAAAGAGGAAGTATTTGAATGGTGCGGTCAGCTCGATGACAGGTATTCCTGCGAGATCGTATACGAAGGATCGAGATCCGTTGAAAAGGACATCGTCTTTCAGCAATCTCTCAATGCCGGATCGAAACTTACCGATAAGATCACGATCCGCATCTCAAGCGAACTGATCTCTCCGATCGAACTGCCGCAGCTTTATGAAGCGCAAAGATCTTCGATCGAAGACTGGGCAAACAAGAACGGCATCGAGAACATCAGTTTTGTTGAAGAGTTCTCTGATACCGTCAGCAAAGGCATCGTGATCCGCATGGAACCGATGGAATCGATCTATTCCGATACGCCGGTCACGGTCTACATCTCCAAAGGAAAAGAAAATGCGGCAAATGAGCCGATCGAAGTAAAATACGGCGAGTATGTCAATCTGAGTGTTGCGGCATTTGAAAGTCAGGTCAAAGGACTCGGCCTGGTACCGAATCACAATACGGCCAAAGATGCTTCTTCCACGACTGTCAGCAAAGGCAATATCGTATGGCATGGTTCGGGGACCTATACCTATGGCGAGACGATCAACTATGGCGTCTGCACGGATGAAAGCAAGTCTTCTGCCGACATCGTTGTCAAAGCCGGTTCCTATGTCGGCTATACCGAAGAAAACTTCAAGAAAAAGGCAACAGAGCTCGGTCTGGAAGCCAAACACAACACTTCCAGGGATGCCTATTCCGATTCGATCGCCAAAGGCAGTATCGTATGGCATGGCTCAGGCACTTATGAAAAGAACGAAGCATTCAATTACGGACTCTCTTTAGGAAAAGAAGACGGATCTTCATCTTCAGACATCGTCGTTAAATCCGGTGCTTATGTCGGATATACCGAAGAGAATTTCAAGAGCAAAGCGAATGAGCTTGGTCTCAAGGCCAATCATAAAGCCGAAAAGGATGCCTATTCCGATTCGATCGTCAAAGGCAGCATCGTATGGCATGGCTCAGGCACATACGTCAAGAACGAAACATTCAATTACGGTCTTTCTTTAGGCAAAGAGGGCAGCTCGACACCTGCGACCGTTTATGTCTCGGCAGGAACCTATGTAGGAAAAACCGTTGAAGAATTCCAGAAGGCTGCCGTAGCATTGGGCCTCATCCCGACGCATAAGACTTCATTGGACGAATATTCCGATACTATAGCTAAAGGCAATATCGTATGGCATGGCTCGGGTACCTACAATACCAATGATTCGTCTGATCCGTTCAATTACGGCGTCTCTTTGGGAAAGAGCGACGGATCCTCGGGTTCCGCAACCGATGATGAGATCGTCATCACCAACGGGGCATATGTAGGCTATACGGAAGAAAACTTCAAGAAAAAGGCAACAGAGCTTGGCTTGAAGGCAACGCATATCGATTCCAGAGATGCCTACTCCGATACGATCGCCAAAGGCTCTGTTGTAACTCATGGCTATGGCGTATATGAGAAAAACGAAGCGTTCAATTACGGTCTTTCTTTAGGAAAGAAGTCCGTTCCTTCGACTGTCGATATCTCTGCCGGAACTTATGTAGGCAAGAGCGAAGAAGAATTCCAGAAAGCGGCTGTGGCTTTGGGTTTGATCCCTACACACAAGACTTCAAAGGATGCCTATTCGGATACTATAGCCAAAGGCAATATCGTATGGCATGGCTCAGGCACGTATAACACGAACGATTCTTCCGATCCGTTCAATTACGGCCTGTCGTTAGGAAAGAGTGACGGATCTTCAGGTTCGGCAACCGATGATGAGATCGTAGTCACTAACGGTGCCTATGTCGGTTATACGGAAGAAAACTTCAAGAAAAAAGCTACAGAACTCGGTCTGAAAGCGACGCACGTATCTTCCAGAGATGCCTACTCCGATACGATCGCCAAGGGTTCTGTTGTAACTCATGGCTATGGCGTCTATGAGAAAAACGAAGCCTTCAATTACGGCCTCTCACTTGGCAAGAAAGCAGATTCTTCGATCTATGTCTCTTCCGGTACCTATGTCGGCAAGAGCGAAAGTGAGTTCATCACCGCCGGCAAGAACCTGGGTCTGACCCCGACACATTCTTCTGCCAGAGATGCGTATTCCGATACGGTCGCAAAAGGCTATGTCGTATGGCACGGTTCGGGAACCTTTACACCTGGCGAAGCATTCAATTACGGATTGTCTCTTGGAAAACAAGCGGAAGAGACCGGTTACATCATGACTCCGGGACGTTACGACGTCGGTTCTACTTACGATCAGACCAAAGAAATGATGGAAAAGAAACTCTCCGTCTTCTATAAAGTCGAATACATCGGCGTCTCTTCCGACAGGGCCGTCGGACAGCTGGAAAAGATCGAAGTAGGCGAATATGGAGCTTCATATTCGGCAGGCTATTATCCTGTTTCTACGCCGATAAAAGTCTATATCGTTAACAAGCAGTCCAACTGATATATCGCAATTAAAACAATATACAAAAGTCTCCTCCTTTGAGATATAATTGATATGCATAGGAGGAGATTTTTAATTATGGGAAAGATTTTCCAATCAATGGATGGCAACACTGCTGCCGCTCATTGCGCGTATGCTTTTACTGATGTAGCCGCGATTTATCCTATCACTCCGTCATCAACGATGGCTGAAGTAGTAGATTCCTGGGCTACCGCGAAGAGAACGAACGTTTTCGGTAATGTCGTAAAAGTTGCGGAAATGCAATCAGAAGCAGGTGCTGCAGGTGCTGTTCATGGTACTTTGCAGGGTGGTGCTTTAGCTACTACTTTCACTGCATCTCAAGGCTTATTGCTCATGATCCCGAATATGTACAAATGGGCCGGTGAATTATTACCGGGCGTCGTACATGTTGCTGCCAGAGCATTAGCTACAAGTGCGCTTTCTATCTTCGGTGACCACGAAGATATCTACGCTGCAAGACAGACAGGTATCGCAATGCTTTGCTCCAACTCCGTTCAGGAAGCTATGGACTTAGGCGGTGTCGCACACTTATCTGCAATCAAGGCTTCAGTTCCGTTTATGCATTTCTTCGATGGTTTCAGAACTTCTCATGAAATTCAGAAGGTCGAAGTCATGGATTATGACTACCTGAAATCATTACTTGATATGGATGCTGTCAAGAGATTCAAAGACAATGCTTTGAATCCGCACGGCAACGCTGTCACAAGAGGCGGCGCGGAAAACGATGACGTCGTCTTCCAGACCAGAGAAGCTCAGAACGAGCACTTCGCTAAGGTTCCTGATATCGTAGCTGATTACATGGCTAAGATCTCTGAACATACAGGAAGAGATTACAAGCCGTTCACTTACTACGGTGCTGAGGATGCCGAAAGAGTTATCGTTGCTATGGGCTCCGTCGTTGAGACGATCAAGGAAGTCATCGATGCTTTAACTGCCAAAGGCGAAAAGATCGGTGTCATTTCCGTTCATCTTTACAGACCGTTCTCCGCTAAGTATCTCTTCAACGTCTTACCAAAGACTGTCAAGAAGATCGCTGTCTTAGACAGAACCAAAGAGATCGGTACGAGAGAGCCGTTATACCTCGATGTCTTAAGCGTCTTAAAAGACTGCGACATCAAGATCATCGGCGGCAGATACGGTATCGCTTCCAAGGATACTGCTCCGAACCAGATCAAGGCTGTTTACGACGAATTGGCTAAGGATGCTCCGAAAGAAGAATTCACGATCGGTATCAATGATGATGTCACTCATCTGTCACTCGATGTCGACCCGAACTTCAAGATCGACGGTTCTTACACTTCATGTCTGTTCTGGGGCTTAGGCTCAGACGGTACTGTCGGTGCCAACAAGAACTCCGTCAAGATCATCGGTGATAACACAGATCTGTATGCACAGGCTTACTTCCAGTATGACTCCAGGAAGGCCGGCGGTGTCACAAGATCTCACTTAAGATTCGGTCCGGATCCAATCACTTCCACTTACTATGTCAACAACGCTGACTTCGTTTCCTGCTCACTTGATTCTTACGTTCTCAAGTATGATCTGCTGGCAGGTCTGAAGGATGGCGGTACGTTCCTGCTCAACACGACGATCGATCCTGAAAAGATCGAAGACTATCTGCCGAACCGTATGAAGGTCCAGCTCGCCAAGAAGCATGCGAAGTTCTACACGATCAACGCTACGAAGATCTGTAACGAGATCGGTATGGGCAGAAGAACCAACACGACTTTACAGTCTGCATTCTTCGCTCTCAACGAACAGATCATGCCTTATGACAAGGCTCTTGACCTCATGAAGGCTGCTGCTAAGAAGTCTTACGGCAAGAAGGGTGACGATGTCGTCGCTATGAACTGGAAAGCGATCGATGCAGGTAAGGCAGGTCTCGTCGAGATCCCTGTCAAGGCTGAATGGCTCGATCTTCCTTCCAAGTTCGAAGTTGAAAAGACCGGCGATGCTTACTTCGATGAATTCGTACAGGGCTTCGATACGCTCAGCGGTTACGATATGCCTGTATCCGCATTCACCAAGTATGGTGTCTTAGACGGTTCCTTCAGAAACAATGTTTCTTATGCTGAACACAGAAACATCGCTTCTTATGTTCCGAAATGGAATCCTGAAAACTGTATCCAGTGTGGTTTCTGTTCATTCGTATGTCCGCACGCAACGATCAGACAGTTCGCTTTGACTCCGGAAGAGATCGCAAATGCTCCAATGGAATTCGAAACGATCCAGGCTATGGGCAAGGGTGCTGAAAACTATAAGTTCAGAATCCAGGTCTCTCCTGACAACTGTGTAGGCTGTGGTCTGTGTGCTGCTGAATGTCCGGGTAAGGGCGGAAACAAGGCCTTAACGATGGTCGACGTCCACTCTTTGATGAACGAAGCTCCTCTGGCTGACTACCTGTTCAATGAAACAGAATACAAGTCAGAACTCGTTAACGATACTCCGAAGGGAACGCAGTTCTTAAAGCCTTACTTCGAAGTTCCGGGTTCATGCCCAGGCTGTGGTGAAGCTCCTTATTACAGACTCGTTTCTCAGTTATTCGGTCCGGATATGTTAGTAGCTAACGCTACCGGCTGTTCTTCGATCTACTGTGGTTCTACTCCTTCTACTCCGTTTGTTACGGATAAGAACGGCAACGGTGTTGCTTGGGCGAACTCCTTATTCGAAGACAACGCTGAATACGGCTATGGTATGGCTCTGGCTAAGAACTACCAGAAGGCAGTTCTGCTGAAAGTCATGGAAGACAACCTTGACAAGGTCGAACCTGAACTCAAGGAAGTCCTCGAACAGTACCTCAAGATCAACGGCAACAGAACAGAAGAAAAGAAACTCGCCGGCAAGATCGGTGAACTGGCTGGCAAGTCTTCTTGCGAAGCAGTCCATGTACTTGCTGAACAGTGCAGAGACTTAGTCTCCGCTTCCGTCTGGATCGTCGGTGGTGACGGCTGGGCATATGATATCGGTTACGGCGGATTAGACCACGTCATCGCTAACAACCTGAACGTCAACATCTTAGTTCTGGATACTGAAGTTTACTCCAACACAGGCGGTCAGTCTTCGAAGTCTTCACAGGCTGCTTCCATCGCTCAGTTCGCTGCAGGCGGTAAAGCAGTTGCTAAGAAAGACTTAGGTCAGATCGCGATGAGCTATGGACATGTTTATGTTGCATCTGTATGTATGGGTGCCAACAGAATGCAGGCGATCAAGGCTTTGAAAGAAGCTGAAAGCTACAATGGTCCGTCTCTGATCATCGCTTACTGCCCATGTGAACTGCACGGAATCAAGGGCGGTCTGTCTAAACAGCAGGTCGTTCAGAAACAGGCTGTCGAGTGCGGCTATGTCACACTTTACAGATATGATCCTCGTAACGAATCTCCTCTTACAATCGATTACAAGACTCCTGATTTCGACAAGTTCCAGGATTTCCTGATGGATGAAGCCAGATATAATAACCTGGTCAAGGTCAACCCTGATAAGGCTCAGGAATTATACGAAAAAGCTAAGAACGACGCAAAGAGAAGATTTGCGAACCTCGAAGCAAGAGCTAAATAATCCAGTCTCTATGCAAGCCGGTGTATGCCGGCTTGCTTTTTTATTTTGTCTTTCAAATCGGGTATACTTAAAACATGGAACTGGAAGAATTTCTTGATGGTCTAAAGAAAGAGGATGAAAACAAGGATATCTCATATCCGATAAAGAAACTGAAGATCTATGAAGACTATGTCATGTTGTATCTGGAAGAAGAAAAGATACAGCTGTCTGTCGATTCGTATTTTGAGCACAAAATAAAGGATCTCAAGGGTCTTGATGAAGATCTTTATAAAAAGCTCAAGGATGAAGAGATCCTTTTTAAGGCCTACAGAAGCGCTTTGCGCAAGCTTGCGTATAAAGACCATACGGTCGCACAGATCAAAGACCACCTGAAAGGAAAGGGTTTAAACAGAAAACAGATCGATGAGATGATAAGCAAGCTGATCTCATATGGACTTCTTGATGATGAAAAGTACTGCATGTCCAGGATCTCGTATCTCAAGGATTCCAAGCTGTCAGGGAAACAGATACGCTACAAACTGAAGAAAGAAGGGATCAGTGAACAGCTGATCACTAAACATCTGAAAGTCGATCAGAACGAAGAATATGCCAAAGCCTTGCAGCTGGCAGAGAAGTTTGAACGGACGATCCGAAACAAGTCCTGCAGCGCAAAAAAGAAAGCGATACTCAACAAACTTGTAGGTCTCGGTTATTCTTATGAAACGGCATCTTCAGCTGTGCAAAGCACGGATATGAAGGATGAAAATGAGTTAGAATTATTACGTAAGGAATTTGATAAAGTCTTGCATAAATATGAAAGAAAGTATGAAGGACGCGATATGGATGATCGCATCATTGCATCGCTTTTGCAGAAGGGCTTTTCTTATTCGGATATCAGAACGGTAATGGAGGAAAAACATGGCAAAGAAAGTTAAGGATTTTACAGAAGGGGAACGCGTCAGTACACCGCTTTTGATCTCATCGCTTGTCAGAGGTACGACCAATTCCGGCAACCCGTATCTTTCTTTGGTCCTTCAGGATTCCACCAAGTCGATCGAAGCAAAGCTCTGGGATGTCAAGCCGGAGCTGGAGAAACAGCTTGAGGTGGGCAAAGTCTACGACTTCGATGTCGAAGTGATCAAGTATAAAAACAACCTGCAGGCCAAGGTTTTGAAAGTCCTGCCGCTTCCACAGTCGGAGATCGATATGGATGAATTCGTCTTCCGTTCGCCTGTCTCCAAGGAAACGCTTCGTTCCAATATCCAGGAAGGTATCAATATGATAGGCAATGAAAACATCGCCAAGATCGTTTCCGGCGCTTTGAATTATTACAATAACAGCGTTTATGATTATCCGGCGGCAGCCAAGATCCACCACAATTTCATCGGTGGTCTTGCAACGCACACTTCCGGTATGATCAAGGTCGCAGCGGCTTTGTGTACGATCTATCCTTCTTTGAACAGAGATTATCTGATCGCCGGCGTGATCATCCACGACTTAGGCAAGATCGAAGAACTCACATCACCTGTGGTCACCGAATATACCAAGCAGGGAAAACTTCTGGGACATATCTCGATCATGGATGCCAGACTGTTGCAGATCGGCAAGGATCTCGGCCTGGAGGACAGCGAGGAACTGCTGCTATTGAGACATATGGTGCTGTCTCACCATGGCCAGCTCGAATATGGTTCGCCGGTCCGTCCTGAGACGATGGAAGCGGAGATGCTGAACCTGATCGACAATATCGATGCCAGGATCAACACCATCGACAAGGCGCTCGACGAGGTCAAGCAAGGGGAATTCACCCAGAAGATCTTCGCCCTTGAAAACCGCGTATTCTATAAGCATAAATAGCGAAAAAAGGCTTGAAATAAGCCTTTTATTTAGGCTATAATAGTAAAGCTGTGGAAGGAGAGCAACTGCTCCGTAAATACCACGCGCCAAAAGGAGGAAATATGGCAAGAAAGAAAGTTGCAAAAGTTTGTAAGTTAAACTTCAAGGCCGGTCAGGCTAAACCGGGTCCGGCTCTGGCATCTGCAGGTATCAATATGCCTCAGTTCTGCACACAGTTCAATGATCAGACAAAAGACAGAATGGGCGATATCGTCCCTGTCATCATCACTGCGTATGAAGACAAGTCCTTTGATTTCGTCTTAAAGACGACTCCGGCTGCATTCTTATTAAAGAAGGCTGCAGGTGTTGAAAAGGCATCCGGCACACCGAACAGCGTCAAGGCTGGCAAGATCACGACCGCTCAGTTAAGAGAGATCGCTGAATACAAGCTTCCTGACCTCAACGCCAACGATGTTGAAGCAGCAATGAGGATCATTGCAGGTACTGCAAAGAATATGGGAATCGAGGTAGTTGACTAATGAAACGTTCAAAGAAATATAACAACGCGAAAGCAATGATCGACAGCAACAAGAAGTATTCTGCTCTTGAGGCTTGCGAACTCGCTAAGAAGACCACATTAGTTAATTATGATGCTACGATCAGAGCTTCCTTCTCCTTAAACGTTGACCCTCGTCAGGCTGACCAGCAGATCCGTGGTGCTATCGTTTTACCGAACGGCACCGGCAGATCTCAGAAGGTATTAGTCGTCACTCAGGGTGCGAAGATGGAAGAAGCCAAGGCTGCAGGCGCTGACTATGTCGGCGACAAAGAGATCCTTGAAAAGGTCAAGGGCGGCTGGTTTGACTTCGATGTCATCGTCGCTACTCCGGATATGATGGGTGAACTTGGTAAATTAGGTAAGCTCTTAGGTCCGAAAGGCTTAATGCCGAACCCTAAGACAGGCACTGTTACGATGAACATCGCACAGGCTGTTGAAGAGATCAAAAAAGGTAAGGTCACTTACCGTGTCGATAAGGAAGGCAACATCAACTGCTTAGTCGGTAAGTCTTCATTCGATACTGATAAGCTTGCTGAAAACTTCAACACACTGCTCGGAGTCATCAACAGAGCGAAACCGGCTGCTGTCAAAGGCCAGTACATCCTGTCCTGCACGCTTTCCAGCAACATGGGTCCTGGTATCAAGGTCGATACAACTTTATAAGCTTAGAAAGAGGCTTTCGGGCCTCTTTTCTTTTGTTTTTCTTATGTTATAATTTTAGAGTACGTAAAGAAGAGCAGTAACTGAGGCTGCTGTCAAAGAGAATGGATCCTTGTGCTGTAAGATCCTGACAGTCAATCAGCGAATTCACTTCTTGAGTTGGACCAATACTCCACGTGAGATCCGCGTTAAGGATAAGAGTTAAAAATAAGGTGGTACCGCGCGTCAGCGCCCTTGTTCCGCCTTTTTTATTTTAGGGAGGATGAAATTATGTTGGATCTGGAAGCTTTGAAGAACGAAGCTTTGAATGCTGTAGCGAATGCCGACAGCAAGACTTTGGAAGACCTCAGGATCGAATACCTTTCCAAGAAGGGGAAGATCCAGTCTCTGATGGCACAGATGAGAGATCTGCCGGCGGAAGAAAAGCCGAAATTCGGCCAGATGGTCAATGATCTCAAAAATGCCGTATCGGCAGCCATGGACGCCAAAAAGGCGGAACTTGAAGAAGTATTGATGAACGCAAAACTTCTTTCCGAGAAAGTCGATATCACTTTGGATGCCTATACGCCAAAGCAGGGTACCTTACATCCGCTGACGCTGGTTCAGAAGGAGATCGAAGATGTCTTTATCGGTATGGGCTACAATGTTGCGGAAGGACCGGAACTTGAATCGGATCTTTACAACTTCACCAAAGCCAATACTCCGGAAGGCCATCCGGCAAGAGACATGCAGGATACCTTCTATGTCGATCCGACACACCTTTTAAGATCACAGACGACCGCCATTCAGATGCGTGTATTGGAAGCGCAGGCCAATGATCTGCCGATCAAGGTCATCTGCCCGGGCAAAGTCTACAGAAGAGATGACGACGATGCGACGCATTCCCATCAGTTCACTCAGTGTGAAGGTCTTGTCATCGGCAAGAACATCACCGTCGCCGATTTGAAAGGCACTCTGGAACTGATGATCCGTGAGATGTTCTCCAAGGATGCCAAGATCCGTTTCAGACCTTCCTACTTCCCGTTCACCGAGCCTTCTTTTGAGGTCGATATGACCTGCCATATCTGCCACGGCAAGGGATGCCCGACTTGTAAGGGCACCGGCTGGATCGAGATCTTAGGTTCCGGCATGGTCCATCCGAACGTTTTGGAGATGGCCGGCATCGATTCTAAGGTCTACACCGGTTTTGCATTCGGTGTGGGAATCGAAAGAGTTGCCATGCTCAAATACGGGATCACCGATATCCGTGATCTTTATACCAATGATGTCCGTTTCCTTGACGGATTCAAGAGATAAGGGAGGAAAAGACCGTGAAATTAAGTTTGAACTGGTTAAGTGATTTCATCGACCTGAAAGGTCTGGATACGAATGCGATCGTCGATCAGATGGTCAAGTGCGGTTTTGAAGTCGAAGCCATCGATAAGATGTCGGAAGGCACCAACCTTGTCGTAGGCAAAGTCATCGAATGCAAGGATCACCCGAATTCCGACCACCTGCATGTGACAAAGACCGATATCGGAAGCGAAGTGCTTGATATCGTCTGCGGTGCGCCGAACTGCAGAGAAGGGCTCAAAGTAATCGTTGCCAAAGTCGGCGCCAAGCTGCCGGGCGGCGAGATCAAAGCCGGTGTCATCCGCGGTGAAGCATCCAACGGCATGCTGTGTTCTTTGAAGGAACTGGGCATTTCCGATGATCTTCTTCCGGAAGATTCGCCAAGCCACAGCGGTATCGAGGAACTCGACGACAGATTTGAAGTCGGTGATACCGATATCTTGAAGAAACTCGGCTATGACGATACCATCCTCGATGTATCGATCTATGCCAACAGACCGGACTGTCTTTCCATGTATGCCATGGCGAAGGAAATGGGTGCGATCTTAGACCGCGAAGTCAGGCTTCCGGATTTTGAAGGAAAAGCTGATATCGGTGAAGAATCCGATTTCATTCTGAAGTCGGAATCCGCCAACTGCCCGCATTTCCTGGCAAAAGTCGTAAATCACGTCACGATCAAGGAATCTCCGGAATGGATGAAGGCGCATCTGCGTGCAAACGGCGTCAAATGCATCAACAACCTGGTCGATATCTCCAACTACGTCATGCTGGAAACGGGACAGCCGTTACATTTCTATGATCTGCGTTCCAATCCTGCCAAAGAGATCACGGTCAGAGATGACTATGAGGGCGTCTATACGGCGCTGGACGGCATCGACTACCAGATCGAAAAAGGCGATCTCATGATCACCTCGGAAGGCAAGCCGATCGGTATCGCCGGCATCATGGGCGGTGACAACACCAAGATCCTTGATGATACGACCGGTCTGATCATCGAAGCGGCATTGTTTGATCATGCGCAGATCCGACGTACTTCCAACCGTCTGGGTTTACAGACGGAAGCTGCCGCCAGATTCGCCAAGGGTCTTGAGCCGATGGCACAGAACAAAGCGGTCGACCGTGCGGTCGAACTGCTCATTGAGCTTGCCGATGCCAGCGGATTTGAAAAGACCGTCGAATACGGCAAAGCCGATTATGAACCATATCAGATCTCTGAGACCTTGTCTCACCTCAATGCTCTGATCGGCAAAGAATACACGATGGATGAAGCCGTTTCCGTTATGAAACGTCTTGGTTTTGAATGCAAAGTCGAGGGTGAGACTTTCATTACGACGATCCCATCCCACAGGGCAAGCGATCTCAAGATCAGAGAAGATATCGATGAAGAGATCGTCCGTCTTACGGATTTCGATGATCTGACATCGACGCTTCCTTTGATGCCGCAGACCGTCGGAAAGCTTTCCAACATCCAGAACATCCGCCGTGTCATCCGTGATCTGCTGACCAAACATGGTCTGTATGACACAGTCAACTACACACTGGTCAATGAAAAATATATCGAAGAATCCTTGCTTCCAAGCGGTGATGCCGTAGCGATGATCTCTCCGCTTTCGGATGCCAGAAAATATATCCGTACCTCTTTGATGAACTCCTTGCTGGAAGCTTTGTCTTACAACCTGGATCACTACAATTCCGATCTGGGTCTGTTTGAGATCTCCAAGATCTATACTTCCAAGGGCGAAGAGGAAAGACTGGGCATCGTCATGGAAGGCGATCTCATTCAGGACAAGGTGAAACATCTGTCTTTGAAAACGGATTTCTATGTCGTCAAAGGACTCTTGCGTCAGATCTTATCGACCTTAGGTTTCGAGATGGGCAGAGTCTCCATCAAGGAAAACGATCTCGATACCAAACATTTCCATCCGTACCAGTCAGCAGTGCTGATGATGGATGGCAAGATCCTGGGTATCTTCGGTAAGCTGCATCCGGCATATCTCAAGACGCTGAAGCTGAATGATGTTTATTATGCCGAACTGATGCTTGATGTTCTGGCTCAGGCGACGCCTTCCAAGGTCAAGGCTCCTGTCATCAGCAAGTATCCGTCCGTTTCCAGAGACATCTCCTTGATGGTCAAGGAAGAAGTCAAGGCTGCCGATCTGCTTGCCTGCATCAGGAAAGTCGGCGGACACATCGTCAAGAAGGCGGAAGTCTTTGATGTCTACCAGGGCGAACATATCGAGAAGGGCTACAAGTCTGTTTCTCTGTCGATCGTCTATGAGGACAACGAAAAGACGCTCAAGACGGAAGATGTCAATGCGATCCACGGAAAGATCGTTGAAGAGTTGAAATCCAGATTCGAAGCTATTCAGCGCTAAAACAAAATAAGGTACAATAAAACTATGATCTACACATGCACAACCAATCCATCTCTGGACTATTACATCACTCTTCCAAACGTTGAGCTTGGCAAAACCAATCGTTCCGATATGGAAATGTATGATGCCGGCGGAAAAGGCGTCAATGTTTCGATCGTTCTGAACAACTTCAGGATCCCATCTGTCGCGCTGGGATTCCTGGGCGGTTTCACGAAAGACTTCTATCTTAGTTTTATTTCTCATTATCCAAACGTTCAGCCGTTGTTTACGACGATCGCTGACAATACCAGGATCAATCTCAAGATCATGGATTCCGAGTATGAGACTTCCATCAATGCCAAGGGTCCGCATATCACCGATACGGAGTTCAACCGTTTCAAAGCGCGTCTGAATTCTGTTTATACCGATGATATCTTCGTCCTTTCGGGAAACATTGAAGAGGAGATCAAAGACAGGATGGTCGATCTTGTAAAGGAACTCTGTGAAGAAGGGGTCAAGGTCGTACTGGACGGTGAAAAGGAATTTATCGAACATTGCCTGGATTTCGGTCTATACGGCATCAAACTCAATGACCGCAATACCGACGGCGATGTCGTGGAAACGGCGAAACGCTATCTTGAAAAAGGCGTGAAATCGATCCTGTATTCCGCTCCGCACAAGCCATCCTACGTATTCACACAGAATGTCTGTCTGAAATGTGAGAACCTGAAAGATTCTCTGGTCAACACGACCGGTTCTGCCGATTCGATGGTCGCCGGCTATCTGTATGGCGTCATCCGCGGTGCCAGCGTAGAAGAATCCTTCAAATACGCCAATGCCGCATCTCTTGCTACCTGCATGTCCAATGACCTGGGTTCCAAGGAGAAGATCGAAGAACTGTTCGACAAGATCGAAGTGAGCGGGATCTGATGAAGAAACTGCTTATCATCCTGCTTATCACACTGTCTTTGGCCGCCTGTGCCAAGAAAGAAGAGATCCCGGTCCCGGAATATCCCTATGAGATCGTTTCCGACAGAGTGGATATGTCGGGCTACGAAGGCGTATCTTCGACCGATCACAACTTCCGCCTCATCAAGACCGCAGAATTGTTTCATACGATCGATGAAAAGTCATCTGGTATCTTTTTTCTGGGTATGCACAGCTGCAACTGCTGCCAGAGGGTGTGCCGCTACATCAACGATGTCGCAAAAGAACTTGGCGTGACGATCTATTACATCGATGTCCATAATCCGGATGATCCTCTGACGGAAAAAGACGTGCAGGACAAGCTTGTCGATTATCTCTATGAGATCCTGGGAACAGGTGAAGACGGGGAAAAGACCTTGCTCACACCGCAGGTATTCTCCATCGTCAACGGGGAATTCTACGGAAGCCAGATCTGCTACGACAATTATTCGCTCGATTCGGATTCCAAGATCGAGCAGTTCAAAGATTCTTATCGAAAACTTATGAGACCATTCGCTGAAAAGTGAATGGTTTTTGTTAGCATATTTCCTTCCTGCAAGTCAAGACTGGTAAAAGGAAAAAAGAGCGAATATAATGGAATTACCTAATGGGACACAATGAAATTCCTACACTATATTTACGGACTATCGAGTGTTAACTGCCGGTGTCGAAGACCCTAGACGGGGATCCTAAAAGCAGTTATAGATGGCCCACCTGCTGAGAAAAGGGAAATTTCTCACCCATTAGGTCTGAAATAGACAAAAGGAACTATTTAATATAGAATTTATTAAGTAAGGACGGTGTAAATATGAACTTTTGGATGTCTCTTTTATATTTTGTTATCGGCGGTGCCGTTGGTGCGGTGATCACATTCTTCGTTACCAGAAAGAATTTTGAAAAGCAGCTCAAGGAAAATCCTCCGATCAACGAAAAGATGATCCGTGCGATGTATGCACAGATGGGCAGGAAGCCTTCTGAGGCACAGATCCGTGCGATCATGAAGTCCATGGGACAATAAAACGTTCGGTTTTGTAAACGATCCGGCTGACCGGATCTTTTATTTTGTCTGAACCGATAACATAATTTCACATTTTATCCTGGTAGACATCGAATGAAGGGCATTCTAAAATTATATATAGTATGGAATTGAAACAGATAAAAGATCCGTCTTTTCTCAAAGATCTCAGCACGTCACAGCTCATTGGCCTTGCAAAAGAGATCCGGTCCTTTCTGGTGGAAAACGTTTCAAAAACAGGAGGGCACCTTTCCAGCAATCTGGGAGTCGTAGAACTGACGATCGCATTACATTATTGTTTTGATGCGCCGAAAGACAAGATCCTGTTCGATACGGGACATCAATGTTATACGCACAAGATCCTGACCGGCAGAGCCGATCAGATGGCTTCTTTGCGCCAGTTCGGCGGTATTTCCGGTTTCCCGGATAGGAGCGAAAGTGTCTATGACTGTTTTGAAGCAGGCCATTCTTCGACTTCGCTTCCGTTTGCCTTAGGCATGGCTGCTGCCAGGGATCTGGAGCGGGACGATTATTACATCGTTCCGGTCATCGGTGATGGTGCACTTTCTTCCGGTCTCTCATTGGAAGCTTTGAATCAGATCGGATTCAACAAGCACAAGATGATCATCGTTTTCAACGACAACAACATGTCGATCTCCGCCAATGTCGGTGTCATCACTTCAAGCATTTCCAGGCTTAGGAATTCAAGAGGATACAACGATCTTAAGGACAACGTCAAATCGGCACTGCTGAAAGGAAAGAACGGACCGGCCGTCATTCAGAAGATCCATGAATTCAAGGAAAAGATCAAGGAGCCGATCATCGATTCCGGCAATTTCGGCGAATACGGTTTCTACTATATCGGTCCGGTCGACGGAAACAACATCAAGGAACTGATCTCGGCATTCGAGACGGCAAAGAAAAAAGATGTTCCGGTCGTCGTCCACTGTCTGACGACCAAGGGGAAGGGCTACCGTTATGCGGAAGCCGATACGATCGGCAAGTGGCACGGTGTCGATCCTTTCGATCCGAGCACCGGCAAACCTTTGTCTTCCGTTCCGGAAGATGAGATAACATATTCCAAACTGATCGCGGATGCGATGGAAAAGATGATGGAGAAGGACAAAGACATCGTAGCCGTCACTCCGGCAATGATGTATGGTTCTTCTTTGAACAGGCTTTTCTCGTGTTTCCCGGATCGATGCTATGACATGGGGATCGCCGAAGATCTGGCCGTCGATTTTGCCGCGGGGCTGTCTCTCAGCGGAAAGAAGCCGTTTGTTTCGGTCTATTCTTCTTTCCTGCAAAGGGCATACGACCAGCTCAACCACGATGTTTCGAGGATGAATCTGCCGATGGTCGTAGGTGTCGACAGATCTTCGCTTGTAGGAGAAGACGGTGCGACCCATCACGGTGTTTTTGATATCTCGTTCCTGCGCTCTTTGCCGAATGTCGTCATCGCTCAGGGCAGAGACGGCAAGCAGACACTGGAACTGCTGAAGACCGGATTCGATCAAAAAAGGCCGTTCTTCTTACGTTATCCGAAAGGAAATGTGAAGAAATGCAGTATGGAAGATATTTCCGGCCTGGAAGTCGGAACCTGGGAATGGCTGGTCCATCCGGAAGATCCGGATCTGGTCATCATCTCCTATGGAAATGCCTTATCGGAGATCGAAAAGATCATCCGGACAAATGAGCTGAATTATTCGCTGGTGAATGCCCGTTTCATCAAGCCGATCGATGAAAAGATGCTCAAGGAGATCCTCGAGTATGGAAAGCCGATCTGGCTGTATACCAACGATATCATCAAAGGCGGACTGGGAGATGAGATCCTCGAGTTTGCCGCAAAAAACGGTCTGCAGATACACATGGAGACGATCGGCATCGATGATCGCTTCGTGAGCCATGGGTCACTGTCCCAGCTGCGGGAATCGCTTGGGATCGATGTAAAATCCCTGTTTGATAAGATCAATGAGAAAGGCTTGTAATGAGCCTTTTTAATACATTTTTTGGCAGAAAACCCATTGATCTTCAGTCGATGGGATGAATGCCATTAACACTGATTTTCAATATATTTGCGTATAGTATAAGGATCGGCTTCACCAATAGAACATCATAATAATGATTCATGAAAGAATAATA